>CAYWUI010000014.1:0-30318 GCA_964461435.1 uncultured Bacteroidales bacterium | reverse complement strand
TGTGCCTTCAATATATGAAAGCACGGGCTGGAGCTGGCCGTAGACAAAATTTGAGAAAACTGGCAGTATAAATATAAAGAATAATGCAAAGAATTTTTTACTTATCATAGCTTATATATTTTCGAATAGGGCGGATTTCTCCGGGTACAAATTTTCTAAAAATTATTGTTAAATGAATTAAAAATCCTTACTATTTGATAAAATGAGTATTACAGGGTTTAAAATGAATAATTCATATGAGGAAAGTATTCGGGAGAACATGAAAAATACTAAAATTCACCATTACTTTTGGTTTTTATCAGTGTAATGACGCTATTGTCCCCGGTCTTACTCGAGCCTGTAAATATAAATCCGTCATCTTCGGTGATATCAAACCCTAAACCTGTAATCTGGCCTGATATACCGTATTCTAAAAATCCGGTTATGTTACTGTCAAGATCGGTTTCTAATAATACCATGCTACTGGCACTTCCTGAAATCACGTGTGTTCCCAGTATAAGGATTTCGTTAACGTTCACTTCAAGTCCGGTGCAATAAGTGTCCGGTATATCAACAAAAGTTTTTTGCCATTTAATATCAAGGTTTTGGTTATTTATTTTCATCAGGCATATGTTTGTACCGGTTTCACTTACTATTGTGCCTGCAACGAGAAAATCGCCATCAGGGAGGCTTCTTATATAATTGATATAGTTCATCTCCGTATCAAACAAGGTTTTAAAGCCGCTGCTTATTGATCCCAGCTGATTGGTTTTTATTATGAATGAACGATATCTGGTAGTCCCTACCGGGCGGCTTTTTGTATTTCCGACAATAATATTTTCATCATTATCCGCCAGTATGCCGTGCCCTATATCATTATCAACCGTAAAACCTAATGGTTTAGGCAGCCATTTTATGTCACCGTCAGAATCCAGGAACAGCTGAAGTATATCTTTTTGATTACTTGCCGCAGCAGATGATTCATTGGTTTCGGTATATCCTATTATTACCAGGTCACCTGAGCTGTTAACCTGCAGGTCGTATCCTTCCTGGTTGCCAATTCCTTCCAGGGTGTCCCTCAGGTTAATTTTCTTTTCCCAAAGTGTAACACCTGAATTGTCGGTTTTAACTATGAACACGTCTGATTTACCACTGATTGAATCCTGGTATGAGCCCAGGAGAATGAATCCGCCGTCATCCAGCATTCGCAAACATATTCCTTTATCGTCATAGGCTCCGCCGTAATATTTTGTTTCTGAAACGGAATTGCCATATATATTAGTTAAAATTAAACACATATCAGTCCCTTTATCGGGAGTTGTTATTGTCCCCAGGATGGCATAACCTCCGTCAGCGGTTTGCTTTACATCAACTCCATAATCCAGGGAGGGGCCTCCATAGAATTTTATAAATGAATCGGATTGTTTACTTGATATTTCATCCTTATCGCAAGACAGATATATCAGAACAGAAAATGATAATATTATGAAAGTAATTAATCTCATTTTAATAAGACTTTTCTTTTTAGCACTAATTTATTTTTGTTTTTTTGGCTTATAAAAAGAGAAATAATAGCCAAGGGACAAAGTGACGTAATTAACTGAATAATCGTCATCGACATAGAAATACTTGGACCATAGCTCTGTACTCTTATACCTGTTTTCAGCATTAATGATATTATTTAACCCGATATTATAGCGGATATCACAAATGACAAAACCTCTCGGGACTTTGGATTTAATGCCTGCTCCAATAATTTGAAAATAGGTATAACGTTCCCTGTAGTCGGTCATTGATATGTCAGCTCCTGTTATTGGGGGGCTGTTCTCGTCATATATACGGCTTGGCTCTCCCGTATCTTTATAGATACTGCCAACACTAATACCTGCACAAAAATAATAGTCAATATTTCTTGTGCCTATCTCATATGCTATGGTTAAGGGTACATCAATATAATCAATATTTTCCTTAAAGGAGATCTTTGCAAACTGCAATTCATCTGAATTACGGAAGTCCTTTATATCATCTTCAAATGAATAACTGTTGCTTGTATAATTAATTCCCAGGTTCAGGAATAGTTTGTCGGAAATATACCTGCTTAAGTTCAGTCCGATTTGAAATCCCGCTCCCGTGGAATTTGAGGAGGAGCTATATGTCACATTTCCTGCATTATAAGGTTCTATAATTCTTGGATTGGCAAGATTCGGTCCTACGGTTAAACCCAGGGAAAGAATAGCCTTTGTTTTGTAAGATTCAAAAAGATATACAAACTCTACCGGGTCGCTTGGCATTATTTCATATTCAGGATATTTTTTCAGAAATTCCAGCATGTTCTTTTCCGCGGAATACTGGTCATCATCGAACAGGTATGCCAGAATAATAAGTTTGTAGGCTTCAATTTTCTGAGTTCTCGTAAAACCACTTTCGATACAGGGTGCAAGTATTTCAGGTATTTCGTCAATCATACCCTGATCATATAACCGCCTTGCGCTCTGGAATGATTTCAGACAGTCTTCCTGTCCGCTTACATAAATAAAGAAGAAAGAAGAGATCAGAATAAATACATATTTGATATAACTTATCATATTCCTGTAATTTGTTTCGATTTGTGAAATTGCTATTTATTGGCACATGTTTTCTGGTACTCTATATCATAACCTACATAATTCTCCCATTCCCTGGCCGTCATGTTCCTGGTTATTTTACTGCAAATTTCTTCAGCCATATAATCTGTCCTGGAAGGCCATACAAATATTTTTTCAGCGTTATCCCCTGAAACAAGGTATTTCCCGTTTCTATTAAATGCCAGGGAAAGAGCCCATGCTTCAAGTGCTTTTATTTCAACAGGCCTTAAATTAAGGTTGTTGGCGTTCCATATTTTTATGGTACCGTCATAACTTGACGTAGCTAAAAGACTGTTATCGGGACTGAAGGCCAGGTCAGTTATTCTCCTTCCCGAATGAGCTTTTATGGTGTATATATTATTTGTATTAAGGTTTATTATTCCCAAAGTGCCTAATTTAGTGCCAAACGCAATTTTGGTGCCTGTGCTGTTATATCTTATGGCTTGTATGGGGTTATCGGACTGGTAGAGCACAGATGATTTATTAGTAGAAAGGTTCCACACGATAATTTTACCGTTTACCGAACCTCCGGCCAGGAACTTACCATCGGGAGAGACACAAATACTGTTTATTTTGCTGTCATAGTTAACAAAAACCGAATGTGTCCCTGATATCATATCCCAGTATATTATTGAATTATCAGTGCTTGTTGAAAACAATCCTTTACTGTCAGGTGTGAAAGACAGGGCATCTACCCAGCCCTTGTGGCCTTCCAGTATCTGGGGAGGTAAATTGGGGGTATTGAGGTTAAAAAGCTGAATTTCTGATGTTCCTGTGCCGCATGCCAGCCAGCGGTTGTCATCACTGACAGCCAGGCTCCTGTTAATGAAGTTGTTCCTGATTAATGTTCTCGGTATAATGGGACTGGTGTTCATATCCCATCTCATGATTAGGCCACCACCGCCCGAACTGTAAAAAACATCTGAATTGGGGAGGAAAACAAGTGAGTTTACTGCTCCTTCATGTCCCTTCAGACTATTATATGCGGTACCGTTAAAAGCAACCAGTGAGGCATAAAGTGACTGGTATATATCCGGATCATTTTCTTCGCCATTGTAATCCTTATTAAATTTAAAAGCCTGGTATGCAAGCAGGGCTTTTAGATTGTTATCACTGACAGTAAGGGACTTTGATGCCATAGTCTCGGCAATCTGCAGCATTCTTCTCCGGAATTCCAATTCTTTTTCCTTTTCAGCTTCAGTGCGTTCCACTCTTTCTTTTTCTGCAGTTTTTATTGCCTGTTCCTTTTCCTTTTCAGCCATTTCGGTAGTCTGTACCAGCTTCTGGCTGTATTGTTTAACTTCAGTAACGGTTTCACGGGCCTGCAAAACATCTCTTTCAGCTTTCAGCTTTTCAATCCTTGCAGAATCTGCAGCAATCTGTGCCATAACTCTTTCAAAGGCTTCTTTGTCAGCTCTCAGTTCCGCCAGCTTACGCAGTTTTATATTCTCTTCCGTTATTCTTTCCAGGTCAAGGTTTTTATTGGCAAGGACATCATTAAGATTTTTATTTTCCATCAGGGAATTATATACCACAAACAGCAAAGCAAGAACGAGAACAGCAACTATACCGGAAATAGTAGCAAATTTCCTTGTTCTGTTAATAGCTCTTCTTTGAAGCCTGACTTTATTTTGTTCTTCCTGTAAAAATTTCTTTTCGCTGGCATCAAGAAAAACCATTACTTTCTCAAATGCAGGGTTGTATCTTCTTGCCCAGGTAAGGCTGGGTTTTTGTGTCTTTTTCCAGTTTAATGCAAGATGCAGATCAGGAGGTCTCCAAAGTCCGGTTTTCCCCAGCTGGTACTGGGATGATGCTTCTGCCAGGCGCAGGTACATCTGTACCGAGGAGGATTCCTCTTCCACCCATATCTTTAACTTATCCCATATTCGCATTAAACTCTCGTGCGATATATCAATTACTGTATCAGCATCAAGGGGCACGTTTTCTCCGGGTGTCAGAAACGATCTTCCTTTAGCCCTGAATTTTTCTACGACCTCAATTACTTTTTGATCGCTAACCTGCGCAATTTCCGCTATGTATTTAATTCTGGCCGGATGTCTTATACCCTGGTTATTAGCACCCTGTTCTGTCAGGCATCTGAAAAGACTCCTGCAAATCTCTTTACCTTCATCAGTTAGTTCTTCATAGGCTTCATTAGCATGGCGGGACAGGGCGTTTTCCATTTTCCCTGCTGCTTCATAATCTCTCATCTTAATGGGGGCATCGGGTTCATTATAATGTAACCAGTAATCCCAGGTTCTCATCATAGCATGCTGCAGTACAGGCAACTGATCTGTCTTGTCCTCAATTGTGTTGAGTATATGTTGCATAAGCTGAAGGTCGATCTCGGCTCTGCCTACTGATATTGGTCCTAATACGGCATTTCTGAAATCTTCCCTTGACATTTGAGGAATGAGAAAATTACTGTCATTGATTAAATTTGTCAGCTCCTGAAATTGTGAACATTCCCCAATGTAGTCAGAACGCATTGTCAGCACTATATATATTGGTAATTCTCTCTGCTTTAAAGCATTAACCAGTAATTTAATATAAGCTTCGGTTTCATTAACCGAAGTGCTGTCTTTACGGCTTTCTTTATACCTGAACAATTCTTCAAACTGGTCAATTATAAGGAGGATATTTTCCTTTCTGGAAGGTTTCATCTGCCTTATGGCATCCACCAGTCCGAATGAACTTCTTCTCAGTACAGTATTTAATATATATTGTTTAACATGACCATCTTCGCTATATTTTTTCTTTGTTTCATTTTTGGCCAGCACATTTGCCAGGTTCTCAATAGGGCTGTTTCCCGGGCGTGTAGCCATAATTTTCCACCGTGAACCGGCTTCAGTTATGAATCCGCCATGCAGAACAGGAATCAATCCGCAATATATCAGTGATGATTTGCCGCTTCCCGAAGCCCCGGTTACTGCAGCAAACCGGTTTTGCTCCAGATACTCCAGGACAACCTCAATCTGTCCTTCCCTGCCAAAGAAAAGATGGCTTTCTTCAGCACTAAAGGGTCTTAAGCCAGGGAATGGATTTATTTTGGTAGTTTCCCCGGTTACATCCCGTATATCAGCTTCTTTTATCATTATTTCTATTAAGTGTTTCTAAAAAGCTTTTTAAAAATGCAGGGCTTATTTCTTTATCTACAATAACTTCGGAACCGGATAGAAAATTCATGGTATTCTTATCAGGCTTTTGATCTGATATTATTCCTATTGTCAGAAATGGGGAAGCCTTGCCATAGCCCGGAGCTTTAATAAGATCTCTTATTTTGCTGTCCAGCCATTCCTTACTGCTGGTGCCATTGTAAATTATAACAGCATCGGTTTCAATAAGATTCTCAATATGCTTTGAAACCAGTTTTTTATTTTTTGTGTCAGGGTCATTATCTATAACAATATAATTTTTTCCGGCAATCTCTTTTATCAGGTTACTTATAATTCCTTTCTCATCTTTCTCATAAACAAAATAGATTTTTTTCCTGTCTTTGGTTTTGGGACTGGCGGGTTCATTAAGCTCTTCAAGTTTATTTATTAAGATTGATTTAAATACTTCAAGAGGAGCTTCAATTATTTCTGTTTTTTCCTGTGCAACATCCCTTTTCAATCTTTTCAAATATAATGACTGACGCTGGTCAGAAGCTTTCAAATCATTTGGTATCCATATCAGTTGTGCCAGGGTGCCAGTTTCCGCAGATTTATCAATATAAGATTTTACCGTTTGATTTTGAAAATCGAGTAATGAATATTTGGAATTTTTTATATAATCGCCATAATATGCCCCCATAAGGTGAATAGATAAGACGGATTTTTTCAGATAACTCTCTATTATGGCAGTTAATTTATCTCCGTCATCCGGTAATTGGGTTACAGGAAGAATCCCATACCCCATGTACTGCAATTCTCTTCTGAGGATATCCCTGTTATCTTTTTGATCAATTGTCGTTTCTGCAAGATATATGTATTTCTTTTCATGTGGCTGGCTTATATCTTTCTTGTCAGAAGTCAGGGACTGCAATGAATTATATACATCGTAAGCCAAATCAACTAATATTGACCAGAATTTTTTATATGACTCATCTTCTTCATTTATATCGTATGTTTTAGCTTTTTTATTGTACCTGTTTATTTCGTAAAAATCATAACTTAACTCATTCTCAAGGAAGCCGGATTGAAGCTCTTCCTTAACAGGGTGAGTATGTACTTTAAAAAAGCGGCTAATACTCGTGGAGGTGCTGTCTGACTTCACGTATATTATCTTATATATTTCTTCCAGCTCTTTTAGATATTCTTTTGATTCAATATATTCCGGCGCAATTATTGTTATGAATATTGCGGTCTTTGAGAATATATTGGCTATGTCGTTTCCCAGCAGTTCCTTCCTGGTTCTGAGATCATCGTGTAAAAGTATTACAGGGTCCCGATCTGTTAACCTGGAAATCATAATAGCCAGGTACTCACAAAATTTTGCAGTCCATTGGTTTATCCACTCATCTTCCTTCTTTACTGAAGGACCATAACTAATAAATATATCATATTCAAAATTCATAAATCCGGAGATATCAATAGGTTATTTTTAGTCAAATTTACAACATTCTATATATATGGTTTATAATTCCCCAATACAATCTAACATAGACCTTCTTATATCGGTGTAATCAAATATCATCATATTTAACGATTCTTTGTCGATGCTATAGAATTCAGTATTTTTACCCGTCTTAAGAATTAATTTGCTATTAATGGCATTTGCAATGGCGCTGGTATATATCAAGCTGAATTTATTAAAAGTTGTGCCATTAATACCCCCGGCAATCATTTCAATAGTACCTTCAACGACCATCAGAAGCGAAAAGACTTTTTCATTCTGGTCTATTGTAATTTCCTTTTCCTTATCAGGTTTATGGAATTCGAGATATCCGGCAAAATCAAGTAATACATACTCGGGGATATTTTCCAGCTTTGGGCATTGACGCAAAAACTGGATACGATTAAATATAAGATATAAAGGACTGTTCTTTGCCTGCTCAATTGATGTTTTTATCTCATTTACAATACCGCGTTCAATTCTTGGATATACATTGTTCAGATATTTTTTATCTATTTTGCTAATTATATAAGCAGCAGATTCTCTTATTAGCTTACTCGGATGAAAAAGGTTAGAAACCAGAACCTGATCGATGTCCTGTTTTTTTAGCTGCAACCAGCTAAATATTGCACAAGCCTTAGCATACAAAGATATAACATTATAGTCTCTTGTAATGACTTCAGATATTAATTCATTTTTAAAAATATTTTCTGCAGGGAAAAAATATTTAAGTTGTTTTACTCTTTCCCTTATGGACAGGTTTTCCAGTACGGGAAACAGTACCTGTTTTATCTCTTCATTTACAATCTGGTCAAGCATCTCTATGGCATAGCTGATATCTCTGTCATTTTCATTACCTAACAAGTTTCTGATGTTAGCTATGGCCGTCGAATTATAGGCCAGCGACAACAGATGGAAAAGAACCCTGTAGTTATCTGCCAGTTCTGCATTTAAAGCGTCTTCCAGGAGAGGGAATTTGCTCGAGATACCTATACTTTGAAGAGCTGAAAGATTCCATGACATCGTGTTCAGAATTCTCACGACTCCATTCAGTATCCTGTTTATATTGCCGGGAGTTGCCTGAAATCCTGACTCTCTTAATGAAATTATCGCCTGCCGGCCAATAATTCTATTCTGGTTTTCAATCTTGTTTATTAACAGGTCATGGGCCCTGGGGCTTCCAATTTTACCATATATTTTTACAATTCTTGAGAGCAAAATGTTATCAGCATCAGGTAACAGGAATACCTGCTCTAATTGATTCAGAGCCTCGTCACCTACTCTTATAAGAGCCTCAAACGCATATGAAAAATATACAGGAGAAGCCAGATAGCCGATGAGGATATGTGTATGTTCAGGATTGCTTAATCTGGTCATTGCCTTTACTGCGGCAAATTTAACATCAGGTTCAAAATCCCTGGCCAGGTTAATCAACAAGCTTCCTGAATCTTTAATGCCCCCGGCAAATCCAAGGATATCGCAGGCCAGTATCCTCTCATTAATTTTCCTGGAATTTGCCAGTCTTTCAACCGATGAACCGGATTTTGCCAGCATTAATTTTTTTTCAAAAACCTCAATGGTATTTGTTTTGAGGTTAACGGAAGAAGTATCATCATCATTAATTTTAATTTCTTTAATTCCGGGCAACGCGTTAAAAACTGACAATTGATTGATTTTCCATAAAATATATCTTCTGATCTCAGGTGAGGGGATATTTAACAGGTCTATAAGGTGTTTTTCAAACGAAAGGGGCTCGGTATTTGCCGATATTGACAGGGCACTGATAACCTTGCCCGGGATGTCACTATTTAATAGTTCATGAAAGTGCTTATCAACACTCGAAAGATCATGTTCTTTAGCTTTAACAATAATTCTTATTTTTTTAATAATATTCTTTAAAGCAGCCTGGTATGACTTTACCAGTTTTACTGCAATAAAGATCCATAACAGGGACAATATTATAACTATATATAGGAGCTGGTTTGAATTATGAAATTTCAGCTGTATTAATCCGATAAGTACTAATCCGGCAAAGATCATGCTAAATAACCTGAAAGTACCTTCCATACGGGGGATTATTGATCTGTGAAATCTTATATCCAGGGACTGGAACAATACTTTCAGTGACGGTAACTCGATAGTATTTTTTAGTGTTTCATATCCTGCTTTGACAGCTGCAACAAGCAGAAAAATAAAGGTGAATCTGAATATTGCCCTGGACCAGCCAAGAAAAAAATATGTTACTATTGCTATGATTGTCAGGACAACCATGCCGACAGGTATTAGAATCATGCTGTAGGGGGAGTCATATGAATACAGAATTTTTCTGATAAGAAACCTATTGACACCATATATAAGAATAAATAATGTTCCCGTAAATAGTCCGAGAAACTTTGCAAATCCTACAATCATAGGATAGCTGTCACGAGTCATGTCTATGAAGTCATAGTGTATGATCATTCCTATCAGGGCTGAAAGAAAAACAAAAACAACAAGCAAAAAAGTATATTTTGTATAAAATAGCTCAATGAATTTTGAGCGAATTGGATTTAGCTTTTTTTTATGGTGCAGGAAGATATTTGAATATTTATGAACAGGACTGATAATCAGTTGCAGAAAAAATGCAATTAAAATGCTGATAGCACTGCCTAATATTATTAGGTTCAGATTCCATGATATGAACAGGAATAAAATAATTCCCCAGCTTCCTAAAACAATACCTCCTATATGGCTTAACTGTATATAAGGCAATAGCCGTTTGCTCTGGTCCCTGATGTAAATATTATTTACAGAGTGCCAAAAAGTTAACAATATAATGATATTAAAGGGGAACATTAATGTAAATGGCAGCATAAGCGGATATCCGCGGGCATGCAGATTCACCAGATCACGAAATTCGGCAAAATAAAATAAGAGTATTGTAATAATTCCGATTATAAGATAATTAAATATTGTAAAAATCCTGAATGATATCCTGCTTGAAAAGAAAGTGTAAATTGACATTAATATTACTCCGAATAATCCTGACATTATAAAAGCCAAAGGAATCTGGTCGGTTTGAAATTTATCCAGGAATATAGCATGGGAGCCAATATCAAATGATGCGAGGTAGACACCTACGCATATAGCCTGCAAGGAGGTTACGATCAGCATAAAAACCTCTTTTGGCCTAATCTTTAACAATTTCAAAATGAAAGTAAACATGCTGGTATTGGCTTCAACTTATTCTTTAAGTAAAGATAGTAATATAACTGGTTAATAATCTATCCTTTAAAAGCGGGATAAAAATAAGAAATATATTATGGAAATCAAGATTTCTAGTGTAAAGTATAAACAAATTCGTGGAGATAATTGAATGAATCGTGTAATTTTTTTTTGCGGGGCCATAAACTGAATGCAAATATTGATGTTGCTTTTAATTAATTGCAATAAATATTTTATGCGCTATAATTGATATAAAAGAGAGAAATCCTGATTTGACGTAGACGGCTATTTACGGGGTTTCAAAGCTTCATATCCAAGGTGCTGAGCGTAACTATCAAGTATTATAAGTGCGGTATATGCCTCAACAACGGGCCATACACGGGCAACTATAGTAGGGTCGCGCCGTGTTACGGCAGCAAGCTGCTTATTTTCAAGGCTTACTTTATCGATAGTAAGCTGCGGCCTGGCTATTGTAGGTGTAGGTTTTACCGTTACCCGGGCAATAATATCCTGTCCGGTTGTCAGTCCCCCTGTTATGCCCCCAGCATTATTAGAGGTAAATATTACTTTACCGTTTTTTACTCTCATCGCATCATTGCATTGTGAGCCGGTCATCTTTGCTGCCCGGGTACCACAACCTATTTCAACTGCTTTGATAGTGCCTATGCTCATTAATTTTCCCAGTTCGCCGTCGAGTTTATTAAAAACGGGTTCACCCACGCCTGCAGGAACACCTGAGACAATAACTTCAACTATTCCTCCCGAAGAGTCTCCTTCATTCATAATTCGAATTATCTCTTTATTCATAGCATCGGCAGCTTCAAGATCAGGGCAGAACAGATTTGGATTAATTCCGTATTTTTCCCTTATCTCTCCCACATCGAAGAGTGGCTTTGGAATGTCGGGTATCCTGTCCTCCAGGGTTGCTAATATAGCCGTCTTTTCCAGGAAGCGTAGATCCTGGCTAAACTTTCCCGAGGCAAAGAGATACTGGTATATAGGGTCGTACTTCTTTCTGATCTGGCGGTATGCTGCTGCTTTTTTTCTTATTTCTTCAACAGGCATATTACCCATACTGACTCCTGCGGCTTCTTTTACGTAAGCTGTCACTTCTATGCCGTGGTCTTTAAGTATTCTTTTAGCTATACAGCCTGCTGCTACAATACATGAGGTGTAGCGGCCACTAAAAAATCCGGCTCCAATAGAGTCATCCCATTCGCCATATTTCTGATATGATGCATAGGATGCGTGTCCGGGCCGCGGGGTTCGGTTTGTTACGCGGTATTGTTCTATATGTTCAAAATGCCTGTCGAGGTTAGGAATAAGAATTACAAAAGGAGTACCGTTGGTATAGCCTTTATTTGAAAAGCCAGGCATAGTATCGGCAGCATTAACACCGCTGTAAATAATTGGCACATCGGGCTCTCTTCTCGGCGAGGTCAGCTCTCCCTGTCCGGGCTTTCGAAGCATTAACTCAGTATATATCTCCTCTTCCCTGAACAGGTATCCGGGCGGAACACCCTGAATATTAATTGATAATCCTTCCTGGTAAGAACCGCCGGCAACAGTTGTTTTAAACAGTATTCCATATGTACATCCTAACATATCTATTATTGTTTATTGGTTATTTACTATTATATTATTATTAGTCTGTCAATTTAATATTAGTCCGTCAATTTAATATTTGCTCCCAGGCTCTTCATATCTTCAACAAAAGAGGGATAAGTGATGTTAACAGATTCAGCAGAATCTACAATAGTCTGTCCTTCAGAAGCTATTCCTGCTAAAGTCAGGGCCATAACCATACGGTGATCGTCGTAGCCGCAGACATTCGTTCCGGCAAGTTTACTTTTTTTTATTATTAGTCCGTCTTCCTGCTCGTCCACTTCTGCGTTCATCTTTTTAAGTTCAGTTGCCGTGGCACTTATCCTGTCACATTCTTTCAGGCGGGCCTGGGCAACATTAAATAAGCGTGTTCTGCCCTCGGCAAAACATGCTACCACAGCAAGGGCAGGCAACGCATCGGGCGTTGCATTCATGTCTATTTCAATACCCCGGAGCTTGCCACTGCTGACAAGGACCCCTTCACTTGTATGTTTAATACGGGCGCCCATTTTTTCTATAAACCTGAATACCTTCTTATCTCCCTGGTGATCGGAAAAATCCAGTCCCCTGATTAAAACATTTGAACCCGCAATGGCCGCAGCACACAGGGGAAAAGTAGCAGTAGAAAAATCTGCAGGGATAAAACGTTCAAATGCTTTATACCGCTGGCCGCCCTTTATTTTAAACCAGTCAAGTCCCTTATTTTCGTACTTTATTCCCTGTCTTCCAAGCCAGTCAAGAGTTATTTCAAGATATGGCTTTTCATGCAGATTTTCAACAAATATTTCAGTATTATTTTCTGCAAGCGGACATGCAATCAGCAGGGCGGTGACAAATTGTGAACTTATGCCATTTATCGATGTCTTTCCTCCTTTTATTGGCCCCCTGACAATAACGGGACATTTACCATCTTTTGAATCGACTTTTGCACCAAGGTTTTCCAAAGCCTTGAGTAAAGGAATCATGGGCCTTTGCCTTATTGATGCGTCACCGTCAAATGTTACGGGATGTGATGCCAGGGCTGCCAGGGCAGTTAATATACGTAATGTTGTGCCGGAATTCCCGACATCGATTTTTTTGCAGTCAGCTGTTATTATTCCTTTAATGCCGGTAATTTCAAGGTTCCTGAGCTGGTTTACAGCCGCTCCGAACTCTTTAATGCCATTTATGCATGACAAAGTATCCGATGATACTAAAGGATTTACAAGCAAAGATTTTCCTTCAGCCATGCCTGCAATAGCCACAGCACGAATCGTATGTGATTTGGAGGCCGGTATTTGAATTTCACCGGTAAGGTGTGATTTTTCAGATATAAGTTTCAATTTTATTTAAATTATATGGCTGAACAAAATCTCGGTGAAAATAATGAATCAGTGGTTTTTATACAAATAAATATTATATGCCTTTTCTAATAAGTATTGATTAATGAATTAACGTCTTTTGTGCCTATTTATGCTTATTCAGACAGTCTGATTTCCAAATCATCTATCAGTTCACCTGATAATATGCCACTGGCAATTTCCCGTACTTCACCTGTCATACGCAGGTTCCATCCATTATCAATTTCAATGGTCAGTATTCCTCCCTGCATTTTTACCATAAGATGCCTGTCAGCCAATCCGCGTTTGACAAGTATGCTGGCAACAGCACATGAAGAACTGCCCGAAGCAAGGGTGTAACCCGCACCTCTCTCCCAGATTAATATTTCAACAAGATTTTCAGATATTATTTTAACAAATTGTACATTTATGCGATTTGGAAAAAGAATATGATTTTCAAGTAAAGGCCCGTATTTTTTTATTTCACTGATATCAAGCTCATCTTTTATTATCACACAGTGAGGATTTCCTACCGATACACAGCTAACCTCATATTTCTTATCTCCGGCGGTTAAGCTCTGAGCAATGAATTCATTTTTATCAGAATTAACAGGTATATCCCTGCTTGTAAAAATGGCTTTGCCCATATCAATCCTTATAGTTTTTGCACGTTTGTTCTCTTCTTCCATGATTTCTGCCTTAACAATCCCTCCGGGGGTTTCGACAGAGAATTTTTCATTTTCGCTAAACTTATAATCATATAAAAATTTACAGAAAATCCTCAGTCCGTTGCCGCTTTTCTCGGCTTCCGAACCGTCGGGATTATAGATCTTCAGTCCGAAGTCTGCTTTCTCCGAGGTTACTTTTAATAAAACACCGTCAGTACCAATTCCGTAATTGACATTACAAATGCGCCTGACAGCATTACCGGCAAGAGTGAAACTTATATTTTCGCTATCAAGGACTATATATTCATTTCCTAATCCGTGCGATTTTACAAAGAAATTTTTTTCCATTTGTCGATGAACATTTTAAAGACTACCTAAAGCTAAATAAAATTATCCACTAAATCCTCAAACGATTCTCTTTTCCTTATCAGCCTGTCGTTACCATTGACATCTATCAGCACTTCGGCAGGCCTTAACCTGTTGTTATAATTTGAACTCATTGAATAGGCGTAGGCTCCTGAATCCAGTATGCCAATAATGTCATTCTCATAAATTTCAGGAAGAATCCTGTCTTTTGCCACTATATCCCCACTTTCGCAAAGATTCCCGACGATCCAGATGCTCTCGGACTTTTTGGACGGGGTTGAATCCTTTCTGTATATTTCAATGTCGTGATGTGAATCATAAAGCATTGGCCGGGGCAGAACATTGAATCCGATATCAGTACCTATATATTTAATATCATGGTTTAATTTTATTGCATTTACCGCACCGAGCAGTATGCCGCATTCGGCAATAATATACCTGCCGGGCTCGACGATAAATGTAATTTGCCTTCCATATATTCCGGTCCAGTTATCAATCATGCGGGTAAGCTTTTTACCCAGTGCTTGCAGGTCCAGGCGCTTCTCATTGTTTTGCTTTTTATAGGGTATGCCGAAGCCGCCGCCAAAATCAATGAATTGCAGGCTCTCAAACTGTCCGGCTATATCCAGTATTATTGCTGAACTTGTCAGATATGCTTCCGAGTCCATAAATAATGAACCTATATGCTGGTTAATACCGGTAAGTTTAAGATCATAGCTGGCGAGAATATTCTTTACGTCCTCCACATGTTTTATGTCAATGCCGAATTTTGTGCCATGGCCGCCTGTTATAACCTTACTGTGATGACCTGTCCCTATTCCCGGATTTATTCTGACGGCAACGTCCCCTCCGGGATTTAATTTTCCGAATAACTCTAATTGCGAAACGGAATCCACGCTTATTTTAACACCGGACTGAAAAGCATAAGATAATTCTTCCGCAGACACATTGTTGCAGACGTAAAAAATCTGCTCAGGGCTGAAGCCCGCTTTAAGATTAACATATATTTCTCCGGCAGAAACCGCATCGACAGATAATCCTTCGTCCCTTACAATTTTTAATATCTCGACATTGCTGTTTGCCTTTGGTGAATAGTTTACAACAAAATGGGGATAGTCAATAATTTTTGTAATCTCTTTGCACCTGCTTCTGAGGATTGATTCGTTGTATACATATAAAGGGCTGCCGTATTTTTCAGTAAGCTCAACCGGACTGGTATTACCGTAGAAGTTTAATTCCTTGCTTATTTTTGCATAAAGGTAATTCATTCCTGCAGTTCAATTATTTTAAATTTGTTGAGTATATTTACTCCCGTTTTAAAACAAAAATCATGGCGAAGATAAACGAAAATTATTTAAAATTACAGGCAGGTTATTTATTTCCGGAGATTGAAAGGAGAATGAATGAATATACCAGGATTAATCCTGCAAGTAAGATAATAAAGATGGGCATCGGGGATGTTACCCTTCCGCTGGTACCCTCGGTTATCAAGGCATTCCATGAAGGCGTCGATGAGATGTCAAAGATTAAAACATTCAGGGGCTACGGTCCGTATGAGGGATACAGATTTTTGAGGGAGGCGATAGTAAAAAATGATTATAATAGCAGGGGCGTAAAGATAGATATTGATGAAGTATTTATTTCTGACGGTTCCAAGAGTGATACGGGTAATATACAGGAAATATTTGGCAATGATAACAGGATAGCCATTACTGATCCTGTATATCCTGTATATGTTGATACTTCGGTAATGGCGGGGCGTACAGGGAAAATGCAGGATAATGGCTATTTCGAAGGTATTATATATATGCCGTGTACCGAGGACAATAATTTTATTCCTGATATACCACGGGAAAAAGCAGATATAATTTATTTATGTTTTCCTAATAATCCGACGGGGGCCACGGCTTCAAAGGAGGATTTAAAGAAATGGGTTGATTATGCTGCTTCCGGCAATTCGGTTATTCTTTATGACTCGGCTTATGAGGCTTACATACAGGACGATAAAATACCCCATTCTATATACGAGATAGAAGGAGCAAGGAAAGTGGCTGTTGAGTTCAGGAGTTTTTCTAAAACAGCAGGGTTTACCGGCACAAGGTGTGCATATGCAGTTATACCTAAAGAGCTGATGGTTCTGACACCAAAAGGTGACAGGTACCCGTTACATTCATTATGGTACAGGAGGCAGTCGACAAAATTTAACGGGACGTCATATCCGGTGCAGAAGGCAGCATATGCTGTCTATTCCGAGGCCGGCAGAAAGGAGGTAAGTGAAGTCATTCAATATTATATGGAAAACGCCAGGATAATGAGGGAAAAATTGTCGCAACTGCCATTCAGGGTCTATGGAGGGATAAATGCCCCGTATGTATGGGTAAAATCAACAAAAGATATTGATTCGTGGAAGCTTTTTGACAAACTGTTGAGAGATGCAAACGTCGTAGCTACGCCGGGTTCCGGTTTCGGACCTTCAGGAGAAGGTTATTTAAGGTTTTCAGCCTTCGCGTTGCGCGATAATGTGCTTGAAGCTATGGAGAGGATAAAGAATATACGGTTATAATATAAGATAGCCTGCTCATGATAGCTATTTCTAATGTTTCACATTTTGTAAGGGAAGGATAGCTGATATAAGGTTGTATATTTATTATACCAGGTGTAATAAAGATATTTTTTATGAAAATCGGTTTTGATGCCAAGCGTGCTTTTTTTAATATAAGCGGACTGGGAAATTACAGCAGGAATGTCCTGCGTGCATTGTACTCATATTTCCCTGAAAATGAATACGTTTTATATACTCCTTCCGTGAAGGGCTGCCTTTTTAAGGCTACTGAAGGAAAGTTTATTATTAAAGAACCCGCAGGATTTATTCACAGGAACTTTCCAGGCTACTGGAGAAGTTTTTCGCTTGCAGGGCAGGTAAAAAAAGATAAACCGGATATTTTTCACGGCCTTAGTCACGAACTTCCGTACAATATTCATAAATCAGGCATAAAAACTGCAGTTACAGTTCATGACCTGATCTTCTTAAGATTTCCGCATCTGTATAGGTACGCTGACAGGAAGATATATCAAAGGAAATTCAGATATGCCTGTAAGATTGCCGACCTGGTGATAGCTGTCAGCAAGCAGACGGCAAATGACATAAAAAATTTTTTTGGCATTGATGAATCCCGGATAAAAGTTATATACCAGGGCTGTAACCCGGTTTTCAGAAAAGAATTAAATAATGCTGAAAAAGAGAGGATAAGAAAAAAATACGGATTCCCTGAATCTTACGTATTATATGTAGGAACTATCGAAGAGCGAAAGAACCTGTTATCACTGTTAAAAGCGATGGATGCCGGAAAGCTGAAATTGCCACTGGTTGTAATTGGAGCCAGAACAGGCTATTATAAAAAAGTAAAAAAATATATTGACCAGAGTAAAGAAAGGGAAGTATATTTCCTGGAATCGATAGTAAATGAGGATTTGCCGGCAATATACCAGGCGGCATATGTATTTGTTTACCCTTCGGTTTTTGAAGGATTTGGCATACCTGTTATTGAGGCTCTGTATTCAAAGACACCCGTAATAACATCAAAATATGGTTGTTTCCCTGAGGCGGGAGGACCTTCATCTTTATATGTTGATCCCTTTAATATTGAAGAGCTTGCTGATGCAATAAAAAGGGTGGTCGAAGATTCGGGATTACGTAAAAGAATGGCCAGTGAAGGATACGGTTATGTACAGAAATTTAATGACAATATCGTGGCAACGAATATTATAAATGCTTATAAAAACCTGTTGAAAAGTGGATAAGGATATTCAGTCGGCCTTAAAAGTGCTGCAGCAGGGAGGCACAATTTTATATCCCACCGATACCATATGGGGCATAGGTTGTGACGCTACAAATGAGAAAGCCGTTGAGCGTGTATATGAAATAAAAAAAAGCGGGGACAAGGAAGGTATGCTTGTGTTGCTTGACTCACTTGATCGCCTGGAGAGGTATGCAGAGGTTCCTGATATAGCAGGGGAGTTAATTGAGGCAGCCGTGAATTCCCTTACAATAATTTATCCGGGAGCCAGGAATCTTGCGTCCAGCCTGTTCGGAGGTGACGGATCTGTTGGGATCAGGATCGTAAAGGACAATTTCTGTAAAAAGCTTATACAGCAGTATAAAAGGCCTGTTGTATCAACATCAGCCAATATAAGCGGGACCCCGGCTCCCCGGACATATGCCGAAATAAGCAAAGAGATAATCAATTCTGTAGATTACGTGGTGAGCTACAGGCAGGATGATTTGACAAAAGCAAAGCCGTCGGGCATAATAAAGCTCGGGCTCAACGGGGAAGTCAGGGTCATAAGGGAATAATTAATTTACTTTTCAAATTTTATTCTCTGGCTGACCATGTAGTGTGGAATAAGACCTTCACCAAGGCCCCAGCTGCTGCTGTAAGAATAGACGAGTAATCCTTCCTGCTCATTTGAATCATCCCAGATAATTGCAGGATGCCAGGACATAGGCTCTCCGACTATTGGAGCCGCAATACCGCTAATGATTCTTTCATGGTTATACCAGTTTATACCGTCATCAGAATATGCTACATATGTTCCCGAGTATCCGAACTCTCCGAAGTATTCTCTTGAGTACCAGTCATCGACGTCATAAAACATAATGTACTTATCGAGATAATCGGAATATGTTACAAATGGGTTTCCAGAACTTGCATAATTTTTATCAATAACTGTTATAACCGGACTGTCAAGTCCCCCTATTCCGGGTTGTGAGAAGCTCCCATTATAATATTTATGCCAGTTGCCTGCTACCGGCGGATCTGAGGATATATCTGCCCGTGCCATGAAAATCTGAACTCCTCTCCAGTCAACCCGTGAAGCATCACCATAATAAGCATACAGATATTTGCTGTCCCTGCTTTTAATACAACAAGGAGCACCCGAACCTCTGTCGGGTTGATCAGGAAAACTTTCCCAATATTTATCTTTCTGGCAGGTTATGACCGGACCTGCTTTAGTAAAACTGAGTCCGTTGTCTTCGGAAATTGCAAGACCTACAGAGGCATAGAATCCGGCTATCCCATTTGGAAACACAGGCATATCTTCATGATCTTCTCCATGATAAAGGGCATACATTTTTCCGTCAGTGTGATAATAAACTCCGCCTATTCCCGCATAACCGTTGTCAAACTCACCAGGATCACCTTTTGATAATACTTCGGTTACATTTGTAATATTTTCTATAGAATCTCCCTCAAAAAGATAGGTTGTGACACCTGCCACAACAAACATGCGAAAGGGATATGCGTCTCTTTCATTTATAACCGTTACGGCTAAATCAGGAAAGAACCTTAAACCAAATGAATTATCAGGGTACAGTGTAGCAATCTTTGATAAAAGATAAGCCTTGGCTGAAGTGTATTCAAAAGTCAAATCATCAATTTCAGATAAGTCATATGAATCGGTACCATCAGTTGTTTGTATATATATTGTTTGCCCGGCAGCCAACGGGAATAAAAAAATTATAATAATGAATGAACAAACTATGCTTTTCATCGGATAAATATTTTATTATTTTATTAATAACATTTTATTACTTCGTATTGTCCCATTATAAATTATCTTATAAATATAAGTGCCACTAATTACTTTTTGACCATTTTCATTTTTGCCGTCCCACTCCAGATAATAATTTCCGGGAGGAGTTTTGCCAATTTGATATGTTTTTATTCTTTGTCCTTTCAAATCATATATTGAAATTTCAACATCCCCGGTTTGCGGAATATTATAACTAATAGTTGTAGATGAATTAAAAGGATTGGGATAATTTTCGGGTGATGACAATGATTCAGCCGGATATTCTTTTTTCTGCTGATCTTCAGAAATTGTTATTGTGCTGAATGTTATTTTCTTAATTTCATTAATATTATAAGTAATTACAGTTCCGTCATTCTTTTTTATTTTCATTGATTGTGAATGAACGAGACTAAAATAGCAACATGAAAATATCAGGATAAAGACAGTTTTTTTGCACATAATTACCTCCAATTTTTAATTTAAAAAGAGGGACAACGCCCGTATTTTTTTTGGCGCTATCTCTATTATATAGGTGCGATCCATATTATATGGGCGCTTCCCCTATATTCCCTGTGTGGGTTAATCAAGCAGCCTCTTTTGTCCTTCAAGCTTCTGAATGTCCGTAATATCCTGTGTAGCTTCCACGCAGCCAAGGTACTTACCATCTTTGTCACGCAGAGCATAATATTCGATCATAATTTTCCGCGGGGAACCGGCATCATCAATATCAAGATCAATCCAGAACCTGGCTTTATCCCTTTCGCCTGATTTCATTTCTTCCAGAAGCTTTTCTACCAGGTGCAGGCTCTTTTTAGGATGGCAGTCCCTGACATCGCGTCCAATAACAGCCACAGGCCTTTTAAATAATCTTGTGCCATGCCTGTTCCAGGCAAGCACTTTATCATTTTTATCTATTACAGAAAATTCAAGTGGCAGTGTCTCAAGAATAGAATCGATTAAAACTTCGTTAAGTGTACCAACCATATTCAGAATTTATTTTGTTGTTAATAATGTAATGATAAAATTAAAATTTTCTGATATAAGGTTCAATTGCTATAGCCTGGGCATACCTGGTGACAAAGGCATCGCGGTCTGTGACGGCTGAGAAGATGTACAGGGCATAGCCACCCCAGCCGCCCCCGCAATACTTACGGGCGAGGCAATTTTTAGCCTCAACAAGGGCATTCATTCCTTCTTCTGTTTGTGCCTTGTAGCTCATTCCCACAGCCTCAGCCAGCTTATAAAGGTCTTCAGTCAGTACTGCACTGGCAGCAACCTGGCTGGCCCTGAATATCAGTTCATAGTTACGCTTTTTTTCTGCGACGCTGGGTGTGTCGTGTTCGCATTTGGTATAGTACAGAGCCATAAGCCCTTTTAACATGTTGCCGCTAAGTTTAATATGCAGCCGGGGACGCTTTCCGCTATGCCATACGCACAAACCCGTTTCCTGGATAACCGCAGGATCCTGCCAGCCTACGCCCAGTCTCAGCTCACTGTCAACCCCGTCCTCACCGTTAAGGAGTGCCCATGCCCCACTCCCTCCCAGTCCGGACCTTTTCTCATAGTCCCAGCTTTGCAAAGAGACAAGGGGCGATATGGCACAATTTACCACGAAACCGCCTGCTTTTGCAAAGCGTGGCACATCAAGCCATCCCCCGGCGAAGTCGACCCTTAGCGGTGCTTCCTGGGGTGCACGAATCCATTTTACAATACTGGTCGTAGATACAGGCTCAAATTTAGGCGGAGTTTTTGGCAGTACATAATATTGAGCTCCGGTCAGGGAGCACAATTTGCGTTTTTTTCCCGTATACTGGTCATCTTCAGTGACAGCCAGAATATCAGGTTTAATATTGAGAAAATGGTCTTTAAAATCCAATCCTATTTCCATATTTGTACCTATGACAACATCGTCAACCATTTCAAATGCCTGGATAAGAGCTTTTTTATGCTCCTGCGGTATCGAGGGGCGGCGTTTTTTGTGTTTCCATAAAACCTCGTCTGAAGCAAAGCATACTATCAAGTGATCTCCCAGGGCTTTGGCTTCAGTGAAGAACTGAATATGGCCGGCGTGTAAAATATCATAACATCCTGAAACAAAAATTTTTTTCATAATAATAATATGGCTACAGGTAAATATAAAATATTTAATGCTGAATTACTATTTTTGACATTAATTTATAGGGACAGCGCCCATATTTTTTCCCCATATTAAATGGATGCTGTCCCTTTTGAAGTGGTCCCTCTTAAAATGAAAAAATATGGGCGCTGTCCCTAATAAATATTGTAATAGTTTTACACAATATTCACGCAGAAAAACGGATGAAGTCAATATAGGTAAAGTAACTGTGGGTGCCGGCAATCCCGTCAGGGTGCAATCAATGACTAATACCGGTACGGGGGATATAAAGGCCACAGTAAACCAGTGCATAAGGATGATTAATGCAGGGGCCGATTATGTGAGAATCGCCGTCCCCTCGGTTAAGGATGTTGAAAATTTGTCCGCTATTGTTTCCGAGCTCAGGCATAAAGGATATGTCACGCCGGTAATTGCTGATATTCATTTTAATCCTGTTATTGCTGAACATGCAGCAGCAATTGTTGAGAAGATAAGGATCAACCCGGGAAATTTTGCCGACAGGAAAAAATCTAAAAAATCAGGATACACTGAAAATGAGTATTCCAGGGGGATTGAAAACATAAAAGAAAAGTTTATTCCGCTTCTTGATGTCTGTAAAAAAAATAACACAGCCTTGCGCATAGGAACAAATCACGGTTCCTTATCTGAAAGGATTATGAGCAGATATGGCGATACTCCCGGGGGAATGGCAGAATCTGCAATGGAGTACCTGAGAATTTGCAGGCAGGAGAATTTTAGTAAGGTGGTGATATCTATGAAAGCCAGTAATACACAGATTATGGTACAGTCAACAAGGTTACTGGTGAATAAGATGCTTAAGGAAGGTATGCATTTTCCCTTGCATATTGGAGTGACTGAAGCCGGGGAGGGTGATGACGGAAGGATAAAATCTGCTGTCGGAGCAGGGGCCTTGCTGGCTGATGGCATAGGAGATACTGTCCGTATATCACTTACTGAAGATCCTGAAGAGGAGATACCTGTTGCCAGGAAACTGGTTAATTATTTTATGGACCGCGGCAGCCATGAATCAATAAAGCCTTTATCGGGCTATCCTCTTAATCCGTTTCGATATGATAAAAGAAAAACAATTGCTGTAAATAATACCGGTGGTGAATATCATCCGGTTGTAGTGGCGAATATGGGAAAGGAAGGTTTTTCATTTAACAGTAATAAGGCACCGGATTATTTGTATGTGAATGATATTGATACTGAAATTGACATTCCTGAGGCCAAAGGAATAATTATGGACTCTAAAAAGTGGCAAGGATATAAGGGTATAAAGCATAATTATTTTCCTCTTTTTTCTTTAGCAGATTATTTTAGCGAACGGGAAAAGTCAGACAAGATGAATTTTGTAAAAATATTTTATGATGAATTAAATGATCGCGTTATCAGGGAGATTTGTGCCGATTCAACAATTATACTGGTATCGGAAACCAATAATATTAACGGATTTGCAGAACAGAGGGCTTTATTCTGTGAGTTAATAAACAGAAGCTGCAATGTACCTGTAATTATCAGGAGGGATTATCATGAAACTGAAAGTGAGGATTTTAGGCTCAAGAGCGCGGCTGACACAGGGGGCTTATTCCTGGACGGACTGGGTGACGGATTATGGCTCACAAATTCAGGGAATATTGAAGCCAGTGAAATAGTTTCAACAACCTTTGGTATTTTGCAGGCGGCAAGGGTTAGAATATCGGGAACAGAATATATATCCTGTCCTTCATGCGGGAGGACCAATTTTAACATACAGGAGGTAGTTATTAAAATTCGTAAAAGGACTTCACATTTAAAAGGATTGAAGATTGCTGTTATGGGATGTATTGTAAACGGACCGGGCGAGATGGCGGATGCTGATTACGGTTATGTGGGCACAGGAAAGAATAAGGTAACTCTCTATAAAGCAAGGACAGCGGTCAAAAAAAACATAGCGGAAGAAGAGGCAGTGGAGGAGTTAATTTCTTTAATAAAAGAAAACGGGGACTGGAAGGAGCCCCCGCAAGCATAAGCATCGTTTATGATATATTAATTTACTTCCTTAAAGATTATAGAGTCTATATCTCTCACGTCGATTGTTCTCTCAACAACCTTTTCTGTCAGCGGATTCATTATCTGTACCTTAATCTGGTTATATTTTTCATCCACCCCGTAGCAGGACAAAAATAGTTCGGCATCAACGAGGTCGACAATTACTCCGTTTCTTTTATAAACAGTAATTCTTGCCTTTTCATTTCCCACTGATGCAACAGGAGGATCATCAAAGCCAACTAAGACCATTTTACTTATAGTATTGTAATCTTTGATCTCTGTAGGGATGTTTTCATATCTTCCTTTAAGCATGATATAACTGTCGAAATACCTGGTTTTGTTACACTCAAGCTGTCCGAAATGATAAACATCGACATTACCTCCATCTTTAAGTTTTATCAGGGCAGGTACAAGGTTTTGTCCAGACAGGGAAAATGTTAAGAAGGCAAATAAAATTAGGATTAACGTTATAGGTTTCATTTTGATTTTATCTATTAATTAGGAATTCTTTTATAATGAGCAAAATAGTAATTTTTACAATTTTAAAAAAGTTTTATTTGACTAATTCTAATTAAAGTTTAAATGCTGCTCTTATTTTATCTACATAATCTGTTTTTTCCCATGTAAAGAATTCCACCTTTTTGGTTTCGGGCACATTATTCCTGTAAATTGTGATGTTATCGAAATAGGGAATTCTTCCCATATGTCCGTATGCAGCGGTGGGCAGGAATATAGGGTTCTTAAGTCCGAATCTTTTTATTATGGAGCTGGGCCTCAAGTCAAACATCTCCCTTATTTTAACAGCTATCTCTGCATCACTTTCCTTTACCCTGGCGGTATTATAAGTATTAATATATAGGCCGACAGGTTCGGCGATACCAATAGCATAGGCTATCTGAACCAGCACTTCATCGGCTACGCCCGCAGCCACAAGGTTTTTTGCTATGTGGCGTGTTGCATAGGCTGCCGAGCGGTCAACTTTTGAACAGTCCTTTCCTGAAAATGCACCGCCGCCGTGTGCACCTTTACCGCCGTATGTGTCTACTATAACCTTCCTTCCTGTTAGTCCGGTATCTCCATGGGGGCCGCCGATAACGAATTTTCCTGTAGGATTAACATGTAAAATATAATTGTTGCCAAACAGTTTCTTTACGCGTTCAGGTAATTTTGAGAGAACCCGGGGAATAAGGATATTTTTGATGTCTGTCTTAATGCGGACAATCATTTTTTCATCGGTATCAAACTCATCATGCTGTGTGGAAACAACTATAGTATGGATATGTTGCGGCTGGTTGTCAGCTCCATATTCAATAGTGACCTGCGATTTTGAGTCAGGCCGCACGTAAGTCATTTCTTTTCTCTCCCTTCGTATTACAGCAAGTTCTTTTAACAGCAGGTGAGACAATTCCAGGGAAAGGGGCATATAGTTATCTGTTTCTTTCGTTGCATAACCAAACATCATGCCCTGGTCCCCGGCTCCCTGTTCTTCTTCGGACCCTCTCTCAACACCCCTGTTTATATCCTGTGATTGTTCATGGATGGCTGATATCACTCCGCATGAATCGGCTTCAAACATATAGTCAGATACCGTATAGCCGATTTTTCTTATGACATTTCTTGCCAGTTGCTGGACATCAACGTATGCATTTGTTTTTACTTCACCGCTTAAAATAACCAGTCCTGTTGTTACCAATGTTTCACACGCAACTTTGGAATCAGGATCATATCTTAAAAATTCATCGAGCAGCGCATCAGATATCTGGTCTGCTACTTTATCAGGA
This sequence comes from uncultured Bacteroidales bacterium, assembly GCA_964461435.1. Taxonomy (GTDB): domain Bacteria; phylum Bacteroidota; class Bacteroidia; order Bacteroidales; family UBA10428. Next base: position 4,434 of record CAYWUI010000014.1, on the reverse strand, counting down.
TGTCCCTCAGATACTGATTCAGATGTAAATAAATATCCCATAATAATTCTTTTATTAATTAATGCTTTGTTACTTTTTATTTAGAACCGGTAAATATATTTATATTTTCAGATTAAAAAAATACTCACTTGATTTAATGCACTAATATTTACTAATTTGTTAGTTCATGAAAAACTTCCTCCAGGCTTTTATCTTTCTTGCTAAGTGATAAAACTGTCAGATTGTTTTCCACGGCAAATTTGAATATTTCCTGTCTTATATCCTTGTTTTCCAGGGGCTGTATAAGCCAGCTACAGTCATTAACCGCTTTTATTTTTTCAATCCCCCCTATTTTCATAAGTGCAGGTTCGTCTACAGGCACATTAAATTCTACAAGTATTGTGTACGATGATTTTTTACCATAGGAATGAAGATTTTTAGCTTTATCATCAGCTAAAATTTCACCGTTATTAATTATAAGCACCCTGTCGCATATTGCTTCTACTTCCTGCATAATATGCGTTGAAAGCAGGATAGTTTTCTTTTTCCCCAGCTCATAGATTAAGTTTCTTATTTCAATAATTTGATTAGGGTCAAGACCCGACGTAGGCTCATCGAGTATAAGGACATCGGGATTATGAAGTATTGCCTGTGCCAGTCCGACACGTTGTCTGTAACCCTTTGACAGTTCCCCGATTTTTTTGTTAGCCTCTCTTTCCAGTCCGGTTAACCTTATAGTATCTTTAATACGTGAGCCTGCTTTTTCCCCGAGCTTATATATACCTGAGAGATAATGCAGATATTCGCCAATATATAAATCATTATATAAGGGATTATTCTCCGCCAGGTATCCTATTGACGGCTTAACATAAGCAGGATCACTGATGACATCATAATCTTTAACCTTAACGTGCCCTGCATCCGGGGCTATTATGCCGCAGATAATTTTCATCATTGTGCTTTTTCCGGCTCCGTTCGGACCGATAAATCCCGCAATTTCTCCTGATTTGACATTGAAGGAAATATTTTTCAGGGCCAGTTGCGAACCATATTTCTTTGTTACATTTTCAACCACTATTGACATCAGGAGTTTTTTTTATTGCAAGTACATGCACAAATTTAGTAAATTATGATTTCAGGTAACAATCACGTTATTATAAGTTCCAAGATACATAAAATGATAAAACAAAAGAATAAATATATTTTTCTTCTTTCAATTTCAGCTTATAAACTTATTTATACGTGAAATTATTATATCGATTTATGTTAATACGGTTAAATTTGTTATTTAAAACTTATACTTTGAAACTTATTTTTCAGATTTTAAGTTTTAACATTTATACTTTAGAACTTATGCTTTAAAATTTATACTTTAGGATTTATGCATTAATACATGTGCTTTTGGATTTATATTTTTAAATTACTTATGGATATGGCTCAATATTGTTATGATTTTCCAAGGCCTGCCCTGACGACAGACATAATTATGTTTTCATATAATAAGGGAGAGCTTCTGGTTTTACTGATAGAAAGGAATCATATGCCTTTTCAGGGGGAGTGGGCTTTCCCCGGCGGATTCATTGAAATGGAAGAAACAGCCGAAGAATGTGCTTTCCGTGAACTTGGGGAGGAGACGGGACTGGCAGCAAAGAATCTTGAGCAACTGGTAACTGTCAGCAAGCTGGGAAGAGATCCAAGGGGACGCACAGTTACCGTATTTTTTTATGGATTTATAAATTATGATAATGCTCTGGTCAGGGCCGGTGATGATGCAAAAAAGGCAGCCTGGTTTCCTGTTAACAAAATGCCTTCGCTGGCATTTGATCATAATGAGATTATTCCTGTTGCCCTGAAAAGACTTAACGAGCTAATAAAATTAGGACTTTTCGGACATGATCTGTTACCCCGGCAATTCGGACTATCAGACCTGGAACAGCTGTTTAATAATATATTGCCGGTTAGGGGAGCAGCCGGACGGTATCTAAATGAGTATGTTAAATCGGGAGTAATATTGAAGTGTGCCCGGGAACAGGGATTATATTCTTTCAAGAAAGTCCGGTGATCTGCAGGGGGTTAGTACCTGAAACTCTGTGGTTCATCATAAGATTCCTTTATAACATAAGAAGTGACGGGTTTCATGCCTGAAATATTGGCATTTTCGTTGCTAAAGAAAAAATAAATGATTTTAATAATTAAATGATCTGGCTATATTTGTAAATTATTTTTATTCATTAACTTAAATTTTACAATAATGAAATTTAACAAATTGATATTGAGGGCATTTATTATATCTGTATCACTTCTGGCAGTTGGCGGTATTTCTTCGGGCCAGACACTCGATGATTTTAGGGCAGCATATAATAGTGGAGTCAGTGCTATACAGTCAAATAGCCTGAATGAGGCTATAGCACATTTTGATGAATGTATCGATATATATTTGAAACTTGGAACAGTAGACTCTATAGAGGCTGAAGAGATGATAATACAGATAGAATCAAAACTGCCCGCATTATATTACCAATTAGCCCTAAAATTATATAATGAGAAAAAGCTTGATGAGGCAATTGAAAAATTTGAAGAGACTATTAAGGTAGCTGATAAGTATAATGAACCCAGTGTGAGCGCGAAAGCTTCAAAGATAGTACCCCAGCTATATAATATGAGAGCAGGGAATAAATATGGCAATAATGATTTTGAGGGAGCTTTAGCAGATTATAATAAGGCAATAGGACTTGAGCCGGAATACTATAAAGCCTACTATATGAAGAGTCTTATATGCAAGAAGCAGGGAGATGAAGAAGGATTCCTGGAAACAACAAGGAACGCCATTGAGTTTGCAGAAAAAGCGAATGACACATCTATCGTTAATGTGGCTAAAGAATCGGGGAGTAATTATTTTAAAATTAAAGGAAATGAGGCAATATCAGCAAAAAAATATGAAGATGTAATAAAATATATTGAGCTGGCATTGGAATTTAATAATGAAGATCCTGATTTATATTACATTCTTGCCTCCGTTAATAACCTGCTGGGTAATTATGACAAAGCTATTGAGAGGGCAAAAAGTGCACTGGCTTATGAAGCAGACGATGCAGTGAAGGAAGCCAGAATTTATTACGAACTGGCGAATGCTCTTAAAGAAAAAGGGGAGAATGAAAAAGCATGTGATGCTTATAAAAAGGCAGCATATGGAGATTATAAAACAAATGCCGAATATGAGATCAACCATGTTTTAAATTGTGAATAGTACCGGCTATAATACCTCAATAAAGAAAGGCTGTCTCAAAAGGGCAGCCTTTTTTATTGGTTTAATTTGCCAAAATGGGGCTTGTATTTATCTGCAAAATCTTATTTTTGTAAGGTAGTTCCAATGAATTTAAAAAAGCAAAAATGGCAAAAAAGCAAAGAACAAAAATTAAAGATCTGCTTAAGGCAAACGACTTTAATAAAGAGGTGCATATAAAGGGGTGGGTAAGGACAAAGAGAGGAGGCAAGGGCATTACATTTATTGCAGTCAATGACGGTTCAATTATACACAATATCCAGATTGTCATAGATGGTTCAAATTTTAATGATGATCAGTTAAAACAAATAACAACAGGGTCTTGTATTGGAGTCACAGGAAAGCTTGTCAAATCTGTTGGCAGAGATCAGAGTATGGAAATACAGGCCCATGATATCGAAATATATGGCACAGCCAATGCTGAAGAGTATCCTTTACAGAAGAAAGGACATAGTCTTGAGTTTTTAAGGGAGATAGCACACCTGAGGCCACGGACAAATACATTCGGAGCGGTGTTTCGGGTGCGGCATGCAGTATCGTATGCTATTCATAAATATTTCAATGACAGAGGATTTTTTTATCTGCATACTCCTATTATTACGGGGTCCGATTGCGAGGGTGCAGGTGAAATGTTCAGGGTGACAACCCTTGATATGAAGGATGCTCCTTTGAAAGAAGACGGGACAATTGATTATAATGAGGATTTTTTTGGCAGGGAAACGAATTTAACGGTGTCGGGACAGCTGGAAGGAGAGCTGGGGGCCATGGCATTATCCCAGATATATACTTTCGGACCGACATTTCGTGCCGAGAACTCGAATACGCCGCGCCATCTTGCTGAGTTCTGGATGGTGGAACCGGAGGTAGCATTTTACGACATTAACGATAACATGGATTTGGCGGAGGATTTTCTCAAATACCTGATAAAATATATACTGGATGAATGTAAGGATGACCTGGACTTCCTGAACAATATATATGATAATGAATTAATAAATCGCCTTGGTTCTGTTATAAAGAACAGATTTGAACGTATATCTTATACAAGTGCAATTGAGATACTTGATAAATCAGGAGAGAATTTCGAATACCCCGTAAGCTGGGGTATCGACCTGCAAACAGAACATGAACGGTACCTTGTCGAAAAGTATTACAGGAAACCGGTAATAGTT
>CAYWUI010000013.1:0-71469 GCA_964461435.1 uncultured Bacteroidales bacterium | reverse complement strand
ACACTGGAAAAATTCTTTCATGAAAATTATTATTTCTTAATAACTTCATCATTATTCAATTCAACATGCAGGGCCAGCGACGGTAAAAAAAGAAATACCGTATATAACGGTAACTTTGTGATTAATGCCCTTGGTGGTTACGAGATGTTTTTTAACCAGAAAAATTCAATGAATTTTAATGTTCGTCTTGTTTATGCCGGCGGAAGAAGATATACTCCCTATATCATGTCGGAGGATCCGGAAGCTTTATATGAAACAGACGATAAGAATGCTTTCAGTTCACAATTCCCCAACTATTTCAGGCTGGACACAAGAATAGGCTATATGCACTATGGGAAGAGAGCTACTTATGAATTCGCTTTGGATATTGCCAATCTGACCGACCACGATAATTTATACTTCAGGTATTTCGATGAGCAGGAAAAAAAGTTTATTGATGAATATCAACAGGGAATATTCCCCATGGGCCTCATCAGGATAAATTTTTAATCTGATAAAAGCAACAAATATTCATGCCGCCATTTGATAAACCCAAGGCGTTTAAAAATACACACGGAAGGGATAATAATAAATAAGGATCCCTATATTGCAGTTTTTTAACTTTAAATTTATCTGAATATGGCAAAAGTAATTTTGCAACACAATCCTTCCTTGACCAGGGGAAAATTAATGAACATTTTAGTTAACTATTTTGGCCCAATTGGTTATAAAGTTGATGCTTCAGCATTAGTTGGTACAGACATTTATATTAAAAAAAGTGGTTGGGTTGGAGTAACTATTAAACTCAAACAAACAGCTAATTTCTAACAAGTATCTATTACTATCATTAAATATAGACAATCAATCTATAGTAATCTTATACACATTATTAATAATTACGTACAGACCCCCATACTGTCCCCTAAAATAAAAACCTCCTGTAACTATTTGTTTTACAAGAGGTTTCTTTATGTTGTCGTAGTCCGACGGGGAATCGAACCCCGGTTACCAGGATGAAAACCTGGCGTCCTAGCCCCTAGACGACCGGACCAAAAAACATTTTAAATTTCAGGTGTGCAAATGTATAACAATTTGAATTCGGCACAAAACAAAACAGAAAATTTTTTGGAAAATCAGGCCCAGCTTACAGTAAATTCGGTTAATGCGTCACCACGGGCCATTGACTTTGTTATCTCCACTTTAATATCCTTGCATCCCGATATTTCCAGTGCTTTTTCAATCCATCCCCCGATTCTGAACTCAATCAGCTTTTCGGGATTTGACATCCCGGAAATGTGAAGCACAAGGTTGTTAACTTCATTTTTAACGGATTTCATCTCACACGGGCGGTAATAAGTTGCAAAAACACGTGACGCCCTGGCTATAAGATAAGCAGGTGACGACACCTTTACAAAGACTCTGTATATGCCCTTCAGCGCCATTTCAGCACTGTATCTTCCTGATTCCCATGCTCCCTTTTTAATGTCATCATTAAAAAACAACCTGGCAATAGCTGCCGTAGGTTTGGCTACAGCATGTTCGACCGCGTACCACTTTGTGGAATCTATTGGTCCTTCATAGATTGCTTTTGAGTCCACGGGTAATGAACTGTACCATTTTTTAAATTCATTAGGATACTTTTCCTTAACAAAATCTCGTATTGCAATAACTGCAGTGCCTTTAATTTCCATGTTCTTATTTATTAATTCGTTAACGTTTGATTAGTCAATTTACTTATTTATTCAATAATTTACCGGCAAGTTCATTTATGTCTATTCCTGAAAAATTGCCCGAGCTCATTAACAGCAGGTTTTTATCCTTCCAGCTCATCGATGTTAATTCCTCCACAAGCTTCCCGGGATCAGTAAACACTTTTAACCTTTTTAAACCGAATGCATCTATAACTTCCCCTTCACTTATCATCGCAAGCCTCTTATGTATCAATGTTTCGGGATTATAGTAAACAATAGCGACATCTGCAAGGTCCATTGTCCCTTTATAATTGCCTATATAATTCTTGTTCAGACTGCTGAATGTATGAAGTTCCATACATGCAACAAGGGCCATGCAGGGAAAGTGATTTTTTACTGCTCTCACCGTAGCTTCCAGCTTCGAGGGCGAATGGGCGAAGTCAATGTACATACTTGCATAGTTATTGCTTCCAATGAGCTGGAGCCGCTTTGAAGCCCCCCTGAACGTGGAAATAGCCTTATAATACTGTGCATCTGTTATGCCCAGCTGGTTACAAACCAGCCTGGCACCATTGATGTTCTGCATATTATGGTCGCCAAAAACCTGTACCGGTATCTTTTTATTGTTATATAACAGATTTATTGTACCATGATCATTTTCATGAGGATGAGTTGAATATGAAATAGCTTGTATATCATTCCTTAATCCTTTAATGATATTCTTCAAGTGCCCGTCATCTCCATTGTAAATCAAAATACCTTCATTCTCAATCTTCCCGATAAATGAACGGAACTGCCCGGCATATTCTTCAAATGTGGGAAAAACATTAATGTGATCCCAGGCTATGCCGCTAATCAAAGCTATATGCGGCCTGTAATGGTGAAACTTGGGCGCAGGATCAAGCGGCGAAGAAAAATACTCATCGCCTTCCATAATTGCAACTTTTGAATCATCCGACAGTCCGACCATAAAATCCATGCCTTCAATTTTAGCCCCCACAAGATAATCGAACATGTAATTATGATAATTTAATGTATGCATTACCATCGCAGTAATGGTGGTCTTGCCGTGACTGCCGCTTATGACTGCCCTCGTTTTGTTTCTTGTCATTTTATAAATATATTCGGGGTAAGAATATATTCTTATCCCCATCTCCATTGCCCTCAATAATTCGGGATTATCCTTCCTTGCATGCATACCCAGAATTATAAAATCCATGTCCCTGCTTATAATATCAGGCTGCCATCCCGCCCTCCCGGGTAATAATTTATTCTCTGATAACCTTGATCTGGAGGGTTCAAATATCTCATCGTCCGATCCAGTGACAATAAATCCTTTCTTCTTTAATATAATTGCCAGGTTATGCATTACTGCACCTCCAATAGCTATAAAATGCACCCTTTGCTGCCTTTGTTCGTTTTTCATTCCGGAATATTAATAAACACCGCTTAAGAATAGCTAATTTAATTTCAAAATTTCAATTAAAATTAATTTTTTATAAAATATGCCTGATTCCCTGCCTGCGCCATGCCTGTCCACCATACAGAGTACTCTGGAAGACGAAGCTTTGGCAGGCAGGATAAATCTTTAAAAGGTTATTAACATAAAATTGTTAACAATTTGTTAAAACATTGTATTGACTTCCCTTAAATAGAAAGATATCTTCGCTAGATTAATTTTTTTATCGTGAATAAAAACGGGAATATGATACTTATAGTTGAGGACGATGATATTAGCTGTGTACTTTTTAAGGAATTATTCGAACAGGAGAACATAAAATCCTATCTTATAGTCAAGAGTGGCGAGCAGGCTATAGAAATCTGCAAAAGGAACAGTAATATTGGCTTAGTGTTGATGGACATTAAACTCCCCGGAATTAACGGATGTGAAGCCCTAAAGATAATCAGGAAAATCAGAAAAAACCTTCCTGTTATTGTGCAGACAGCATGTATTATGTCAGGGGCTGAGGATATTTATCTTAAATTAGGATTTGATGATTTTATAAGCAAGCCCATTAATAACAATGAACTGATGAAACTTATCTATAAATACCACGAGCCTGTCCTGACTAAATCTTAATATTTATCCCTTATTTATTTTTTATTCTGACTTCCAATTATCATTTTTGCCTAAATTTTTATTATACATAATAATCATGGCCTATGAATAAAAAAATTTGGTCTTTAGTAATTATTAATTCATTATTTATTCTGGCATCTTTTTCTCAGGAGCTGCCTCTGGGTTATATAATTCAATACAGCCAGGACTTTTCAGGTAAGAATGCATTGGCAGATTTTAATTTTTCCGATCCTGATCACTGGAGTATCTCCCGTGACAAGCAAAACTACTATCTTGAATTTTCTGAAAAGACCGGATACACCGATTCAATGGGACGCCCAAATATGTTAGCAATAATCTCATCACATATGTACAGCGATTTCATAATGGAACTTGATATAATGCCAACCGGGGAAGGACAGGTTGACCGCAGCATATCTATTGTTTACGGGTTAAAAGATACCTCTAATTACTATTACATTAAGCTGGCTTCAAAAGGAGGTGAAGATTCCCATAATGTTTTCCTTGTTAATAAAGAAGTGCTCACAAAGATAAGTGCTAATACAAGTATTGATATTAATCTGCAGAATAACAAATGGCACAGGGTGAAGGTTATTCGAAATATTCTTGAAAAAACCATAACGGTCTACTTTAATGATATGATTAATCCTGTTTTGAAAGCTAAAGACAGGACATTAATTATGGGCTATATTGGTTTCGGCTCAGCTGGCAGTGCGGGTAAGATAGATAATATAAATATATGGGCCCCAGCTTCTGTCCCCGGAGATACCGGTATCAGGTTAACCCACCCATAATCATCTTTGCTTACTATCCATCCCCTGGTGTATAAATCCTTTTCAGGAAGTGTATTATAAGGCCTGTCCGGGTCAATCGCATCAAGCAGGTACGAATCCCCCCCAATTTTTACCAGGGCAATGACGTGGTTAAATTGATTATGCACAGGATAAACGGTTTCCGGCATTCCCAGGTCACTTGTCCTCAGCAAAACAGGATATGCATCCAGTCCTGCCCTCTTTAAAAGATAAATCATTATCATGTTTATTTCACTGCTTGTGCCTTCTCTTTTATTAAACGCTTCTGCCAGTCCGTTATCCACATAAACAGTATATCGCTTATTCCAGCTCATTGACTTATGTACAAAATCATAAATTGCGATCATCTTATCTTCAGGGGAACTTTTACCCCTGAGGATACTGTCAAAAACAGGCAGATAATTTATATGTTTTAACAATTGCATCCCGAACCGATCACTTTCAAGCATCTTTTCATTCATTTCCGGCCATGTGTCGAGCAGATAATGTACATAGCCTGTTTGCCTGTTTGAATGATACATCTCCCACCTGGTGCTTGTTTCATAATCATCAAGCGTAGTATAGATTAACGGCCTGTATATCCATGGTAACCTGCCTGAAGATTCAAAAAGGTGAAACCGTAATTTCGGATAATAATCATTTATACTTATGAATCCGTCTGCATTCTTTACTCCGGGCATATTTTTCATGATTATTTTCTTCTTCATGTCATTTATCACATAAACCCTGTAGTTTTTGTCAGATGATTCATAAAGTATATGGTTTTTCTGAGCCAGCTCAATTCTCCTCTTCAGCCTCTTTGTATTATAAAGCCATTCAAGGCTTTTGCCAAATTCTTGCTCTTCATCTGGTGATAAAGTTTTCCCTTTTTGATATGTTACCAGGTATATAAAAGGCTCGGGAACGTCAAACCTTATCTCACTCCATAATTCAGGTATCTCAGACTGAAAATACCAGTCATCAAGCTTTATAAAATCAAGGGAAGCAATAGTATAATAATACTCAATTATCGAGCCTGCCTTGGCTTCAGGGATCGTTATTATCTTTTTTCTCCATTTATTATCAACCTTAATATCTGATATATCCCTGGGCCTTGACTTGTATTTTACAATCTTCCCGTTTTCAAGATTATATGCCTGGGCTTTAAATTCAATAATATCATCGTGCTTATTCCGGTCCATGTAAGGGATTTCTATATTTGCATACTTCAGTCCGTTTTCATTAAGAATCTTAATACGAACATGTCTTGTATAAAAAGTGCGGTTTGTTATTTTAATATCCCCGAAATCACACAGGATAACGGCACCGGCTGAGGTATCTCCCTGGAATGAACTTATTTCAAACTCTGCCTTCGTTATTTTGCCCCATCTGATTGGAGGCTTATCAACGTAGCTGAATCCGTATGATGTTAAAACCATCATAAATACTGATACAAAAACAAGCCTTTTCATAAATTAATTATATTAGATACTACGCTTAAATTATGCAATAATCATGCCACCGGTCTACAAAAAAGAAGTTGATCTGTTAAAAAAAATTAAAATAAAATTCTTATTTATGTCTTATTTTTGCCGGAATTATATAATTAAAAGAAATGGCTGGTATATACACTCTTGTTTTTATGTTAATGCAGTTCGTTTCAATTACCAGTGAAATGCCTGTCAGCAATGCCCCTGACCATATTACCGCAGGCTTTGAAGCTTCCTGCGTACAGGATCTTTATAAAAAAATAAATGACCCCGCATTAAATCCTGAGGCCTTAGCACAGGCACTTAAGGGTTACAACCTGCTGAGGTTCAAAAATGTAACAGCTAATAATTCAATACTCACAATTATTGATTACAGTAAATCATCCGACGCCCGGCGCTTTTTTGTCATTGATATCAGCAAGGGCAGTATACTTTTTAAATCTCTGGTTGCTCATGGCAAAAACTCCGGCACAAATTATGCCGACAGTTTTTCGAATAAAAAGTATTCGTACAAAAGCAGTATTGGCTTCTTTTTAACCGGTGATACATATTATGGAAAACACGGACTTTCTTTGCACCTGACCGGACTGGAAAAGGATATTAACGATAATGCCATGGAGAGGGCTATAGTAATTCATTCAGCCAGTTATGTTAATGAGGAATTTATAAAAATTCATGGCCGCCTTGGCCGCAGCTATGGTTGCCCTGCTTTATCGCAGGAGAATTATGAAGACATTATTAATACAATCAGGGATAAGAGCTGCCTGTTTATTTATTATCCCGACAAGGACTATCTGCTGAAATCAAAGATTATTAATCCCCCCTATAATATTTAGACTAATCAATTAAATAACAGTTCCATCTGCTCTTTGTCTTTCGTATATATATCATTAAGGAAATAAATATTATTCTGATCATCTGCCTCGCAAGTCAGATATCTGATATAAATATTTAACTGACCGGTAATTTCAATTTCCCTGTGAGTGCCCCTTTCCAGCAAAGTTTTTATTTGTACATTATCCTGGCTGCAGCAGTTGTTTTCTACGATATATTCAGCAAGCTGATCAGGATTCTGCAACCTTATGCACCCATGTGAAAAAGCCCTGATATTTTTTGTAAAAAGCTTTTTGCCCGGCGTATCATGAAGGTAAATGTGGTAAGGGTTATTGAATATGAATTTTATTATCCCCAGGGCATTTGCGTTGCTTGCATCCTGTCTTATATAATAATCAAAGTTGTCGGCACTTACATTCTCCCAGTTAATTTTATTATACTGTGTAACATTTAATTCACTATCCATTAATTTAAACCGGTTTCTTTTCAGATACATTGAGTCCTTTTTAATCTGTGGCAGTAATTCATATAGAGTAATCTTTTTCGGGACATTCCAGAACGGATTTGTTATAATCTTTTCAATTTTACTTGACATTACAGGTGTCGGTGTTTCAGGTTTTCCAACAATAACATTAAATACCTTCCTGACTTCACTTTTTTCAATAACCCTGAGCTTAAATGAAGGAATATTAACATAAATATAAGTATCTCCCAAATTCTGCTCATTTCTTAATCTGTTGAGATTCAACGCTATCTGGTTATACCTGTACAAGGTGGATTTTGAAAGCGCATTTCTTGTATTTTTGTCGAGTTTGCCGTCCGGCTCAAGACCATGAAATTTCTGAAAATCCCTTAACGCCGATTTATAAAGTGTGTCAACATCCGAATCGGATTCAGCGAGATATCCAAGGTTAATAAGCACCTGCGTGGTCTTTATCCTGGCATTATCAGGATCCCTTTCCGGGGCTGGTATGTCATACTCAGTATCATTCAATGATACTTTATCAAGGTATTTCTCCAACGCTTTCTGCAAACGTTTATAGTCAGCGTTTCCCGGCTGTAAACTTAATATGCTGCCAACAAGATTGCTGTTGTAAATTGATTCCATTAAAAATCCCGGTAATGAATTGATGTAAATTGCAGTTGCTGAATCACTATCCGAATAAAACAGCCCCCTGTTAAGGTGAATCATAAATTTAAAACTGGCATCTGTAATCAGAAGTTCAAAATCCTGCCTTAGTTTAATGTTATCACCATTAATATCGCTTTTCTGAAGTGCTGATGCAAGCTTTCTAATTAATCTGATGTTGTAAGAATTCATGTCAAGACCGTAATTTCTTGATCTTTCAACCAGCTTTATGAATTCCCGTGAGTTCCATGTAAGATAGTTATTTACTGTCCATGCAGGTTTGTATCCGTTTAAAGCATAGAATGCCTTTATCAGTACGGAGGTTTCAAGGCTATTATTCATAACCTCTAAAGCCATATCATTACTGACCGCCATTAACCTCAGGTTTAAGTCTGCTTTAAAAACAGGAAGAAACTGCTCGGAGGAAATTTTCCCAATACAACTGTCTTCAGTCTGGTAACTGGTACTTATGGTTAATATACCCGTAAGAACAATTAATCTAAGCTGAAATGACAGAACATTTGAAAAAAAGGCGCTGATTTTTGATTTTAAGGATTTAGTTAGTAATAGGGAGTTGTTGGTGTAAATTAACCCTATTGTTTTCATGTTAGTTTTTTTTAGTTGCCCAAAATTCTTTTCATTTTTATATACGATTTATTATGGATCAATGTAGTATTTATTACATAAACAAAACCTATTATTTGATGAAACATAAAGAGGTAAAGATTAAAATTTTCTGGTGGTTTATATTGCTGATTTACAGGCTTATAGCTCAACTATGAGTTATTTAATAGCGTGATGTACAGCCGATTATTAAAAGGATTTTTATAGTATTATTTTACTACAAATTTTAATTCCCTGCTTGAAAAATTTATTTCTATCCCTGAATTATCCCATGCCCATACCGCCCAATAATAAATCTGGCCCTGATTAAGAGGTTCTGCCCTGAGGTCGGACTCGGGTTTTACCGGATCAATTTCACTAACTCCCTGTTCAAATTTCACTAATCCGTTTTTTCCGGCAGAAAGTCCGGAATGCCAAATCCATACTATATCCGATGTATCATTTGTTATTAAATGGTTATCAGACTGAATGCTTTCCTTAAAAATGGCAGCACATACAATTTCACTCTCCACAGGTTCCCATGACAATACAGGTGTTGATGGCACTGTATCAATTATATCTGAATTAAAACTTAAATCTCCCCTGACATAAATTGTGTCTCCCTGCAATAAAGCATATTTGAAAGGTGGTATTTTTATTTCGTAACTATTCCTAAAAATAAGTTCTTCATTTAATACCGTATTATCCTCCTTCTCACATCCCTGATAAAAGAGCACTAAAAAAATTACCGGAAATAGCTTTAATAACTTCATATAAATATTGCATTTATGTCAGAAACAAATTTGAAGTCCCAAATTTATTAGCAATCTCTCATCAGACTTATTAATAAAATAACTGTCAGCATTCCCCAGGTAGTTAAACCTGTATCTTTTTGCATCGTAACTATATTTCAGATATCTTATATCAATACTAACGGACTTATTCATATCCAGAAAAAATCTTACTCCTGCAAATGGCTGATATACAGATTCAGCCCCCCTAAAACTCAATGCAAATGTACTTCCTAAATAAGCACAAAACCTTCTTATATATGGTTTGGTCAAATATAATAAAAGTGAGGGCCCTGCCATGCCGGTTATATATGTGGTGTCATAAGAAGTCTCCAGTCCTGAAAAAGTAACATAATCTATATTCTGATTCAGAGTCACCATAGAAATTTCAATACCAGGCGCTAACCTCTTAAAATTTCCTGTTTTAATTAACCTGTAATAAGACAATCCTAAAAACCAGCCCGATTCTGAGCTCAAAGGATATGCCAGCTTTAAATTAAAACTATTGTCCGGCAGTCCGGGAATACTGTCAGCATAAATCATTTTGTATTTGACCAGCTCTCCCGTATAATCTGCAAATCTGAATTTATATTGCATAGATCTAAATCCTGGTTTTGAAAAATAAAGATAGATAGAATCATTTGGATCATCAGTTACTATTTCATGTTTAAACATACCCTGGTAAAGACAATTCCAGTAATTCTCATCATCATAATAACAATCCAGCGTTTTAACCCTATAATCTTTTTTATTATGCGAAATAATAACCTCAACATTTTCTACGGGCATATTACCTGCAAGGACTCTGCCTTTTACCAGTATCTTGTACTTCGGAATTAATTTAACTTCGAAATATACATCTTTATCCCGGTATGAATAATAAAATGTTGTATCAAATGGTTTATAATCTTCTTTAACAAAACGTAACATCATTTTCTGCGCTCTCCGGCTCTTTTCATTTGGGACACAAATTTTGTAAAATCCGTTAACGTCGCTGTATACAGAATCTTTAAAGTCAGGCAATTCCCCTATAACTACAATACTATCAACAGGTTCATTAAATATATTAAGCACCTGTCCGTTAATACAGAATTTAAAGCTCGTATCATTCTCAAACCTACAGTCGGGAATACCGCAAGAACTGTTATATAGCAAATATCCCCGGTCATTCCCGATAGCGTAAAATATGCGGATGCAGAATATTAATACAAATAATGTTCTTAGCATAACGAAAATTTTTCCATCCTACATTCTAAATTTCTTAACTTAAAAGATAAAGATTTTTTCTTTTCCATAAAAGAAGTTTGTTATTTTTCGTCGATATTTTAATGCTTTTTTATAAACCGGTATTATAACAATTAGTAATAAGTATTATTTATTTCCCTGATAATCAGTACACAACAAACTTATTGATATATTTAAAAATAATTATTAAATTAGAAAATAAACAACATTAAATACTTGTACACTTAATCATAAATTAATTATTTAAGAAATAACTGATTAAATAAGCAAAAATATAACCTTTATATTACAGAACTTTTCTTAATTGTGTTGAACCGATAAATAATTCTATGAAAAACTTGCAATTAAGAACCAAATTAATAATCGGTATTACATTAGTATTTGTAATAATTATTATTTGCTTTTTAATTAACGAATTATTCAACTTGCAATTTTCATTTAACCTGCTAATAATATGCGGAGGTTATATATTATTAGTCTTGATAATTAGTTTAATTACCAGGTCCCTCTCAGTCCGTTTAAGAGAAAATCAGAAAGAAATCCTAAGACAGAATAGGGAAATTAAGAATGCTTATGAAGCGTTGCAGGAAAGCAGAAAAAAATACGAAAAGCTGGTAGATAACCTGGAAGAAGAATATATATTCTTCTCCAAATCAGTATCCGGCAACCTTTTATCTGTTTCGCCTTCTGTAAAGACAATTCTCGGGTATGATACAGATGAGTTCATAGAAAAGAAGGATAGCCTGCTTACTGATAATCCTGTTAATGAAATCGCCAGGGAACACGAAAGAAAATCCCTTGAAGGTATACAACAGCCAAAATTCAGTGTCGAGCTATTTTCAAAAAGGGGTAAGCCCCATACACTTGAAATTTCTGAAGTCCCCATTTTTGATGAAGATAATAACCTGGCATCAATTGAAGGTATAGCACAGGATATTACAAAAGGGAAAATAGCCGAAGATCTAATAAAAGAACAGGAAGAAAAGTACAGACTGCTTTTTAATAAAGCATCAGACTTTGTTTTTCTTTATGAAGTAGATGATAAGGCCCATCCATTGAAATTCCTGGAAGTTAATGATTATACAGCCCAAAAACTCGGGTATTCGCAGGAGGAACTAATCAGGATGTCTCCGGCTGATTTGACCGCCGTTGAGTTCCTTGATGATGATTCCACGGAAAATCGACTTAAGGAAAACTCAAAATTTGAGAGAATATGGGAAGCAAAGGACGGGACTCTTATAAATGTTGAGATAAGTAATCATAATTTTAAAATACAGAACAGAAATGTGGCTATTGCCATTGCTCGGGATATAACAGAAAGAAAACGAGTTGAAGAAGAAATTCGTTATATAAATGAAGAACTTATTAATCAAAAAGAAAACCTTGAAGCATTAATAGATAATTTGACTGTCACACAGGAACAGCTGGTCCAGTCTGAAAAAATGGCTGCTCTGGGCCAGCTGATAGCCGGGGTTGCCCATGAGATAAATACTCCCCTGGGTGCTATCAAGGCATCAATAGGTAATCTTAATGATTCCCTGGATAAGGCTTTGGATGAAGTACCTGCACTTGTGACAAAACATACAACTAAAGAGTTGAAACTGTTCATAAAGATTCTTGATTTGGCAAATCGTGGAGTACCCGATATCACCTCAAGAGAAAAGAGAAAATACAGGAGGGAAATTGAAAAAGCCCTTAGCGAAAGAGGCGTCGATTCTCCAAATATTGTGGCCGATATTTTTATCTATCTGCATATATTTGAAAAGTATAACGAACTAGTTGACTTTTTTAAAGATAAGAAATCCCTGGAAATTTTAAATTCTGCAAAAAATTTTGCGTCAATTCAAAAAAATGCATATACTATTATGCTGGCTGTTGAAAAAGCTACAAAGGTCGTATTTGCCCTTAAGAAATACGTGCACCGCGATATCGAGGGACAGAAAGTGCCGACTGACATAATTGACGGCATCGAAACCGTCCTGACCTTATATCATAATCAGCTGAAACAAGGTGTTGAAGTTATTAAGGACTATGAAAAACTGCCTGAAGTAAGTTGTTACCAGGACGAAATGAACCAGGTCTGGACTAACCTGATACACAACGCCATTTATGCTATGAACTATAAAGGGACTCTTAAAATAAGTACAAGAAACAAAGGAGAATCCGTTACTATAAGTTTTACGGATAATGGATGTGGAATTGAACCTGATATCCAGGACAAGATATTTGAACCTTTCTTTACTACTAAGAAACAGGGAGAAGGAAGTGGGATGGGCCTGGATATAGTTAAAAAAATAATAGAAAAACATGACGGTTTTATTACATTTAAAAGTGAACTTGGGAAAGGCACCGAATTTACTATTGAATTACCTTTAAAATAATTGTATTTATCATGGCTGGCCCCGCTATTCTGATTAAAGAACAACTGGAAAAATATTTTGGGAATGGTTATATATTTGAAACAGCAGAAAATGGCGAGGAAGGTCTGGAATTAATTGAAGAATTGCTGGAAGATGAGATAAAAATTCTTATTATTGTATCAGATTGTTTACAGTGATAAATAAACCCTGGTCACAGGATGAACTATGTAAAATAATCAAATCAGGACCAAGAAAAAATGAATAAAAGAGATATCATTCTTTGCATTGATGATGAAGTTATAGTTCTTGATTCCCTTAAAGAACAGCTTCAATCTGAATACAGTGACTATATGATCGAGATTGCTGAGAGCGGAGAAGAAGCAATGGAAATAATTAATGAGCTAATTGAAGATAAAACTGAACTGCCCGTCGTAATTGCTGACTTCATTATGCCCGGTATGAAAGGTGATAAATTACTGGAAAAAATTCATACACTGATACCAAATACGAAGAACATTTTATTAACCGGACAGGCCAGTATTGAAGGAGTAGGCAATGCTGTTAACAAAGCAAACCTGTACAGATTTATAGCAAAACCATGGGATAAAGAAGATCTCATATTAACAGTCAAAGAGGCTCTTAGAAGTTATGACCAGGAGAAAACCATCATTAAACAAAATACAGAATTAAAAGAGCTGAATACAAATCTTGAAAAAAAAGTTGAGCTCCGCACTAAAGAGCTTAAAGAGCTTAATGCAACCAAAGACAAATTCTTTTCTATCATAGCCCATGATTTAAAAAATCCTTTTAATACGCTGCTCGGCTTCTCCGAACTACTAATTACCAATATTAATAAGTATGATAAAGGCCGTATACAGGAATTCATTAATATAATATATCAAACTTCAAAAAACGCATATATGCTGCTGGAGAACCTGCTGGAGTGGGCCCGTTCGCAGACAGGACGACTGGATATGGCTCCTGCAAATATTGGGATTGCTGAACTGGTTGATGAAAATATTGATCTTATTTCTAATAATGCATCCAGTAAAAAACTGGAACTAATCAATAAAATTGATAAAAATGTCACGGCTTATGCCGATTCTAATATGACACATACTGTTATAAGAAACCTGCTGTCAAATGCTGTAAAATACACTGAACCAGGTGGAAAAATCGAGATAATATCTAAAAAAAGAGATAAATATATTGAAATAACAGTCTCTGATACAGGCATCGGTATTAAAAAAGAAAATATGGAAAAGTTATTTCGGATTGATGAGAATTTTTCAACAAAAGGCACTAACGATGAAACAGGGACAGG
Source organism: uncultured Bacteroidales bacterium (assembly GCA_964461435.1). Classification (GTDB taxonomy): domain Bacteria; phylum Bacteroidota; class Bacteroidia; order Bacteroidales; family UBA10428. The sequence goes on along the minus strand of CAYWUI010000013.1, from coordinate 57,152 downwards.
ACTGGGACTAATACTATGTAAAGAATTTGTGAAGAAAAATGGAGGCGAAATATGGGTAAACACTACCTTTGGAAAAGGTAGCGATTTTACATTTAAATTACCTGCACAAGAATTATAAATATGCACCCGCAAATCCTTTAAACCCTCCTTTACATCACAAAAAACAATAAACATTCTTTCTTTTTAATAATTGATCGGTATATCCAAATACCAATCAAGCCTTCCGGATTCTGCATAATCGAAATTCTTAATATTGGCGTAACTTATTAACCAGCATACCATTTCTTTTTACACCTAATTTTTATAAATTAGTAAGTATATTCATTTAAAATTGAAAAAACCAGGTTATAAAAAAGGGATTCCTGAGTTAGATGGCAAATCTCTGGATCTTTTCTTTGATGGCATATTTGAAAATTCGTTACTGGGAATTGCAGTAATATCTGCAGATGGATATATTACCGCTGCTAATAAGACATTTTTAAACCTGATACAATACTCAGATGATGAAATTAAAAACATGAGCATAGAATCATTAACTGATGAACTCAATTTAAAAGAGATCAAACATTTATCTGATCCTGATAATCCCGTAAACAAAAAAACAGAAATCAGGATCCGGCGAAAAGACAGAACATATTTCTGGGCAAGAGCAAATATTTCTTTCATTGATAGCTCTGAAAACAAAGAATACTCATCAATTATCCAGATTCAGGATATTACAGAATTAAAAGAAGCCGAGTTCAAATATTCATACGAAATTAACCTGCTGCCAAACCTTATAAACAATATACCTGACAATATTTTCGTAAAAGATGAGAGCAGCCGTTTTCTGCTTGCCAACAAATGGGTCGCTTCCCTTATGGGTGTAAAAACCCCGGATGAGCTTATAGGGAAAACAGATTTCAACTTCTACCCTTCAAAAATGGCTCAGAAATTCTATAACGATGAACAGGAAATAATAAAGACAGGAATCCCAAAAATTAATATAATTGAAAAAGTGCTGGATGAAACCAAAAGAATTCTCTACTACTCAACAACAAAAGTACCACTAAAAGATAATCAGGGCAACATTATCGGTATTATGGGAATTGGCAGAGATATCACAAGATCAATAAAAGAAAAAAAACAGCTGCGAAGGGCAAAAATTGAGGCTGAAAGGGCAGATAAACTTAAAACCGCCTTCCTTGCAAATATGTCCCATGAAATAAGAACCCCATTAAATGTAATTCTCGGATTCTCACAATTCTTAAAAAATAATAACCTGCCGGCAGAAAAAAAAGCCAAGTTCCTTGATCTCATACTATTTAGCGGGAAACAGCTACTGGACTTAATAAATGATATTATTGAAATATCAAAGATTGATTCCGGGCATGTAACCATTATCAAAAAAAAATTTTGTTTGAACGAGCAGCTTAAAATACTACTTAACAATTATAGCACTGAATTAAAAAATAAAAGCAAAAAAAATGTTAGGCTTAAATTAAATATGGAATTGCCCGATGAAAGCAGCATTATATATACAGACGATTTTAAACTTCGGAAAATATTAATGAACCTGTTATCAAATGCAGTGAAATTTACTAATAAAGGCTCCATTGAATTTGGTTACAAGATTCTAGAAGATCGATTTATTCAATTCTTTGTTAAGGATACAGGAATAGGAATACACAAAAGCAAGCACGATATTATTTTTGCCCGGTTCAGGCAGGCAGATGAATCACTAAGCAGAAAATACGGAGGTGCCGGTCTGGGCCTGTCAATTTCTAAAGAACTAATAAAAATGCTGGGAGGGGAAATATGGGTGGAATCAATTCCTGATAAAGGCTCTGTATTCTACTTTACCTTGCCATTTATAAATAAATGACAATGAATATTTTTGCTACCTTTATAAAAAGACAGATATTTATGACATGTATCAAAAAGCTTATCCAATATTTGATAATATGTTTTTTTCTGTTTTATCATTTGACTGCCACAGGTCAGAGCAGTACAAGAAACAAATTCTTTGAAGCTGATTATGCTCTTCAGCTAAATGACTATGAGACAGCATTAAAATTATATAAACAATTGCTTGACAGAGATCCTGATAATGCATTATATAATTACAGAGTTGGTCAATGCCTGTTAAACTTGCCCGATTTAAAAAAAACCGCCCTCCCCTATTTGGAAGTTGCCGTAAAGAGCGTTTCCGAAAATTTCAAGGAAGGTAATTTCGCTGAGACAAGTACCCCTACGGAAACATATTTCTTAATTGCAAAAGCTTACCATCTTAACGAGGATATCGATAATGCCCTGTATTACTACAATAAATACCTGCATTATGCAAGTGATAAATCAAGAATAAAATATGTTAATGACCAGATTAAAGCATGCGGCTATGCAAAAACCTTTATGAGCAATCCTGTATCTGTTGATCTTGAAAAACTGGGAGCGCCAATAAATTCAGAATCTTCGGAAATTTTTCCTGTTATCTCAGATGATGAATCTCTCCTGGTTTACCTTGAATCGAAAGAAAAAAGTAATATCGCATATATTACCAGGAATGAAGGCGGTAAATGGACAAAGCCAGAAAACATAAATAATGCCATCGGTTCATTTAATGACAGCTACCCTTCTTCAATATCAAGTGATAAAACCAGGATATATTTTTCAGTTAAAAATTATTTTTCAAGCACTATCTGCTATTCAACCCTGGAAAATAACAGATGGACTAAAATGAAAAAATTAGAAAGTCCAATTAATACAAAATCGTGGAACTCACATGCATTCGAATCAGCCAGCGGCAATGAATTATATTTTGTCAGCGACAGGAAAGGAGGTTATGGAGGATTGGATATATATAAATCAGTTAAGAATTCAAAAGGGAAATGGGGCAATCCTGAGAATCTGGGTAGTAACATAAATACATATTTAAACGAAATAATGCCTATTGTTTCTCAGGATGAAAAGATCCTTTATTTCTGCTCAGAAGGACATTCTTCTATGGGAGGTTATGATGTCTTTATGTCGGTTAAAAACGCTTCAAATGCATGGTCTGAACCAACTAATCTGGGATATCCCATAAATACCACTGATGATAATGTCTATTTCAGGCCCCTAAATGATGGAATGTTCGCATATAGCTCCTTGCCCCGGGTAGATGATGTCAGTGATTATGATATTTATCGCATGGAAATATTCTCAGATAAAAGCCTTAAAAAATTCCTGCTTAAAGGATCGCTGGCCTTGCAGAACGACTTTACATATTTTGGTGATTGCCGGATAGTACTTATCGATGCCGATAAAATGGATACTGTCGATATAATATATCCCAACCCGCTGGCAGGTGATTATCAGTATGACATTTCGGCCGGCAACTATGAAATTATATTTACAAAAGACATGTATGTGCCTCAGGTTAAGGAACTGGCAATAAACAGCGATTTCAGCCAGCAGGTAATTGAAATAAATCCTAAACTAGGAAAAAAGGAGGATGAAATAATAGTAGCCAGTATTATTGAACCGGAAACACCAGTTGAAACATATGATGTTGCGACTGAAGAAAACAATGTAGCTTACGCCAAGCCTGATAACCAGTCAATGCCTTATGAAGAAACATCAGAGCATAAGTTATTGTATACTATACAGATTATGGCACTGAAAAAACCGGTACGGACTGACTTTTTTGGCAATATCCCCGGAATAAATATTCAAATTGGCAATGACCGTTATTACAGGTATATAACAGGACAATTTGATGATATTGACCTGACAATGCCGGAGTTGAACAGGATAAAAAAACTGGGATACGAAAATGCTTTTGTCAGAAAACTTGATCTGAACCAGTACCTGTCCGCTTATAAAAATGACCATGATATAAGGCAGATCAAGGATTATTACACTATACAGATAATGGCCCTTAAAAATCCTGTCCAACTCTCCTATTTCAAAAACTTAAAGAACATAAAGGTTAGTTATGGATCGGATAAAATATTCCGTTATACATATGATGAATATCCTTCATATAATTCAGCTGTCGCCGGGCTCAAAATCCTTAATAGTGCAGGTTATAAGGAGGCATTTATTAAAAAGATATCTGATATATCAAATTACTGAATAAATACCTGCTCACCCGATTTTTTATGGCATTAGAGCAAAATTATTTTATATATCCTAAAGTAATTTTTATTACATTTAAACCTCGTTCATTTGGTTGGGAATTATCAAATATTTTGAATTTTGCTTTAAATATTCATGAACTTTTAATAGATTTAATATTACAATTCAAAACAACCAGAAACAGTGTAGTCTGATATAATATATGATGTATGACCATAACAGATCAGGATTATCAACTTTTTTTAAATGCTATAAAGTACTCATCAAAATACGATTTCAGCCAATATTCTGAAAAATCTTTAAAACGAAGGCTTGGCAAAGTACTTTCTGATAACAATATAAACCTCAGCATACTAATCTCCAAGATAAAGAACAGTCATGAGTTTGTTGAAAAAGTAGTAAAAGAAATTACCGTCAATACCACAGAATTGTTTAGAGATCCCCAGGTGTGGCAGGCAATTAGATATGCCATTCTGCCAAAATTAAAAAACAATTCCATTATTAACATATGGCATGCCGGTTGTTCCAGCGGACAGGAAGTGTACTCAATGCTTATTTTGTTAAATGAACTGGAAATCTTCGACAGGGCAAAAATCTATGCTACCGATCTTAACTCCGATGTCCTCGATTCAGCCAGAATAGGCGAGTATAAGTACAGATTTAATATAGGTTATCTTGATAACTTTGATAAAGTAATTAAAGAAAATCCATATAACTATGAAGAATATATCGATGTCCCCTATGAAAAGTACTTTCAAATCGATAAAGCCAGTGATCTGATTAAAATGAATGATTTCTTAAAAGATAAACCCATTTTTAAAAGACATGATTTAGTCACAGAAAACAATACACTGTACGTAAAATTTGATATCATCCTGTGCCGAAACGTTATTATATATTTCAACTATAATTTGCAAAGTAAAGTATTTGACCTGTTTCACAAGAACCTTTATGATGACGGATGCCTGATTTTAGGATTGCATGAGACTATACTCGGCAGTCATTCAGTAAAATACCAAAAAAAAGGACAAGGATATTATAAAAATTAAAAATTAACAAATAATTTTAATTATTTAATATTAATGAGCCCTTAACCTCAAATAATTATGAATATAAAATTCAACTCATTAAAAACCAGAATACTTTCATTAACATTAATGATAATACTTTTCACGGCTGTATTAGTCGGATTTTCAGTATTTTACCAATACAATACAAATAAGCTTGGAAATATTAGTGCTAACGTCCAAAATATTGAAAAAAGCATCATAATATTAAAGAATACTGAGCAGGATCTTCTGCTCAATTTCGGCAGAAAATCAGAACTATATATATCTGATGATACCCCCTTCGAAAAGAAATTCCGCTCTGTGAATAATGATCTTTCAACAATAATTGACTCCTTTTCTGAACTAAAAATCATACGGAATGACAACAAAGCAGAAGATCAGATTCAGCTCGTCGGGAAAAGCCTAAAACACTATTCTGAAAGCTTTGTTGAACTGGCACTTGCATATAAAGAAAAAGGACATGAATCAGCCGGACTTGTAAGGGACTGGCAAAATTTAAGCACCCTTGTTGAAAATAAACTGTCGGCATTTGCAGATCAGCCTGTATATGCCAATATTATAAAATTAAAGAGTCTTGAAAAAGAATACTTGCTTACCAAAAATCCAAAACTGATTGATGAATTGTCTTACCTGTCAAATGATATACTAAGTTCACTCTTACTTTCTGAAAATGAAGACCTCGAAATACCTGATATTACTGATGACATGCATAAATACCTGGAAACAGCGAAACAACTTCTGGATATCGATAAAAGGATAGGACTTAATGCTGAAACAGGAATTATCTTTAACCTTAATAATTCATATCTTGACCTGGATAATTCGGTATCCGGACTGGCTCTTATGCTCGAAAAGAAAATTAATGCCCGCCAAATCAGCCTCTATATAATTCTCCTGTTGATTATTACTGTTTTGCTTGCAGGATTTGTACTGATTGTGCAGAAAATGTTCAGATTATGCATATTTCACCCGTTGACTGAAATATTGAAATACCTGCCACAGCTTGTAAAAGGCAAATTACCTGATAATAAAATAGAATTAAAGGTGAATAATGAAATTTCTATGGTCTCAGAGTCAATTAATAATCTTGCAGAAAATTATAAAGCAAAAATGAGATATGCCCATGAATTGAATAAAGGGCACCTGGATTCAAAAATTGATGTTATAAGTGAAGACGATGTATTGGGTAAAGAATTAGAGCAACTACAGAAAAATCTTCAAAGATCCGCTGAAGAGCAAAAAAAATATAATGAAGAGAATTCCAGAAGAAGATACATAAATGAGGGACTGGCAAAATTTTCCGAAATTCTGCGATTAAATAATGAAAATATTGAAAAACTGTCTGATATTTTCATAAAAGAAATAGTAAAATATCTTAATGCCATTCAGGGAGGATTGTTCCTGGTAAAAAATACTGATGAAGAAAACAAAACACTCAAATTGATCTCAGCTTTTGCCTATAACAAGAAAAAATATATTGATAATGAGATTATGCTGGGTGAAGGTCTTGTTGGTACCTGTGCTATTGAAAAGAAAACTATTGTGATGACAGATATTCCTGAAAAATATATCTCCATTACTTCCGGACTGGGAGATGCACCCCCCGGCAACATAATTCTTGTTCCTGTAATTCAGGAAGAAAATGTACTGGGCGTAATAGAAGTTGCTTCACTTAATAAATTTCAGAAACACGAAATAGAATTCGGGGAACAGGTGGCATCAAGCCTGGCTTCAACAGTTACCGCTGCAAGCAATAACGAAAAGACTTCTCAGCTGCTGGCTAAATCCCAGCATCAGGCACAGGAAATGATCGGGCAGGAAGAAGAAATGAGACAAAATATGGAAGAACTGAAAGCAACACAGGAAGAATCGGTAAGAAGAGAAGAGGAATACAAAGGAATAATAAGTGCTTTTGAAGAATCTGTCTTTATTGTTGAGTACGACCTGGGCGGTTATATTTCAAATATCAATGAAAAATTTCTTACGTTCCTGGGCAGAACCAGAAAAGATGTAATCGGCAGGAAACATTCGGAGCTTACCTCAAAGTATTCAAAAACAAAAATACCTGCCAGGCTATGGGATAACCTGAAAAAAGGTAACCAGCAAAGAATAATTGAAAAGATAAAAGTCGGGACAACGAGGGAATATATATTAATGCATAACCTGTCACCCGTATTAAATAAAGATAATGTGCCAGTCAAATTTATAAATATAATAATAGATATTAGTGCCGCAGAAGCCAAAAAAAATGAAAAATAAATATTTAAATTTGATTTGATAAACAGGGAAATTGCTATAGTATTAATTATTAGAATATAACTTTTAAAGAGTTCAACCGGAAAATAATATGACTGAATTGGGAATTGTCGATATTAGAGAAATAATTAAAAATATATTAAGCAAATATGGCTATGATTTTTCGGATTATGCTCTTACCTCGTTTAAGCATAGGCTGGAAAAAATTATTATAAAGAATAATTTGAGCAGTATAGAAAGTCTGTTAAAAAAATTAAAAAACAATAAGGATTTTTTTGATATATTTTTACATGAAATTTCTGTGCCCTCAACCGAGATGTTCAGGGATCCGTCATTGTGGAGATGGCTAAGAGATGAATTATTTAAAGGTATTAATGATAAAAATTTAAACAGATTTAAAATATGGTTTCCAAATAGTGTATCAGGAGGAGAATTATACTCCCTGGCAATACTGCTTAAAGAAATGAACATCCTGGATAAAGTCCAGATTATTTCTTCAAGCATCAGCGATAAAAGTATAGAATATATAAAGGAGGGAAGATGTGAATTAAAAAAGATTGAGGTTTCAGCAGAAAATTATGTAAGGTTTAAAGGAGACAGGGATTTTTCAGATTACTATAGACTCGATAGATATTATGCATTTATAGATACATCCTTGATTAATGACGTAGAATTTCAAAAACAAAATATTAACTTTGATAATTCACCAATGAATACCAAATTAATACTGTTCCGGAATAGCTTGATATATTTTAATCCATCACTGCAGGAGAAAATATTGCAGATTATGCATGATAGCCTGTCAGCATCCGGCTATTTAATACTTGGCATCAAAGAGAAAATTAAAAACATGAATTCCAGTAATAAGTTTGAGCCGATTAATGAATTAGAAGGTGTTTATAAAAGAAAAATATCAGTAAAATAGTATGAACTATGGAGCAACAATAATCGGAGGTTCTGCAGGAAGTTTTCAGGTAGTTACTAAGATACTTAATTCATTGCCTAAAACATTCCCCATGCCTGTATTATTATGTTTGCACAGGTTAAAACATGTAAGATCAGGATTTGTTGAAGCATTGTCTTTAAAATCAAACATTCCAATAGAAGAGCCGTTTGATAAAGATAAACTTATGCCTGGCAAAGCATTTCTTGCCCCTGCAAATTATCATATGTACATTGAACTGGCAAATAGAATAGCTTTATCAACTGAAGATCCTATAAATCATTCCAGGCCATCTATAGATTTGTCATTTATTACTGCAGCCAATGCATATAGAAACAAATTGATAGGAATAATACTTTCCGGAGCAAATAAAGATGGTGCTTATGGATTAAAAAAAGTACATAATAACGGAGGTGTAACCATAGTACAGGATCCTGACGAATGTGAAGTTAAGACTATGACCCAGTCAGCATTACAATTAACTAAGGTGGACTATGTATATACTACAGATTTAATTATCCGGTTTTTATTAAAACTTTGTTAACCTGATGCATAATATTAAAAAATATAGAATTTATACAATAATTTTGTTTATAACATTAGTTATTGTGTTATTGATATTATCTGTTAGTACTTGGAATTCAGCATTAAAGGGAGAACTTTTCTACAATAAGAGCATACTTACAATTTCTGTTGTTCTAGTTTTGATAATTGGTATATTAATGTTTATTACCAGCTATAAATTATCGGATAAAACTAAAATTGATGAGCACATAAAAGCAATAGTTGAAAAAGAGAGAGCAGGAATAATTGCAGAATTTGAAAAGAAAGATGTAAAAGAAGAGATATCAGATAAAAAAGAAGAAAATATCGGCGAAATTGTAAAAAAAATAATACCAGGCCCCCAGAATTTGAAAACTCTGAAGTCTTTTGCTGAAAAGCTTCTTTCCAATATATCTAAAGAAATTGAAATAGTCCAGGCATTATTCTATGTAAAAATAAAAAAGTCAAATTTGTTTACAGTTGCAGGAGAATATTCATTTACCGGTGATAAAAAACCTAAAGATTTTAAAGTGGGCGAAACACTGCCCGGACAGGCAGCAAAGAATAAAGAAATAATGATTATTAATGAGATCCCCGATAAATACTATGCCGTTGAATCAGGCCTGGGCAAAAGTCTGCCTAAACATATTATTATAGTTCCGATAATCAACAAAAATTCTTCTATAGCAGTAATGGAACTCGGGACATTCAAAGAAATAAATGAGACGGAACAAAAAGTATTCAAAGAATTATCAAAAAAATTAGGAGACAAAATAAATAAATTTAGTAAGTAACACATATTATAAAATATATGTCTGAAAAAATACAGGAAATAAAATATAGGTCGTCTTATACATCAAAGATAATTCTTACAGGATTTCTTGCCGGATTACTTGTCACCCTTATCACATGGACTATTGATATTATTACTCACAAATTGCTAATATCATTCTCAGGAATTATTCAGATACATAAAAATAATCCGGCACTATGGATGATAGACCTTATACCTGTGGTTACAGTTGTTTCAATTTATATTATAAACCGGAGAAGAGAAAAAGAAAAACAAATCTTCGATGCAAAAATAAAAGAAAGGGATGCCCGGCTGGATAAAATGGCAGAATTTGCCAAACAGATTGGAGAAGGTAACTACGAAGCTAAACTGGAGATAGCAACAAATAATGATATCCTGGCTAATTCTTTGTTGCTGATGCGTAATAATCTATTGTCTAACTACAAAAAAGAGTCAGAACAAAGCTGGATCGCTGAAGGAAAAGAGATTATTTCTGACATACTCAGACTAAATAATAAAATCGAAGAATTGGCTGTTCAGGTGGTTCATGATTTGGTGAAATATATTAAGGTAATTCAGGGGGCATTATATCTATACGATGAAGAAAAGAAAACACTGAAAAATCTTGCTACTTACGGATATAACCGCAGAAAATATGTCAGCCAGGAATTCAAGCTCGGATATGGATTAATAGGCCAATGTGCCTATGAGATGGATAGTATATATCGTACAGAAATTCCCGAGGATTTTGCGACTATCACTTCAGGGATCCTTGGAGATCAGAAACCTCAAAGTATTTTGCTTATACCCCTGATTACCGATGAAAAACTGCAGGGCGTCCTTGAATTTGCATCAATTGAACCCGAGATTCCGGAGCTTACCATCAGGTATTTAAAAGAACTTGGAGAAATAATCGCCCGCACAGTATTTAACCTGAAAGTAAATCAGAAAACAGAACAGTTATTAAGAGAATCTCAGCAGATGACTATTGAGCTTCAGGAGAACGAAGAACAGTTGAGAAAAAATGCTGAAGATATGCGGGCTACACAGGAAGAGCTAAAAAAATCAAATGAACAGCTTGAGGCCAAGATTATCGAAGTGGAGAATGCACAAAAAAGACTTCACTCCCTGCTCGAGAATGCCTCTGAGATTATCTCAATATACGATGAGAATATGGTAATGACTTATGAAAGTCCCTCCGTGACAAAGATCCTCGGATATACTCCTGAAGAAATGATGGGAGGTAAAGATGTTGAAAGACTAACCAGGAAAGGCGAAACAAGCATCCGCAACATGTTTAAGCAGCTGCTTACCAGTCCCGGTAAACCGGTTACCATTCAATATACCTATATGAAAAAGAATGGCAAGAAAATTTTTATAGAATCTACCGGACGAAACTTGCTTGATGATACCGCTATAAACGGCATTATACTTAACTCAACAGATATTACCGAAAGAAAACGGGCAGAAAGAGAAGAAAGACTAAAAAGTAAAATGCAGGCGCTTTCTGAAAATTCTCTTGACATGATTATACGCCTGAGCACTGTTGGCCAGTATTTCTACGCCAATCCCGTTGTGGAACATTATATGCAAACCAGGCCGGCAGAACTGATCAATAAAACCCTGAATGAAGTTTCATGTTCAGATGTACTCTTCAACTATTTTAAGGATACTATTGAAATAATTAAAGCTTCACCACAAAAGACGAATACAGAAATCACTATTCCAGCAATAATAGATGGCAATAAATGTAACAGGATAATGAGCATAGATGCCATTCCTGAATTTAATGAAAACGAACTTGAGACTATTCTTTTCGTTGGCCATGATATTACGGAAGCAAAACAAATTGAGCTGGAAATTCAGGATAAAAACAGAAAAATCCAGGACTCCATTAATTACGCTGAACGTATTCAATCATCTATACTGCCTGATAACAAATTAGTCAGACAGTACCTGCCAAAATCATTTATATATTACATTCCCAGGGATGTTGTGAGCGGCGACTTCCCCTGGTTCTTTAAAAGAGGCGATATTATTTATATAGCAGCCATAGACTGTACCGGCCATGGGGTTCCGGGAGCTCTTCTGTCATTTGTAGGATACTTCCTTTTAAACAATATCGTTGACCATGACAGGGATATGACTGCAGCAGAAATATGTGATCAATTGCATTATGCCGTAAGGAAAACTCTTAAACAGGACAAAGAAGATGCTGAAGCCAGAGATGGCATGGATATCGCTTTTTGCCAGATTAATCATAAGAAGAAGGAAGTGCAATTTGCCGGCGCCCACAGGTCATTGTACCTGCTGAGAAAAAATGAACTTCTTGAATTTAAGGGCACCAGAAAAGCTATTGGAGGTATCCCCCACCGGAAGAAAGCTGAAGAAAACTTTTCAAATCATGTAATAAAATATAAACATGGGGACAAGATCTTCTTTTTCTCCGATGGTTTGCCAGATCAGCTCGGGGGTCCGGAATTGAAAAAATATTCACCAAAAAGGATAAGAGAAGCAATTTTAAATAACAAAGATTTGTCAATGGAAAAATATAATGCTTATTTTGCTGAAGATTTTGAAAAATGGAGAGGCCATAATAAACAAATTGATGATGTTCTATTAATAGGAATTGAATTCTAGTGCAAATAACCTAACTAAATATAAATAATATGGATAGTAACAAAGATATTAAAGGTTTTCTCGAGTTTGTATATGAGTTTTATAAAACGATGAAAGCCCACGAGATTACCCTTGTTTATGAAGGTGAAATAACTCACCAGATAACTAAAGCTTTTACATCTTTGACAGAATCAAATATGGCTAAAGATGACGAAGCAGGATCAGTTCAGAGAAAAGTGTTTCATGTTATGGTGGAATGTCTTCAGAACATTAGCAAACATGCTGAAGATTTTACATCTGATGATTATTTGTTCTCGGGAAGAGGAATATTCCTGGTAAGCAAAGGAGAAAATGAATATAGTGTAACCACTGGTAATGCTATTGAAAATGACAGCATTGAAGAACTCACAGAAATGCTCGAAACAATAAACAGGATGGATAAAGATGAGCTTAAACAGCTGTATAAAAAACAAATGAAAGAGGGAAGATTATCAGAAAAAGGGGGAGCAGGCCTTGGTTTTATTGATATAAAAAGAAAAACAGGAAAGGAACTGGAATACCATTTTCTGCCAATTTCCGATGATACTTCATTCTTTTTATTAACTTCAACAATATCTAGAGAAGAGATTTAAACATAAATATACTATGGAAACAATAAAGATTCAAGGAACAGAGGATACACCAAAAATAATTTTGGACGCGGAAAATGAAGTTATGGAAATTTCTGGCCGTTCATTACCCGAGGATGTTTCTGCATTCTATGAACCGGTGCTGAACTGGTTAAATGAGTATGCTGAAAATCCAAATAAAAAAACAATATTCAATTTTAAGTTAACTTACTTTAATACTGCATCATCGAAGTTGCTCCTCGACATCCTGATGAAACTGGAGGAAATGCACGAAAACAATAATGATGTATTAATTCGCTGGCATTATCCTGAAGATGATGAAGATATGGAAGAGGCAGGAGAAGAATATGCAGATATTGTGGATGTTCCTTTTGAACAGGTTAGCTATTCGGCATAAATATTATTCTGATTTCCTGTATTAGTTATTAAACTAAATTAGTTAATGAGTGAAGAAATTCTTAGGGCTTTAATGCAGTTGTTTGCAATAATTGCAAAACAAGATGAAGGAGTTGAGATCACTCAGGTTGAATACGTTAAGAATTTTCTTCAACAACAACTAAGTGATGAAGAGGTTAAAGAATATTTCGGACTTTTTGAGGAACATGCAGGTCTTATAAGCGCCGAAATTGAAGAAGAAGAAGAAGAAAAAAATAAAAAGAAACTGACCTCCGTTAGAGATTCCGTCAGGATCCTTGGCCTTTGCAAAAAAATCAATAAAACACTAACCCAGAAACAAAAAGTTGTCGTTCTTGTACGTTTGTTTGAGATCGTGAATGCTGACCGTAAATTTACAGATCAGAGAATGGCAATAATCAACACTGTTGCCGAGGTTTTCAAAGTGTCAAAAGAAGAATTTGCCAGTATCGAATCCTTCGTAATTAAAAATGAAATAGAAGAACTTGATGATGTTAATATTTTAATTATTAACGATGACCCCTGTAAGTTTAATAACGCGAAAAAAATACTTACAAAAGAGCTCGATACTGATATTTTTATTCTTCGAATAAAAAGCGTTGACCTTTATTTTTTAAAATATACAGGCAATGAGAGCTTATACCTCAATGGCCTTCCGATAAGAAATGACAGAATATATTTGTTTGCCAATGGCAGCACAGTAAAATTGCCAAAAAGCGCTCCTGTATATTACAGTGATGTTGTCTCGCACTTCCTCGCCGACTTGACAACAAGCCTGATATCATATTCCGCTAAAAATCTTGAGTTTAAATTTCCAAACGGCACTATTGGTATAAGAAATATAAGCTTTTCTGAAAGCCACGGCAAATTAATCGGAATCATGGGTTCCAGTGGAACAGGGAAGACTACCTTGCTTAATGTTCTTGCAGGAATAGAAACTCCGTCTAAAGGAGAAGTAATCATAAATGGCATAAACCTGCATAAAGAAAAAGAAAAGCTTGAAGGTGTTATCGGATTAATACCACAGGATGACCTTCTCCTGGAAGAATTAACAGTATTCCAGAATTTGTACTATAATGCTAAACTCTGTTTTAAAGATAAATCAGATGCCGAAATTGTGGAGGTTGTCAACAAAGCCCTTCAGAACTTAGGATTGTTTGATAAAAAAGATTTAAAGGTAGGCTCTCCATTTAATAAAACTATTAGCGGGGGACAAAGAAAAAGACTAAACATTTCCCTTGAATTAATAAGGGAGCCTTCAATACTTTTTATAGATGAACCAACATCGGGATTATCATCCAGGGATTCGGAAAATGTTATGGACCTTTTACTTGAGCTTACGTTAAAGGGAAAGCTTATATTCGTTGTTATCCACCAGCCAAGCTCAGAAATATACAAAATGTTTGACAAAATGATCATCCTCGATGAGGGTGGTTATCTCATATATTACGGCAATCCCGTTGAAGCAGTAATGTATTATAAAAGACTCGATGCCCAGATAAACAGTGAAATCGGCGAGTGCCCCACATGTGGTAATGTAAATCCCGAACTTTTATTTAATATTATAGAAGCTAAAGTTGTAGATGAATTTGGAAATTATACTGACGTACGAAAAGTATCACCACTGAAGTGGCATGAATATTATAAGCGCAACATAAAACAGCGGGAAATAAAAACAGTACGTGAATCTCCTCCTAAAAATCTGAAGATTCCCGGCTGGCTCAAGCAATTCAGAATATACTCAATAAGAGATTTCCTGTCCAAAATAAGCAATACACAGTATATTGTTCTTAGTCTGCTTGAAGCCCCTGTTTTAGGCTTTATTCTCTCTTACATCATCAGGTACATAGAAGATCCAAGATCAAATGAATATGTCTTTCGCGTAAATGAGAATATACCTGTTTTTATATTTATGGCTCTTATTGTTGCATTATTTCTGGGGCTTACTGTTAGTGCTGAAGAAATATTCAGAGACAGGAAAATGCTTAAACGGGAAGCATTTCTGAATCTCAGCAGATCAAGTTACCTTCTTTCAAAGATTTTAATACTATTCATACTATCAGCTATCCAGTGTTTCCTATTTGTAATAATTGCAAATTCAATACTGCGAATAAGGGATATGTATTTTATATACTGGTTTGCACTTTTCTCAACATCGGCATTTGCAAATATGCTTGGCTTAAATATATCGGCTTCATTTAATTCAGCTGTCACCATATATATTATTATCCCCCTTCTGATAATACCAATGATGATCCTCAGCGGGGCAATGTTCAGCTTTGACAAATTAAACCGCAGTATATCAAGAGTAGACAAAGTGCCCTGGATAGCAGAAGTTATGCCAACAAAGTGGACATACGAGGCACTTATGGTTCACCAGTTTAAGGATAATAAATTCAATAAATCATTTTATAAATATGACAAGAAAATAAGCCAGGCAGACTTTAAAACAGAATACTGGATTCCTGAGCTAAAGAAAAGACTAAGGGATATTAATAACGAAGTCAATAACAAAGGCACCATAAATGATACAAAAAGTGCTTTAAAGGTTATATACAATGAGATCACAAAAGAAATGAATATAGTCCCCGGGATAAAATTTGATGCCCTGGATAAGCTTAATCCTGAAGACTATAATCATAGAGTTGGAAGAAAAGTAAGTATCTATCTGGATGAATTAGATAACCTTTATTCTAAAGAAGGTAACAAGGCAGACGAACTAAAACAGAAATTAATAAATAAGAATCTTGCCGACACGACGCAAGCCCGGATATTCTACCGTTTAAGAAACAACTATCATAATATCCCTGTAGCTGAAATTGTAACAAAATATTACGAAACAAATAAAATACTTGAATTCAGGCATGAACTGATTCAACATTTTGATCCCATTTACCAGGATCCTGTAATAAAAAATAAACTGGATTTCAGGTCTCATTTTTTCTCACCTGAAAAATATTTTATGGGTAAATATTATGATACATATTGGTTCAACGTCTCTATCATATGGATTCTCACACTTATATGTTATGTAATATTGTATTTCGAATTATTAAAAAAGCTTTTAACATTATCTGACAGATTAAAAAGAAGAAATTAGGTTTCAAAAGAATCAGATTTTTAATATCTTTATATGCATTGCTAAATTTGTATAATACTAAATAATATAAACCATGTTAAAGAATACAATTATTGTTCTGTTTATTATGGTCCTGTTAATATCTTGTAAATCAGGAGGAGATAAATCAGGAATTCTGGAATTAGATGAATCTGAAATGCTGGAAGGAGATTTGGAAATTTCTAAAGAAACTATTGACGATATAATACAAAGTGTTTCATCTCCGGTTGAAATGGCAGCACTGGTAAAAGAACTGGGAGTAGAATATTCAAATAAATATCTTGCCTCTACTCATCATGCTGATGATTTATCAGACCGTTTTAGCCAGGCTCTGAGCTTAGGTATATATGCTGCTGATCTGGGGTATCTCAATATGTACAATAAAACCTCATCGGTAATAGAATACATTTCAGCAATTAAAACTCTGGCCGATGAAATTAGGGTGGGCCAGTTTTTTGACTTCACTACACTGAAAAGACTTGCCCAGAATTATCAGAACCTTGATTCACTGATGTACTTGTCATTACGTAGCTTTAACGAAATGGATCAGTATTTGCGGGACAACGATAGAAGCGGGGAAAGTGCCCTGATTATAACCGGAGTCTGGATTGAAGGATTATACCTTGCCACGCAGGTTGCAAATGATTCACCAAACCATCCCGAGCTGGCTGAAAGAATAGGAGAGCAGAAAATAATCCTGGAAAAACTAATACTTATTATTGATAATTATAAAAAAAATAAACGGTTTGCAGGTTTGCTGGAAGATTTACGTAAAATCAATGTCTACTTTAAAGATATAGAAATAACCTATACTCCCGGCGTCCCCGAGTCAATTGAACAAGACGGCATGCTTATAATTATTCAAAATGAAGAAAGCATTGTTAAAATATCAGATGATCAACTGAAAGACATAATAGCAATTACCAAAGAAATCAGGGATAAGCTTATTAAAGTATAGTTCATATTGTCACCTTGCAATTTATTGGTCTGACTAATAATCTCAATAATAAAAAACTAATTGTATTAAACAGTCAATAATCAAACAAAAATAAAATAATGAAAACCATTATAAAGACTATCTCAGTATTATTAATCTTTTTCAGTACAACGCTTTATTCCCAGGATTTAACACAATTAGTAGCCCAGTGTGCAGCAAATGTCGGCAATGTCTTATATTTAAAGGACTTTACTGTAAAGCTGGATGCAGGCACACCTGGAGGTGCTCCTCCTACAGCCAGGTTTGCAATGATTCTAAGTAAAAATGCCATGTATAGATTTTCAATATGCACAGCTCCTAATTCCGACGGCGATGCGGTACTTCAATTAATGGATATGAACAGATTGTTGGGCAGTACATTTATCCAGGCCACAGGCAAAGAATTCCCTTATTTCGATTTTAAATGCCAGAAGACAGGAGTATATCATGTCTTTATATCATTTAAGGAAGGGAAAGCAGGAGAAGCTGTAGGTATACTATCCCTGGTGAAAAAATTTTAACTTTAATCCTATATATTTGCCAGCCTTAAATATATAAGAACTCCAAAGAACATATCAAAAAGTATCCTGTTGAACCAGTTAGGCTTAACGTTTACAAAGAAATGGGTAAAAAGAAAAGATATGGATAATGCTGTTATAATTATCATTTCATAGCCGGCTGAAGGTATAACAAAATAAATTGCAAGCGTAATAATAAAAAGCCACAAAAAGAACATAAAGTATTTTCTGGAATAAATCTTCTTTACCTGATACACACTTACCATATGTATACTACTTATCAATAGCATTATCAAATAATAAATTGCAAGAAGCAGATAGGACAGGTTGAAGTTTATATCGTATCTTTCGTAGATAAAATAACTTTTATAGGTATCCAGAAGATTGTTAATATTCATATCCAGCAAATAATAACAGGAAAAAAGTATAATATAGGGAAGCGCTATCCCTATTAATGTAAAAACCCATTCGCGCCATATAAATGGCCTTAATATTATTAAGCCTATCCAGACTATGACTATAAAAAAAATTAAATTAAAATAAAACATGCTCCCTATAGATATTAATAATGCGGCATCAAAATAGTTAAAACAAATTTGTTCTTTCTTAAAAGTATCAAAAATTCTAAAAACAGCCATTATCAGGAATATGCAACTAATTAATACCGGATTGAATCTTTGTAAAGGAATGAAACTGCTGCAGATAAATATATATAAAAAGGCGGGCAACTGGGTTCTGGTCTGAATGAAAAAGAACTGAACATTTAAACGGACTAACAAAAATCCTGATATCAGGAGTAAAATAAGTGATATTATTACAGTGGCCAGGGGATATGAATATTCAACAAACTGAAAGGTACTGTAAACAGGAGTGGGATAAAAATCAAAAACAAAAAGCGTATATTTATAATTTATCATCGAAGGCATCCAGAATGCCACTGCCAATAACAGTACTAATATTATAATAAATTGCTGCTTGCTAATAAATAATTTAAGAAACATATAAGGATAAAATATTCATGGTTGCCTTAAAGATGATTTTAAATACTTTTAAAAAAGCTCCTCCAGTTTCCCTACCAGGTTGCTTCTGGGTACAGCACCAACCTGTTTATTCACAATTTCTCCATCCTTAAAGAAAAGAATCGTAGGTATGCTTCTGATACCATATTTAGCTGAAATCCCCGGATTACTATCTACATCAACCTTCCCTATAACAGCCTTTCCCTCATATTCCTTTGCCATTTCACTAACTATTGGACCAACCAGGCGGCATGGGCCACACCATTCAGCCCAAAAATCAACCATTGCAGGTTTTTGCGACTTTAATACAATTTCGTCAAAATTAGAATCATTTAACTCTATAGTCATAGCTTACATTTTTAATATTATGTTTATAAATTAATTCACCTTATAATCAATTTCAGGAATATTTTCAAGATATGAAATAAACTGATTGGATGGATAAATAGTATAATTCCTTGAAAACATCTCGACACTTATACTTTCTTTATCATCATAAATTAAAAATTTTAAGTTTGTTTTTCCGTTTTTGTTAATAATATGACTTTTAATATCGTTCAGCAGCTTTTCTGAAAGAACATCAACAGGTATCCTGATTAATATGCTTTTAATAAGTTCCTCCCTTGCATTATTAAGTATTAAAATACTTTTGATCTTAAACTCCAGCTCCCCGTTATTTTTCCAGGTATTCTTCTGAACATTACCTTTTATTAAAAGTGTATATCCTTCAAATAAATAGTTTCTGTAATTCTCATAATCAAATCCAAAAAGTGTCATTGTGTATGAATCCGAATAATCTTCAAGAGTAAATACCCCATAGGGTTTCCCTGTTTTTGTCATGGCATTCTTCACTCCGGTTACAATTCCCGAGACCGCAATCTCCCTGTCTTTAAGGTTATCAATATTCCTGAACTCAGAAAGTTTTGTGTTACAGAAGGTTTCAATTTCCAGTTTGTAGTTGTCAAGAGGATGGGCAGAAAGATATATCCCTATTAATTCTTTTTCTTTATTAAGTCTGGTAAGGTTGGACCATTCTTCGCAGTCCGGAATTTGTGGCCTGGCTATCTCAATTTCTTCAATATCCCCAAATAGTGTAGGTTCGGCACCAGACTCACTTTTAATCTTATTTCCATATCTTATCAAATGTTCAATAAAGCTTACATCATTAACTCCGCACTCGAAGTACTGGCTTCTTTTTATATCTTTAAAACTGTCGAATCCCCCTGCCATTGCCAATGCTTCAATACTTCTCTTGTTAATAGTAGTAAGATTCACTCTTTCAACAAAATCAAAAATATCTTTAAAGGGCCCCTTTTTGTTCCTTTCCTCTATAATATGCTGTACGGCAGACTCACCTATTCCTTTTATCGCTGCCATGCCAAAGCGGATATTACCATCCCTGTTTACCGTAAATCTGATATTGCTTTCATTTATGTCAGGAACAAGCACCTTCAGACCCATTCTTTTGCATTCATCCATAAATACGGTAATTTTCTTAATGTCATTAAGATTCCTGCTTAATACCGAAGCCATGAACTCAGCCGGATAATGAGCCTTCAGATAGGCTGTCTGATAAGATACATAAGCATAACAGGTAGAATGTGACTTATTAAAGGCATAATGGGCAAATGCTTCCCAGTCCTTCCATATTTTCCTTGCCTTATCTTCTTCATAGCCGTTATTTATACATCCGTCAATGAATTTCTCCTGCAGTTCATCCATCATGGATTTTATTTTCTTTCCCATGGCTTTTCGTAGTGAATCGGCCATGCCTTTGGTAAATCCTGCCAGCTTTTGCGATAACAACATTACCTGTTCCTGGTATACCGTAATACCATATGTGTCTCTCAAATAATCCTCCATCTCGGGAAGATCGTATATGATTTTATCTTTACCGTGTTTTCTGCTGGTATAATTTGGAATATATTCCATCGGACCCGGGCGATAAAGAGCATTCATGGCAATCAAATCCTCAAATCTGTTCGGCCGGAGCGCCCGTAAATGCTTTTTCATTCCATCAGACTCAAACTGAAACAGTCCGGTTGTCTCTCCCTTACTGTAAAGCCCAAAAGTTTTCTTGTCATCCAGGGGAATATTCTCAATATCTATTTCATCACCTTTGGAATCCTTAATATTGTCGACAGTATCTTTAATAATCGAAAGAGTTTTAAGTCCCAGAAAATCCATTTTTAACATACCCACGGACATAACATGCTTCCCGTCATATTGGGTGACAAATAAGTCGGCATCTTTATTTATGCAAATGGGTATATGCTCTTCCAGGGCATTCTTGCCAATAATTATGCCACATGCATGGACTCCTGTCTGGCGCACAGATCCCTGAAGAACTTCTGCATATTTTAAAGTCCGTGCTATAAGTTCATTTGATGAATTCTTCTCCCT
Organism: uncultured Bacteroidales bacterium; assembly: GCA_964461435.1. GTDB lineage: Bacteria > Bacteroidota > Bacteroidia > Bacteroidales > UBA10428. The sequence continues at coordinate 35,753 of CAYWUI010000013.1, read as the reverse complement.
GACCAGCTCAGGAACCTCCTCATAAGCCCTCCGAAATGTAATCCCCGGACCTTCCGGGACTAATTTGGCCAGGCGATCTGCTTCAGACAATTCCAGCTTCAGCACCCTTGCAACATCACGAATTGCCATCCTGGGAGCCATTGTGCCAAAAGTAATGATATGTGCTACTTTTTCCCTTCCATATTTATTTACAATCCACTGTAAAACCTTCTCCCTTCCATCCTCATCAAAATCTATATCTATATCAGGCATTGAAATCCTGTCCGGATTTAAAAATCTCTCAAAAAGCAAATTATACCTAATAGGATCTATATCAGTTATTCTCAAACAATAGGCTACGACAGAGCCCGCGGCAGAACCTCTTCCCGGCCCCACGGATACGCCCATTTCACGTGCTGCTTTTATTACGTCCCATATAATCAGAAAATATCCCGGATATCCCATTTTCTTTATTGTCCCTAACTCAAACTCAATACGTTCTTCCAGATCTTTTGAAATTTGCGGATACCTTCTTTTTGCTCCTTCCCAGGTTATTTTTCTTAAAAATTCATCTGCATCCCTAACTCCTTCCGGTATCGGGAAATCAGGCATTACAGGATCATTATCCAGACTGTAAACTTCAATCTTTTCCTCAATCTCCCTGGTGTTAGTAATGGCATCAGGCAGGTCTGAAAAAAGCTTCATCATTTCTTCCCTGGTTTTTAACCATTCCTGGCCTGTGTAACGCAGTCTTGAAGTATCATTAATGTCTTTGCCGGTGCTTATACATAGTAATATATCATGCGCCTTTGCATCCTCCCTGTTAATAAAATGAACATCATTGGTGGCTATATATTTTACTCCTGTCTCAACTGAAAGTTTCCTCAACTGGCTGTTAACATAAACCTGATCCTGGTATACCGAATTGTCAGTCTGCTGACCATCTGATTTATGCCTTTGCAGCTCGAGATAAAAGTCTCCGCCAAATATATCTTTGTATTCCAGCACAAGTTTCTTTGCCTGGTCGTAATCTTTGTTTTTTATCGCATAAGGTATTTCACCTTTTAAACATGCGCTGCATGCTATCAGTCCGTTTCGGTATTTTCTTAACAAATCCTTGTCAACTCTCGGCTTATAATAAAATCCTTCCGTCCATCCATAGGATACAAGCTTAATAAGATTCTGATACCCCTCTTTGTTCTTCGCCAGCAGTAAAAGGTGAAAGCCGCTTCCATCACTTCTGTCCGCCTTGTCAAACCTTGACCTTCTTGCTACATAAACCTCGCATCCCAGTATAGGTTTTATTCCCTGATTAATTGCCTCATCATGAAATTCCTTTACCCCAAACATATTGCCATGATCGGTTATAGCAAGCGCAGTCATCTCATCTTCCCTTGTTTTAATTAACAGTTCCTTTATATCAGCTGCCCCGTCAAGGATTGAATACTGGGTATGTACATGTAAATGGGCAAAGTGTGAAGGAGGTTTGTCATTATCCTTTCCTGATTCAGTTTCCACTTCTGCAGATTTTATTTGCTCCGTATTTTCCTTTACAGGCTCCTTTAAAATATCTTCACTTATATTAAACTTAACTCTGTCAATAACGCCTGTTCTTAAAAGCTCAAAAAAACACCGGGCAGTAGATGAAACATCGGCTGAAGCATTATGTGCCCCCCTGAGATCCTCATTAAAAAGCTTCCTGTACAACTCTGCCAGTGTCGGCCACTTATATTTCCCTCCTCTGATATCAGGAATAGCACAGTAACCTGTAGACTCTTCCTTGGTGCATATACTAGTTTTTTCAAACAGACTGTTTGAAATTTTTGCTCTTATAAATTCCGCACCAATAATGCTTTTATCAAAGTCTATGTTATGCCCTATAATGAACCCGCATTTTTCAATTGCTTTGGCAAATTCCCGGAGTACAAAATTTAAGTCTTTTCCTTCTTCCCGCGCTTTTTCAGTCGATATCCCGTGAACCTTTTCTGCACTAAAAGGTATTGTAAAACCCTCAGGTTTTATTATAAAATTTTCAGAACCAATAAGTTCACCCTTATTATCATGTAATTGCCATGCCAGTTGAACCAAACGGGGCCAATTGTCAACATCACTAACCGGTGCGTTATACTTCTCAGGAAGTCCGGTTGTCTCAGTATCAAGAATCAGAAACATTAAAGAATAATAGCTAATTTTTATTAACCAGCAGCTAATTTCTGATTGCTAATTTACTTTAAATAGCATCAAAAAAATATAGTTGTTAATAAGTTTGGAAAAGTAAAATAAGTGCCTTTATAGTCCGTCGCGGCTTATTATATATCTGAGGTATTCTCATTGTTTAAAAGCAGGCTTTCAATCTGGTTTATGAACAATTGCCTGGTTTCTTCCATTGTTCTTGCTATACCTGAAGTAATGCTCGGATTTCCTTCCATGGGACAATATAAAAATGCAGGTATACCACTAACACCAAATACCTGTGCCAATTCTTTTTCACGCTGTATGTCGATTTTATAGATATTAATTTTCCCTGCATAATCTTCAGCCAGTTCTTCAAGAATAGGAGCTGTTATCCTGCAAGGTGCACACCAGTCAGCATAAAAGTCAATAAGACAGGGAAGCTTGCCTTTATATACCCACTCCCGGGGATTTTTTTCATAATCCATTACCTTATCCAGGAAATCCTGTTTTGTCAATTGCACTGGTTTTGTATTAACAGGTTCGGCTGTCATCACTACCTTATTATCAGTCATTTCCGTATAATTATCTGACTTATTCTCCTGTGCAGACGGACTGTTACATGAAGCAAACATTGTTATTGCCAGTCCGGTTAATAAATATATTATTGAATCCATGATAAATCCTTTAATTTCTTTTTTTAATAGTTTATGTCGCACAAAATTAAACCCAATTATTGAATTTCATAATATATTCCTCTAACAAATAATTTTTTATCTTGTTCATTAATATGCTTTAGCCTTTTCCTTTAATTTATAATATACCTCCTTTTCGGTGAACTCTATCGTCAATACCCCGATTGAAATAAGACTGACAAGAATATTCTCAGCCCTGGACTTATTAATCTTTGCGGTTGTGATGAATTCAGGTAAGGTTACTTTATCATTGACCCTGAGGTATTCCAGTATTCGCTTTTCTGCTTCGCTATATTTTAGAAATACACCTCTTTTCCTTGTCCTGTTTTTCCAGACTCTAATAAGTATCCTGTTGGCCAGGAGGTTTTGATCTTCTACCCTTAAATATGCAAGCCATCTGCCATCCTCATTCCTGGCATAATAAGGTTTTTTTCTGCTCTCAGGTATAGTAACTTCAAGTATCCATTTCCCTTCGATGAGCCACTTTTTTGTTGTATATTTAATCGCAGGCCTGCAATAAATATGAGCTGCCGATTCAATCATATACACCTCCTCCTCAGTCCGTATGCCGGCTATTGCCCCGTTATCCTTAACCCCGACAAGAAGCTTGCCTCCCCCGGTATTTGCGAATGCTGAAAATGTGCGGGCAATCTTTTTTGAATCAGAAATTTCAAATTTAAAATCCAGGTGCTGATGTTCACCCTGCTTTATTAATCTTTTTATATACGTGCTCAATAATTATGTTAAAAAAATAATATCCTTATAAATTGTCTGTTTTTTTTCTAAATTATCATTAAAATTAAGTTTTATATGACAATTAATGAATAATAAACCAATAAATATTTGAGGTATATTCCTTGAAGACGATAAGTATTTAAACTATCCTGAAGGATTTGAGCCGGGACAAAACTACCCCAATCCGTTTACTGCCGGAAGCGGATTATACCTGTACCAGCTAACCTTCATGCACAATAACAAAATAATGAGAGAATCCGGTAAAATGATGTTATTCAGGTAAATAATACATATTTGTTGTTATACGCCATTGAGTAACTTTTTTTAGATAAAATATAATATCGCTAATATTGTAATAATATCTTTCGTGAAACGTTTATTTCATAGTTATATGCAACTACCTTTAAATCAAAAAACTACTTTAAAACCAATCATCATGAAAACAAAAGTATTGACAACCGCTCTTTTATGCTCCTTATTTTTATTAAGTTCATACGGACAGACAGAAAAGGGAACCTGGATGTTAGGCGGCGGCGCCAGTACGGGCCTTTCTTTTCAGACTGATAATAATTCATTTTCTCTGGCTATTTCACCTGATATAGGTTATTTTATGTCAGACAACCTGGCAATAGGAGCGAACCTTCCCATATCATTCTACAGCCAGGAAAACTACAGGAGCATTGGATATGGCATAACGCCTTTTATCAGGTATTATTTCGGACCACCTTCAGAATTTATGTTTTTCGTTACAGGGGCATTCGGAGTTAGCGGCTGGTCATCCAAATACGATGATACGACAAATTCAAGTTCGGCAATAACAGGATCAGCCGGAGTGGGAGGTACATATTTTTTAAATGAGAGCATCGGGCTGGAAATAATATTGGGATATACTTACGATAAAACAAAGGACTATGATCCATCATCGAATATTGCATTGAGTGCAGGATTCCAGATTTATTTCGGCCGGTAAAAAATTATTTCAATATTACAGCTTTATAAACAGATTTATTTGTTCCCGATTGCAGGTGAGGCAGTTTTTGTGGAGATAAGGGGAATCGAACCCCCGACCTCGTGAATGCCATTCACGCGCTCTAGCCAACTGAGCTACATCCCCGGAAAACACAAAAATATAAATTTTCATGAAAAAATAATGAATAATACAAGGATAGTCTCTAAAAAACAGTATTCTTAGGTAGCACCTTTCATTATCATTCTGGTATGATATTTGTAGTTAATTATTTGAGGGACAGGAGCTGCATAAATATGCTAAAGACAGACTCCGGGCAAACAAAGAGGAATACCTGTAAAAGTATCAGTAGTAATTATGGTTAAATATAAACCCTGCGATTCTAAAAAATATGCAGTTTAAATTTTGGCTTTAACCTTTTATTCTTTAATTTTGGAATTATTAAATATTTTGAACGATGGAAGCAAAGAAATCAAAAAAGGCTGATCTTGAAAAAAACAGGCCGCTTTTCCTGGAACTTGGCCTGGTAATAGTACTGGCTATTGTTCTTCTTGCCTTTGAATGGACAACCAAACCTTCAAAGGGCAGTGCACTGGATTTTCTGTCTGAAGATGTTGGCGATGAAGAAATAGTACCTATTACAAGACACCAGGAAAAACCACCCGAACCACCACCTCCACCTCCGAAAGTTATTGAAGTTATTAATATTGTTGCTGATGATAAGGAACTTGCAAATCAGCTCGAACTCGATAATATGGATATGGACCAGGACCTGGAAATGGATTTTATGCCCTTCGAAGATGAAGAAGCCGGTGAAGAAGAAGTATTTATTATTGTTGAAGATATGCCAAAATTCCAGGGAGGTGATCAAAATGCATTCCGTAAATGGATACAGGAAAATCTGAGATATCCTGAAATAGCAGCCGAAAATGGGATAAGTGGTAAGGTTTTTGTGCAATTTGCAGTAAATTCAAAGGGCCAGGTTGTCGATGCCAAAGTAATGAGAGGTGTTGATCCTGCCCTTGATAAAGAGGCTCTGAGAGTAGTGAACTCATCACCCAGATGGGAGCCGGGAAAGCAAAGAGGTAAACCGGTCAAGGTTCAGTTTACATTCCCTATTGTCTTTATACTGCAATAAGCAGTTAAAAATATATAAAAAGCCCTGATTTTTCAATCAGGGTTTTTTATTTCTGCACAATATTTTATTACATCATTAAATTAAATTAAGTAAGTTTATACTATAATTTACACAAATCACACCTGTACCAGCAAAATTTTTAACTAAATTATGCTCTATGAAAACAATAATGTACATAGTTTTAAGCCTTTTTGTTATTACGGGCTGCACATCCACAAAAGATTTGTTCAGTAAAGGCAACTATGACAAAGTTATTGACAAATCCATAAAAAAACTGATTAAAAAACCTGATAGTGAGAAAGATGCAATAAATCTGGACAAAGCTTACAGATTAGCCAATGAAAGAGATATTGAAAGAATAAAGTACCTGAAACTTGAAGGTAATCCCGACACCTGGGATGAAGTGTTCAGTATATATTCACTTTTAAGTGCGCGGCAGTCAAAAATAAAAAGAGTGCTCCCCCTGAAAATAGGAGGAGAATCTGTTAATTACGAATTTGCAGACTATAATGCAGAAATTGTGGAAGCTAAAACAAAAGCTGCTGACTATTATTATGAACACGGGAAAAAACTGATGTCAAACAATACCAAAGAATCTTACAGACAGGCATATCAGGAATTCACAAGGGCAGAAAACTATAAAGGAGGAACATACCAGGATATAGATGACCTGATAAGTGAAGCACGATATAAAGGCATAAGCAGGGTCCTTGTAAATACGGTAAACAGAACCCACCTGAATTTACCCCCCGATTTTATGGACAACCTGTTATCTTTTAATACCAGCGGGCTGAACAACGAATGGGTCGAATATCACTTAAGGCCCCTTGATAGAGATATTGAATATGACTATATCATTGACATAATACTCCAGGTTATTGATGTTTCTCCCGAAATGTTCGATACCAAGGAGTACATGGAAAAAAATACTGTCGAAGACGGATTTGATTATGTTCTGGATAAAAACGGGAATGTTATGAAAGACAGCCTCGGGAACGACATTAAGGTAAAAAGATACAAAGATTTATCCTGCACAATTATTGAGAGATACCAGGAAAAGTCAGTTAATATCAAAGGAGAGGTGGAAGTTTTATCCACCGGTCCCAGGCGCCTGATTAATAAAGAACCTGTAGGGGCATCAACTTCTTTTGAGCACAGATCAGCCAGGGCAGTTGGAGACATTGAAGCTCTGAAACCGGAGACACGCAAGCTGCTTGATTCGGAACCACTGCCTTACCCCGATGACTTTACTATGATATACGACTGCGGCGAGCTGCTTAAAAATTCAATAAGGGATGTAATTCTGCATAACAGGCCTAAAATCTATTAAAGCAATATTAATATTATTTCATTGAATGCGTATATCACTAAAACCGGACAGGAAAAAGCAATACTTATAGGAGTCGTTAATAACTACAATAATGAAAAGACAGTTAATGATTACCTTAAGGAACTGGCCTTTTTAACAGAAACCGCTGGTGCACTACCTTTAAAACAATATGTTCAGAAACTGGACATACCTAATCCGAGGACCTTTATAGGAGCCGGAAAGCTCGAAGAAATCAGGTATTTTGTAAAAACGCACGATGTTGATATAGCGATATTCGATGATGATCTGTCTCCCAGCCAGTTGAGAAATATTGAAAGTGAACTGAATATAAGAATACTTGACCGGACGAATCTCATTCTGGACATTTTTGCCAGGCGTGCTAAAACTGCACACGCCAAAACACAGGTTGAACTTGCACAATACCAGTATTTGTTGCCGAGACTAACAAGAATGTGGACTCACCTTGAACGCCAGAAAGGAGGTATAGGACTGAGGGGCCCCGGAGAAACTGAAATTGAAACTGACAGGCGAATTATCAGGGATAAGATTGCTAAATTAAAATCAGACCTTATAAAGATAGATAAGCAGAAATCAACCCAGCGAAAAAACAGGGGAAAATTAGTCAGGGTATCAATGGTCGGTTATACAAATGTCGGCAAATCAACTCTAATGAACCTGTTAAGTAAATCGGAAGTTTTTGCTGAGAACAAGTTATTTGCCACCCTCGATACAACAGTAAGAAAAGTAGTAATAGGCAATCTGCCTTTTCTTCTTTCCGATACTGTAGGATTTATAAGAAAGCTGCCTCATCATCTTGTGGAGTCCTTCAAGTCAACCCTGGACGAGCTACGGGAATCTGATATTCTTTTACATATCGTGGATATATCGCATCCTAATTTTGAGGAGCAAATAAATATCGTTAATCAGACACTTTACGAAATAAGTGCCAATAATAAACCGACTTATCTGATCTTCAATAAAATCGATGCATACTCCTATATCAGGAAAGATGAGGATGACCTCACACCAAGGACAAAGGAGAACTATACCCTTGGTGAACTTAAAAATACATGGATGGCAAAAAATAATTCACCCAGTATATTCATTTCAGCAACTAAAAAAGAAAATATCGATGAATTAAAAGAATTACTTTATAACGAAGTAAAGAAGATTCATATAACAAGATATCCTTATGATGATTTTTTATATTAACATACCAAAATGAGACTCTATAAAATTGAAACCGGGAACCTTATGCTCGATGGAGGTGCACTTTTTGGGGTTATACCAAAATCTCTTTGGGCCGAAAAATATCCTGCCAATGAAAAAAATCTTTGCAACCTTTCAATGAGATGCATGCTGATTATTGCTGAAGACAGGAAAATTCTTATTGACGCCGGTATAGGCAGCAAGCAGGATGATAAATTTTTCAGGTACTACTACCTTAACGGGACAGATACACTAAAAGGCTCCCTGGGAAAAGCCGGTGTTGCTTTCGATGGCATTACCGATGTCGTTTTAACCCACCTTCACTTCGATCATTGCGGCGGGGGAGTTGAATATAATGAAGATAATGTGCCTGTCCCTGCTTTTAAAAATGCCCGCTATTGGGTAAGCAGGCAGCAGTGGGAGTGGGCCCTTAATCCGAATCAAAGAGAAAAATCTTCATTCCTGCAGGAAAATTTTGTTCCCGTAAAAACAAATGGCCAGCTTGAATTCATTGACAAGAATTTTGAACTCGTTCCCTGTGTGAAACTCAGAATATTTAACGGGCATACTGACGGTCAGATCATCCCCTTTGTCAGATATAATAATAAAACACTGGTGTTCACAGGAGATTTAATTCCTACATCTGCACATATTCCGCTGTCATGGATCTGTGCATATGATACAAAACCCCTGGCAGCTTTTAATGAAAAGAAAGAATTCCTTGAGGAAGCCTTAAAAAATAATTATACCTTATTCTTTGAGCATGACATTAATGTCGAATGCTGTAATCTTATGATGACAGAAAAGGGGATCCGTGTTGGCAAATGCTTTACGTTAAATGAATTTCTGTCATACTAATTACAGGTTGTCAATATCAGGCTTACTGCAAAGGGCCAGAAACAAACAATAAAAAGTATAATGCTTATTACAGAATCAGATATAACAATAAAATTACGTGCCACACATTCATATGCGTAAAGATAAGAGAACAGGAATCTCAGAAAAAACTGTACAGCAAAAAATAAAAATACCCTCAGACCATAAATATTATATTCTTTTGCCCTTTTGAAATTGCCCCTGATGATTTCTGAAAAGCTTCTTGATAATCCCGATGAAATCGATTCTTTACCGGTTATTTTGGTATAAAATGAAGGTATGGGATGATTATGAGCCCTGGCTGAAAAACTTAATGAATAAACAAAAAAGAGCATGAGAAATACTCCAAATATCAGATTTATCTTAATATAAGCTTTGTTAAAAAAGCCAGGTATTTTCAAAAACCTCTTCAATGGATTCCTTAAAATATTGCTGCAGGATTTCCCCGGTTTCTACTTTTGCTCTTCCCCGGGAAGGTCCTTATTTTTATCATCCGGCTCCTTCTCTATTCCTGTTAGTGTATCTTCAATATCTGTCTCTTTATTCTTTTCCAGATCCTCCTCAAGATTTTCAAATGCTTCTTCCATTTCCTTGCCGAAGCTTTTGAATGCTTTTTCAAACTCCTTATCCAGGTTACCATGAAATTCATCCCTCATGATCATCCTGGCCATCCTGGCTCCCCTGCTAATTGTGAATCCCCAGAGAGCTGCAATAGTAGTTCCCAGGATGGAGCACACAAGTGCCGCAATAATTAATCCCTTTGCTCCATTTTTTTTGCCTGCCTGCGATAAAGCAATGGAGCTCAATACTATTCCTGTTATACCAAATATTAAAGCTATAATGAATGTGCATGGAACAATTGCAAGGGGAATTGCCAGAATTCCCAGCACAAGACCGGCAATACCAAGGCCCTGGCCTGCTGTTGTAATTTGTTTGTCCATAAAAAATTGTTTTTATATTAAAAATAATAAGCGCTAATTTTCACCAACCAGTATTTCCAGAATTTTTCTTGCCGTTTCAGTTACAGGTGTCCCCGGGCCAAAAATACCGATTACTCCCGAACTATACAAAAATTCATAGTCCTGAGGGGGAATAACTCCGCCAACAACCACCATTATATCTTCTCTGTCGAGTCTTTTAAGTTCTTTGATCAGCTGGGGTACCAGGACTTTATGTCCTGCTGCCAGGCTCGAAATACCAAGTACATGAACATCATTTTCCACAGCCTGGCGGGCCGTTTCAGCAGGGGTTTGAAATAAGGGGCCTATATCTACATCAAAGCCTATATCTGCAAAGCCCGTAGAAATAACTTTTGCACCCCTGTCATGCCCGTCCTGCCCCATCTTTGCTACCATAATTCTGGGTTGCCTCCCTTCTTTTTGTGCAAATATTTCACATAACCTGCATGATTTCTTATAATTTTCATCATTTGCCGACACTTCGGAATACACTCCCGATATAGAGTGTATGACCGGTTTATACCTGCCAAAGACCTTTTCAACGGCATATGAAATTTCTCCAAGTGTAGCCCTGCTTTTTGCGGCATCAACTGAAAGTTCCAGCAGATTTCCTTTCCCTGTTGCAGCGGCTTCGGTAATTTTATTCAAAGCTGACTTTACAGCGTCATTATTTCTCTTCTTCTTTAACTTCTCAAGCCTGCTGGCCTGTATTTTTCTTACTGCAGAATTATCAACCTCGAGAATTTCCATAGGTTCAGTTGTATCAAGTCTGTACTTATTAACTCCTACTATAGTATCTATGCCTGAATCAATCCTTGCCTGCCTTTGGGCAGCAGCTTCCTCAATACGCATCTTGGGGATGCCTGCTTCTATTGCTTTAACCATGCCCCCGAATTCTTCAATTTCCTGTATATGACCCCATGACCTGTGCACCAGCTTATGTGTAAGTGATTCAAGATAATATGAACCTCCCCAGGGATCAACATTCTTCGTGATACCTGTCTCTTCCTGCAAAAATATCTGTGTATTTCTTGCAATACGTGCAGAAAAATCGGTAGGCAAAGCTATAGCCTCATCCAGGGCATTGGTATGAAGTGACTGGGTATGGCCCAAAGCGGCTGCCATAGCTTCAATGCAGGTACGTGCAATATTATTATAAGGATCCTGCTCTGTGAGGCTCCATCCCGATGTCTGGCAGTGGGTCCTCAGAACCAGGGACCTGGAATTTGCCGGTTCAAACTGCTTTACGATCTTCGCCCATAAAAGCCTGGCAGCCCGCAACTTAGCAATCTCCATGAAATGATTCATCCCTATAGCCCAGAAAAATGAAATTCTGGGGGCAAATGAATCAATATCCAATCCGGCTTTGATACCTGTGCGCAGATATTCCAGTCCGTTTGCCAGGGTATAGGCTAACTCAATATCTGCCGGTGCCCCTGCTTCCTGCATATGATACCCCGATATACTTATATAATTAAATTTTGGCATGTTCTGAGATGCATACCTGAAAATATCCGCAACTATCCTCATTGAACCTTCAGGAGGATATATATATGTATTTCTGACCATAAACTCCTTAAGTATATCATTCTGCATTGTACCGCTTAATTCATCAAGGCTAACACCCTGCTCCAGGGCAGTCACGATATAGAATGCCATGACAGGTAATACTGCACCGTTCATGGTCATGGATACCGACATTTTATTTAAAGGTATCTGGTCAAAAAGAATTTTCATATCAATAACAGAGTCAACTGCTACCCCCGCCTTGCCAACATCGCCCACAACCCTTTCGTGATCTGAATCATATCCCCTGTGTGTGGGCAGATCGAAGGCAACAGACAATCCTTTTTGTCCGGATGCCAGATTTCTCCTGTAAAATGCGTTGGACTCCTCGGCTGTGGAAAAACCGGCATATTGTCTTATTGTCCATGGCCGTATAATATACATAGTCGAATAGGGGCCCCGCAGAAAGGGCGGTACACCTGCAGCATAGTCCAGGTGTTTTAGTTCTGATAAATCTTCCCTCGTATATACAGGCTTTACCGGAATTTGCTCAAGAGTTGTCCAGTTTTCCCTGATATTATTCTTCTTCTCCCAGTCAGATGATGATATCACGGCTTCCCTTTGCCGTCTGAAGTCTATATTCCTGAAATCCGGATGCATATTTTAATATATCTTGTTAATCACTAATATTTAATAAGTTATGGTACTTCTTCAATTCCTCAAGCATATTCATCCTGCTATGAATAAAATGCTCAATTCCTTTTTCCCTTAGTTTATATATACTGTCAGGTAATCCGGCAACTACTATCAATGCTCTGTTTCTTAACTTTTTATAAATATCAGGGACAATAGCGGCATATTCATTATCAGAACTGCAGACAACAACAATACGTGCCTTACTGCTAATGGCTTCCCGTATCCCTTCAGCAACAGAAGCAAACCCTAAATTGTCAATAACTTCATAGCCCCCACAGGCAAAGAAATTACATGCGAATATTGCTCTGGCCCTTCTTGAAGCTACATCCCCATAGGTCAGCATAAATACCGCGGGTCTTATATTATTCTCAACCTTGAACCGCAGTTTTTCAAATTGTTCAGCGCCCCTCCCTGTTTTAAGAGGCTTAACTTTCCCGGTCTCTTCTTTTTTTATATCCCGTGGAAACGCTATTGGCATTTCTATTTCTTTCTTAACCGATTCATTAAAATTCGGGAACCTGTTGGTCCCCAGTAATACTTCTTCTCCCCTGCTAATATTATCCCTTCGCCGTGCAACCGTATTCTTAATAACCGATTGGACATATCCTTTTTCCAATGACTTAATATAGCCTCCCATATCTTCAACAGCCAAAAAGATACTCCATGCTTTTTCGGCAACCATATCCGTAAGATTCTCAATATAGTATGAACCTGCTGAAGGGTCAGCCACTTTATTAAAACAGGACTCTTCCATGAGGATATGCTGGATATTTCGGGCTATTCGTTCTGAAAACTCCGCTGGTTTCCTGTAAATATAATCGTGGGGATTAACGAGCAAAGAGTTTGTGCCGCCGATTATTGCAGACATTGATTCGGTGGTTGCCCTCAAAATATTTGTGTAGGGATCATATATTGTTTTATTCCATTTTGAAGTCTCGGAATGAATATAAGCTTTGGCCGTTTCACTGCCCGTTGCTCCATATGCTTCCACAATCTTTGACCATAATAATCTTGCCGCCCTCAGTTTGGCAATTTCCATAAAATAATTTGACCCTACACCAAAGTTGAACTGTAAATGCCTGGCTATCTTGTCGACGACAAGTCCTGATTCAGATAGTTTTGATAAATACTCGCTGCCCATGGCCAGGCTAAATCCGAGCTCCTCAACAATTGATGCCCCTGCATTGCGAAAAATTATACCGTTAACCGGGATAACCCTTAATCCGGGGAAATTTGACTGCGCAAAGTCAAGAAGTGACCGGGCAATAATAAAATCTTCCTTTTCACTTTTGTAAAACATACCTTTAACCGTAAGTTCCCCCAGCGGATCATAATCCACAGAGGCCCGTATTTTACCCGGCTTAATCCTTCCGGATTTTATTATATGATCCAGATATTCAGTTATTATTGAAGCCCGCCTGCCGATTATAAAGTTTAAAGAAACTGATTCAATATCCAAATGTTTAACGAGATGCCCGAATTCATCCCTGTCCATTTTCTCTTTCCCTTTTAAATCAAAACCAATTGAATTTACTCCGTTATTAATAAGATACAGGGCCTTTTTATTTGCTTCTTCAAAATCGTCAGCGACAATATTCTGCCTGATGTCCCAGTTATTATTTAAAAACGCGCCTCTGACATATGGAAAATCAGCCGGATAACTATCCGGATATTTAAGGTCATTAATATTTTCTGACCTGTAAAATGGCTTTATATCAATACCTTCAATAGTTTTCCATATGAGTTTTTTGCAATAATCCGCACCTTTTAAATCGGCTCTAATTTGCGATTCCCAAACGTCAGTGGGTGTCGGGGGAAATTCTGCAAACAGCTCTTCTTTCATATTACTTGCATATTATAGTTATCCGGACATTTATAATAGAAATCATATCATCTTCATCGGATCTACCCATTTATCAAAATCCTTGTCACTGACAAGTCCCAGCTCCACGGCTGCCTGTTTTAATGTTATATTTTCCTTATAAGCCTTCCTTGCGATCTTTGCTGCATTTTCATAACCTATATGTGGATTTAATGACGTCACCAGCATCAATGACTGTTGAAGGAGTTCTCTTATCCTTGGTTCATCGGGTTTTATGCCGGCAACGCATTTATCTGCAAAAGAAACACAGGCATCGCCAAGCAATCTGGCCGATTGCAGGAAATTTGCTATCATAACAGTCTTAAAAACATTTAATTCAAAATGCCCGTTACTGCCAGCTATTGATATGGTAACATCATTTCCCATAATCTGCGCACAAACCATTGTGATTGCTTCAACTTGTGTGGGATTTACTTTACCGGGCATTATAGACGAACCGGGTTCATTTGCAGGGATTATTAGTTCTCCGATTCCTGAGCGGGGGCCGGAAGCCATCAATCTAATATCATTGGCTATTTTCATTATACTTACTGCCAGTTGCTTTAATGCTGAATGGGCCTCAACAATAGCATCATGTGCTGCAAGTGACTCGAACTTATTTGACGCTGTTTTAAAAGGTAGTCCAGTTAAATCTGCTATATGCTTTGCTGCCTCAATATCATATCCAGCAGGGGCATTTAATCCGGTTCCAACCGATGTTCCTCCGAGGGCTAATTCTGAAAGATGTTCAAGGGTATTATCAAGCGCTTTTAACCCATGTTCAAGCTGTGACACATAACCTGAAAACTCCTGCCCCAGGGTTAATGGCGTCGCATCCATACAGTGAGTACGTCCTGTTTTCACTATATTCCCCATTTTATCTGCCAGAGCGGCCAATCCTTCCTTAAGGTGCATAACGCCGGGAATTGTAATTTCCGTAAGCATTTTATAGGCTGCGATATGCATGGCCGTAGGAAAAGTATCATTGGATGACTGGCTTTTGTTAATGTCATCATTAGGATGGATAGTATTCACTCCTTCACCGAGCTTACCACCGTTCAAAACATGTGCCCTGTTGGAAATTACTTCGTTCACATTCATATTTGTCTGGGTCCCCGACCCTGTCTGCCATATCACCAGGGGAAACTGATCGTCGAGTTTCCCTTCAACTATTTCATCGCAGACAAGTGATATCAGATCTCTTTTTTTCTCTGATAAAACACCCAGCTTATGATTAGCAAAGGCGGCGGCTTTTTTCAGGTACCCGAAAGCCCTCATAATTTCAAGAGGCATTGAAGCTTCCTGTCCAATTTTAAAGTTGTCTTTTGATCGCTGGGTTTGAGCTCCCCAGTATTTATCAGCAGGGACCCTCACTTCCCCCATAATGTCTTTTTCAATTCTATATTGCATAGCATGAACTATTTAAATTATTGACTGCTAAATAGGACTGAATCTGAATTTCATAATAGCTCATCCGCCTTTTCAGGGGGTTGAGCAATAACTGCCTTATGCCTGGCTATTACAATAGGCCGCTGCAACAGCCTCGGATTTTCAACCAGAATTTTTATCCATTCGGAATCAGTAAATTTTTTGCCTTTAAGCTCCTTTCTGTATATATCTTCCTGCTTACGCACAATATCAGCAGGCTTAACATTCAATTTCAGGACTATCTCCGATAGTTCCTTTTCTGTTATCCCGTCTTTAATATAATTCACAACTTTGAAATCAACTCCTTTATCCTGCAAATATTTGAGCCCTTCACGGCTTTTTCTGCATTTTGGGTTATGGTATACTTTTATCATTGCCTCCTCCATATTGCATCAGATAAGACTTTATAAAATCATTCAAATCGCCATCCAGTACTGCCTGGACATTCGAAGTTTCATAGTCTGTACGTAGATCCTTAACAAGTTTATAGGGATGCATAACGTAATTTCTTATTTGCGATCCCCATTCAATCTTTTTCTTCTTGCCATCAAGTTTGGCCTGCTTTTCTTTCTTTTTCCTCAGTTCAATTTCATACAAATGCGATTTTAAAATGCGCATTGCGTTCTCCCTGTTTTTTATCTGTGAACGTGATTCGGTATTTTCCACTATAATACCGCTTGGCAGATGTTTAACGCGTACACCTGTTTCAACTTTATTAACATGTTGTCCTCCTGCACCGCTTGAACGAAAAGTATCCCACTCCAGATCGGCAGGATTAACAATTATTTCAATAGAGTCATCAACTATCGGTGATACAAATACGGAAGCAAAAGAAGTATGTCTCCGGTTGTTGGCATCAAAGGGCGAAAGTCTTACAAGCCTGTGCACACCGCTTTCAGACTTAAGATAGCCATAAGCAAAGTCTCCCGTAAATTCAAGGGTAACTGATTTTATTCCTGCATCGTCACCCTGAAGATAACTCGCTTCCCTTACATTGTAACTGTTTCGTTCACCCCATCTTATATACATCCTCATCAGCATTTCAGCCCAATCCTGACTTTCCGTGCCACCTGCACCGGCATTAATTTTCAATATTGCTCCAAACTCATCCTCTTCATCCCTCAGCATATTTTTAAATTCAAGATCTTCGACCAGCTGCAATGTTTTGTAATATTGTTCTTCAACATCTTTTTCTGTGGCTTCGCCCTCGTTATAAAAATCGAATAAGACCATCAAATCATCGGTGTTACTCTTCACTTCGTTATAAGCATCAGTCCATGCTTTGATAGAAGATATGAGTTTTAGCTGTTTCTCTGCCTCCTTAGGGTCATTCCAGAAATCCGTTTTATTCGTTTTCTCCTCTTCCTTACGAACAGCTTCTATTTTCGTGTCAATGTCAAAGATACCTCCTCAGCGCATCGGTGCGCTCTGGTAATTCTTTGATCTGTTCAAGTGTTATCATAATTATAATATTAATTTCCAGGTCATCAAAATTATTAATTTTTCCTGTATGGCACCTATTTAAATATGTTAGTTATCACTATTTTTTTTATTTAATATCTCGTCAATTATACTAAATATAAGCTCTGTTTCAAAACCTTTGGACTGCCCGAAACGCAAAAGCTTGCTTTTTAATGCCAGTTTACCTGGTGATCCCGGCTTTCTTAATTTCTTCATTAATTCTGTTTCCAGTATACGCCTGTAGTCAGAACTGTCAATACTCTCCAATGCTTTGGAAATGTGTTCATTACTTATACCCTTATGCTTCAACTCGTATTTTATCTTAATTTTACCCCACTTGTTAAATCTTAATTTATCATGAACAAAGGATAAGGCATACCGCTCATCATTAATAAAGTTGTCCTTTGTCAGCGCACTTATAATGCTATCCTTTTCCTGTTCTGAAAGATTAAATTCAGCAAGTTTTTTCCTGATGTCATTTGTGCATCTTTCCTGCTTACTGCACATTATCTGCATCCTTTTTAATATCAGGCTGTCCGGTGCCGAGCTTTTTTTATCCATTTACAATACTTAATTATATTTTGTATGCCTTTACTATCCTGTTTTATATGCCTTTACCATCCTGTCCTTGCCTGCAATATCTTTTTTAATTTCAATTTTTTTATAATCATGCCTTGCTAATTCTTCAACTACCTCGTTTGCGAGGGCTTCATTAACCTCAAAATATACCCTTCCCCCGCCCTTCAGAGCATGTACTCCAAATTCTGCTATTACCCTGTAAAAAATCAGGGGATCATCATCAGGCACAAATAACGATTCCCGGGGTTCGTAATTCAGGACATTTTTCGGTAATGCAGACTTCTCCGATTCCCTGATATAGGGAGGATTACTTGCAATTATATCATAATCCGTACTTATTTTCTCCATATCATTTTTCATAATATCGTAAAGCGTAAAATTAACTGCTACTTCGTTCATCAAAGCATTATATTTTGCCAGTTTAATTGCTTTTGCAGATGCATCCATTGCATCAATAACTGAGTGAGCCAGAACCTTAGCCAGTACGACGGCTATACATCCGCAACCCGTTCCAATATCCAGAATCTTGCTTTTATTTCCCCTGGCGTCCTTTATGATCCAGTCAACAAGTTCTTCAGTCTCCTGCCTTGGAATTAACACATCGGGTGATACCCTGAAATGAAGCCCGTAGAATTCAGATTTTTCAAAAATATATTGAACGGGCTTGTATTTTTTCAGATCATTTATAATATCATCTATCCGTTTCTCTGTCCTGCGTGAAATTGTTTTATTACTGTTGATATGTATGTCAATTTTAGTGTAATTTAGCAGGTATTCAAATATAAGATAAATAAAACTCTGAATTTCATTATCGGGATAAAGATTAGCAAGATTTATTTTAATCCGGTTCACAATATGTGAAACAGTCTTATTTGAATTATTCATATTTCAAAAATAGTAAAATCAGATTATTGTGAGTACTATTATGGATAACGAAAAATATATGCACCGCTGCCTGGAACTGGCAAAAATGGGACAGGGCAATACAGCAGCGAATCCAATGGTAGGAGCGGTAATAGAACATAATGGCAAAATAATTGGCGAAGGCTACCATAAAAAATATGGAGAATTACATGCCGAAGCAAATGCCATTAACTCAGTTAAGGACAAGTACCTGTTAAATAAATCCACTCTTTATGTTAATCTTGAACCATGTTCCCACCTGGGGAAGACCCCTCCCTGTTCTGAACTAATTATTAAAAATAATATACCACGTATTATTATAGGAACTATTGATCCTAATTCAATTGTGGCAGGGAAAGGAGTTGAAAAGCTCAAGAATAGCGGAAGAGAGGTTATAACAGGTGTCCTGGAAAAGGAGTCGGCTGAACTCAATAAAAGATTTTTCTCATATTATAGGCAAAAACGGCCCTATATTATCCTGAAATGGGCACAAACAACTGACGGCTATATCGATATTATGAGGGACAAAAAGCAGCATGGTAACACTATATGGATCTCAAATAACATATCACGGGTGCTCGTTCATAAGTGGAGATCTGAGGAACATTCCATAATGGTTGGAACAAATACCGCCTTGCTTGATAATCCCCGGTTGAACATCAGGTTCTGGAACGGCAATAATCCGGTGAGAGTAATTCCTGACAGAAAGCTCCGGTTGCCTTCCGGCCTGCATCTGTTTGATAAAACATTAAAAACCGTTGTATTTACTGAAAAAAAAGTCAGGCCAGGAAAGAACCCCGAATATGTCAGTATAAACTTTAATGACAATATGCTTGAAGAGATGCTGAAAGTTCTTTATAATAAAGAGATCCAGTCATTATTTGTTGAAGGAGGAAAAATGCTTATTGAAAGCTTCATAAAAAAGAATTTATGGGACGAGGCAAGGGTTTTTACAGGTAACATGGAGTTTAAAGCAGGTATAAGAGCCCCTGTTATTCCTTATGAGCCAATAAAGGAGACTTATATTGAAAATGACAGGTTACTGATCTTCAGGAACAATATACTGCAATGACAAATAATTAGGATTTTATAACTTATTCACCTGAGCGCATAATATTCATTCTGAAACATTTAATACCCATTAGTTATTAAGTTCTTTATATATTTTTGTATATTTGAAAATAAATTTCATATTAATCCTATTTTTATTTAATGTTTTAGTAAAAAGCATCAGGTTTAGTAACCCTAAAATTTCAAGCTATGAAAAAACATCTCAAGTTAACCTGTCTCATATTAATCCTTAGTTCCACTTTCATATTTGGTCAGAATGCAAAACAATATTTTAAAGCCGGACAAGACTTTATTGCTACCAATAATTATAAGGATGGAATAGAACAATTCTCAAAGGCAATTGAAATAAGTCCTAATTATGCAGATGCTTACATTGAAAGAGCCAATGCATACGAAAAAATAAATGAGTTAAATAAAGCAGCGGACGACTATAACAGGGCACTTGTATTTGAAAATAAAACTCCCGAGGTATATTATGGCGCGGCCAGAATAAATTATAAACTCGGCAATTTCAAAGAAGCAAAAGACTATATTAATAAAAGCCTGGAATTGAGAAGCAAGTTTCTCGAAGCCCTGCAATTGCAGGTAAAAATACTGATTGAACTCGAGGAGTACATGAATGCGTTAACTGCAGCCAAAAAGGCTATAATCCTTAAGGATAATGCTTACAATAATTATTATCACGGGATAGTATCGGAATACCTGAAAAACTATAATCAGGCGGAAATAGATTTTCAGAAAGCAATTGCCAAAAACAGAAGATTTGTGGAGCCTTATATAGCAATTGCCCGTCTAAGGCTCAATATGAATAAACTGAATCAGGCTATAGAAAATTGCAATACTGCCATAGAGCTTGATAAGGACAATACTGATGCATACCTTGTCCGGAGCCAGGTCTATATTAAAATGTTGGAGTTTCCTAAAGCAATTGATGATATTTCAAAAAATATTATTATTGACCCCGAAAATGAGGAGATGTATCTTGTCCGCGGGACATATTATCAGCAATATGCACAACATCAGAATGCCATAAATGATTTTACGAAAGTAATAATGATGGATGATAAATGTTCAGAGGCCTATTATAAGAGAGCCTATTCCTTTGAACAAATTGCAAATTATAAAGCTGCCATCAAGGACTATGAAACCCTTTCGGCATTGTCTGAATATGACGTCAAGGCAAAAAAACTGCTGGAATCGGCAAAAGACAGATTATTTGAACTAAACAGGGAAGATAATAAACCTGTTATTGTTCTTGTTAATCCTGAACCTATTGATGACCTTGTTGTCAGAATAGCAAAAGATAAGAACGAGGTTACCATAAAAGGGAAAATAGTTGATGAAAGTGAAATAAAATCTCTTTTAATTAACAATAAGGAAGTCCCGTTTCTGCAAAATGAGGATGAGTATGAGTTTTTGGCAAACATTGATGTTGCTAATAAGGACATGTTTACTATTACTGCAATTGACAGTTATAATAACACGCAGAATAACACGTATACTATTGAGCGCACCGAGATTAATCCTCCCAAAGTAGCAATAATAGCTCCCTATGCATCAGATGACGGAGAAATTTATCTTGATAATGAAGAGCCAAACTTGTATGTCGAAGGTAAAATAACTGATGAGAGTTTGATCAAGACAATATTGATAGATGGTATTTCGGCAAGTTTTAAGTTAAACGAGTATAATCCTCGATTTTCAGCGACAATAAATATTACAAACAAAAGTAAGTTCACTGTAAGGGCAATAGATATAAACAACAATGAAACGCAACAACAGTTCAATTTAAACCGTGAGGGGGCCTCTCTCCTTGCCAATAATCCTATGGGAAGGACATGGGTGGTTTTTATTGAAAATTCAAATTATGAATCATTTCCAAGTCTTGAAGGTCCTTCAAAAGATGTTACCCTGATGCGCTCGGCATTATCAAATTATGACATACATAAAGTCATCCATAAGAAAGACCTGACAAAAAAAGATATGGAAAAATTCTTTTCAATAGAATTAAGAGACCTTGTCAGGGGCAATAGAGTAAATGCCCTGCTTATATGGTATGCCGGACACGGTAAATTCATTAACGAAACGGGCTACTGGATACCCGTTGATGCAAAAAGGGATGATGAATTTACTTATTTCAACATTAATGCCCTGAGAGCCTCACTGCAATCATATACAAATTATGTTACACATACACTTGTTGTTACCGATGCCTGTGAATCAGGACCAACTTTTTACCAGGCCATGCGTGAAATCCCGAAGCAAAGAAACTGTAATGACTGGGAAGCTACGAGGCTGAAATCGTCACAGGTATTCTCATCGGCAGGATATGAGCTGGCGATAGATGATTCACAGTTCACAAGGACTTTTGCCAATACCCTGGCAAATAACCCCAATGCCTGTATACCTATTGAATCAATAGTAAATAAGGTTGTGGTCGCAGTAGAAAAAAATAAACAACAAAAGCCGAAGTTCGGGAAAATAGCCGGACTTGAAGATGAGAACGGTACGTTCTTCTTCATTTCAAAAAACTAAATTTATGCCTTAATGATGTTTATAAATATCGTAAAGAAAATAAAAATTATTCGTTCAGCTGAACGAATAATTTTTTTATATGCCTTATTATCAATCTATTCATTATCTTCTGCCCAGACATATTACTTCGACAATTACAGTGTAATTGATGGCCTTGCCCAATCAAAAGTATATACAATAATTCAGGATAACAATGACTATATATGGCTGGGGACTGAAGCAGGCGCTTCACAATTTGACGGCAATAATTTTATAAATTATACAATAGAAAACGGACTCTCGGAAGGAGGGGTAAGAACTATATACCTTGATTCGTACGGCAATATCTGGCTGGGGCACACGGGCGGGGGACTGACAAGATATTCTGATGGCAAATTTGAAGCTGTCCATTTGTCAGATACAATATTATTAAACGATATAACTTCAATTACGCAGGATACGGACGGGAAATTATGGTTAACTACATGGGGTGACGGAGCTTATGTCTTTATTAATCCCAATGCTGAAATTTCCAGCCTGAAGTTTGAGCATTATAAAGGCAAAAGTTTGAGTGACAGAATTGTCAACTGCCTTATGACATCAGAGGGCGATCTATATTTTGTTACGGATGTAGCAATAAAAAAATACAATAAGAAAGAAAACAATTTCGAGAATTATGTCCCCGAAGGGTTCAGTACATATTTTAATACAACGGTAATGTTCGAGGATTCCAAAAAGAATCTGTGGTTTGGAACATATAACGGGGGACTTATTAAATACATCTATTCAAAAGACACTTTTAAAATTTATGATGATAAAGACGGACTGGCGGCAAACTGGGTTAGTTCAATTTATGAAGACAGGGAAGGAAACATCTGGGTAGGCCACTGGGCAAGGGATAAAAGCAATGGAGGGATATCCAGAATAAGTGAAGAAGGGGTTAAAGTATTTAATACAAAAAACGGGATGCATGATAACTGGATATTTTGTATAATAGAAGACAAGGAAGGTAATATTTTAATAGGAACCGTTGAGAACGGACTCGAGATATTTAAAGGTGAGCAATTTGTGTCTTTTACAACCGACAACGGTCTTATCAATGACCAGGTGTGGGCAATATTCCAGGATAATGATAATAAAATATGGTTCGGCACAAACGGTGGAATAACTGTATATAACAATGTTGATACCATTCAGATATTTATTCATTATAACCAGTCAAACAACTATATAAGTAACCAGATAAGATCCTTTAAACACGATAATGATAACAATATCTGGATACTTACTGCTGACCAGGGTGTTTTAAAATATGACAATATTATTAATTCCTTTGTCAGCCAGCCTGGTATTAATGCGAAAATATCCTATGATCCCCGGGCTATAGAAATTGATAAATCAAACCAGTTGTGGATTGGCACTTATGAAGGTATATTCCAGTTTGACCTTAATAATTCTAAATATATAGGCAGGCATTCACATGAAACAGGTCTTGCAGGCAATCATATTACTTCTTTGTTTGTAGATTCAAAGAACTATTTATGGGTAGGTTCAGAAGGAAAAGGTATAACAAGGATGAAGAATGATGAATATAAAATTTATAACCTGGTTGAAAATATCACACCCACATGTATTACTGAAGATAATGAGGGCAAAATATGGTTAGGTACAGAGACAAGGGGAGTCATGGTTGTCAAAGACACGATAATAAGGAGATATACTATTGTTGACGGATTGCTGACCAATTCTATAAACCTTATTTCTGTTGATGACTTTGATAATATTTATGTTGGCACAAACAGGGGGTTAAATAAAATAGTCCAGAAGGAGAATAAGATATATACATATACGCGAAAAAGCGGTTTTACAGGCATTGAGACCAAAAATAATGCAACATATAAAGATAATGAGGGGAATTTATGGTTTGGAACGATAAATGGAGCTATTAAGTACAGTCCGACCCTGTCAAAAAAATGCCCTACCCAGCCATTAACGCATATAATTAAAATGACAGTTAATGGATTTGAAAAAGAAATGACCGGCGATCTTAAATTGGCACATAACCAGAACTCTATTGCATTTAATTATCATAGTATATGCCTTACTAATCCGGAAGCTGTGCGTTATAAAATTATGCTGGACGGACTGGAATCTGACTGGCAGGATGTTGCAGACCAGACATATATTAATTACCGCTCTCTGCCCCCGAAAAAATATGTATTTAAAGTTGTTGCAAAGAATGCTGAAGGTATCTGGAATACAGAACCAATAGAATATGAATTCCAGATTCTGGCTCCATTTTACCAGCGGGCGTGGTTCATTATTTCAACAACAATCCTGTTAATTACTGGAATAATTACATTTATCAAAATACGTGAACGTAACCTGATCAGGGAAAAAAGAATACTTGAATCCAAAGTCAAGGAACGAACCCTGGCTCTTTCAGAGGCCAATGAAGAACTGGCATTAAAAAATAAAGATATTACCGATAGCATAAGGTACGCAAAGCGGATACAATTTGCTATTTTACCACCGGACATTCCTTTTGATAATACATTTATATTTTTTAAACCCAAGGACATAGTTAGCGGAGATTTTTACTGGATAACCTCACGGGCAGAGAAAGAATTCTTTGCTGCTGTCGATTGTACGGGCCATGGTGTGCCGGGAGCTTTCATGTCATTTATTGGTTACACCTCACTTAATAAAATTGTTATCGAAAATAGAATTCATGAGCCTGCTGAAGTATTAAACCGACTTAATGAAGAAGTTGCCACGGCTCTGCATCAAAAAGGAGAAGAAGCTGTAGCTGACGGTATGGACCTGGCGCTGGTTGCATATACTCCCGCAACAAGAGAGTTACAATATGCAGGAGCATTTAACCCGCTTATCCTTGTGCGGAATGGGGAACTGCTTGAAATAAAAGCAAACAGGTTTTCTATAGGACGAACAACCGGACAGGTAATGAAATTTACCAATCACAAATTAAAAATAAAGAAAGGAGACTCTGTTTATTTGTATTCCGATGGTTATAGCGATCAATTTGGAGGTGATGAAGGAAAGAAATTTAAAAGCGCCAATCTTAAGAAACTGATTATGGATATCCAGGATAAAAATATGGAAGAACAAAAGACAATCCTGGAAAATACTTTTGAAAAATGGCGCGGAAATTATGAACAGATTGATGACATACTTATTGTAGGGAGAAAATTTGACTAAACTGAAATATTAATCCTCGCTATATATCAGCTTACATTTGAGAAGACCCTGGGCTTTACCATTGACTTTACTGCCAGATAGATGCCGTCAGGATCAAACCCGCATTCTTTATATAATTCCTTCTGTGTCCCGTGCCCGATAAATTTATCGGGGATGCCAAGCCGTTTAACCTCTGCCTTATAGGCGTTTTCACACATAAATTCAATTACCGCGCTTCCGAATCCCCCGACTACTGTCCCGTCTTCAATAGTTATCAGAGAATTAAACTTTTTAAAAATATTATGTAAACATTCTTTGTCCAGAGGCTTGACGAATCTCATGTCATAATGGGCAACACTAATATTCTCAGCTTCAAGTCTCAGTATCGCTTCATTTACAAGGTTGCCGACATGGCCTATAGTAAGGATAACGATGCCAGAACCTTCATTTATCTTTCTCGCCTTACCAATCTCTATTTCCCTGAAAGGTTTCTGCCAGTCAGTCATTACTCCCCTGCCCCGGGGATACCTGATCGCAAAGGGACCGTTATTTCGAAGTTGTGCCGTATACATCAAATTTCTGAGTTCCTCCTCATTCATGGGCGCAGAAACAATAACATCAGGAATACTCCTCAGATATGCCAAATCGAACACCCCATGATGAGTCGGACCGTCAGCACCGACAAGTCCCCCCCTGTCAAGACAAAAAACAACATTCAGATTCTGTAAAGCCACATCATGAATTATCTGATCATATGCTCTCTGCATGAAAGATGAATAAATATTGCAAAACGGTATCAATCCCTGCGTAGCCAATCCTGCTGAAAAAGTTACCGCATGCTGTTCAGCTATCCCCACATCAAAAGTCCTTTCGGGCATTTCGTCCATCATCATCTTTAGTGAACATCCCGAGGGCATAGCCGGAGTAATTCCAACTATTCTATCATTGTTCCTGGCAAGCTCCAGTATGGTATGTCCGAAAACATCCTGATAAAGCGGCGGCTCTAATTTATCAGACTTGACTTTTAATATCTTACCCGTCTTTTTATCAAACCGGCCAGGTGAATGAAATACTGTTTGATTAAGTTCTGCCTGCCTGAAACCCTTCCCTTTCTTTGTCAGGATATGCAATAATTTAGGCCCCCTGATATTCTTAAGGTCTTCCATTATTTTTACAAGATGAACAACATCATGCCCGTCAACCGGACCGAAATATCTGAAATTCAGGGCTTCAAACAAATTGCTTTGCCTGAGTAATATTGATTTTAATCCGTTCTCAAGCTTTTTGGCATAATCCCTGGCATGAGGCGCAATCTTACTAATCTTTCCGAGTAAATGCCAAATCTCATTCTTAAGCCTGTTATATGTTCTTGAGGTAGTAATGTCGACAAGGTACTCTTTAATTGCCCCTACATTGGGATCTATCGCTATATTATTATCGTTAAGAATTACAAGTATATCTGTCTGTTCAATACCAACGTTATTTAATCCTTCAAAGGCCAGGCCCCCGGTTAGTGCTCCGTCTCCTATCACGGCAATAACATGCCTTTCAATTCCTTTCTGCCTGTCTGCTACAGCAATTCCCAGTGCAGCTGATATCGACGTCGATGCATGGCCGGTGCCAAACGAAT
Source organism: uncultured Bacteroidales bacterium (assembly GCA_964461435.1). Classification (GTDB taxonomy): domain Bacteria; phylum Bacteroidota; class Bacteroidia; order Bacteroidales; family UBA10428. The sequence continues at coordinate 8,846 of CAYWUI010000013.1, read as the reverse complement.
CATACTCGCTTTCACTCATCTTTGGAAATCCGCTTATGCCTTTGTATTTTCTGTTGGTATGAAATATATCCTTCCTGCCCGTTAAAATTTTATGTCCATAAGCCTGGTGCCCTACATCCCAGATTATCTTATCAAAAGGTGTGTCAAAAATATAATGTAAAGCAACCGAAAGCTCAACCACGCCAAGACTTGCACCAAGATGCCCGGGATTTGACGATACTTCATCAATGATAAACTGCCTTAACTCCCTGCTAACATCAACAAGCTCTTCAACCTTTAGCTTTTTTAAATCTGAAGGAAATCTGATTTTATCTAAATAACTTAAATTATTGCTCTCCATTTAAGATATTTAAAATTAGGCTCTCAAAGTTAATAATTATTATTTACTTTATTTGAGGTTAATTGATTCATGTTGTAATTTCATCAAAATATTTAATATTAAAATAAAAATATATTATGAGATTAACCAGTATAGTTATTGCTTTGACCGGATTTACATTATTAACCTGCGTATCCCCCAGACAATTTAAGACCCTTCAACATGAGAACAGGAACTGCCGGGAAGAAAATGACCTTTTAAAAGGTGAAAATGAAAAACTGACTGTCGATAATAATGAATTAAAGTCACGGATGGAAGCTACCAATAAAAATATTTCCAGCCTGTTGGAAGATAGCACCAGGAAAAAAAGTGAGCTTGACCATTTGTTAGCCGAATATAATCAGCTAAGGCAAAGGTACCAGGGTCTGTCAAGCTCACAGGAAACAATAATAAAAGGCAGTGATACAGAAAAAAAGAGACTTCTTGAACAGCTACAAGCCACACAGGAAGATTTAATTAAAAGGGAAGATGAACTAAACAGACTCTCAGGGACTCTTGATGAGAAAAAAGCAAATCTTGAACAATTAAAAAATGAACTAGAAAAACGTAATGCCCGCTTAATAGAGCTGGAAAGTATTTTGTTGAGAAAAGACTCTGCTGTTAATGCATTAAAACAAAAAGTGTCAGAAGCATTGCTGGGATTTGAAAATCAGGGACTAACTGTTTCCCAGAAAAACGGGAAAGTATATGTTTCACTGGAGGAAAAATTGTTGTTTAAAAGTGGGAGTACTGAAGTTGATGTTAAAGGTGTCAACGCACTTAAGAAACTGGCAAAAGTACTTGAACAGAATCCCGATATTAATATTATGATAGAAGGACATACCGATGATGTAAAGGTCATTCCGGGTTCAGCATATAAAGATAACTGGGATCTGAGTGTTCAAAGAGCAACTGCCATAGTCAGGATTCTTCTTGACGGATCAAAAATAAATCCAAAGCGACTAACAGCTTCCGGGAAAGGGGAATTTATGCCTGTTGACCCCGGGAAAACACCTGAAGCACGTCAAAAAAACAGGAGGACTGAAATTATTCTTACTCCCAAACTGGATGAACTGTTTAAAATACTTGAGAATAACTAACTTTGATCTTATAATTTGATTTCTCTTTCATATGTTTTATGATTACCTGAATCTCTTTTCGGCATCTTCGCCAGGAAAAATCTTTAATTTAATAAAACTTAAATGTAGCTACTTTATATCGGCATTAATAAAAAAACCATTAATCTCAGGTTATCCCTGCAGCATTTCAATTGAACCCACTACCTTCTGTAATCTTGCCTGCAGCGAGTGCCCGAGCGGACAAAAAGCACTTACAAGAGCAGCCGGCAACATGCAGATGACCCTTTATAAAAAGATCACTGACGAATTGGCCCCCTTCCTATTATACCTCAACCTCTATTTTCAGGGTGAGCCATTCCTGCACCCTGACATTTTTAAGATGATAGCGATTGCAAAAGAAAAAAAAATATATACCAATATCTCCACAAACGGACATTTTTTGAACGCCCGGAATTCAAAGAAGATAGTCGAATCCTGTCTTGACAGGCTAATAGTATGTGCAGACGGTATGACACAGGATATTTATGAGATATATCGTAAAAACGGAAATATTGAAAAGATAATTACAGGTATTAAAACCCTTGCAAGTCATAAAAAAACACTAAAATCCGGGAAACCACATATTATTGTCCAGTCGCTCATTACCAGGCATAACCAGTATCAGCTCCGTGAAATAAAAAAGTTTTATAAGCATCTCGGTGCAAACCAGGTATTATTCAAATCAATACAAATTAATGAATTCAGGAATGGCAATCCATTAATTCCGACAATAAGTAAGTATTCAAGATATAAACTATCAGAAGACAGGAATTATATAATTAAAAACAGGCTGGCGAATAAATGCTGGAGACTATGGAGTTCAACGGTAATTACACAGAATGGTATGGTACTGCCATGCTGTTTTGATAAGGATGCGTCCTATGCTTTTGGAAATATTTATAAAAACGGTTTAAAAGATATCTGGAAAAACAGTAAGTATAATGAATTCCGGAAATCCATACTTACTTCAAGAAAAGATATTGGTATATGCTGCAATTGTACTGAAGGACTGAGTCGGATAATCATTAAAAAATAGATGCAAGGAATTATACTTTTCCTGTAAATATAGTATTGCCTATACGGTCATAATATCCTTTTCCCTGGATGCTATCATATCATCAATCTTCTTTGTGAAATCACTGGTCATTTCCTGTACTTCAATTTCTGCATCTTTGGCTAAATCCTCGGAAAGGCCATCTTTCTGCAGTTTCTTAAATTCTTCATTAGCCTCCCGCCTTGAATTTCTGATACTCACCTTGCAGGTCTCACCCAGAGATTTTATTTGTTTGACCAAAGATATTCTTCGCTCTTCTGTTAAAGGAGGAACGGCAACTCTTATCAACTCCCCGTTATTTGCAGGATTCAAGCCGATATTGGCATGCATTATAGCTTTTTCAATAGGCTCAATCATATTCTTATCCCACGGCTGAATTATTATGGTTTTTGCATCAGGCGTGCTAAGATTTGATACCTGGTTCAGAGGAGTCAGAACACTATAGTAATCAACGGTAATTCCATCCAGAAGGCTTGTTGTAGCTTTGCCTGCCCTGACCCTCATTAATTCATCCTGAAGATGGCTTATGGCTTTATCCATCTTTTCTTTTGCCTCATCTATATAAAATTGAACTTCTTCTTCCATAAATTAAGTTATTAGTTTGAACTATAACAAATTTAAGAAAAATATATTTCAGTAATGAAAAATTAAACTATACTTTTATAATTGTAAATGCATAAAACAACTATCCGGCAGGATGCGCATCAATTCTTAAGGGACAGGTTGCAAAAAAATCATAATATATGCCAATATATAGCTATGGTATGAACTATATTACCGGGAAATTTCAAGCTTTAAAAAAGTGGTCAGTATAAAATCTAATCGTTCAAATTGTATCTTAAGAAGCCAGTGACAGTCAGATCATTATCAATCTCTCCCAGATATTGCCTGATCGTTTTTTTGTTGTCCCTGATATAATCCTGGTTTAGTAATGTGCTTTCCTTGTAGAACTTGTTTAACTTACCTTCAGCTATTTTATCCAGAATATTCTCCGGCCGCCCTTCATGCCTGGCTTGCTCCCTTCCAATTTCTTTTTCTTTTTCAACAATTTCAGGAGGAACATCTTCCTTGTCAACAGCAACAGGATTCATGGCAGCAACCTGCATAGCCACATCCTTGCCAGCCTGAATATCAACAACCTTATTCAGTCCGGCAAGTGAAGCAAGTTTATTCCCGGGGTGAACATATGAAATCACTTGCTTAGCCTCAATCCTGTCATAATAAGAAAGTTCAAGTTTTTCTCCTATAATTCCCATATGTTCAATTACCTTATCAGCAATAGCCTTGCCTCCAAGCTCGAGCTTTTTCAGATCCTCAAGATTACCGGGATTATCTGTAATTGCTTTATCGAGAATAGACATGGCAAATTTTATAAAATCCTCATTCTTTGCTACAAAATCAGTTTCACAGTTTAATACAATTATCGCACCTCTTCGTGCATCATTAGTTGTTTTTGCAATCACAACACCTTCTCTGGCCTCTCTGTCCGCCCTCTTATTCGCTATCGCCTGTCCTTTTTTTCTAATAATTTCAACAGCCTTATTAAAATCACCATCAGATTCCTGAAGTGCCTTTTTGCAATCCATCATACCTGCTCCTGTTGTCTTTCTGAGCTTGCTAACATCTGCAACTGTAATTTCAGCCATAATATTTTTTATTTGATATTTATAATTTGTATATGTCTATTCTCTGAGTTTTTTGGCCGGGGATTTTTTTATTTCCCTGATTTTCGGAACTATTATATCTTCATCAATTTCTTGTTCTTCTTCCTCTTCTTCTCCTCCTGCGCGATCTTCAGGCTGCTCATCTTCCTTTTCTTCCTTTTTTGCCTTTTTTGCCATGCCCGCAGCTTCTTTCTCTTTCTCTATCTTCCTTTCCTCAAGTCCTTCATATATAGCTTTACAGACAATATCAACTATCAGTGCTATTGACTTTGAAGCATCATCATTGGCAGGTATAGGAAAATCCACTTCATTCGGATTTGAATTGGTATCAACAATGGCAAAAACCGGTATATTAAGTCGCTGTGCCTCGTGTACCGCAATATATTCCTTAGAGATATCTACTATAAACAGGGCAGCAGGTAATCTTGTAAGATCAGCTATACTGCCAAGGTTTTTTTCCAGCTTGGCTCTCTGCCTGGCAACCTGGAGCCTTTCTCTCTTTGACATATTGTCAAATGTACCATCAGTAGCCATCTTATCAATAGATGCCATTTTCTTTACAGCTTTCCTTATCGTAGGGAAATTCGTCAGCATACCTCCGGGCCATCTTTCAGTAACATATGGCATATTAACCTTTTTAACCCTGTCTGCAACAATCTCCTTTGCCTGTTTTTTCGTGGCAACAAACAATATTTTTCTGCCCGATTTTGTCATTTGTTTCAAGGCAGCACAAGCATCATCGATTTTTGCTATTGTTTTCTGCAGATCAATAATATGAATACCATTACGCTCCATAAAAATATAGGGAGCCATATTTGGATTCCATTTTCTTTTCAGGTGTCCGAAATGAACACCGGCTTCTAATAATTCGTTAAATGTTGTTCTTGGCATTTTATTTTTGTTTACGTTCAATTTTGTCAATCGCTAAGTAGCCATACCGATTAATCGGCATGAGTCTTTACGATTTAGATACTAAACAATAGTCTGATAAATTAACGTTTACTAAACTGAAATCTCTTTCTGGCTTTAGGCCGTCCGGGTTTTTTTCTTTCAACAACGCGGGAATCTCTGGTTAGTAATTTGTTTGCTTTTATCTTCTCTTTATTCTCGGGATTGATCTTAACAAGAGCCCTGGCAATAGCTAATCTGAGCGCTTCAGCCTGTCCCTTGGTACCTCCCCCTTTAATATTTACTTTAATATCATATTTTTCAAGCGAATCAACCAGCTTTAAAGGTTGCTGAATAAGATACTGAAATTGTTCAATAGGAAAATATTCTTTATAATCTCTTTTATTTACCAAAATTTCTCCCTTGCCTTCGCTCACATATATACGAGCTATTGCTGCTTTTCTTCTTCCTATAGAGCTAACTACCTCCATAACTACTATTTAATTAAACCGATGTCGAGCTTTTTGGGCTTTTGCGCTTCATGCGGATGATCCGGACCGGCATAGACATAAAGATTCCTGAAAATTTCACTTCCCAACCTGTTCTTTGGCAGCATCCCCTTTACAGCCCTTTCAATAATTGACCCCGGATTCCTGGCGAGCAATTGCGAGGGAGTTTTAAATCTCTGGCCGCTGGGATAACCGGTATGCCTGGTATATATCTTATCAGTCCACTTTTTGCCGGTTAATTTAATCTTTTCAGCATTAATAACAATTACATTGTCTCCGCAATCAATATGAGGTGTGAAATTCGATTTATTCTTGCCTCTCAGGATTCTGGCTACAGCGGATGAAAACCTCCCCAAAACCTGATCAGTTGCATCGACAATAAACCATTCTTTCTGAATATCTGCCTTTTTTGCCGAAAAAGTCTTATAGCGCAATGTATCCACCTTACCTGTATATTACTATTTTAAAATAAAGATTAAACACATTAAAATTTGTGGAGTGCAAAAATACAATTATTTTTAATATTACAACAATTATATCTTTTTTTATTTGACATATCACAAATTTTAAAAAACTTCATAAAAACAAAATAGATTATGGATATTTTATATTATAATTGGAGTTTTTTAACAGCATATTTAAAAATAACATTCTGATTTTATATATCTACAATAAACTTTAATGGACTATTACAGGAAGGATTTTCACAGGATAGTATATTTAGCCGGATTAGCATTGCTTGGTATAAGTTTGCCCGTGTCGTTATTTGGGATGAGTGTATCAGAATTATTATTAGCAGCAAACTGGTCTGCCGAGGTTATTATTGATGCGGCTGAAGGTGACTACAGGAAACTTCAGATTTTTAAGCAGCGAAAAAGTCTCCTGCTGATATTCTCAATTTATTTAGTGCATATAATAGGATTATTGTATTCACAAGATTTTAAATATGCTTTTCATGATCTGAGAATTAAATTGCCCTTTCTGGCACTCCCGATAATAATAGGGACATCAGAGCAATTAACAGGCAAACAAATAAAGTATATTTTACTTCTGTTCATCGGTACTGTAATTGTAAGTTCATTTATAAGTACGGCAATATTATTTAACATTACAAAAATTGAAGTTAATGATATACGCGAAATATCGCGTTTCATTTCACATATCAGGTTTGCCCTGCTTGTTAATATGGCCATCTTTACCTTAGTCTATTATGCATTTTTCGATCCAAGTACATCTGATTTCAGGTGGAAAATATTTTATGTTCCTGCAATCGTATGGCTAATTGTTTTTTTATTCCTGCTCCAGTCATTTACAGGTATTTTAATCTTTATTATTATTACGCCCTTTGTCATTCTTAAATGGATTATTGATCAAAAGAATATTATTGCAAAAACAACAGTATTGTTATGTCTACTCACAGGAGTATTCTTTGAGGTTTATTACATAACGAGTTGTATAAATAGATTTTATTCAATCAAGGAGATTAACATTGAAGACATTGATAATTATACTGTTAACGGAAATAAATATGATCATAATCTTAATAATAAGCTGCTTGAAAACGGCAATTATGTGAATATTTACATATGTGAAAAAGAACTCGAGAGTGAATGGAATAAAAGGAGTGAAATCTACAAATATGACGGGAATGATAAAAAAGGACAAAATTTAAGACAAACTCTTATCAGGTATCTGACATCCAAAGGTCTAAGAAAAGATTCCGTCGGAGTATCAAAGCTAACAGATGAAGACATAGCATTGATTTTAGATGGTTATTCGAATTATATTTTTAAAAGAAAATTTGGAATGTATCCAAGGATCTATCAAATAATATGGGAAATTGATACCTATAAAAAACTTGGCAATCCGAGTGGCCATTCAATCACGCAACGTTATGAATTCCAGAAAAACGCTTTCCAGATAATTAAGAAAAACTTCTGGTTTGGAGTAGGCACCGGTGATGTTAAACAGGCATTTAATATTCAGTACAAAATCTCTAACTCCGCGCTGGCGCAAAAATGGCGGTTAAAAGCCCATAACCAGTTAATTACTTTTTTTCTTACTTTTGGTGTCTTTGGATTTCTCTGGATAATGTTTGCTCTTATCTATCCTGTCTTCTACGAAAAGAAACATAAAAGCATGTTATTTGTAGTTTTCTTTATGATCGGTTTTTTTTCAATGCTAAATGAAGACACCCTGGAGACTCATGCAGGGATTTCATTCTTTTCATATTTCTACGCTCTGCTCTTGCTGGGATATAAAAATGAATAGCTTAATTGCTATCAGTACTTATTTATTAGGAACATATTTTCTAGATTTTCTTCAAATTGAATCCTGAGAAAAACTATAGAGTAAATAAAAAATTCTTCGAAAAAGACGCCCTTGAGGTAGCCCCTGATTTACTCGGGAAATTCCTTGTCGTTAAAAGAAATGAACCGCTTAAAAAATATAAAATTACTGAAGTCGAAGTATACAGGGGAGAGGAAGACGAAGCCTGCCATGCAAAAAAGGGTAAAACAAAGCGGAATGAAATTATGTATTGCAGCGGGGGACATTTATATGTTTATTTAATATACGGCATGTACTGGATGCTGAACATTGTTACCGGTAAACCGGGGCATCCCCAGGCTGTATTAATAAGAAGCCTTGAAGGATTGGAAGGCCCCGGGAAGGTTACTAAATATCTGGGTATTAATAAAAGTTATTATGGGGAAAACCTTGCGGTATCTAACAGAATCTGGATTGAAAATAATAAAGAAAATGCCGGATATACCACACTTAAAAGAATAGGTATTGATTATGCCGGAGAATACTGGAAGAACAAACTGTGGAGATACGTTCTCATAAAGAAAAATTAAGAATTGTAATTAGTCACATTTTAATTTTAAATAAAATTTCTCGTTCTTTGTGTATAATTTATTTTGTTTTAACAATATATCATTGATAAGATGATGAAAAGATTTAGTCTGATAAACAATATTTCGGGATGGGTAGTCTTTATAGCAGCCAGTTTTGTATATCTGTCCACCATTGAATCAACGTCAAGCTTCTGGGACTGCGGAGAATTTATTGCAAGCGCTTATAAACTGGAGGTGGGCCATCCCCCGGGAGCACCATTCTTTATGTTAATAGGTCGCTTTTTTACACTGTTTGCCAAAGATGACGTCACCCGTGTGGCAACAATGGTTAACAGTCTCTCCGCCCTTGCCAGCGCATTGACCATTATGTTCCTGTTCTGGACTATCACGCACATTG
>CAYWUI010000012.1:59332-73370 GCA_964461435.1 uncultured Bacteroidales bacterium | reverse complement strand
TAAGCCTCTTTCCCGGTCGAATTTATCTTTCTTTGCACGTTTTGAAGAGTAACTTATGATTAACCTGAAATCAGCTCTGGTTTGTATGTCTTCAAAGTAAGTTGGACAAAATAAATGTATAAAATAAGGGGTGATTTTACTATTTTTTTAGCTTTTATTCATTACTAACTAACTTATTACTTAAGATTCCATTCATTTTTAATCTACTCAACGAATTTATTTTCTTCAAATCCTCAAGAAACTGGTTCGAATCCCAGCAGGATCACAATAATAAGGAAGCCGCTTTTATAGCGGCTTTTTTTATATAAAAGTTTGCCTGATTTTACGGGCAATATTAAATTACAAAAAACATTATTCGGATATTATATTAAAATATATTATGAAATCTACTGCATGCTTCTTTCTTTTGCTGTTTCCGGCATATATACAAATATACCCCCAAAACCGGGTTCCTGACCTGGGAAACGGCAGATATAAAAATCCCGTGATCTGTGCAGATTACTCTTATCCTGATGTGATAAGAGTTAAAGAAGATATTTGATGCTGCGTTAAATGATGCAAATCATTTTGTTTTGATGATGTATATCACCCTTCATTACTTGACTATATGGTGTAATTTATAGTAGATTTAGTCTTTGAAACTAAATAAGACCACTATGCAATCAACCGTTCAAACCCCAACGTTAAAGCTTGAAAGAAACAAATGCCTCTCCGGCAACGAACTCGAAAGCATGGGAATATTCCCAACACATTTGCAATGCTTTACTTTTTACAATTACGTGCTGTACCAGAAAGAAAACAAAAGAATAATCTTAAAACCTTTGCCTCATAATCTCTTTAAGGTGATTAGGGTATATGATTTTATTAGTGCCTAGTATTTCACTTCCATACTCGAGTCTTCATAAGAATATCCCCGGCTGATATTCCTTATTAGCATAATCCTTATTAAATTAGCAGTTAACTGGCATGTTCTGGTTAATTTAAGATATTATGAACAAAAAAACCGGCAGGTACAGAAGAATTTACAAACATGTATGGAGCTGAAAAAGGGCCAGGGTGGGTATGCTGGGCGACAATTAACACGGGAAAAGCAGTTATCGTAATTTTGATGAGACTGATTCTGCCGGACTGATGGAGATTATTGCTTTACTGACTCTCAGGTAACCATTTACAGGATTTGTCTTAATCTGCTATTTGCTAAAACTCTGCAGCAGGTTCATAATTTTCTGCACTGAGTATGGTTTGGTTAACAATTGATCAAAACCAACATCTTTATAACTATCGAAAAATATTTTAGGATTGTGTGCTGTAAGTGCAACAATAGGTATATCATTTTTGGGGGGCGTTAGCATTCGCCTTATATGCCTTGTAGCTTCAATGCCATTCATAACAGGCATCTCAATATCCATGAGCACAAGGTTTATATCATCATTAGACATCAGTGATTCAATAGCTATCTTTCCGTTCTCAGCCTCAATATGTTCATGGCCCAGATCCTCAATAATTTCGGATAACAACAACCTGTTAGTAAAGATATCATCAGTTATTAATATTTTCATTTTTTTGCCTTTGTTAATTAATAATAATCATCCCAGCTGACTGAGAGTCTTGACAATATTCATACTGTTAATAGTGACCTTGGCTCCTTCGAGATTGATTATTTTATCATGTTTAAACTCTGCCAGAGTTCTGATAAAGCTCTCCTTTGTTGTCCCCGCCAGTTCAGCAAGTTCCCTCCTGGTAAAAGGAAACTCAAATTCATTACTTTTAAAAAGTATTTCTGAAAAATACAGAATAACGTCTGCAATACGGCCGGGTAATTGTTTATGAGACTGACTCATCAGCCTGTCGAAGATGAACAGGCCGTCATTACTGATTATGTTTATGATCCTAAGTGTAAATTCCCCGTTGGTTTTAAGTATCTTATTAAATATATTAATATCAATAAAATAAATTTCCGAAGGCTGAATTGCTGAAGCAGAATACTGGTGCGTATCTCCGCCGTATATCGACATTAATCCCAGAAAATCGCAGGGGACCGCTATTCTTAAGATAATATACTTGTTATTCCTCCCTTCTTTGAATATTTTAATCAGCCCTGACTTAACAAACATTATATGAGATGTGCGGGTATTCTGTCTGAATATCACTTCCCTCCTGTCATATCTGACAATATTACTATGCTGCAAAATCTCTTCAATGTCTTCCTTGCTGAGATAATTGCTAAACGGTATTATAAAACCCGTATCACTATTTATGGCCATAATGATATGTCTAATAACTTTAATTAAATATAATAAAAAATGTTGACTGATTAAAATATTTAACTAAGAAAAAGGTGATATATATCACCTTTTTCTTAGTTCTCTCTGATAATAATTCTAATATTCTGTAAATAACCGTTATTTTGACTATATTTACTTTAGCTCGATCAATTATATAATATTTTTATTTGTATTTGGTTTTATATATTAATTTTTTTATAACTTTAATATAAGATAATTGATAGGCCATAAATAATGAACCTTAAAGAAAAATATATACTGGTTGTCGATGATTCCACCACTAATGTAGTATTATTGGAAGCTGTTTTTGATGATCGGGGATATAAAATTAAATCTGCGTTTAGTGCAAAAGAAGCTTTTGATATAATTGCCAAAAAAACCCCTGCTCTGATTCTGCTTGATTTATTAATGCCCAAGATTAACGGATTTGATTTTTTCAGGCAATTAAGGAAGAAAAAAGCCACCAAGGATACCCCTGTTATTGTAATATCAGCTGCTACTGACGAAGAGAATGTGCAAAAAATAATGGAAATGGGAGCAGTTGATTTTATAAAAAAACCGGTTGATCTGGATTATCTCGTGGAGAAGGTTGAGTCTGTTTTAATTAAAAAATAATTAACTGAAATTTCTATTTCACACCTCTACTGTCTTGTTATCCCGCACATTACTGAGTTGATATTATTTTTCCCTTCATCTTCATATAATTGAATTTAATCATTACCTTTGGTTGGTTCCCCTAATAAAAACAACCAATTTGCACTAAATTCGTTATACTTTTAAAGTAAATTAAGGGCAAATGAAAAGAGTTTTAATTGTTGATGATAATATGATGATGCGGAGGTTGATCAGAAATGTTTTCAGAGCTGAGAGATTTGACATTATGGAGGCAAAAAACGGAATGGAGGGACTTCATCTGGTTAGCACAAATTCCTTTGACGTTGTGATAACAGATATAGTGATGCCGGAAATGGAGGGTCTGCAGTTTATAATTGAACTCAGAAAGATTGCACCTGGAATAAAAATTGTAGCAATATCAGGAGGAAGGCCATACTATCTTTATATGGCTAAAAAGCTAGGCATCGAAGCTGTATTCACGAAACCCTTAAACCATTACGATTTCGTAAATACTGTTAAAAAAATAGTCAACTACCACCAGCCATAAATTAGCAATAAATTATCGTTTCAGAGCTTTAATGCAGCGCTCTTCCTTAAAATAATCCTGCAACCGGACTAATAATCTTCCCCTTACAGCAATATTTATAACTTGTTAGCCCGGTATAGATATTGTCCTGTAGATTATTTATATCAAGTGCCCGGTATTAATAAAAAACTGCAGCTTGTTCAATAAAGTTTTATTAAAAATATTATTTTAAAGAAATATTAATTATTTTTAGATATAGTCTTTCGGTATTAAAAAGTTATTTAATATTATCCTTATGGAAAATAAAAAAGAATCTATTGTCCAATTAACAATCCTGGCTATTATTATTTCTTTGCTTTTTCCTGTTGCTGCCATATTCATTGATATTATACTTCACGAAAGTTTCTCCTACACTTTAACTGACTTTGTTAGACTTTATGCTCAAAATCCCATACACTATATTATCTCATCACTGATAATTATTATTCCCCTGGCAACCTTTTTTTCTGTAAAATATTTCTCAAAAATTATAGGAAAAAAACAAAAAATTATAGATTCCGAAAAACATAAAACCCAAAGAATAGAAGAGTTCACTAAAAATTTAATACAGGAAGATTTTTCAAAGGATTTCGAAAGTGATAAAAATGACAGCCTTGGCAAATCTTTATTAAACCTCAGGGATAAGTTAAAAGATAATAAAGAGAAAGACCTTAAACGAAGAAAGGAAGATGAACAAAGAAACTGGATTGCCGAGGGACTTGCAAGGTTTGGCGATATACTGAGAAATGAGATAGATAATATTGAATCGCTGTCATTTAATGTGATAAAGGAGCTGACAAAATATATAAACGCGACGCAGGGTGGGTTTTATATACTCAGAAATGACGATGGGCAAAAGAAATATTTTGATATGACAGCTTTTTTTGCTTATGACAGAAAAAAGTTTGCCAATAAGCAAATTGAATGGGGTGACGGATTAATTGGTACAAGTGCTGCAGAAAAGAAATCAATATATATAACTGATGTTCCCGATGATTATGTAAATGTAACATCCGGACTGGGATTCACGAATCCCAAATCAATACTGATAGTTCCATTAATAAAAGATGAGGAGCTTTTTGGGGCTATTGAATTTGCTTCCTTAAATAAAATCGAGCCGCATCAGGTTGATTTTGTCGAAAAAATTGCTGAGAATATCGCCTCTACATTATCAATGGCTGAGATAAATATAAAAACGTCCAGGCTGCTTGAAGAAACAAAAGCTAAGACCGAAGCACTTGCCTCTCAGGAAGAAGAGATGAGACAAAATATGGAAGAATTGCAGGCTACACAGGAAGAAGCAACAAGACAGGCTGAAAAGTTTGTCCTTTTGGAAAATACTGTAAATCATACTATGATTCGTGCCGAATATGATAAAGAAGGTTATTTGTTATATGCCAATACAAAATTCCTTAATAAGCTTGGATATTCTCTTTCCGAAGAAGTGGAAGGGAAACATATATCTGAATTCATTGGTAAAAAAGACAGCAAGTGGTTTAATGAAATATGGGATAACCTTTCAAAAGGAGGCAGGCATTTTGAAGGATATATGAAACATATTACAAAAGCAGGAAAAGACCTATGGACAATGGCAACATATACCTGTATAAAGCGCGAAGATAAAAAGGTGGATAAGATCCTTTTTCTTGCAATTGATACTACCGAACATAAGAGCCTTAGCCTGAAGATGGAAGGTATAATTGATTCAGTAAACCGTTCAGGAATAAAAATTGAGTTCGATATAAATGGGAATATCACTGATTATAACGAATCATTTCAACATATCTTCAAATACACAAACACTGAACTGGCATCCCTTTCTGTGTTTGACCTGATAAGTCCCCTGGAACTGGATAGTTTTAATAAAAAATGGGAAACCGTAATTAAGGGCATTGGATTTCAGGGGCAGTTTAAGGTTAAAACCAAAAATGATGAAGAAAAATGGATAAGGGGAGCCTTCAGTGTAATATATGATATGTATGGCGATGCAGACAAGATATTCTTTATCGGACAGGATGTTACAAATGAAAAGCAAATGGAAATAAACTTAAGGGAACAGACCGAAATTCTTAGAAACCAGGAAAAACTATTGCGTGAATCTAAAAAAGAACTTAGCAGAAAACTGAGGGAAGAAAAACTTGAGATGAAACATCAGTTCAATATGATAGAAAAGATTAAAAACAGGAATGAAAAGACTCTTGAAGAATTTTTAGATGCAATAGTAACTATCGGCAGTGATAATAAGATATTATTTTTTAATAAGGCTGCTGAAAAATTGTGGGGCCATCACAGAAGCGAAGTTCTAAACCAGGATATTGGTGTTTTGTTCTCAGATAAAATAATAGACAATGATGAATTTGTTGCAGCCTTTGCTGGTCCTGGTGATAATAAAATTATCAATACAAGGAAGAAAGTTAAAATATTAACCAAAGACAGGAAAGAAAAAGAAGTAGAGATACTTTTATCCAGAACCAGGCTTGAAGATGAAATAACATATACTGCCTTTATCACTTATATGTAATCCGTATTATTGCAGCATGATTAACCCCGATAAAATGAAGTGGATAATGCAAAAGAAAGATGGAACCCAGAAGAAATAAAAAAAGAAAACCTGAATCATTTCCTCTTTATCGCCAATTAATAAAAGTACTTGAACTTGAGAATATTGGATACTGGACAAAAACTCAGGGCAGTGATATAATGCATTTTTCTGAACTGGCGGCTGAAATAATTGGCATTAAGACTAATGACTTAACCTTGCCTGTAGAAGATTTCCTGAATAATATTTGTTCTGAGGACAGGCAAAATCTTGAACAATACCTTAATAAAGGGACTGCTGACCAGGATTCTGCTGAGTGCAGCTTTAAAATGACAAGGTTCAATTCGGAAGCTAAAGAAGCAATATATGTCTCAATGCGCATCACAAATCTCAATGGGATTAAGAACAGGAACCTTTTGACTATAGGAACCTTATGTGACATTACAAAACAGGAAAAATTCAGAAGAGAAGCTCTTAGAATTAAGGAGAAAGCTGAAGAAATAAATATGCAAAAGAACATTTTTCTTGCAAACATTTCCCATGAAATAAGAACACCTATGAATTCTATTATAGGTTTCGCCGAATTGCTGAACATTGGAAATCTTGATGCCAGAACGCGGAATGAATACTTTAAAATAATAAAACATCAGGGCCAGCAACTGCAAAAGCTTGTTGATGATATATCTGAGCTGGCAAAATATGAAACAGGCGATTTAAAAATTAACAAGTCCCCATGTAATTTTAATTTATTACTAAATGAATTATTAGTAAGTTTCAACAGGCAGAAATCCAAGCTTAACAAGGATAATGTTTCAATAAAGATTAGTTTGCCTCCAAACGAGGAAATTATCGGGTATACGGATTCGGGAAGAATAACACAGATATTGTCAGATGTGCTGAATACTTCATTATATTTTACTGACAGGGGGACTATAGAAATCGGCTATTATAAAGCTGACGACACAAAACTTGAATTCTATGTTAAAGACTCGGGAACAGGCTTTACTGCTGATGAACAAAAATATATATTCGACAGGCTCTCGCAGGTGCAGGAAACAATTGTCAAGAAATTTGAAGGACTGGGATTAAGTCTTACAATTTCCAAAGGTCTGGTTAAACTTATGGGTGGCAAAATATGGCTGGAATCAGAACCGGGCGCAGGTGCGACTTACTACTTTCAAATCCCCTATGAAGAACTGCCCCATCATGATATAATTGAGGAGGCTGATGAAGCTCCTGCCCTGTCCCAGTTCAGTTGGAAAGACAGGATAATTCTTGTTGTCGAGGATGATGAGGTAAATTATAAGTTTCTTGAAGCCCTGCTTCATAACACTGATGCACAGATAATACATGCCGACAACGGATATCAAGCCATTGATCTGTGTAAATCTATAAATAAAATTGACTTAATATTAATGGATCTAAAGCTGCCTGATATTAGTGGTTTTGAGGCTACCCTCCGGATACGGAAACTTAATAAAGACATTCCTGTAATAGCACAAACTGCATTGGTGCTCAAGGATGAGAAAGAAAAATGCCTTAAGGCAGGCTGCAATGATATAATAACCAAACCCATCGAGATAGAAAAGCTACTGAGCCTGATAAACAAATACCTTAATGAATAGTTCCTGTTCTTACTGCTTTAACTTTCTTTTGTAATCCCTGATATTTAAATATATTGAAACTGTAAATGCAGCGAGAAACGAAAAAAGAGTAACAGTATTAATAAAACCCTGACTAAAATCACAGCCCGTAAGCCTGTCTGCCAGGTATTTTGTATATGAGTCAGGTAAATCTGTATGACCCATTTTTGTTAGTACTTGAAAATGCCAGTCTGTAAACGGACAGTAACCTAATCCATAGAAAATACCTAAAATAAACCAGGAGGCACAGGTAAGAGACAGGGTTATTAAATTAAGTTTCCTGGTTTTCCTGAATATCCATCCAAACAGATTAAAGAATATTAATATGGTATGAAATACAAGAAAGAAAAAATCAAGTAATTTTAACATAGTATTATGTTAATTTTATGACATGAATTATAACACTAAAATTACCTAATTTATTGGTTAATGAAACATAAAAATATTCAAATATTCGGAAGGGTTCAGGGTGTAGGATTCAGGTATTCGGCAAGACTTGCTGCCAGAAATTACGGAATAAAAGGATATGTCAGGAACATGCCTGACGGCAGTGTTTATATTGAAGCTGAGGGACATGAAAAGAATGTCACCGAATTTATTAACTGGTGCAGGAAAGGACCCGATTCCGCCTATATTGAATATATTAGCGTTGAGGATGCCGGACTGAAAAATTTTGAATTCTTTGATGTAAGGTTTTAAATCTGTAAAAAGTTCTTAAGAAGATGAAAGCTACCTGTTTCTGTTGATAAATAATGACCTCACTCCGCTTATTAGCATCCACGCTGTAAGTAACAGGACAAGAACGGCAATTGTTAGCAGTAGTATTGATTCTTTTTCTTTAATGACCGCGGGTTTTGATAAACTCAGGACATTATTAATCATGGCCCACACAGTAATTGTGAGGACAAATAACATGGGAATGAAGGCAACAAGATAATTCTTCCCTATATGATAGAGGTAAATGCTGATTATCCCCAGGCCGAGTGCAGCAAGAAGCTGATTCATTGCGCCGAACATAAGCCATAGTCTAAGTGCCTGCTCAGCTTTTATTTGATAATATATTATTATGGCTGCCAGCAAAACAACTATCAAGGTTGCAAAGTACCTGCTATTTACGGGTCTTACTATGGTTCCCCTTTTTGTTTTAAATATTTCCTGCAGGGAGAGCCTCTGTATTCTTGTAGCTGAGTCAAGTGTAGTATTTGCAAAACTTACTACAAACACAACGATCAACACTTTACCAAACTCCAAGGGAATACCTATGCTGTACAACAATTTCGAGGCTCCATTGACGAAAGCTGCAATTTTGGGACTTATGTCTATGCCGCCTGCAATTTCCTTCCATGATGAATAATGAGAGAAAAATTCCGATCTTCCCAGCCCCCCCACTACAGCAATAATTACGAGGATAGCTAAAAATCCTTCAAGTATCATCCCCCCGTAGCCTATGAATATCGAATCTTTTTCTTTATTAACCTGTTTAACTGTTGTACCGGAGCTTGCCAAAGAATGAAATCCTGAAATAGCACCACAGGCAATGGTAATGAATAACATTGGCATCAGTCCGGGTAAAGTGGGATCATTTTTATGTGCAACGTGATTAAAAGCAGGAGCTGTAATCTGGGGATGAGCAATGATTGTTCCCAGCACCAGCAGAACCATGACTATCAGCAACTGATGGGAATTTATGTAATCCCTGGGCTGTAATAGTTTGTTTACAGGCACTGTTGAAGCAAAAAACACATATATAAGTATTAAAAGGCCCCATAACAGTTTCCTGTCTACTTCATTATTAAAAAATGTAAATTCTATTTCAATATAAGGCCCTGCAATAATTGAAATGTACATTAATAAAACGGCGATGACCGAATATATGAACTCATTCCTGCCTTTCCTAATTTGCCATCCGAGCCATACGGCAACAGGGATCTGAAACCACACAGGAAATACCGATGCCGGGTATTCAACAAACAATGTTGCAACAATAATCGTAAAGAGCGCCAATACCATCCATAACAAAAACTGAATCAGAAACTGAAATGCGTAACGGGTCGAATTATTGACGATATTTCCTGTCAAATCTCCTATTGACCTACCCTGGTTTCTTGCAGATATTACTAGTGTAGCAAAATCATGCACTCCGCCCATAAATATAGATCCGAAGAATACCCACAAAAAGGCCGGTACCCAGCCCCATATTACTCCGATTGCCGGACCGACAATAGGGCCTATACCCGCAATTGTTGTAAAATGATGGCCGAATACTATGCTTCTTTTTGTTGGCACATAGTCTATGCCATCTTTAAACTGGTGTGCGGGCATTTTGTTTTTATCTGAAACAACCAGTATTTTTCTTGCTATGTACCTGCCATATGTTATGTAAGCAATTACATAGCCCCCAAAGGCTAAAACCATAAGTATAACAGTATTCATTTCCCATTCAATTTTAAAATATCAGTTCACAATAATAAGTAACAATTTATACCCATATTTGGAATACAACATTGTTTATAATAAATTATAAATAGAAAATTAAAAATAGTAACTTTAATATTAATATTTAATTAAAATCTGTATAATAAATCATTGTAAATAAAATAAAAGATATATTATTTGCAGTCCTTCACCATATATAAAGAGTGCCCTATGCAGCTGTTATACAATATTATTTATTGATGTAAATTAAATTTTATTGGATAAACTATTGAATATTAACATCATAACTATTATATTTACATAAAGATAATAAACCTGGATTATCAATTTTCTTTTAATAATTTCAGACATGAAAGAAACAATAAGAACCATACTCCTTCCCTATGATTTCACGATCCTGTCGGATTATGCACTTCAACATGGTGTGCAAATTGCCAAGTTGCTTGACAGTGATCTTACTCTGCTTAATATAATTGACAATCTTAAGGATGAAATCCGGGTAAATGAAAAGCTGACTGAACTGGCTGAAGAAACACAAAAAAAATATCATATTCTGCCCAGGGTATTGGTCAGGCCGGGTAAAGTGTCGGAAGCAATAAAAGACGTGGCGACCAACATTGATGCAAACCTGGTTATAATGAAGACGAGCGGTCCAACAGGTATTCAGAGGTTTACAGGAAGCAGGGCAATAAAAGTGATGTATGGTTCAAAGATCCCTTTTATAGTTATACAGGCGCCTCCAAAGAGAGATATTATCAAACAGGTAATTGTCCCTATTGACTTCAGATTTGAAAATAAAGAAAAGCTTAAATGGATTAATTTTCTTACAAAAATTTACACCCCCAGTGTATATCTTTTCCGTCCCAATTCTACTGATTACAGGATCAGAAATAATCTGAAATTTGCTACCCGTTTTCTTGAAGGCAGAAACATTGGATTTGAACTTGTCCATGCCAGGGGAAAGAAATCTTTTGTAGAAGAGGCTATTGAATTCTCAAACTTTATAGATGCAGATTTATTAATTATTATGTTAAGCCGGCGTATTACATTTGATAAAATTCTCTTTGGTTTAAAAGACCAGAAATATATTACCAATAAATACAAGGTACCTGTGATGTGCTTAAATCCGAGAACAGACTTAAGAAGATTTGCAGGATTCAGATAAGCTCCCTGTCATCTTTTTTAATCCATCCCTTTGTACCGTCACCTATTCTTATCCTGTTCCATACATCAATACTATCCTCAATTATTACCTTCGTACCCTCGTGGATAATAAACAAATCAACTCCCGATTCAGCAGGCGAGCTCTTTGCTGTTACAGTGGGAGAAATAATTATTGCAGCATTCTTTAATGTCAGAAATTGCTTACGCTTCAAGGCAGAATAGAATGCAGATACAGAAATAAAAAGTATCAGAATCGCGCACCAGAAAGATAACTTCTTTATTCCAACCCTGGCAGAAAACAAATAAATTAAAAACAATAACAGAAACAGAACAAAGGTCGAGATACTAATTATTGCCCACTCATCGGAGCTCGTAATATTAACAATATCTCTTACCCAGTTTTTCATAAAAAACTCAGGTATTATGTCTATCTTGTCTATTACCCGGGCATTAGCCAAAGCAAGATTATGTTTAATATCATCGTCATAGGGATCCAGTATTTTTGCCCTCTCATAATTCAGGATTGCCATTGGTATTTTATCAACTTTGTAATAAGCATTACCCAGATTATAGTATAATTCCGGGGCCTCGTAACCTGAATCGACAACCTGCTCATAGACATCGATTGCATAATAATATAACCCCTTCGCATATGATTCATTACCTGTTCTTATTAGCGAGTCAGGTTGAAATGCGAATAAACAGGACATGAATGAATTTATTATAATAATAATTATTGCCGATTTCATTATCTTAGTTTTTGCTGAAGTTTGATAATAGTATTAATTGCATTATTATAAAGTTTATTCATCTCTGCTGATTCATATCCCGGACTATATCTTGCATACTCACAATTATCAACTATATCTAAAAACTTATTTATAAGTTCATCATCAACGTTATTTTCAACTAATGCCTGTCTTGAAGTATCCTTTGACAAACTGGCTACAGGAATGTTGAGCTTATCACTGAGATAACCCCACATTGCTTTTAAAACTTCCTCATAAAATGCTTCGTGGTTATTGTGTTTCATTAAGCCCAGTGCTTTTCTCAATCGTCTTCGTGCATATTTATTTGCACGTCTGTTCTTTACAAGGCTCAAATTTGAATTGCGTTTGATCCTTTCTCTTCTGAGGATAATGATCATGATAAATAACAACAATGATGCAAGGTATGTGGCGTAGAAAGCCGGGGTTCCGATTAAATAGCGGTTATTTTTAAATATCTTAAATGGTTTGCTTTTTATAAAAAGTATATCAGTCCCCAGCAATTTTATATCTTCTTTTGACAGACCTGTAATTATGACATCGGTCGTATCCTCCTTGCCTTTAGCCACTGATATATTAAATTCCTGGGTTTTCAAGGTTTTATATGATCTTGATGACGGATCAAAATATGCGAATTCTACGGGTGCTATTTTATAGTTACCGGCATATCGCGGTATAATTGTATATTCAAATGACTGACGACCTGACAATGCATTTTCCTGAATAGTCTTTACAACCGGTTCAAATGTTTCAAGTGAGGGTGGAAAATTTATCTTCAGGTCGTCAATTAGTTTAACATTACCTTTGCCTGAAATATTAACCTTAAGAGTTATAGCATCATTAGTTGTGATATTGGTTTTATTAATTGATGCATCCATTTGAAAACTGCCTACGGCACCGGTAAATGAAGCAGGTCTGTTCAGGGGTAAAGGTTTGATGTTTAGTTTGACTTTTTCACTTGTCAGTTTAACCGGCACATTTTGCACCGAAGGGCCAAAGAAATCATCGAATATACTTCTTGATCTTCTCTTTATTTGTTCCTGGTAGGCAACATCGATGTCAAATGGCTGGATAACAAATTCGCCTGCTCTCTGAGGGTAGAGCACCACTTTTCTGAGGATTCCCGTACCATATATATCACCATTAACATTTTCCCTTTCCAGGGACCTCAGGGCCGGTATTTCAACAGGCTGCTGGAAAAATCCTTTAAAGTCCGGTCCCTTAAAATTAGGATCTACCTGTGACAAGTTCACTTTTGAATATATTTTTATCCATGCAATAATCTGTTCTCCTACATAGGCACTTGTTTTATCGACATGCAACCTTATAAACAGATTTTCACTTGCAGGTGCATTAATGACACCGGCGGGTTTTTCAGCAGATTCATCTGATGGTTTTGCTGCCGGCGATGACGGGGTACTGCCTTTGACAACTTCTATTTTTACGGCATTGCACTGGTAAGTATCTTTTTTAATTCTTGCTGTTGCCGGCGGTATTGTAAAAGTTCCTTCATTAATTGCCTGCAGGTAATATGTATATGAATAGCTCACCGACCTGGTTGTTTTGCCGTTGATTATCTGAATGCTGGAGCTTGAACTGGTACTTGGCCCTCCCAGCAGTCGGAAGTCATTTAATTCAGGTATCTCTAATTCCGAGGGATTGGCATTCAGCTCATAAACAAGCTGAAACTGCTCACCTGTTCTAAGTACGTCAGGTACGGCAGAAGCAGTAAAATTAACATCCTGGCCATGCAGGTTTAGCAGTCCGTACAAAAATGACAATATCAAAATATATAGCCTCATTAAGTATATTTAAATTTTAACACATTAAATAATATTTAATTACCAGTTTTTATCCACCGGTACTTTTTTAACTTGTTTCTGAAGTTTCTTAAGCACGTCATCCTCTTCCCTTTCCAGGGCATCAAGAATCCTTTCGGCATCTTCCTTTGAAATCTCATCTTTCTTTGCAGGTTGCTGCTGTGCCTGTTGTTGTTCATCTTTCTGCTGTTGCTGCTGCTGCTG
>CAYWUI010000012.1:0-59232 GCA_964461435.1 uncultured Bacteroidales bacterium | reverse complement strand
TGTTGCTGCTGTTGCTGCTGTTGCTGCTGTTGCTGCATTTTAAGCATGCTCATCGTAAGTTGAAGATTATGCTTTGCATCCATATCACCCGCATTGTTTCTTAATGAGTTTTTATAGGCTTCAATACTTTTCTCAAAGTTATTTTCCTTAAATAATGAATTACCAAGGTTATAATAGTACCTGGCAAGTTCTCCTTTATCTTTTTCATTGCCTGCAAGATTTAAATATTTTGTTCCTGCTGCCTCATATTTCTCCTGTTTATAAAGAGTATTGGCCAGGTTGTAATCAGCCTTTTTTGAATCAGGAGATTTTTCCAGGGCTTTACGATATTGTACTTCGGCGTCATCGTATTTTTCTTTAAGATACTGCCTGTTCCCCTGTCTTATATATTTTCTTTCACTCTGGGAAAATACCTGGATACTGATAAGAGCCATCAATATATACAAAATAAATTTCATCATCGTTTATAATTTCAACTTATATATTTTAATATTTTTCAGCCATTTATTCTTTCTTTCCAGGATCAGGAAATCCAGTATTATCAGTCCAAGGGCTATCCATACAAGTACAGGAAATTGTTCTTCATATTCAGAATATACTTTGGATTCAATCTCAACTTTATCAAGCTTGTCTAAGTCACTAAACAGCTTATTCAGGCCAACATTAGTACTTGTTGCATGATAATATTTGCCCCCTCCTGCCACTGCAATCTGAGTCAGCATCTTTGAATTCAACTTGGTAGTAACCACATTTCCCTGCCTGTCCTTTAAAAATTCCTGCTGATAATACGCATCTTTAATTGGAATGGGGGCCCCTTCGTGTGACCCCATACCTATTGTATAGACCTTTATTCCTTTTTCATTTGCCTCTTCTGCAGCCTGAATCGCATCTCCTTCATGATTCTCGCCGTCAGATATTATAATAATTGCTTTGTTTGCTTCAGCATCCTGTGTAAATGAGTTGCTGGCCAGTCTTATAGCTTTATCAATCGCAGTACCCTGACGTGATACGATATCCGTATTAATATTATTCAAAAACATCCTGGCACCATCATAGTCAGTTGTAATTGGCACCTGAGTATATGCATCGCCTGCAAAAACAATAAGTCCGATCCTGTCATTTTCCAGCTGATCAAGTAATCTGAGTATCGCCTGCCTGGACCTTTCCAGCCTGTCAGGTTTAATATCTTCGGCTCGCATACTGTTTGAAATATCAAGGGCAATAATTATCTCAATACCTTTTCTTTTTATCTCTTTGAGCCTGGAACCGAATTGCGGGCCCGATAACGCAAAAATTAAAGTTATTAATGCCAGGGTGAGGATAATAAATTTCAAATGTGATCTTAAACCTGAAATATCGGGCATCAACTGTGAAACAACAGCCGGATTTCCGAACTTCCTTATTGATTTCTTCTTAATTTGACAGGCAATAATGTAAATAATTACCAGTGCCGGGATACCGGCAAGCATATAAAGAAACTCGCTATGGCCAAATCTGAACATATCAAATAAGCATTAAGGTATATTCTTAAGCACAGTATTTTTCATCAGCATCTCGCCTGATAATATTATGGTTGCTGCTAAAGCAAACCACAAATATTTCTCCTGCTTTTTACTGTATTCCCTGACATCGATCTTTGATTTTTCAAGCTTATCGATTATCCTGTATATTTCTCTAAGTTTCTCATTATCTGTTGCACGGAAGTATTTGCCATTAGTAATATCGGCGATTTCCTGCAACACTTCTTCATCAATTTCCACGGGCATATTCTGATAAACAATATTTCCTGTAAATGGATTTTGCACCGGATAAGGTGCATTACCCCTACTGCCGACTCCGATTGTATAGACCCTTATTCCAAAGGTCTTTGCAATCTCTGCTGCTGTTAAAGGGTCGACAGACCCCCTGTTATTTACACCGTCAGTTAACAGTATTATCACTTTACTTATAGCATCACTATCCTTTAGCCTTTTTATGGCGTTTGCCAGTCCGACCCCTATGGCTGTTCCGTCTTCAATCATGCCGCTTTTAATGTTGCCGAACAGGTTTATCAGTACTTTATGATCAGTGGTTAAAGGGCACTGAGTAAAACTTTCTCCACTAAATACGACCAGTCCCATTCTGTCATTTCTTCTTCCCGAAATAAACTCTGTGGCTATATCTTTTGAAGCCTCCAGCCTGTCCGGATTAAAATCGCGTGCAAGCATGCTCCCTGAAATATCCAGTGCTATTATTATATCTATACCCTCTGTAATACTCTTTTCCCAGCTCTTTGTAGATTGTGGCCTGGCAAGGACTATAATAAGGAGTATTAAAGTTAATATTCTAAGTATAAATAATATATGCCTGAAGTATATTTTAAAAGACTTTCCGGCATTTTTCAGCGGCTGAATTGTTGATACCAGGATTGTGGCATTGAACTTTTTTTCCTTCCATATATACCATGCAATCACAGGTATTAATAATAACAGTAAATAAAAATAATCCGGATGTGCAAATTCAAAGTGACCCATACTTTAAGCTGTTAATTCTTTCTGTTTGTTTTTTAAACCTCTATCTTCAGCGCCGGTTTCTTCAGCCGGCACATATTTGGTATTCCTGACAAACTCATAGGCATTCTCCATATGAGTAGTATTTTCTTCAGGCAGGGGCTCACCCTTCGCAAACTTCACCAAATCGGCAAGATTAAGCAATTGCTCTAAAATATTATAATTTACATTTTCAATTCCCCTGTCCTTAAATTCATACAATATTTCACCTGTCGTCTGTTCCATAGCCATGATATCAAATCTTCTCTCAATATAAGTACGGACTATTTCAGTCAACCTTGTATAGTATAACTTGATCTTATTCTGCTGCCATAATTTTTCAGCTTTTAATTTATCAAGCTCCCGTAAAGCAATAACATGAGGCAGCTCAGAAGGCTTTATTCTTCTGAGTATTGGTTCGTCTTTCTTTTTCCTGTCGATATAGTATATAATAAACCAAATAAGCAACCCGACAAAAAACAGCATCAATATATAAGGATATATTTCACTGAAACTGTAGGGAGCTTTATATAATCCTTTAATATCTCTTATCGTACCTGTTGTATCAATTTTCACGGGAAGGACTTCCAGATAATTGGCCGATGAACTTATTGAATCGGTAAATCCCCTGTCACTGTATATAAAATTTACAGGCGGGATATAAAACAGTCCGCTGTCAAAAGCTGTAATGGTCAGATTTTGATACAGAGCAATCTTATTATTATCCAGCTTTGCGGAATCAATATCTGACTTATCAACTATTTCTATTTCATCAGTGAGGTTTTTATCAAATTCCGGAAATTTTACAGATGAATTCCCTGATTTTATGACCTCAATTGACATATTCACCTGATCACCTATAAGTATCCTGCTGGTATCAAGTTCAATATTAATAGTTACCAGCTGGGGATAAGCTATTTGCGAAACAAATACAAATGCTGAGATTATATATAAACCTGTAATTCGTTTAACGACCTTTTTATCCATTCTATTTATATCTTTTCAAACCTAAAATTTTTTTCTTGCTGTTTCAAATATTCTACCGGGCTCTTCTTTTAAAAAGATTTATTAATGGTTTCACATAGTCCTCTCCAGTTGATATAGAGGTAAAGTCCACACCAAGTTTAGATAACATTTCATTCATGTCTTCGCTGCGTCTTCTCCATGAATGCCTGTATATATCACGTATATAATTATTGGAGGTATCGATCCAAATATCTTCACCACTCTCGGCATCCAGCATTTTTATTAATCCTATAGACGGCAATTCTGTCTCTCTCACATCATATATTTTCAGTCCGACCAAATCGTGTTTTTTTGAAGCTATTTTAAGCGCATCATCAAAATTATCATCCATGAAATCAGATATTAAGAAAGATGTGCTTCTTTTTTTAATGGCATTTATAAGAAACCTTAGGGCCCCGGTAATATTTGTTCCTTTATTCACGGGCTCAAAATTTAAAAGTTCTCTTATGATTCTTAATATATGCTGTTTTCCTTTCTTAGGAGGTATAAATTTTTCAATCCTGTCACTGAACATTATAACACCTACTTTATCATTATTCTGAATAGCAGAAAACGAAAGTACTGCTGATATTTCAGTTATAAGATTTTTTTTCAACAATGACTGTGTGCCAAATTCGCGCGAACCGCTTACATCAATTATTAACATTACCGTCAGTTCCCTCTCTTCTTCATAGATCTTAATATAGGGATGATTAAACCTGGCAGTGACGTTCCAGTCTATATTTCTGATATCATCTCCGTATTGATATTCCCTCACTTCACTAAAGGCCATGCCTTTTCCCTTGAATGCAGAATGATATTCCCCTGCAAATATATGTTTTGACAGTCCCCTGCTTTTTATTTCTATTTTTCTAACCCGTTTAATTAATTCAGTTGCTTCCACAATTCAAATGAACTTCAGCATATTATTAATTCTCTTTTTTTGTGATAACTGTAAAGTACCACTCTTCCTTCTCCAGTCTAACTGTATATACTACATCCATTTCTTTATAGGTCCATGTATTTTCACCAGTCCTTGTGTATTTGCTATTTAATGTGTCTGTAACATCGTTTAAATTGGTATAGTCCGACATAAGCCTTACGCAGGTACAACAATCATCTTCATCAAGAAAGAATAGTAAGGTCTGCTCATTTACCTTATCCTCATATTTGAGATAATTGTATACTTTATTTATAATCCCTGTATTCAGTTTAAAGTCCCTTTGTGTCTCCTTCATTAAACTGGCAATCTCATCCTTATGAAGCCCGATATAATTCTGGCCATTGACCTGTAATGTTAAAATAAAAGCTATTGCCCCTATATAAATACTTATTCTCATTAATCTTCAGATTCATTATTTTATTAAGGAACCTCTATATTATTAAGTATGTCTGTAATAATATGTTCAGCAGATATATTCTCGGCTTCCGCTTCATATGTAAGTCCGATTCGGTGCCTCAGCACATCATGGCAAACAGCCCTGACATCTTCAGGTATGACATAACCTCTCCTCTTGATAAAGGCGTAAGCTTTTGATGCTGCTGCAATATATATGCTAGCCCTTGGTGAACCCCCATAATTAATCATATTAGTGTATTGCCCCAGGTTATATTCACCGGGGTATCTTGTTGCAAAGACTATATTTAATATATATTGTTCAATTTTCTCATCCATATATACTTCTTTAACAACTTCCCTGGCCCTTAATATATCTGAAGGTTTCATGACGGTTGAAGGTGAAGGAAATACCTTACCGAGATTTTCTCTCATTATAAGTCGTTCATCATCCTGGTTAGGATAGTCAATTACCACTTTAAGCATAAAACGATCAACCTGTGCCTCAGGTAAGGGGTAGGTACCTTCCTGTTCAATAGGATTTTGGGTCGCCATAACCAAAAAGGGCATAGGTAACGGATAGGACTCAGAACCTATTGTAACCTGCTTTTCCTGCATAGCCTCCAAAAGTGCACTCTGAACCTTTGCAGGAGATCTGTTAACTTCATCGGCCAGTATAAAATTGGCAAATACAGGGCCTTTCTTTACCAGGAAGTCTTCCTTTTTCTGGCTATAGATCATGGTGCCTATTAGATCAGCAGGTAGCAGATCAGGAGTAAATTGTATTCTGCTGAATTTTGCATCAATAGTTTGTGCAAGTGTTTTTATAGCCAGTGTTTTTGCCAGTCCCGGCACCCCTTCAATAAGTATATGCCCATCTGAAAGCAGGCCTATCAATAAGCTGTCAATCAAATGTTTCTGTCCGACAATTACCTTCTTAATCTCAATATTAATAATATCTACAAAAGAGCTCTCCTTTTGTATTTTTTCATTTAATTCTTTTATGTTTATTGCTATTTCACCCATACTATTGTTAATTTTTGACTTTATTAATAGATTTTTATTTAAACAGTGCCGAAGGTAGCAAAATTTATTCCAAATGATTTGTTATTTTTTTTTAATAGATATAATATATTGAATTGCAGTCAGTTAACTTATGTTAAAAATTGTTAAATATCAACTAGTTACAAAATTTTTGTGATTTCCAGCTTATAATAAATCAAGAGTTTGCAATTTTGGCAGTAATACTGTATTAATTTTCAGCAAAAGATATTAAACAGTCATGGCTATAAAACAAAGGTATTTTATTCATTTTGCATTTAAAGGGACAAATTATCATGGCTGGCAAATTCAGCCAAATGCGGTTACGGTGCAGTCCATTTTAGATAAAGTCATGTCAACTGTCATCAGGGAAAAAATCGTTACGACAGGAGCTGGCAGGACTGATACAGGAGTTCATGCAAGGTTCTTTATGGCCCATTTTGACAGTGAGAATACATTGCTGGAAAATAATTCGGGTTTGATATACAGGTTAAACAGTCTTTTGCCTTCTGACATCTCGGTATACAGAATATTTAAAGTCAAAGATCATTCACATGCCAGGTTTGATGCGATATCCAGAACATATGACTACCATATATCAAGAATAAATGATCCTTTTACAAAGGAATACGGCTGGTACATATATGACAGGCTAAACCTGGAAAAAATGAATGAAGCGGCTGCCTGGCTTCAAAGCATGAAGGATTTTACAAGTTTCAGCAAATCGCATAGCAATGCCAGGACAAATGTTTGCAAGATTTTTTATTCGAAATGGGATGATTATGGAGACAGATTAATTTTCAGCATTAAAGCTGACCGGTTCTTAAGGAATATGGTAAGGGCCATTGTCGGGACCATGGTAATAATAGGCCGTGATAAAATGGAAATTTCCGAATTTAAAACAATTGTTGAACAAAAAATCAAGTTAAGTTACACAGCTCCTGCGCGCGGACTATTTTTAACAAATATAGAATACCATGTTAATATAATTTGATATTTGCTGTTGTTAATAATATTTAAAATGACTTTCTTTATCCTATGGAACAAATCATTGAATTATATTTGTAAAACATTTTTTATTTTTTAACGTAGAAAATTGCGAAAACATCTGAATTTATTATGAAAAAATCTGCAATAATTACAGTATTATTTATAATAATTATTCCTGCTTTTATATATGCACAAACAGGCATACCCAAGGCACAGGCAATGTTTATATACAATTTCTCAAGATTAATTGAATGGCCGGTCAATTATAAAACAGGTCCGTTTATTATAGGAACATTCGGCTCCTCTCCTGTAGCGGATGAATTAATAAGTTATACATCGGGCAAAAAAGTGGGTACACAGGACATATCTATCCAGGAGTTAAAATCAGTCGAAGAAATTACCAAATGCCACATACTTTTTATACCTTTCAGCCATACTAAACAGATTGGTCAGATAGTTGCGCAGATAGATAATATGAGCACGCTATTAATTACAGAAAAGGCCGGGTCTATTGATTTGGGATCAGCAATAAATTTTTTAATTGTCGGCGACAAGCTTAAATTTGAGATGAAGCAGGCAAATGCTTCCAAATACGGAATAAAGGTAAGTGCAAAACTCCAGGAGATGGCAATTCAAAGCTATTGACTTTCGCTGTTCCATATTTCCCAGGCTTTCTCTGCCTGAAGATGCAGCATTAACAATCCGTTTATCACATTTGCACCTTTCAGTGAGCACTTTTTCAGAAGTTTACTTATCCCGGGGTTATATATAAGATCATATACCAGGTGGTTATCAGTAATATATTCATAAGGTATATCCGGACATTTATCAATATCCGGATATGTGCCGACGGGAGAAGTATTAACTATTATTTTATGTTCGTCCATCAATTGTCTGTTGAGAATATCATATGAAATATGATTGCCCATCCTGGGATTCCGTGAAACAAAAATATATTTTATATGCAGCTGGTTAAACACGTATGCAATGGCCTTTGAAGCACCTCCTGTACCCAGGATCATGGCTTTTTTATGGATTTCTTTCAGATGAGGCGTTATGGAATATTGAAAACCATAAGCATCGGTGTTATAGCCCGTTAGTTTATATTTATCATTACTTCTGTCAATTTTAATTGTGTTTACTGCTCCAATCTCCCTGGCCGTACCATCAATTTTATCAAGGTATTTAATTACTTTTTCCTTATAGGGAATTGTCACATTTAATCCGTTTAACTCCTTATTTTCTGTAATCAGTGCCGGCAGTTTCTCAATTGTATCGATAGGAAAGTTAAAGTACCGGCAATTATCAATGTTCTCATCCCTGAACTTATCATTAAAGTATTTCATTGAAAATGAATGGCTTAAAGGATAACCTATAAGTCCGAATTGTCTCATAAAAAATTAATTTTAACGATTATTCTGTTTTGCAAGCTTTTCGGTCACC
Source organism: uncultured Bacteroidales bacterium (assembly GCA_964461435.1). GTDB lineage: Bacteria > Bacteroidota > Bacteroidia > Bacteroidales > UBA10428. Next base: position 50,889 of record CAYWUI010000012.1, on the reverse strand, counting down.
AGTATTGTAATGAATCCTGCCAGTACCAGTGCAATTACGATTATAACCTCCCTGTTAAATTCCCCCGGGACATATTTTGCAAAGCCACTGACTATTTGCTTACCGTCCTTTAATATCGGATTACCGGCTGCATCGGCCAGAACAACCGGTTTTTGCCAGGGCCATAATATACTCAATGATCCCAGTATAAATCCGGTTAATATCGCAATAGTCTGATCCCTGAACTTCCTGTATACCCATGAAAGGAAATGGGAAAAGGCTATTAATCCGGATGCTGCTCCGAGAGCAACAGGTATTAATATCTCTAACCTGAAATTGGTAACAGCATTTATCATTACAAGCTTATAATTTCCCATCAGCACGAGCACAAATGAACCGGACAATCCCGGAAGTATCATGCTGCATATTGCAACAATACCGCATATAACAAGATAAATGAAGCTGTCGTTCTCAACAGCAGGATTTAATATGGAAATCAGAGCTGCTATTGCCGCACCGGTTATCATACAGATTATCACGCTAAAATGCCAGTGTGATATTCTTTTACTTACAAAGTATATGGATGATAATATTAATCCGAAAAAATATGCCCATACGTAGACAGGATAATTATTGAACAGGTAATCAAGCAATTTTGCCAGGGATAAAATACTGACCGCAATGCCGCTAAATACGGCAATAAGAAAATCAAGATTTACGTGTCTTGCAAACGATTTGAATTTCCCGGTAAATATAAACCTCACTGCCTTTAAATCAAATGATTTGATTGAATTGATCAACTTTTCAAAGATACCTGTAATAAGCGCGATTGTGCCGCCCGACACACCGGGAATAACGTTTGCCGCACCAACACCCATACCCTTAAAAAATAAACCTATGTATTCTTTCATGATATCAGGAAAAATCATTTTTGGGGTTCCTGGTTTTTGCCCTTCAGGTTATCGGGGAGGAAATCAAAAAAGGTGTCCCCACGCAGGCCCAATCGCAAGGTCTCAAGTGGTATAACTTCATTGGGAGCTATATTACCAAGGTTAACATTGCATCCGAACAATTTGATAAACCATACCTGCTGTGATTTAAGGGGTGCTTCCCATATTATATCGTTTGAATTAACATGCTGTGATATATCTTCAATCAGTTCCTTATCGGCAGAACCATCACTATGGTATATGCCTATAGTTCCGCTCTCCCTTGCTTCGGCTATAACTTTCCATGATCCTGCTCCAAGCTCTTTTTTCATCATGTTTATCCACCTGTCATGAGGAATGACAGCGCCTTTCTGCTTTGAGCCCACTTCGGAAAGCACGGTAACCTTTTCGGAAAGCTTCTCGATATATTCAAGTTTCTTTTCGTGGGGCATATACATCGAGCCATCAGATACTTCAGCAAATTCGAGTCCGTATTTATCAATAAACCTGATGTATTCCCGGAACATATCACGTATAATAAAAACTTCAAACAAGGTCCCTCCCAGATACACTTTCATTTTTGCCTTTTGATAAAGCCTGATTTTATCCTTCAGTTTACTTGTCACCAGTGATGTCCCGAAACCTAATTTTACCACATCTATAAATTCGTTTCCTGAATCTATTAAGTTTTCAGCTTCCTGAAGGCTTAATCCCTTATCCATCACCATGGTTATACCTGATTCGCGGGGTTTCTTTGCCCTGTAAGGCATGTGAGGTAAAGAAATATTCATTTTATGTTTGCTTTAAGTTCTGATACATATAAATAAGGTGGTTTATCCTGTCATTTTCCTTTGTTTTGGGAAAATCATACAAAACCTCATTATGTTCTTTATAATTTAATAACAGACCTTTTTCAAAGTATTTATAAGAAAGGGAGGGTTGATCATTATATATATAATATGCAGCCAACCGGTAATTTACGGCTGATATATTATAATTGTACTGGTAGGCTTCTTCCAGAACATTTATTGCGCTGGTGATTTTATTATTGCTAAAATATACCGCGGCATATGCAAGCCACGCTTCATAATTCTCAGGATCAAGTTCTACAGTAGTCGCATAGGCCTTTATTGCCTTATTAACATTGTTAATTCCCGAATATGCTTCGCCAAGCATAAACCAGTATTCACAAATACTGGATTCTATCCTTATTGCCTTTTTTATATTATTTATACTTCTGTTGTATCTCTTCAGGTGATAATGCATTACTCCTATTTTAAACCAGGCATTGGAACAATCATTTTCAATATTTAAAGCCTTATTATAATATTCTATTGCATCTGCATACCTGCCAAGTTTTTCAAAGCAATCACCAATCAAACAGTATATATGGGCATTTTTACTGTCAATCTCCAGTAAATCTCCATATACCATGATTGCAGCACAATAATTCTTATAATTTATATGTGCATCAGCCTTGCTCAGGTATACAGAAACAAATTCAGGACTGATTGCTATCGCATAATCAAATGCATTAAGAGCTTCTTTATATTTATTGGCAGCCAGATACCATAAACCTAAATTATGCCATATATTCTCAGAAAAAGGATCAATATCCAGGTATTTTTCCAGGTAAAAAATACTTTTTTCGATATTGTCTATGCGCTCATAGCATATAGCCAGGTCGTAAATAACAAGCAAGTTTGAATTATTTATTTCATAAGCAAGTATTAAATACTGTATTGCTGTTTTTATTTCATCAATTTGAATAAATGATAATGCTATCTCATATATTACATCATCTTTATCTTCCTGCGACAGTTTTATTGCTTCATCAAATGCCCTGACGGCTTCTTCATGCTTCTTTAAAGAGTTTAAAGCCTTACCCTTTATAAGATGGAATTCAAAGTTACAGGAATCAACCTTTTCAATATCTTTAAGAATATCAAGAGCTATTTTTGCTTTTCTGTCTTCTACTAAAACCTGTGCGTACTTAAGCTTAAGTGATGTTGAATAAGGATGCTGGTCAAGGCCTATCCTCACTGATCTGAGGGCAGATTTATAATCGTTATTATTTATGTAATAATCAATAATATTTTCAAACTCATACAGATCAAAATAGCAGGACCTGTTTTCCCTCAACATATCCTTAAATCTGTTTATTATGTCAGAATATTCTTCCTCTTCAAAAAAATTATTCTGATTTGGATTCATGTTCTATACACGTATGCTTATATTTTGAAAAAATACTCTTTCTGAAATAATTGTTAAAAATAATAATGACTATATTAAGGTTAATTTTAAATATTGAAAGCTGTATACTTATTTCAGAAAAATACAAATCTAATCGATATTTTCAATACTTTGCATTTTTCCTGAATCAAAATTCAACTGTTTTTTCAATTCATTGTACTGATTAATAATATTGTCGAACTCATTTTTTAATTCTTCAGTTAAAGGATGGGATTCTCCCAATAGCAGATTTAGTTTTTCCATACCCGTATTCAAGTCAACTACTATACTTTCTCCTCTTTTAATATATTTATGTACCAGTCCTTCTGATTTTAATTTTGCAATTATTTCCATAAGATTAAAATATTCATCGTTAAGTGAAATAAGTATCCTGGCCGCTTCGGGTCCATATCGTGATAATAGTACCTTCCACAGGGCCAAATCGGGATTATATGTTTTCGCGTTCCAGGAAAAATCGGCTATGGTTGCAAACTTTATCAGATCAAGCTCTGATTCTACAGTACTGTTAAAGAATATCTGTTTTCTATTTATATTCTCAATAATAAAATTAATATTATCATCATTAAAAGGACTAAAGAGGCTCAACAGCCTTATTTTCCCCGGATAATAATTGCAATAATCAGAAAGGGTCATATCAATGCCGGTGGATAAAACAGAATTATCCCAATAAACAGGTGTTTTATTCAAATATGATATCATTCTGGCAAGCTCAGCGTTGTCGCTTCTTAAAGAATAGAAAGAATTGCCGGTCCAGAACCATGAAATATTATTTCTTAAATCTGAGATTATACCAGTTAGTAAAACTTCTGCCTTGCCCCTGCTATCATCAATTAACTGGTTATTAAACCATGGCAGAAGTATTTCCAGATCCTTTCCGGGATATTCACTCTTTATAAGTTCATTTATAGTTGAGACATTTACAGACAACCTCCTGGGGTTATCCATGTAATTTTCAGGCTGCCGGTTCCTGCAGGTATTAATATAAAAGGGAGTCATGAAATAGGGTACATATGCAATACCTAATGCCCCGGCTTTAAATCCTGTATTACAAATACTTTTTAATCCATCCTGATTAACTTCGGCTATGCTGGTCTTCTCATCCTCACCGGCATGTTTATCTCCATCAATATAGTTAAATAAAGCCGGTGGTGCCAGCATTATTTTGAAATTGAATGCATCATCATTAGCGTATTTTGCAACTGTACTTTTTATTATCCGGCTATATTGGCCGGTATCTGCTGACAGGTCGCATGACAGGTATGCACCATTGATCTTATAGCTGGTAAGGTCATCAATAAAGGCAAGACTTTTTGACAAGCCACTTTTATTATCAGATGCCGGCATATTATAATACCTGTTTTCAAAATCAGGATAATCAATAACTTTGGCATTATGAAAAATAAACTTTTTATTATCAAACAGTTGTATGGCGGTTGTCGCTGCATAATAATCACCTACCGGCTCGTTGCCTGCAAGAAATACAAGATTATTGATATCGCTGTTCGTATAAATAAAATATGATTGTCTTTTGTCTTTTATTTCACTTGCCGGGAGTATTTCCCTGAATCTCCTGTAGAGTTCATTTTTCCCTATACTAAAAATAAGTCCGGTTGATTTCAAATCATCAGAGGATATTTTCGTGGTAATCTGAATCTTATAACCAGATTTATCACTGCCTGAAAGACTTTTAAAAATGCTCTCCAGTCTATTCCTAATTAGCAGGGCAGCATGTTTTGTTTCTACAGACATATTCTCAGGAACGACTATTTTTGGCAGGCCCCTGTAATCGGTCCCGGGTTCATAGTAAATTATTGATTCTAATTTTTCAACTTCCTTTGGTTGCGGTATGATAACATCGTGTTTGGAAAATATGGTATCAGTAAGATATTTCATTCTTTCAGATGCTGTAAAATTTGATTCCGTATAACGAAAGTCAATATTATCAAGCCACATAGTCCCAATGCCTTTCATCCCAAAAAATATTTTAACATATCGCGCTTCATCAGGTATATCACCTTCCGGACAGTTATAGTTGTGCGATTTGCCTTTGACTTTACTCCAGTCAAATTTGTCAACCCGCCAGTAATTTGAAAATGATATTCCTTTGAAGGAGTTGTTGATATATATATCATTTTGGGGCAGGTATAATCTTGAACTTATTGCTATCTTATTCTTATCGTAGTAATAGACTCTTATATTTACTGCATCATAAAGCCTGGTACCCAGCCTTTCCTTATTTGAGCATACATCTTCGAGCCTTATATAATATGATAATGAGTAATTGCCGGGAATAACTTTTATAAAATCACTAATTACACCCTCTCCCTTATCATCGGTCTCATCAATGTATACCCTGTGTATCTTAACTGAATGCAGGGAGTCAGCAGCTTCATCTGCATTATATATTGAATCAAATTCAATATTCACCCACTCAATATTATCTCCGACTTTTTGCCAGCCGTCAATTCTGAAAGTAGTACCTGTAGTATCAACAATTAGGGCTTTGCCGGATTCAAAAGAGCTGTTCCTGACAAGATTGGCACGCTGGAATTTCTGCAATCTTATCCTCAAAGGTATTGACAGGGGATCGTTACTGGACCAGCTGACTGCTGCGGGAGCATTTTTCCCCGATTCTTTGCAGGAAGATAAACAGCAGCATAATAAAGCTACAAGTAGTATTATCAGATTCAGAGTTCTCATGCTAAATCTAAAATTAAAACCAATGATAAAAATATTTAGCAAGGTATAAAAAAAGTATTAAGATTTCTAATTAAGGCGCTATTAAGCTTCGTAAATTTTCCCGGCGGATGCAAGGAGTGTATTCCTGAGCAATGATACTATTGTCATCGGTCCGACACCTCCCGGCACAGGTGCAATGTAGCTGCATTTAGGGGCCACTTCGTCAAATTCAACGTCTCCCATAAGTTTCCATCCAGATTTTGTTTTATCGGATTTTATCCTTGTTGTCCCCACATCAATCACTACTGCACCTTCCCTTACCATATCTGCCCTGAGAAACCCGGGTGAGCCCAGTGCAACAACAATAATATCAGCATTATTACATATATCTTTAAGGTTTTTTGTCCTTGTATGACAGACAGTAACCGTGGCGTTGCCCATATCACGTTTCAGTGACAGTAATATGCTGAGGGGCCTCCCCACAAGTTTACTACGGCCAATTATTACACAGTGTTTTCCTGAAGGATCGATATTATATCTTTTCAGAAGCTCAAGTATGCCTGCAGGCGTTGCCGGGATAAATGAAGGCAGTCCCTGAACCATACGTCCTACATTTACGGGGTGGAAGCCATCAACGTCCTTTTCCGGATCTATTGCTTCAATAATTTTATTCTCCGATATATGGTCTGGCAGTGGCAGCTGAACGATAAAACCGTCAATGTCGTCATCATTGTTTAAATCTTCAACTTTTTTAAGAAGTTCCTCCTGGGAGACCGTATCCTCCAGCCTTATAAGAGTAGATTTTACACCTACCAGTTCACAGGCTTTGATTTTGTTTGCTACATAAGTTTCGCTTGCCCCGTCGTGGCCTACAAGAACAGCAGCCAGATGCGGAATCTTACCGCCACTTTGCTTAATTTTCTCAACCTCACCGGCGATCTCCTGTTTAATATCGCCAGCTATTTTTTTACCATCTATAATTTGCATAACAGTATTATTGTAAATATTAGACATTTCTTTAATTCGGTGCTCTGTTCCTCATAGCCGACATGTTACCCATCATACGCATCATGTTTTTACCTCCTGACATCATTTTCATCATTTTACGCGTATCATCAAACTGCTTAATAAGCCTGTTTACATCCTGAACACTGGTACCGCTGCCAGCCGATATTCTTTTTCTCCTTGATCCGTTTAAAAGGGAAGGATCTTCACGTTCCTGGGGCGTCATAGAATATATTATTGCTTCTATACTTTTAAAAGCATCATCATCTACATCGAGGTCTTTAATAGATTTTCCAACTCCAGGGATCATTCCGGCAATATCTTTCACATTACCCATTTTTTTGATCTGCTGTATTTGCTGAATAAAGTCGTTAAGATTGAATTGATTTTTTGCAATTTTCTTTTTTAACTTCCTTGCCTGGTCAACATCAAACTGTTCCTGTGCCTTTTCAACCAGCGACACGATATCGCCCATGCCAAGTATCCTGTCTGCCATTCTTTCGGGGTGGAATAGCTCTATGGCATCGAGTTTTTCTCCGGCACTTATAAACTTTATGGGCTTATTCACAACTTCTCTTATTGATAAAGCTGCCCCACCACGTGTATCACCGTCGAGCTTGGTTAATACTACTCCCTCGAAATCGAGCCTTTCATTAAACTCCTTTGCTGTATTTACGGCGTCCTGGCCGGTCATTGAATCAACGACAAACAGTGTTTCACCTGGAGTTACTGCTTTTTTAATGGATTCTATTTCATTCATCATCTGTTCATCTATGGCCAGTCGTCCTGCTGTATCAATTATTACCGTATCATAACCTGTTCTTTTGGCTTCTTTAATTGCTGCCTTTGCAATTTTCACAGGATCTTTATTACCTTCTTCGGTATAAACAGGAATATTTATTTGGTCACCCAGCACTTTAAGCTGCTCAATAGCAGCAGGCCGGTATACGTCACCGGCTACAAGCAGTGGTGTTTTGCCCCTTTTGCTTCTCAGCTGATTTGCCAGCTTACCTGCAAATGTTGTTTTGCCTGACCCCTGCAGGCCTGCAATTAACACAACTGCGGGACTGCCTTTTATATTAATATCTTCATTTGCCCCTCCCATAAGCCTGGCGAGCTCATCATGGACAATCTTTACCATCATTTGCCCGGGCTTTACGGCAGTTATAATTTTTTGTCCTGTTGCATTCTGCTTAACCCTGTCTGTGAAGTTCTTAGCTATTTTATAGTTCACATCGGCATCAAGCAAAGCACGACGCACCTCCTTAAGCGTTTCGGCAACGTTTATTTCTGTGATCCTCCCCTGCCCTTTCAGGATTTTAAAAGAATGATCCAGCCTTTCTGTTAAATTATCAAACATCGTCGTTTATTTTTAATCCGTGAAAGTACAAAAATAAGCATATCTGGCTAAATCTTTCCAAAAAATATTTTCAGATACCGGCTACATTCTCTCCGGCAGCTCAATTCCCAGCAGTCCGAATGACGACTGAATTATTCCGGCGGTCACATATGACAGAAGGAGCCTGAAATTCCGCAATTTCTCATTCCCGGCTTTAAGGATAGAGAAATCGTGATAAAACTGGTTATATTCCTTTACCAGTTCATAAGTATAGTTGGCAATAATTGCAGGGTTGTAACTCTCCCCTGCATTTTTGACAATTTCAGGAAAATCGTAAATGAACTTCAATATGGATTTCTCCTTGGATCCAAGTGCGACAGATATGTCAGTTCTTTTGGGAAGAGCTATGTTACTGTCTGCTGCCTTTCTCAGCACTGATTTTATCCTGGCATAGGTATACTGGATAAACGGACCTGTGTTTCCGTTAAAATCGATGGATTCTGAGGGATCAAAGGTCATGTTCTTAACAGGGTCTACCTTAAGTATAAAGTATTTTAATGCTCCAAGGCCTATAATTCTGAACACGTTTTCCTTTTCTTCAATTGTTAATCCTTCCAGCTTGCCGAGCTCTTCAGACATATCCCTTGCTATATTTACCATCTCATCCATGAGATCATCAGCATCAACTACCGTGCCCTCACGGGATTTCATTTTGCCTTCAGGCAATTCCACCATTCCATAGGACAAATGATATAAATCTTTGGCCCAGGGGAATCCCAATTTATCAAGAATAAGCGCCAAAACCTGGAAATGATAATCCTGTTCATTACCAACAACATAGATATGATTATCAAACTTATAGTCGCGTTGCCTCATCTGTGCTGTTCCAATATCCTGGGTAATATAAACCGATGTGCCATCGGAACGTAAAAGGATCTTCTCATCCAGTCCGTCTCCTGATAAATCAATCCATACCGAGCCATCATCCTTTTTAACGAAAACCCCTTTCTTAAGTCCGTCCAGGACTGTATCCCTGCCCACAAGGTATGTTTCAGACTCATAATAGATCTTGTCAAAATCCACTCCAAGTCTTTTATAAGTTATATTAAAACCATCATAAACCCATCCGTTCATTTTAGTCCATAATTCCATGACAAAGGGGTCCTTTGATTCCCACTTCCTTAGCATTTCCTGGGCTTCAAGTATTAACGGCGCATTCTTTTCCGCAAAATCTTCCGAGTGGCCCCTGTCTTTTAGCTCTTTTATCTGTTTTTTATATTCGATATCAAACTTAACATAATAATCACCAACCAGGTGATCTCCCTTTTTACCTGACGTTTCGGGTGTTTCACCCCTGCCCCATTTCTGCCATGCCAGCATAGACTTACAAATATGTATTCCCCTGTCATTGACCAGATTTGTTTTTATTACCTTCTTACCGTTTGCTTTAAGGATATTTGCAATTGAGCAGCCTATAAGGTTATTGCGTATATGACCCAAATGCAAAGGTTTATTTGTATTGGGTGATGAATATTCAATAATGCAGGTTTCAGCGCTCTTTTTTTGCTGCCGATATCCGTAATTCACCTGTGAATTACAAAAATTAAGATACTTAATATAAAAGTTGTCACTTATAGTAAGATTCAGGAATCCTTTAATAACATTATATTTTTCTATTTCTGAAAGATGTGACAGCAAATACTCACCCAGCTCCTGTGCCATGGTTTCGGGTTTCTTTTTGGATATTTCCACGAGGGGAAAAACAACAAGTGTAATATCTCCTTCAAACTCTTTCCTTGTGCTTTGAAGCTGTATTGACTTCTTATCGGCTTCATGTCCGTAAAGTGAACTTATTCCTTTTAAAAGAGCATCTGTAATAATAGAATGAATATTCATTTTTTGCCTTTCGAGTACTTTTAACCTGAGACAAAAATAATATTTGAAAAATGAATTCTAAAAGAAAAATGAGAATCAATTTCAATATGCCGGAAAGATTAATGGCTGAAGCATATAATTATTTAAGGTACAGATTAGTTGATAGAACACAAATAACCCAGTTTATAAAGATCAAAGAATAACAAACGCGGTTTATTATTTACCAGGTATTTGTATAATCTCTTTTCGGACTTTCTGAAAAGGAATCTTAAAAACCTGTTAATTCCCAGCTTTTGCAGGAATTTAAACCAGTAAAGCAAGGTTATGTCCCTGAAAAACACTTTTTCATAGCCATTTTGCCTCATAATCTGATTTAAGTTCTCTACGCCCTCTTTTGTCTTCTTAACAAACTCTTCGTTAGTCTCAAGTCCCAAATGGACCAGTGGATTATCTATGTGATTAATAATTATATTATTTTTCTTCAATTCATAGCCAAAAAGGGTGTCTTCATGGCCATAGCTGGCAATTGTCTCGTCGAATCTTACCTTGTTGAATATTATTTTTGAAATGAGAAAGTTGTTGGTCATAAAAGATTTATTCGGCTCTGAGTTCCTCACTTCAGCTGAAAACTGTTCGCGCCTTATTCCGTGCAGCCACCGTAAATAGTAACTGTTCTCAGCCGGCAGTTCGGGCAAATAAGATCTGCCGCCGCAAATAACAACTTCACTGCTGCAATATTCCAGGTATTTCTGAATATAGTCACTATTGCAGACCTTTGAATCGCAGTCCACAAACAGCAGGTGTTGATATGATGAAAGGTCAGCAAGCTTATTTCTAATCCTCGATCTGCCAAGATTCTCCTTTTCTTCAAAGTATTTAATATGAGGTATATCAGCAATCCGCCTGTTAGTTTTTTTATACTTCTCCTCGGAAGCATCGTCAATAACAATGATTTCAAAATCGACCTTTGCTTGATTTGCCTGAGAATTTAAGCTTTTTACCAGTTCAACAACATTAAAATTATATACCGGGATGAGTATTGAAAGCATATGTTAATAAGTGGGTTTGCAATTCATCAATTTTGTATAACGATAGAAAATATATTTTATTGTATCAGATGTTATTTTAAATAAAAAAATTTACATTCCAATAAGCATAATTACCCTGGATTAGTAATGTGTAATGAATTATATAGCTTTAATGAAGCTTATTTCTGAGGACCGTTTTCTTTTATCAGGACTGTAAATATAAATAACACAACTGCTGAGGCTGCAAAAATTATCAGCAAGGAGGACATAATTTTCCGTATAACATCTTCAAATTCAATAAATCCCCACACGCCTAACACAGCCATAACAGTAAAGAAAAGGACCAATCCGATTAGAATATAGGAGACTATTTTTTTTACAGACTTATCCATAATTTTACGAATTAATTAGTAAAACCTGTTAATATTTCTAAGATGCAAAGATAAATTATATATTGAATTACATTTAATTTCATTTCCCTTTTTCACTAAAATCCATTCTGTAACTTTATTATCGTCATTTATTTGAACACTAATATCTGCATCAGCTTCATCACATATGTCATAGCCCATCCTTTCAAGGGCCTTCCGTGTCCAGTATTTTAAAGTTCCTTTACCTTTAAGGTTAATTTTATCTATTCTTTTGCGGGTTAACCTGATATCACCGCTTTCGAGGTTAAAGGTCAAGTGCGAATTATCAAACAGGCTATAAATATCTTTGTTGAGTATTAAATCCTCGGGGGCTCCCTCGGTAATTTTGTTATTTTGCATAAGCCATATCTTGTCGGTTTCCTGCAATGTAATACTGAGGTCGTGGGATGAAAATATTATTGTCTTGCCTTTATTGGCACTAAGTTCATTAAGCAATCTTATAATCTCATATTTGCTTGGCAAATCAAGAAAAGCAGTGGGCTCGTCCAGTATAATGATTTCAGTATCCTGGGCCAGGGCTCTTGCTATCATTGCCCGTTGCCTTTCCCCGTCGCTCACCTCATTTATTGATTTGTATTTCAGATTATCAATACCTGCCAGATGTATAGAATCATTAATAATATTATGATCATTATCGTCCAGTTTTCCGGTCCAGCCTGTATAAGGATATCTTCCCATAGCAACGAGGTCAAGCAACCTTAAATTGCTTATCCGTATTATCTCTGTTGATACAAAACTTATGAGCCTGGCAAATTCCTGCCTGGTATAATGCCTGATATCCCTGCCCATAATTTGTATCTGTCCTCCTAGCGGTTTTTGGAGCCTGCCAATAGTTCTCAGAAGAGTACTCTTGCCAATGCCGTTTCTCCCTATGACAGCAATATTCTCCCCTTTTTTTGCCCGGAGGTTAATGCCGGAAAAAACCAGCTTTCCGCTGATGTGTGAATCGCCATATCCTACGTTGAGCTTTTCAATCATTAATATGTTATCGAACATGTTCATTATCAATCAGGGCTTGATATTTTCTTATTTTCCAGGATAATCCATATTACAACAGGTATCCCCAATAATGCTGTAACTGAATTTACAGGCAGGACAGTATCATAACCTGGCAGGAGAGAAACGATATCACTTATTAACAGCATAATAGCCCCTGCTATGAGAGACCCGGGAATAAGATAATAATGGTTGGCAGACTTCATAATGATTCTTACAATGTGAGGTACTGCTATCCCGATAAAGCCTATAGGTCCGCAAAATGCTGTAATGCTTCCCGCGAGTATGCTTGTTGAGATAAAAAGCATTATACGTGAGAGTTTAATATTCACTCCCAGGCTTTTTGCATATGTTTCTCCCAGTAAAAGGGCATTCAGAATTTTTGAAAACATGAATGAAAAGAGAAGGCCAATGATAATGCAGGGCACAAGTATGTTAAGCTGTTCTTTGGACAAATTGCCAAGGCTCCCCATAGACCAGATAACAAAAGCTTTTAGCATCGACTGATGGCTAAAATACTGTAATATGCTTACAATTGCTGATGTTGCACTTCCAAATAAAATACCCAGTATAAGTATGGTCATGATATCCTGAACTCTTGTTGATACGGCCAGTATCAGGAAAAGTACCAGTCCGGCCCCTATCCATGCCGCCATTATCTGAGCCCAGTTTCCAAAATAATGTATTGACTGATTGGTGATGCGTGACGTAAATCCCAGTACAAGGAGGGCAACACCAAGGCTGGCTCCCGAACTTATTCCAAGAACATAGGGACCTGCCAGCGGATTACGAAAAATAGTCTGCATCTGCATTCCGCTTACTGATAGTGCGGCACCAGCCAGTACTGCAGTTATTGCTTTTGGTATCCTGAAATTAAAAAATATAGTTGCCCATATCTGGTTATCACTTTTCCCTGTTACCAGCATTCTAAAAATCTCCGTAGCAGGTATTTTGGATGAACCGACAAAAAGGTCCGCAATAAACACTATTACCAGCAGGACACCAAGAATAGCAAGAATTAATAATATTCTTTTATTGAACCTTGTATCCAATTTGAGTCAATTTAGCTGCTTCCCTTACCGCCTAATTTATCAAGAGCAGGTATAAGCTTTTCATTGATATCTTTTATAATGTCCCTGTAATACTTTTTAGGATTAACATCCTTTTCACTTTTAATATGGTTTATTTTATATATGATATCACTGCTCTTATTTATAATATCTTTAAGTATTGAATTAATCTTCTCAGGTTTAACATCAGGATGAAAATGCTGAAAAGCCAGGCATTCGTTCACTAAATCCTGCGTTATCTGCTTAACCTCTTTCTTAAGTCTTTTAATATTTGCCATTTTCTGTGTTTTTTAATTCATTTGACTGTAATATTTTAGTTTATGATCAGGCAATAATTCAGGATGCAAAATACGAATAATATCTGAAAGGATAATATCAGGTTCAACAACACCTGTCTCAAAATATGCATTACCGCCGAAGCTATTAATTTTATTATTATTGTTAAAGACTTTTCTGTTCTTTAAAGCAGGCAACTCCTTAAACCGTTCATCGGCCATTATAATATCGTCTATGTCATTTACCTCCCCAATGTTAAGCCAGAAGTCAGCCATAAACGCTTTTTCAAATACCGATTCGAGGCTTAAGGGCTGGCTGTCCTTATAGTTCAGATCACTCCATATATATTCACCGCCTGCATCTTTAATGATCTGTGCGGCATAACTGCTGCTTCCTGAAATATACCATGTTCCTCTCCAGGGAAGGCCCAGCAATACTTTAGGCCTGGAAGAAATATCTTCAGTAAGAGACACCAGCTGGTTATAATTGGCAGATACCGAATCAAACATGGCAGTAGCCTTTTGCTCAGTTTCATAAAAGGCAGCTATAAATTTAATCCACTCCATCTTTGCAAGCGGTGTTTCTTCAAGGTACTCTCCTACCAGTACCGTACTGATATTAAGCTCCTTCAGTTTATTGATGTATGATGCTATGGCACCCGTAACGCCATATAAAAAGACTATATCGGGTTTTAACTCGATTATCCGTTCATAGTTAAGGTTTTCATCAAATCCCACATCTTTAATTTCACCTGATTTAATATGCCTGTTAACATATTCATCTGTAATATAATTTTTACCCGATATGCCGACGATGGATTCTTTTGATCCCAGGAAGCCGATAAAGCCTATATGAGTAGTTGACAGGCATATTACGCGCTTGACAGGGATTTTTATCAATTCATATCCCGGGGGGCAACCGTCATCGGCACTCTTTGCCAGGGCATATTTAAATTTAACATTATCAGCTTGTTGCCATGGATTTCTTACTGTCAGCAGAGTGTATTCACCATAATATTCAATATCAAATCCCGAAGCATATTTAACAGGGACTTTCTTTATTTCTGAGGAATTAATGCTGTTATCCCTGAACCTGACAGATTTGTTTTTACATCCTGGTAATATCAGGAGAAGAAGAACCAGATAAATATACCTGCACATTAAAACTCAAATTCTTTATAGTATTCGCCGGATCGGGGTGATATTTGCGATTCAAAATACTGGCCTGTTATAGGTTTTCCGTCAACCGAGTATTCTTTTCCTCCCCAGCTTGTAAAGTGCACCATACGAAATTCGTGTGCCATACCCTGCCTGATTATTACATACCTTTTTGTAATTTTAAACTTTTCCGCGTATGTCTCAAGGGTTATTCCTTCAGGGTACCTTGTTTTAAGTCCTGCCAGATACCTGTCTCTTTCATTATCGTCTTTAAAATTCAAATCAGCCAGTTTAGGTTTTGAAGCTGTTCCTGCCGAGGTCTGTGACTGGGCCTGGGACTGGTAGGATTTTGATGTTTTTTCCTGTTTTGCCAGTAGTTCAAGTATATCGTTGATACGAGCTATTTTCTGTTTAGGGTAGAGTTCATCAGGTTTAACATCCAGTGCTTTTTCGTATGATGTCTTTGCGTTATTATAGTCTGCTGCATCAAAGGCCCTGTCGGCCACCGCTATAATAGATTGATACTCCCTATCCCTTGCCAGCTGGGCCTGACGCGTGCTTTCCTGCTCTGCCAGGATATCATCTATCTTTGAGATCTGCTCCTTCGGGTAGCTGGCGTCTGGCTTATAATTCAATGCTGCGGTATAACCCGTCCGGGCCTCATTATATTTTTTCTGCGCAAATAAATTATCTGCCTTCGTAACAGAACTGTTGTATGCATCATTTTTAGCTTTGGCATCAGCCTGGGCCTTTAATTGTGCCTGCACTATCCCGTCTATTTCATTTATCTTATCCCTGGGATAAATCTCATCAGGCATAATTAACAGGGCGTTATAATACTCAGCTTTTGCCTTTTCGTATTCTTCCAGGCGAAAATAGCCGTCGCCTTTACTTATTGCCATATTATAACTGTTTTCTTTAGCCTTCCTGTCAGCCAGAACCTGCTCCTGTTCCCTGAGCAACCTGTCTATTTCAGTAATTTGCTGCTTCGGGTAAACCTCTTCCGGAAATATCTGTAATGCCCTGTTATATTCAAGCTTTGCATTACTATAATCCTTTGAATTTTTCAACCCGTCAGCCTTAGCAATTAAGTCATCATATTGCTTTTTCCTCGCCTGTTCTGCTGCCGCCTTTTGTTCTGCCTCAGATAAAAGCCTGTTTACTTC
This sequence comes from uncultured Bacteroidales bacterium, assembly GCA_964461435.1. GTDB lineage: Bacteria > Bacteroidota > Bacteroidia > Bacteroidales > UBA10428. Next base: position 34,706 of record CAYWUI010000012.1, on the reverse strand, counting down.
CGAAATCCTGTTCGTGGCATACAGATCACCCGGTTTATAACCCAGGGCCTTCTCATATTCGTCCCTTGCCAGGGCATACTGATTATTCGTGAACAGCCTGTTTCCTGAAATAATAGAACTTTTATAGCCTGCTTCCATCTCCCTTTCTTTTTCAGCTTTTTTTATTGCCAGCAACCTGTCTATTTCCTGTACCTGTCCCCGCGGGTATTGTTCGGCAGGATTTATATTTATGGCAGCCTGGTAAGCTGTTTTTGCAGCATCAAATTCCTGCATTTTGAAAAGGCCGTCAGCTTTTGCAATGGCAGCCTGGTATTGTTCATTCCTGGCTTTATCTGCTGCAAGCTGCTGCCTCTGAGTCTCTGCCAGTCTTTCAATTTCAGAAAGCCTGTTTTTAGCATAGTAATCATCGGGTTTATATGAAAGTGCCTTATTATACTCCTGCTTTGCCAGGTCATATTGTTTTGCTGCCACATAATTTTCTCCTGCAGCAATTGCATCACTGTAGGCCTTGTTCAGGGCCTGCTGCTTGCTTGCCTGTTCAGCAGCAATCAGGCTATTAATCTTCTCTATTCTTTGCCTGGGGTACAGTTCATTAGGCTTAATATTTGAGGCCCTGTTATATGCTGTTTTCGCAGCATCATACTCTTTCAGGTTGAAGAAATTGTCTCCCTCAGCGAGGGCAGCCTGGTATTCCTTATCCAGGGCATCTCTTTTGGCCTGTACCTGGGCTTCCTGCCTTTCTTTTATGAGGTTATCTATCTCAGCTATCTTTTGCCTGGGGTACAGTTCCTGCGGATTTGCAGCCAAAGCATTCTGATATGCTGCCTTTGCAGCTTCATAGTTCTGTTCCTGCAACAACCTGTCGGCCTGGCTCACTTTGCTGGTGTATTCCCTGACCTGTTCCTGCTGCTTTGCTTCTGCCTGCGCTTTTTGAGATACCAACACATCAATTTCCTGTATTTTATTCGCCGGATAATTATTGGCCGGTTTAATCTCCTGGGCCTGTGAATAAAGCTGCTTTGCCAGTTCATAGTTCTTTTCGGCCATAGCTGAGTTACCTTTTAATATAAGGTTATTATACTTGGTATCTGCATCACTTTTGGCTTGCTGCTCTGCCTCCAGTTTTGCTGCATGTGATTCTATCTCACTTATTTTTTGCTTTGAATACATCTCCTGGGGCTTAAGCATCATAGCCCCTTTGTATTTTATCAGGGCTTCATCGTACCTGCCCTGGGCATATAAAGCATCCGCTTCGCTAATAGTGTTATTATATAAATTGTCTATATTCATATCCTTAGTAATCATATCAGCTATTTTATTTATCTGCTCTCCGGGATACTCTTCATTGGGGTATATTTCCTGCGCCTCTTCATACCTGCTTTTTGCCTCGTCATACTTTTTTTGCTCCAGCAGCTTGTCAGCTTCATCCAGGGCTTTATTATACTTGTCTGTTATACACTGGTCAACTTCCATATACAGATTCTCCAGCCTGGGTTTAGCCTTGTAAACAAAGGTCTTGTCAGAATCAAAGTCTTTTCTTTTAACGCTGTACTTTATCACATCCACGGGCTCATTTAATACCGAATAATTAATCCCTTCGCAGTATTTAACCAGCCCTACAGCGAATTCCCTTACCCATATTCCTGTCTCTTCATCGGGAATATTTGTTATAAACCTGATCCTTTTTGGTATATATCCCTTTTTAGCAATCTCAATGACATAATCCTTATTCATTTCAAGCTTAAATGAAAAAAGTCCGCTGGAACCTGTTTTTACTGAACTAATCTCTGCATTGTTTTCGTAAAGTGTAACTATAGCATTTGAGACGGGTTTCATATCCAGTTCGGCAGTACCGTTTATCTGAAGATACCTTTCGGGACTCTGTGAATAAATATTATTAAGCAGGGCCAGGTTAAAGAAAAATGCAGATGCCAGAATAATACCAGTGTTCTTCGTCTGTTTAAATAAGTTCATAGCTTAAATTTTTTCTTCTAACTAATTTACATAATTTCATTGTCTTATAATAGAAAATTTGTATCAAGTTATTATTATCTTATTACAGGTACCTTCTCTGAATTTATAAATCGCTTATAAAGTACCTGCACCAGGTAGATTCCGTTTTTTAGATTACTTACATTATGTTCAATTATCTTATCAGCATATTTATATGATTTGGCAGCCATCAGCTGTCCGTTTAATGAATAAATATTTACTATCACTTCTTCTTCAGGCCATTCATATAATTCTATTTTAACGACATTTTCTGACATAACAGGTATGATTTTAATATCACCTGTTGACAATGTTGTATCATATTTAAAAGGTGCTTCAATTGAATCAAATATTAAAGGCCGTATGTCAAATGATGCTGAAACAGTGCCTGAAGTATATTCATATAAAGACATCCAGTGATCATCTGCAGATATGAAGGCAGTATTACTTCCATTATTCTCACTCATGTAGAGGGCAAAAGTATCAAGGGGATTGTCATAGTTGAGCTGACATCCGACATAAAATCTGCTGTAAACTCCAATAACCGAGTCAAATTCAATAAAATTCAATTCATCCGGCACCATATTAACCATTAACACCTCTTTTTCAGCAACTTTCCGGGAAGTTTCAGTACTGCCGTCCCATACTATTATATTGACATTTGAGTTCTCAGATGAGTAGTTTAGCTTTGCAACATTCAGGAATACCCCGAACAGGTTCTTTTGTCCGGGAATGTTAAATTCTTCTGCAAAAAGCCTTATCGAATCGGAGTTGTGTCCCGACAGGTATCCCCAGTCCATGTCACCCCTGGCTAGTATCGGGGTCTCACCGGTCTTCAGATTTGAAATCGTATCTCCGCTTTGCCATAATGCTTCATAGGGGTCAAACCCTTCAATATCCACCGCACCTGAGTTCGATGGATCAAGCCAGAACTTTAGCTGCTGGTCATTATTCAGATAATCATCCCACGAATTATAAAGTTTCTGGTAATAATCATTTACTGACAATTCACAATCAGCATCGCCGCCGGTTAGTGTTCCTACCAGTCTCCCGTTCTGGTTGAACAAAGGTGCACCCGAAGAGCCTTTTTCAGTGGTTCCCATCTCCCAGTCAGATATAAGCCAATGTGTATAAAGGTCGTAGCCTTCACCATAATTGCCTGTTGTTGCCTGATCATCATCAACAGTAATCTTTTTAACATCTCCCATGGGATGATGTATCGAGTATGAGTTTTCCGGGGGTACATCCAGGTTATCCCATCCTGCATAATATGGCCTGTAGTTAAAGGGTGGTTCGGCAGATAATTCAACGAGTGAAAAATCAAGGTTATTATCAGTAGTTGCAATAAGGCTGCTGCCTGATACAGATTTAAGGGTGTTTCCGTCAGGACCGTCACAATAGGGGCTTTCATATCCAAAATAAAAGATCGCAGTATTTGCCATAAAATCTGTTTTTAAGCAGTGTTGTGCCGTTAAAACCAGCGGACGGCCATTATTGCTGGTATTGTTAATCAGCGTTCCCGTGCATCTTTCAGTTCCGAGGTATATTATACGGACTACAGAATGCTTATTCTTCAGTATTTCCTGATTTTCAATACAATTAATATCAACGTTACATGATCCCGAGGTGCCGTACCATTCATCCTTGAGCCTGGCATCTCCGGCTATATCTTCATATCCTATCCCTGCACGTTCAATTTTTAATTGGCCTGGATTATCAATAAATGAGGGCACCTGCATCTCGATATAAATAAAATCACAGGGAACAGGTGTTGTTGCCAGAATGCCTCCTGCCTTATTATTCCCGCTTGTCAGCGCTCCCAGTATGTGTACCTGGCTACTGTCATAAATAAAGACCTTAACTCCATTTGCTATATGATATTCCCCAAAAATCAAGTTTATAGAATGTGCCCCTTCCGAGTAAATTCCTAACCTCCATAATTTCGTGCCATTATTAAGAGTATCCCATACGCCACAATTGCTGTAATCATAGTCCACCTCAATTGTATAAGCAAATTCATCCGGTTTTAACCTTGAAGGCTTACTTTCTTTATCAGGCTTTATTGCTTTGGCTGTTTCCTTTAATGTAAGATCAATAACCGGTATATTCTTGAGCCCCGGGCAGGATAATTTATAAGGTTTTCCATGATATTGAATTTGGGCATTAAGATATATGACATATAGCAGTAGTAAAAAGGTAAATCTTATTCTGTACATCAGTCTCTTAATAATCATGTAATTTCACATCCTGTGTAAGCAAAGATAAATTATTAAATCAGTTTTCCTAAAAGATTTTCCCACCACTACATGAACAGGCTGGCATATTTTTCCGATACAAGTTTCCAATTATATTCTCTCATCGCTATTTCTTTCATATGTTTCCTGTTTTTATCGAGTGCCTGCGCTGTTGTATTGTTCAAAAGGCATACCAGGTCTTCCTTACTTTTGAAGTAAAATGCCTTATTCATAGTTGTTATCCTGTTAAAGACGGCATCATAGGCTATAACAGGCTTACCCGTATACATGGCTTCAACGAGTGAAGGGTTGGTCCCGCCCGCACTATATCCGTGAATATATATATCACACCCTGAGCGAATCATATTAATGATATTCTGATCATAGACAGGATCATACATAAGAATATTGTCACTATATTTGTACTTATCGTGCAGCCTTCTGCTGTATCTGCTGTTACTCCAGTTGCCAACAATAACAATATTCCTTGAAGGTATATCTGAAAAAGCATTCAATATGACGTGTATATTATTTTCAGGCTCTATCCTTGATATGGCAAGTGCATAATTTTTGCCGGCATCAATAAATCTATTTTTAATGCCCGCATCATCTGAAAGTAATCCGGCATGTTCTCCTCCATATCCAATTAATTGCGGCACTATATTATATGCACTCATAATATAAGACTTTATCGCCTCATTATCAGCAATAATCTCATCAGAATATTTTATTGCAAGTGATTCCGATAACTTGAGAAACAGCTTCACCAGGGGATTCCATTTTTTCCTCTTCCATTCCAGTCCGTCAATATGGGTTATAATTTTTCTGCATGAAAATAATTTCACTATAGGCAGGAAAAGGCAGCCTGATACACCCAGGATTAAGATAATATCAACATTTCCTGCCGCATGGATCATTGAAATAATATCGTATATTATGCTTTGCGGGCCATTCGGATTTACAGGAATGTACACAAGTTTGGCGTTGTATTTGTGAGTTAACCGTTCCTTTTTATTGTAAAGCCTCCTGCTGCAATAAACAATAAATCTGAATCTTGATTGCAATCCGGTGACAAGATTTTGGGCTAATATTTCAAATCCTCCATATCGTGGTGGTATTCCCGCTGAACCTATAATAGCAACCCTTCTCAAAATCCTGAAATTTTTATTTTACAATTTACAAACAATAAATTTAATGTTTTATTGTAAAACTGTTAAATAGTGCACTTGTACCTACATTATTTTTCAGGCGCCATGAATTTAATATTTCAATTTGTATATTTGTATGTACTTCAAATTGCAAAACATGACACTTGAAATCGGCGAGCAAAAACTGGAAAAGTTCATCCTTATAGGCGACAGGATTCTTATTAAACCCAAATCTCCACAGGACAGGACCAAAACAGGACTTTATCTCCCTCCGGGAGTACAGGAAAATGAAAAAATATACAGCGGCTTTGTGCTGAAGGTTGGCCCCGGATATCCTATACCTGCAATTAATGAAATTGACGAGCCGTGGAAAAATAAAAGTGATGAGGTAAAATATGTCCCGTTGCAGCCTAAAGAAGGTGATCTTGCAATTTATCTGCAAAAAAGCGGCTGGGAAATTGAATTCAATAAGGAAAAGTATGTAATCGTTCCCCATTCTGCGATACTTATGCTGATTAGAGATGAAGATTTGTTTAAATAAATATGTAATTTATGAGAAAGATACTGTATTTTACTATTCCCCTGCTTATCTTTCTAGCCTGCCAGTCTGAAAATGAAGAAGATCTTTTTCCCCAATACTCCAATGATAACAGTGCCGTTGGTGATATTATAGCGCACTATATGCTTGATGAAAAGCAGGTCCTGGATATTGCTGCCAACCTGATATATTTTGGACGTTCATTTACAGGCAAATACACCAGCGCCACATATTTTAACGGTAAGTTTGACGATATAAGAATCTACAAGCGTATTCTTAGTGAGGAGGAAATTCTTTCTCTGTTCGATAATTATCATGCAGGTTATTAAATCAGTCAAAACAATATAAAAAGCAGTAATTATGAAAAAGAAATATATGCTGATGGATGTAATTCTCACCAGGTGTGTTATTATTAATTTACACTAAATCAAAATTATTAACTACTTAAAAATTAAAATTATGAAACGATATGTTTTAATATTTATGATTATGCTGCCTGTAATTATTTTTTATATGTCATGTTCAAATAAACAAAAGGTTGCCTTCAGGGAAGTAGGAACAAAGGTTCATTCTGCAGTCACTCCTGTCCCCCAGACCGAGGAATGGGCTGTAGAATGGTGGATACCGCGCCACGAAGCAGTCAATGAGCGGCTGAGAGAAGGAAATGTTGACCTTCTTTTCATTGGCAATTCGATAATACACGGATGGGAAAACATTGGACTGGAATACTGGGACAAATATTATGAGCCGCGAAATGCGGTAAATATGGGATTCGCGGGGGACAGAACACAACACGTGCTCTGGAGGCTTGAGCATTCCGACTTTGAGAATATATCACCAAAACTTGCTATACTTATGATCGGCACAAACAACTCCAATGGCCGGGACAATACAGCTGAAGAGATTGCCGACGGGATAATAAAGATATGCAAGGTGCTGCGTAGTGAGCTTCCTTCCACAAAAATACTCCTTCTGGCCATCTTCCCGCGGGATTCCATACCTACGGCACAGCGTCAGAAGAATGCCACGGCCAGCATATTGGCATCGAGAGTTGCTGATAACAGAAAAATCTGTTATCTTGATATTAACAGTTATTTTCTTACGTATGATGGTACCCTTACCAGGGATATCATGTATGACTACCTGCATCCGACTGAAAAAGGCTACCGGCTATGGGCCGAAGCTATTGAGCCAAAAGTTGTCAAACTTATGGGAGAATGATTATAGATATGTTAAATATTGAAATTGCCTGCCACTGAATGTAAATAAATGCTGCTCATAGCTATATTCCAGGAATTTCTTTGCCAGGAAAAAATTACCTGTTTACTAATATTGACAAATCCCGGGGGCTGTCACATAACCTTATTCAGACCTTCATGCGCGACAAAAAGGGATTTATCTGGATAGGTACCTGGGAGGGACTTTGCCGTTTTGATGGCTATTCATTCAAAGTCTTTAAGAAAATTACAAATGACAGGAATGGCATATATAAATATATTTAATATGATAACCGCTGCAAGTATATTTTATTGAAAAACAGGCTTAATAAAAAGTTAAATTTAAAAATTCAGCTATTCAATATTTACGGTCAAATAGTCTATTCAAACAACATTTTTGATATCAATCATGAATTATATATTCCATTGAGCGGGGAAGTAAATATAACCAGTGGTATTTATATCCTTAGATTATCAGAAATTTACAAAGGAACTATATTGGCACAAAAAATTTTGGTTGGCATGAATTGAGAAATTTTTCCATAATTCAAGATTCGGCACAAAATGTTGAGATCATAATTAATATATCATGGAGCAAGTTTTAAGATAAGTCATTCATTAGTATAATTTAAAATTCTTTTCATGGCCTGTTTTCTTTTTTTCCCTACTTTCACAATAAAAATTTTCGTTTTATAAGTTTAGTGGTTATAATTTGTATTTGATGTCCAGACTTCTAATTTTATTCCTGTTTTTGCCAGTCGTATCATACAGGATATACAGCCAGAAACGCATCTATAATACTGTAAGGATAACTTCCGAACCGCCGCGAATAGATGGAGTCATCGACGAGAGAGTATGGGACACGGTCGAATGGAGCGGGGATTTTGTCCAGAGGATACCTTATGAAAAAAAACCTCCCTCGCAGCGAACAGAGTTTAAAATAATATATGACGATGAGAACCTTTACGTTGCCATCCGGTGCTTTGATACGTCGCCCGACAGTATTGTAAGGCGCATGTCACGACGTGACGGTTTTGACGGTGACTGGATAGAAGTTAATATTGACAGCTACCACGATTTACGAACAGCCTGCTCATTTACAGTAAATGCAGCAGGGGTTAAGGGCGATGAAGCAATAACGAATGATAACAACTGGGATTCGAGCTGGGATCCCATATGGTATGTTAAGACAGGCATTGATAGCCTGGGGTGGATTGCCGAAATGCGTATTCCCCTGACCCAGCTGCGCTTCAGCAAGCAGGAAGAATGTATATGGGGTTTGCAGGTAAACAGAAGGCTGTACAGAAAAGAAGAAAGGTCAAGCTGGCAGTTCATATCACCCAATGCTCCCGGATGGGTAAATCACCTGGGGGAACTGCACGGTATAAAGAATATCAGTCCGCTTAAGCAAAAAGATATTGTTCCCTATGTTGTCAGCCGCTATGAGCATTATGAAAAGGAAGAAGGTAATCCTTTTGCCGATGGCCGCGATTTGCTGGCAACAGCAGGCGTTGACGGTAAAATAGGCGTCACAAACAACCTGACTCTTGATTTTACTGTTAATCCCGACTTTGGCCAGGTTGAAGCCGACCCTTCAGAGGTTAACCTTACTACCTTCGAGACAAAATTCGAGGATAAACGTCCCTTTTTTATTGAAGGCAGTAATATTCTCAGCTTTGACTTTTTACCCGGTGGCAGTCTCCTGTCAAATGACAATTTGTTTTATTCAAGAAGAATAGGTAAAGCTCCGGGGCGTGAGCTTGATCTGCCTGACAGTGCCTATGCAGAGACAATTAAAAGCACTACCATACTGGGAGCATTAAAGCTTACAGGCAGGACGCATAAGGGATGGTCAATAGGTGTACTCGAAAGTTTTACTGAAAGGGAAAAAGCTGAAGTTGAAGAATACGGGCAGCGCAAAACAGAAGAAATGGAACCTTTCGCTAATTATTTTGCAGGGAGGGTCCAGAAAGACATGAATAATTCAAATACAAGAATAGGTGCGATGGTTACAGCTACAAACCGCGACCTTTCGAATATTGAAATTGAAAATATTATGTATCGTTCTGCCTATACAGGAGGCATAAACCTCAATCATCAATGGAAAGACAAGACATACTATTTCAATTTCCTGGCTGGGTTCAGTCATATAAGGGGCAGCGAAAAAGCAATTTATGAAACCCAGACTTCTGCCCCGCATTTCTTCCAGCGCAAAGATGCCAGGCATTTAAAAGCCGACTCAACACTGACGTACCTCAGTGGTATGGGAGGAACGATAGAATATGGACGGGCAGGTAACAGTAAATGGCTTTACACGATTTGGGTAACATGGCGTTCCCCCGGGTTTAACCTTAATGATATCGGTTATCTCAGGGAAAATGACGAAATACAACAGGTTGCATGGGTTGGCTTCTTTCAAAATGAGCCTTTCAGCATATTCAGGAATCTGAACCTTAATTTTGCACAATGGTACGGACTTACATTTGGAGCAGAAAAAAGATATGAAGGAGGTTCTTTTGATGCTCATTGTGATTTCAAAAATTTCTGGGAACTGGGGGGCGGAATCACCAGGGGAGGAAAATCCATTTCTACCCAGGAGCTCAGAGGGGGCCCTTCACTGCTGAATGACGGAGATACTCAAATCTTCTCTTACCTTGAAACAGACCACAGGAAGAAAATCATGTTCTATTTTAATAATTCCCTGTACATCCTTGATCATAATACGGCATTCGGTGAGTACTATAATTTTGGAATGGCAGTGCATATATCAGACGCACTTAATTTTTCGATAGCCCCCGCCTATCAGAAATCACACAATAAAATTGCCTATATTGACAATATTGATTACCTGAACGGACAAAGATATATAAGGGGAAATATCGAACGTACAGAGGCAAGCATGGTTGTAAGACTTAATTATAACATAACGCCTGACTTCACTGTTCAGTATTATGGAATGCCCTTTATATCAGCAGGCAAATACCGTGACCTGAAATATATAAACGATTCAAAAGCCGATGATATTGAGGACCGTTATATTCAGTATTCAGAAGAGCAACTGGAATTTAATGACAGTGACAATATATATGCTATAGATGAAAACACAGACGGATATGTTGACTATTCATTTGATAATCCTGACTTCAATCATTTTGATTTTAACTCGAACCTTGTCTTGCGGTGGGAGTATTTGCCTGGCTCAACACTTTACCTGGTATGGTCACAAAACAGGTTTGACGAAAAAAACGATGGTCAGTTTGCATTCGCCAGTGATGTAAAGGAGCTTTTCAGGATCTACCCTCATGATATTTTTCTCATTAAACTATCATACCGTTTTGCTTTATAGGTTAACCGTTAGGAGGACAATGAGGAAACTATAAATTATATTGGCGGCAGCTATATATATTATTTGTAATAATTATATTTGTTTGATTGAAAAACTGGTAATTCAATAGAAAAACTCAAATTATATAATGCCGGCATCATGAAAAAGAAAAAAGAACATAAAAAACATAAGAAAGATACAAAGGCTGAGAAGGCTGGTCCGTACAGCAGTAAGTTAAAACATGTGGAACCCGGGGAGAAAGCAGGTTCAGACAGCAGTAAGCCAAAACATATAGAACCCAGGGAGAAAGATGACCGAACCATAGATAATAAATTCTATAATAAGGAACTTGTTAAGCTGCAGATTGAGCTTGTGAAGCTCCAGGAATGGATAAAAAGCAAGGGAATAAAAGTGGTTGTTATCTTCGAAGGCCGTGATGCTGCGGGCAAGGGAGGTGTTATCAAACGGATAATACAGAGGTTAAATCCTAGAATATGCCGTGTTGTTGCACTGGGCACTCCTACTGAGAAGGAGAAGACGCAGTGGTATTTTCAGCGCTATGTTCCCCATCTTCCGGCAGCCGGAGAGATGGTACTCTTTGATCGCAGCTGGTATAACCGTGCAGGTGTAGAGCGTGTTATGGGATTTTGCAACGAAGAGGAATACAGGGAATTCATGCGTTCATGTCCCGAATTTGAGCGGATGCTCATACGGTCGGGAATATTTTTAATAAAGTACTGGTTCTCGGTGTCGGATGAAGAGCAGGAACGCCGGTTCAGGGCGAGGATTGACGACCGCACGAAGAGATGGAAGTTAAGTCCCATGGATATGGCGTCACGCGAAAAATGGGTAGAGTATTCGATGGCAAAAGACGAGATGTTCAGATATACCGACATAAAACAGGCACCCTGGTATGTGGTACCTGCCGACAACAAAAAACGTGCACGGCTGAACTGCATCCACCACCTGCTGAGTCTTATCCCTTACGGGGACCTCACTCCCAGTCCGGTCAAACTTCCGCCGCGCCAGGAAAGGGAAGGATACATAAGGCCGCCGATAACAGACCAGACTTTCGTTCCCGAAATATATTAAAGTCCGTGTAATTGTCAAGGAATAAAAATGCTATTCCATTTTAAATACTTTTTATTCGCACTTGTATTTTTTATCGTTTTCAAGAATTATACTGATGCACAGTAAAATCTATTCGCAAAAGTGCAATATGATTCTCCTGGTAAAGGCATCCAGGCATATTCAGTTGTTTCTTCTTTTAACAATGGCTATATGATTGCAGGGGATATATCTTAACCGGCTACGTTGACGAGCGGCCTGTATGGAAGGATAATGCATTCCTGCTAAGGTTATCATCAACCGGCACACCTGTCTGGGCTAAAAAATACTATAAGGCAAGTTGTGGTGATTGTGCAGGGTATGATTTTGAAATTACGGGAGATGGAATTATAGTACTGCCACAGGAAAGCTGATATTGACTGAATAAAGCAGCCACTCGGAATATACTGCTGGCTGTCCACAGCCTTGAACTTGCAGCAAGCTGGTACGGATTGCACCCGATAAAACAACTGAAGGAACTGCTTAAAAAGGTTCTCCGCCTTCCAAAGAACATTCAGCCTTTCTCCCTGGTTACTGTTGGCTATCCCAGGGACAACATTTCCAATAACCGGATTCCGTCAAGGTTTGATTAAAACAAAATGCACTATAACAGGTGGTAGAATTTCGTATCTTTAATATTTAAATTTCTTATAAAAAATTTACGCCTGTAAAATTTCTTATTATTAATATTGCGGTATTAATAATATTAATCCGTCGATATGAAAGAAGAATTATGGTCACTTGTTGAAAACGTAAAAAAGAAATCACCCCTTGTTCATAACATTACAAATTATGTTGTTATGAATAATACGGCAAATGCATTATTGGCTATAGGGGCTTCACCTGTCATGGCTCATGCTGAAGATGAAGTGCAGGATATGGTCAGGATAGCCAGTTCCCTGGTTATAAACATAGGAACGCTGAGCGAAAAATGGGTAAATGCAATGAAGCTGGCATTAAAACAGGCCAATATCTTAAAGAAACCTGTTGTCCTCGATCCCGTTGGTGCCGGGGCTACACCATACCGAAACAAAGTAGTTGCAGAATTGCTTGAAGCAGGCACGTTCAGCGCTATAAGGGGAAATGCTTCCGAGATCATGGCACTCGTCTCCACCGCACATCAAACCAAAGGTGTTGACAGCACTCTTTCTTCCGACAGTGCAGTAGATGCCGGGCAATTACTTAACAGGGAATATGGAAGTATAATTTGCGTGAGTGGTGCCATTGATTATGTAATATCGTCAAAACAAATAATTAAAATCATGAATGGGCATCCTTTGATGGGAAGGGTAACAGGAATGGGATGCATAGCCACCGCTTTGATTGGTGCATTTATAGGCATAGAAGATAATATTCAGTATGCGGTAACCGGTGCAATGGCAATAATGGGCATCGCAGGTGAGCTGGCCATTCCCCTGTCAGAAGGGCCCGGCAGCCTGCAGATGCATTTTCTTGATAAGCTGCATAATATTTCAAGGGACGAGTTCATGACAACTTTAAGAATTGAGTCAGAAAATGTATGATTTATACCTGGTCACTGATGAAAAGGCCAGTCGCGGACGCGGTATCATTGATATTGTAAAACAGGCTGTGAAAGGTGGCGTAACAATTGTCCAGCTTAGGGAAAAGGACCTGAATACGCGACAGTTCGTTGAAAAAGCCTCTGAACTAAAAATGATCCTTAAGCCTGAGAACGTACCTTTAATAATAAATGACAGGATCGACATTGCACTGGCTGTTAAAGCCGACGGGGTACATATCGGACAAAGAGATATGCCCTTCGGCCTGGTTAAAAAAATAATTCCGGGCAGCATGATAGTTGGATTATCTGTCGAGACTGTTGAGCAGGTCAGAGAGGCAGAAAAGCTGGCTGTCGACTATGTTAGTATAAGTCCGGTTTTCCCGACACCTGTAAAAACTGACTTCGATGAAAAGCCATGGGGACTGGAAGGTCTGGCAAGGGCAAGAAAACTTACAAAGCATACACTGATTGCCATAGGAGGTATTAATACCTCCAACGCCAGGGAAGTCATAAATGCGGGTGCTAACGGTATTGCCGTCGTTTCCGGCATTTGCTCGGCTGAAAATCCCGAAGCTGCCTCACGTGAGCTGGTACAAATAGTCAGAAATACGAAACACAGGGCATGACAAAACTTCCCGAAACGGGTGAAGCCGGTTAAAAATAATTATTGCCGGCTCCGGATAATGAGGTTGGAGAAAGTACACATATCTATAAAAAGAGTATATCTATACATGGATATCAGGAAATCAGCAGATGAATTTTAGGGCAAATCTATTGAAAAGGTCGTTCCTTTTAATTTATCAGAAGTAAAATATACCTTACCCTTTAAATAATTTTCGCCAATAAGCCGCATACTGTAAGTTCCCAGTCCCCTGTTTAGTTCTTTGGTAGAGAACGAACGCTGAAATATCTGTTTTCGGATATCTGCCGGTATATAGCTATAATTATGCACATAGAAATGTGCCTTTCCGTTTTTCCTATTACAGCCAATAACTACATTGCTGTCAGGTTGCGATGCTTCCAGGGCATTTTTCATCATATTTATCATTATCCTTTTCAAAAGGACAGGATCCGTGCGCAATGAAAAATCCGTGCTGTCATAACCTACCGATATTTTACATCTTTTTTTGTTTTCGATAAACATGGTATTCTCTATTATAGAATTTACTAATTCCAGTGAGTTAACTTCCTGTACATTTACAACCAGGTTTTTGCTCTCTGCTGCCGACAAATCACGCTGCGATATTATCTCTTCAGCTAATTGCTCTGCAATGCTGGCAAGAATTTCCATGTATTCTCCCCTTTCTTCAAGATAGTCATCATCAGTCAAGACATTAACTATACCTTTTAAATTTCCTACAAGATTAATAACATCATGAAAGAATATTCTCTCTATTGCATTTTTGCGTTTTTCATGACTTATATCAATTAATGTCAGAAAATAAAATACCTGCCCGTCTATTTTTAAAGGGACACATTTCACATTGAAATCATAAGCAACAAGAGTGCCGGACTTCCTGGAGGTGATCCGGCACTCCCTGGTCACCGGTTTATTCCTGGCACGGCTTTCCTTTATTGCATTAAAAACACCGCAGTACGCACAACTTTCGGAGGTTCCGCATTCTGCTCCTTCCCTGTCAACATGTTCACATTGAAAAATCTCACCCGGCCTCCTGCCAAATAAATATTTTACCTGGGATTTAACATAGTCTTTTAAAAATTTCTGGTTTGAAACAATAATCTGCCTGTATTCATTCAATATAAGGGCAAAATAAGGCAGCGCCTGCAAAACCTGCTGCATAGGCTGAAATTGTTTTAATATTTCATAATCTTTTATAATCCTTTCTTTAGAAACTCCTTGGACAGTATCATACTTAACTGATTTCTCCGGCTGTAAGTTCATAGAATGTCTATTTATTGAAATTTTATAGCTGAATATTATTCAAAAATGTCAGGCACATATATTTTACAGCTTATAAAACAATTTTGAAATAATCTTGTTCAATGATCACTTCCATCCCGAGGTTCTTTTAAATGCTTTACAGAATCGTGGCAAATATTGTCAATATTTTTCAGTCCGCCTTTAGTGGCAATTTTCTTATTTGATTTTAATTGTCATTATTCTTATCTTTATTAGAATACAAATCAGCTTAAAATATTAAAATGTAATGACTTCAGAATCTGAAAAACATAATAAGAAAAAAATCAGGAAGAAATCACATTTGCACTCACCTAAGCTTAAATGGGTTAGTACCAGGTTGCTTGATGATGTGTTTACCGACGAGGTAAGCCTGTTTAAGCCTGAATTTAAAGTTGATTACGAAGCATATCTGCAGAGGTTGTGGGATTCGAATGCGGAAATTTATGAGATTCTCAAAAATGTAAAAGATCTGGAGAAAGCACGTGAAGAGTTATATAACTACCTTGACGAAGCGGAAAGAAAAGTGTTTAATATAGACAATGATCTTCATATTCTTGAAAAATCGACTGTCCGTGAGTGTATACGCGTTTTTAGAAGTATTATAGGACCTATTAATGAATTTCGCACCGAATTCTCGGCACTTGAAAGTCTGTGGAAGCTGGCTCAAAACAGGAGACAGGAGCTGAAGAGTGAGATATCCGTGGGATTCATTCTCGAGTTTATTAATCTCTTCCGGGGGGTGACAGGCAGGTCAAATATATACCTCGAGAATACGCAGGTAAAAAAAGGGATTCCGGAATTCCTGAAAATAAGAGGGAAACAGGCTGCCTTGGTAAGGATGGAAATATTGGATGATCTTGGTACCAGTGTCAGGAAATATTTTAAAAAATATCCGTCCGGACTGGAAGAAGAGGTTGCAACGTGGCGTACGGAAAACAGGAATAAGGTTTTGCGTTATTTCAAGGGTACGGAGGATGACTGGAATGATTACAAATGGCACCTGAAAAATGTAATTAAGGATGCCACTCCCTTATTGGGACTTATCGAGCTGACAAATGAACAGAAGGAAGCTGTGGACAAAGCTGTAAAGAATAAAGTGGCATTTGGAATCACCCCGTACTATCTGAGCTTGATGGATACAAGGTTTTCAATCGGCTATGATCATGCAATAAGGGCACAGGTTATACCTTCAATGGAATATGTGGAAAAGATGATTGAATATCATACTAATCCTGAGATTTCATACGATTTTATGGGAGAACATGATACATCGCCCGTTGATCTTGTTACAAGGCGCTATCCTGTGATCGCTATAATCAAACCTTTTAATACATGTGCCCAGATTTGCGTTTATTGCCAGCGTAACTGGGAAATTGAAAGGGTTCTTGAACCACGGGCACTGGCTTCAAAAGTAAAAGTTGATGAGGCTCTTGCATGGTTTGACAAACATAAGAGCATTGGTGATGTTCTCATCACGGGAGGAGATCCGCTGGTGATGAAAGATTCGCAAATAGAAAGGATACTTAAAATTCTTGCTGCCAAAAATCACATTTACAGGATCAGGATTGGCAGCAGGACACCTGTTGTTCTGCCTATGCGATTTACAGATGATCTGGTAGATATACTTTCCCTGTTTCATAAGCCTCCCAGGCGTGAAATTGCCCTTATTACTCATTTCGAGCATTCATACGAGATAACCCCCGAATCAATGAATGCTGTCCAGAAGCTGCGCAAATCAGGCATAAACGTTTATAACCAGCAGGTTTATACGGTCGAAAATTCAAGGCGCTTTGAGCTGGCAAAGCTCAGGAAAGATTTAAAATCAATAGGTGTTGATCCCTACTATACATTTAATATGAAAGGAAAGGAAGAGACAAGCAAGTATATGGTTCCTATTGCAAGAATTCTGCAGGAAAGGAAAGAAGAAGCACGGCTGTTACCAGGACTTGACCGTACCGATGAACCTGTGTTCAATGTACCGAGGCTTGGTAAAAATCATCTTCGCGCAGGTCAGGATCGAAAGCTTGTCATGATCATTCCTGACGGTTCACGTGTCTATGAGTTCCATCCGTGGGAAAAGAACATTACCCCTGTCCCACCCTACAATTATGTGGACGTTCCTATTTACGATTACCTTGAAGAGCTGGCTGCACGTGGAGAAAATATCAGGGACTACAGAACCATCTGGTTTTATTATTGAGAATTAATTCCTGCGCAACCATTAGTATGGCTATTGCATCATAAGATTGATTCATAATAAATTTTTTAATAACTTACTTAAATTATATCACAATCATGAGAACAAAATATTCTATACCGGTAACACTATCTGTTCTTATTTTAACCAGTGTCAGCCTTCAGGCCCAGAGCACTTTCGACAAAGATACTTATATGCAGTTTCTTGACGAGAACAAGACTCTTACATGCAATCAGTTACTGGAAAACAATCCTCCTAAAACTGTCTATTATGCAACACGGAATTATCCTACCAGTCCCTCTGACATACCATGGTACGATACAATAAATAATATATATAATCTTACTGATGCCGAGGAAGGACTGCTGGCAAACAACCATTTCATGGTATCGCAGCGCCTGGAAAACCAATGCTGGGCCGATGCATTCGTAAATATCTATTTTCACGACCTGCCCCTTTTCATAAGTTCTGATTTTGTACTTTATACATTACACAACTCGTACGACGCTATTCTGCAAACCCTTGAATGGCAGTTTTTGGAACCTAACCTTATGGAGCTGCTGGAGGCGATGTATGACAATTACCCGGCTTTGTACGGCAAATACAGCAGTGATCCGCGTTTTGATGATGCCCTGGCTGATGTTGACCTGTATGTGTCCGTTGCATACTCACTGCTGCTTGATGAAACTTATGCACCCCAGCTTCACACGCCGGAAAAATATAATGAAATTATACAGGACATAGATGATGAACAATTGAAATTCACTACCCTCTTCACAGAATCAAGGGCACGCAAAATTGATTTCAGCCAGTTTAAAACCCGGGGCCACTATAATAAGATAATTTATACACCTGAAGGAGAAAAGACTCTTGAAAATTATTTCAGGGCAATGATGTGGCTTGGAAGAATAGATTTCCTGATGACTGCCCCTCCTGAAAATCCGTGGGAACTGGACTGGACAACGGATGAATTGCGGAGGATGCAGCTGGGGGCGATACTGTTAAATGAATTGTTACATACCTGCGGCAAAAAGGAACTGCTGGATAAGCATGAGAAAATCATAACATTCCTTGTCGGTCCCGATGATAACCTGACGCCTGACGAATTAAAGGGATTGACAGATTGTATGCTTGCAGGGGCGGCAGATCTATTTGACAACAGTATGTATGAACAGTTCAGGGATACGCTGGATGCATCCGATGATTACGGGCAAAAGATAATGTCCAATTTCTTTTTTGTTGATCCTTATTCCTCTGATCCCGGTAAGCTGCCTGTATCATTCAAGCTGCTCGGACAGAAATTCCTGATAGATTCTTACATATTCAGCGAGGTAGTATATGACAGGATAATTCATGATGGCAAAAAAGTTTACCGGGGCCTTCCCGACCCTCTGGATGTAATGGCTGTGATCGGAAATGAAGACGCCATGGCCCTGATGGAGGATGAGATGGAAAAATTTAAGTATGCTTATAAGGTTTCCTCGTTGAAATACCTGGTTGACGCCTATGACGAAGATTTCTGGCAGCAGTCATTATACAACACATGGCTTTCTGCAATCCGGCAGTTAAATCCGCCCGGATCATCCGGCAGTCTTCCCTATTTCATGCAAACAACTGCCTGGCACCATGAAAAGCTCAATACGCAATTGACTTCATGGGCCGAGCTGAGGCATGACAATATTCTTTATGGCAAACAATCATATACGGGCGGTACGGGCTGCTCCTACCCCTATACATATATCGAACCTTACCCGGCATTATATGAAAGGCTTCAGGTTTTCGCCGATAATGCGGCTGATTTCTTCCAGGAAGTGTTTGACGGTACCCAGCTTGGCAGCAATAATAACATTGTAAGTTATTACAGGGGCTATGCCGGAATAATGGAATATTTCAAATCAATAGCGCAGAAAGAACTGGCAGGGACACCCATTGATGAAGATGAAGTCATATTCCTTAAAACCATGATCAATGATTATATGGCTTCCGGCCCTTCCATCAGCGGCTGGTTTAATGATCTCTTTTACGATAATATCCTTGGATTAAGCCCGGATTATATCGTAGCTGATGTACATACGCAGCCTACAGACGAGTATGGATTCGTCGTAGGTCATGTGCTGCATGCCGGAAACGGTAATATCAATAACGGGGTATTCCTGTCTCCCAATCCCACGAATCCTTCACAGCTCATGGCTTTTGCCGGTCCCGTTTCATCATTCCACTATGAGGTCACAAATGATTTTTACAGGTATACCGACCAGGAATGGCAGGAGAAGTTTCTAACAGGGATTAACTTACCTGAGCGTCCGGACTGGATAGCAGTGTATATGGCAGGAAGTACAGGCGATACATTGCCACCGGGCAGGGAATTAAAAGGTACTGCATATAATTATACAAATATTACTCCTTCAACTGTAATCAACGATATTGATTACCTGCTTGCTTTTCCCAATCCGGTTACGGATATGGTCCACCTGCGGTTTGTGCTGAACAGGAAAAGCTTTATAAATGTCGAGGTGTATAACTCAAACGGCAGCCTGGTTGATATGCCTTTCAGCAGTATATTAACACCTGCAGAACATGACATACAGGTTGATCTGACAGGCCGGGAAAAAGGATTATATATCATTAAGATAAAAACCGACCGCAAAGTACTCTCAAGAAAGGTTATGGTATTGTAGGATTACAAAACAATCATATTTTTTGTTTTTCGGGATAATACGCCCTTTATTCGTAAACCACAAGCCATTAAAAAGGAGGTAATTATGCCCTTGCTTCAAGTGGCCCCGAAAAACTGGCTTTACCAATTGCTTTACAAATAATAGCAAGCAGGACCTTAATAGGATTTGCTATAGGAATAAGCTGTATTTCTTTAAGACATTGGACCATACACGGGTTAGTTATGGGATTGATCTTTAGCCTCCCATTGGCATTTAGCGGGCTAATGGCATCTGAGAACCCCGACTTTGGTAAAGCAGGTATGTTCATCTGGACAATTGTACTGGGAATGGTATACGGATTACTTATTGAATTGATTACTTCGTTGTTATTCAAAGCAAAGGCTTAAAACATTAAATCATTGCTTTGAAGGGGTTATTAAAAGAGGTTCCCATTCACCGAATGCTTCTATGTTAACTTCAACCTGCGGATCGAACTGGTACTTCTCATCACAATTATAATACCACCCCAGGTATTCTGAATCACCTCCTCCCTGTGTAGTAATAAGGAAACGGTTTGGCAGGTTGCCTATGCTCATGGCCTGGTCACGTGCTGACGGCTTGTCTCCTCCCTGCGGATCAATGGGGATCCACCCATAACCAGGTAGGTAAATCTCGGGCCAGCGGTGGAAATATTCATCCAGGCTGGCATCATCGCCACGCACCACGAGCGCTCCCACATACCTTGCCGGCAATCCTGCAGCACGGCATAATGATATGAAGCTGAATGCGTATTCAGAGCAGGAACCGGTGCCCCGCCGCAAAACAACAGGCGCCACATTCCAGCCTCCCTCCATTTTATACTCAAGGTTATTGCGTACATAGTCGAATATACTGCGCGCCATCCGGTAGGGATTTGTCTCGTCACCAACAATATCCCGGGCCAGTTTCTGTATATACGGATCATCGGTCATGTACTTGCTGCCATTGGCAGTGTATAGTTTACGGATATCTTCAGGTACCGATCCCAGGGGACCTACCTTGTCGGGAAAAATAAAATAGCGTATTGCAGAAATCTCCGCATCTGCTATCATGATGGATTGTACTGTCTCATTTGATGATACATCCCTGTAATTAAACGAGGCTACCTGCTGCTGCCAGCGGTCTTTTTCCAATACGTACTGCTGAGGTGCAAATGATTTATCCAGGATCTTCTGCTGGGGCATATTTCCCGGTATTGCAATGAAAACATCAATATTTTTCAGTTTTCCCTTTCCGTATACCTTAACCTGGTGTGTAAATGTAATCCGTGCCTTCCGCGTATCCGTCAGCCTGTATATCTCGTCATCGTTACGTACAATCTGGTATATTGAATCATTCTGGCAGTCCGTATTCCACAGGTAATTACCGTCCCATGCCAGGCCTCTTGAATAGGAACCCGGGGAATCAATAATAATTATCACTTCTCCCGATTCAGGATCAATCATATATATTTCATCGTTGTAACGATCACTGCTCCACAGGTATTGTCCGTCCGAGGCAAGTCCGTTCACCGACCTTGCCGGTCCGTTAAATTCCTTAACGGCAGTCCCGTCGCTCAGGTCAATTTTTATAATAGTATTATTCATGGCATCACCAACCCACAGGGTGTTATCATGCCATGCCAATCCTTCGGGAAAATCCGACGGTGCTTCGATAACCGCAAGTATGGTCCCGTCCAGTGGATCTATTTTAAAGATGTTCTTCTGTTTATAGTCCACATTCCAGAGGTACTGCCCGTCCCAGGCCAATCCCATTGGCCAGAAGCCGGGCGAAGAGATTTGATGCAGGACAGATCCTGATGCCGGATCAAGCTTATAAATAAGGTCAGATTTATAATCCGCTACCCAGAGATAACTTCCGTCATAGGTAAGGCCCGTGCAGAATTTCCCCGGCGATGGAAAAGATTTTACGACCTTCCCTGGATAAGCCAGCAAATCCTGATATAAAAGAAAAATTATAATTATTAGAAGAACATTTTTTATTCGTATCATTTTTTTGTTTTTATTGGTTAGTGCATGTTCCATATTTAAAAGTGTTATAATAAATTATCTTTTCATATACTATTCGAATACTAACTTTCCTGATTTAATGCGTCCTGATTTGTTAATGATCCTGTAATAATATAATCCGGCAGATAACTTAAAATCAGTAAGGCAATAGTCTGCCTCTTCAACTGCAGATTCAAATAATAATTTTCCGGATAAATCCCACAACGAAAAAGAATAAGGAATGTTTTCCTGTGTTGTCTTAATAAACAATATATCATTTACCGGATTTGGATAAAGCTCAAAAGGAGGCCCATTATTGCTTTCTTCTATATCTGAGATTACATAGGGATTCCCCCATGTTTCCCCGCCTTTTTTATAGTATACGAGATTATTTTGCATTTCTCCACCAATGGACAAGAATTCACACCAGTAATATGGGCATCCCAATCCTTCAATATAAGTATAATCCGGCCAGCAATCATCACCAGCTGGTATGAACCAACATGTGTCTTCCCATTCCATAATCCATGAGTATTTTGAAGGTTCTGTTTTTGACAATCTGCCATGGTCTATTCCCATAGAATAAGAGTATGCTTCATATTCAAAAAATATAGGTTCACCCGGAAGTTTATTAAAAATATGATAATCTGTTATTATGGAATTGGTTGTATCATGTTTTATAATTACTTTACTGCTGTCACTCCAAAGTGTTTCTTTTCTCCACTTTCTTTCAACTAGATAAATTATACTATCAGTGTTTAATTCCTTTTGCAAATATTTTATAGCAGATTTAATTGTAATAGTGCGATCATACCCTCCTGTGCCCCATTGATTGTCTTCATAATAAACATGAATTTCGTCACCAACATCAAAATCATATACTTCTTTCCATGCAAGATTGTCTATACCAATCTTGGGATTTGTTAGTCCGGAAAGACTAAACTCCTGTAAATGATGATCATAGAAATAATATCCTTCAAGATCAGGAAAGAAAAAAAAGCTAAGGGTTTTTACAAGCCCGTGATTCCTGCTCAATTTCACCTTTTTATCATTGATGGTGTGTTCTATCCGGGCATCATCTTTATTACATGCCTGGAAAGATATTGTTTTAACGGAGTCATTGACACCCAGAAATGATAGTGTATCAAGATTCGTTACTGTGGCGTAAATCTTTAATGAGTCTTTACTCATATAGCACAGCCATTCCTCTCCCAATCCGGCTGAGGTTTTTATTTTAATGCTGTCATTAATCCTGTTAAAGAAAACATTATAATCATTGTCTTTAATAATTATTTTTTCTCCAATCCATGAAGGAGCGTAAGGTGAAAAGCAATCCCAATCCATTTCCTGGATATTTTTCATAGGGTAATACATAGTATCGTCGCCATTAGCACTAACCGAGTCAATTCTCAGGCTTGTAATACTATTATATTCATTGATAAAAAAACCTGTCCTGTCCGGATTGACGGTTCTGTAATTCTGTGCCGCCAGCCTGGCTCCCGGCAAAAAAATTATAAGAATAATAAGCACATTATGTATTAATGTCCTCATTTTGAAATTTTATTATATAAATATATCTCATTTTTTCCGGACAAAGAAGTGTTGATAATAACAAATATCAGAACATGTGCTTTATAAAAGCACTGAATCGCTTCCTTATTTTTTCCATATAAACATTTTAAACAAACGATTGGCTGCTGTGTTATCTATACAAAATAAAAGATATGATCAATAAAATAACAGGTTTGCATCACGTGACTGCAATAGCTTCGGATGCACAGAAGAATTTCGATTTTTATGCAGGCATATTAGGCATGCGCATGGTAAAGAAAACAGTTAACTTTGATTCTCCTAACATATATCATTTATATTACGGTAATGAACAGGGTTCGCCGGGAACGATCATGACATTTTTTATTTACCCTGGAATTACACCGGGACGTAAGGGAAAAGGACAACTGACCGTTACATCATTTTCAATTTCTGCCGGTTCACTTGATTACTGGATGAAGCGGCTGGATAAATTCAATATATCTTACACAAAGCCACTGGAGCGATTTGACGATGAAGCATTTATATACTTTGAAGATAATGACGGACTCGGCATCGAGCTAGTAGCCAATACATCCGATATGCGCGAGGGATTCGGGGCCGGACAAATTCCCCCTGAGCATAGTATTAAAGGATTCTACGGAGTTACGCTCACAGAAGAGAGTCATGACAGAACTGCACAATTGCTAACCGGACTAATGGACCACAAACTTATTACAGAGGCAGGCAGCAGGCTTCGCTTTTCACCTTACGGCAAAGCAGGTGGTATAGTGGATATACTGAGTCATCACAATAGTAAATGGGGACTTGGCGGCAGCGGGACGGTCCATCATGTGGCTTTTGCCACACCAGATAATGCAGACCAGATGGAAGTGCGTGAAAGACTCATTGGCGGCGGATTTAACCCAACTCTCGTTATAGACAGGCAGTATTTTCATTCAATCTACTTCCGCGAACCCGGTGGTATATTATTTGAAGTAGCCACAATACCACCCGGATTTGCCATTGATGAAGAACCCGAACATTTAGGCGAAACGCTTAAATTGCCCCCATGGGAAGAACAGAACAGGGAAGATATTGAAAAAGGGCTTGTAACAATTTCAATGAAAATTGATATATTCAGCAATTAATGCACTCCTATAATATCATAGAGAAAGGCAGTCCGTTAAATAAAGCAAAGAATGCTTTGATACTTGTACACGGCAGGGGAGCAACAGCTCATGATATTCTTTCATTGGCAGCCATTTTCACGGATGAGACATGGTATATTGCGGCCCCGCAAGCTACTAATTACATATGGTATCCATACAGTTTTATGGCCCCGGTTGAGCAGAATGAACCATGGCTGAGCAGTGCAATTGATATTTTACATAAGCTTCTTCAAAATATACAAGAAAACCTTCCTGCGGACAATATATACCTCATGGGATTTTCTCAGGGAGCCTGTCTCACGGCAGAGGTTGCTGCACGCTTTGCCCGCAGGTACGGCGGTGTAGTATCTTTTACAGGCGGATTGATTGGCAGCGAACTCCAACTTGAAAACTACAAAGGCCATTTTAACGGAACCAGTATTTACCTGAGTAACGGCAACAATGATCCTCACATACCGTTGAGCCGTTCTTTTGAAACCCAGCTGCAGCTTAAAAGAATGGGGGCAAACCTTGAGCTTGACATATTCCCCGACAGGCCACACACCATCATTGAACAGGAACTGGAAAAGGCAAAAACCCTGATTTTTAAAAGGTAAAAAAAGCCAACGCAAGGAATGCTTTTTCTGATACCGAACTGTTTTATTTTCAGGGAGGGCAATATAGAGGAAATTTTGACAATTATTAAGCAATTTATTTTGATAATGGCTTCATATTCACTTAAATTTGTTAACCTGAAATCTTAAAATAAGTTATAAACAATATAACTATTATCTTAAATCAATTATGAAAATCTTTATATCAAGATGCACCCGTCTAAGAAGTATTTAATACCGGGTTTAAAGGTCCTGTCTATTGCATTTATAATCATTTCTGCCTCTTCCTCATGCAGGAAAGAAGAAGAAAGAATTATGGTGGTGAGAAATGATAATATATCAGATATTTGAAGTACATCGGCAAAAGCGCATGCAACAATAATTGATGTAGGCAATGGGATTGAACAACATGGGCATTGCTGGTCTACAAGTGCTGAGCCCTCTCCGGAAGACAATGAAAATATGACAAAAAATGGACCTGTAAGTGCCCCCGGGTCATACATCAGTACTATGGAAGGTCTTATGCCTGACACAAAATATTATGCCAGGGCTTACATTCAGAATTCAGGTACAGTAGAATACAGCAGTAATGTTCTGTCATTCCGCACTTTATCAGCAGGTTTGCCAGTCGTGACCACCGGAATTATTTTAGATTTAACAACATCAAGTGCTACAATTTCCGGCAGTCTGAATAGTCTCGGTGATGGTGCATCCTCGGTAACACAACATGGACATTGCTGGTCAAGTGAAACAGCGACGCCAACAATTGATGTTAACAATAAATCTTCATTAGGTCCGAGGGATTCAACAGGATCCTTTCAAAGTTTGCTGGTTGGTTTGTCACCGGATGTTCTTTATTATGTAAGGGCATATGCAACAAATAGCGCAGGAACTGCATATGGTGATCATATCTCATTTGAAACATTGTGGGATAATTCTGAAATCAGTGATTTTGACGGTAATTCTTATTCAACAGTCCGGATAGGAGAACAGATATGGATGGCGGAAAACCTTAAAACTACCCACTATTCAAATGGCACACCTCTTGTTGATGGGACAGGTGTTACGGAGATTTCCGGAGATTTTACAACAAGATACTGGTTTGTTTATGGTAATAATTCAGGCAATAAAAGTACATATGGATTATTATATACCTGGGCTGCAGTTATGAACGGCGCTTCGGGCACTGATGCCAATCCAAGCGGAGTGCAGGGTGTATGTCCGGCTGGCTGGCATGTACCCAGCGATGAAGAATGGAAACAAATGGAAATATACCTTGGCATGAGTGCAAGCGAAGCCAATAATGAAAACTGGCGGGGAACTGACGAAGGAGGAAAACTGAAGGAAACCGGCACAGTGCACTGGACCAGTCCGAATACCGGTGCTACGAATGCCAGTGGTTTTACCGCATTAGGGGGCGGCCATCGTACAAAACACGAGTCAATATGCTAAAACGTCCCATACAATGCATGCTCCACCGTGTTGCAATAGATAGAAGAGAAAAAATAATAAGCCAGCCGGTTTGTTTCCAGCTTCCGTTGAAGGTGTAAAACAGGATGGCCCGGCGGCACGTCGAGGAACCGATGAATAGTGTCATCCGCCCTAACTGCCCTTATGCGCTGCTCACCACTGGTTACCTCTATTCTGTATGCCCTGCGAAGAATGTCAAACAACGACTGGTTTTCAAATTTCCGGTTGCAGAAACGGGGAAGGTTGATATTTGGAAGGTAATTAACGTCATAAAATACGGGTACATTATCCACCAGTCTAAGCCGTTCAAGATAAATACACCCTGACATTTTTACCTCCTCACTGAGCGGGAACATAAAATCTTCAGGCCACGGAATAACAGCAGGTTTTGAAAGTATACGTGTCTGCAGGTTATGCATGCCCAAAGCCGATGTTGTCCCCGATATAGACAAAATACCTATGCCTTTCGGCGGACCTGTTACAATGCTTCCTTTGCCCTGGTGCTTTCGGATCATGCCTTCGTAGAGCAAAGCATCCAGCGCCTGCCTTACAGTCTGCCTGGTAAAACCGTATTGGGAGCAAAGAGCATTTTCTGATGGCAATAAATCACCATTTTTATAAATACCATCTATAATCTGTTTTCGGAGGTCTTCGTATAATTGACGGTATTGTGGTAAAGGTTTATGCATATTAAAAAAATATTACTTGTAAATACAAGTTTATTTTATATATTTGCAAACAGTTTTTATAACTGCATTTTTTATATACAAAAATAATAATTAATTTAACATATCTTTACAAGTTTAGTAAAAATACCTGCAATTATTTGCTGAAATAAATTAAATATGGCCATACCAGTTATCATGCCAAGGCAGGGACAATCTGTTGAAACCTGTATCATCTCGCGTTGGTTTAAAGAAGAGGGAGCAACTGTAAAAAAAGGAGACCTGCTCTTTTCATACGAGACCGATAAAGCATCCTTTGAATTTGAAGCTGAAGAAGACGGGATCCTATTGAAAATTATTTATAAGGAGGGTGATGAGGTACCTGTGCTGGAAACTGTTGCATTCATTGGGGAGAAAGGCGAACCAACCGGACAATTGCAGCCCGCTGAAAATTCCAAAAAGACTGAGGAAATATCCTTGCAGGAAACCTTATCCGAAGTTTCAGATGTTCAGCAAAAATTAATCCCTGAACATGATATCGCGGGTCGTAAATCGCTTATCTCTCCGCGCGCCCGTAACATGGCTGCCAAACATGGCATTTCATTTGATCAAATCACAGGAACCGGTCCAAATGGGCGTATCATTGCCCGTGATATCGAAGCTGTTATCCAAAAATACGGCCCGACAGAGGATGCAGCCGTCAGCAGGTCAACCGTTTTATCATCTCTTTCAGCCAATGACGAAGCAATAACTGCCACCCTTGAATATGAAGAAAAGAAATTGTCGAATATCCGCAAGATTATTGCCCTGACGATGCATGAATCCATCAGCAATTCAGCCCAACTAACCCATCATATGAGTGCAGATGTCCGGAAACTGCTCGAATTGCGAAAAAAAATAAAAAGCACTGGTGACAGCCAACAGGATATTACCCTGAATGATATGATCTGCTTTGCAGTAATCAAAGCTTTGGAATGCCATCCCGAGATGAACAGCCATTTTACCGCTGAAAGCATACGCAGGTTTAAGAAAATTCACCTTGGTTTTGCAGTTGATACACCGCGCGGATTGATGGTACCTGCGGTACTGAATGCAAGTGATCTTTCATTAAAGGATTTATCCTCAAGGCTTCATGAAATTGCCTCCCTTTGCCGCAAAGGCAGCATAAATCCCGAAATCCTGTCGAGCACCGCGGCATCTTTTACTGTTTCGAACCTTGGCAGCTACGGCGTGGAAATGTTTACTCCCATAATCAACCTTCCGCAGGTTGCCATTCTGGGCGTTAATACCATCACCTATCGTCCTGATGACATAGGAAACGGAGTATTTGTCTTCATTCCTGTCATTGGTTTGTCACTAACATATGATCATCGTGCCATTGATGGCGGGCCAGCTACCTTGTTCCTTAAAGAGATAAAAACACGAATAGAGAATTTTGAGATTAAATAATCAATTGAATAAAAAGACTTAACATGCCAAAAAGCCAGTTGATTGATCCGGCCCTTTTACGAAAACCAGGAGAAATTGCATTTGGGACCATACCGGTGAACCAATACAATAAAACCATGGCAGAGGAGCGTATCAATTTTACTGATGACGATTTGATACGTATTTACCGTGACATGGTTATTATCCGCGAATTCGAAAGCATGTTGAACGATATTAAAATAAAAAATGAATATAAAGGCATAGCCTATAATCACCCGGGTCCTGCCCATCTGTCCATGGGACAGGAAGCTGCTGCTGTCGGCATGGCCTATCACCTCACCGTGGATGATTTCATTTTCGGTTCGCACCGCAGCCATGGTGAAATACTGGCCAAAAGCCTTTCAGCCATTCACCAGCTGTCTGTAAAAGCTTTGATGAATATTATGAAAGACTACTTTAAAGGCGCACTCCTTTCTGTTGTCGAGAAAGTCCATCACAGCAATGAAAAAGACCTGGCAGTCATGTTTCTTCTGTATGGTACGCTGGCTGAAATTTTTGCCCGTGAGAATGGTTTTAACAAAGGCCTGGGCGGATCCATGCATGCTTTTTTTACACCTTTCGGTGTCTATCCCAACAATGCTATTGTCGGCGGATCGGGAGACATTTCCGTAGGTGCGGCATTGTACAAAAAAATCAATAAAAAGTCCGGTATCGTGGTTTGTAACATCGGTGATGCATCCCTGGCCTGCGGCCCTGTCTGGGAAGGCATCTCTTTTGCTGCCATGGACCAATATACCCGTTTATGGGAGGGGGAATACAAAGGCGGCTTGCCTGTTTTATTCAATATCATGAACAACCAGTATGGCATGGGAGGCCAGACCTGTGGCGAGACAATGGGGTTCGGTATTGCCGCGCGTATCAGTGCAGGCGTCAATGCCGAAATGATGCATGCAGAAAGGATTGACGGTTACAACCCGCTGGCAGTAATCGATGCTTTCAGGCGTAAAAAAGAACTTCTTCTAAATAATCAAGGACCCGTGTTGTTGGATACACTTACCTACCGGTATAGCGGCCATTCACCATCCGATGCTTCATCATACAGAAGCAAGGAGGAATTGGAAGCATGGCAGAAAGCGGATTCGATTGTTGTCTTCGGAAAAGAACTCATCAAGACCCGTATTACAGCTCAGGATACCCTTGACCATATCCAAATTACTACAATTGAGCGGATTAAAACCATTCTTAGCCTTGTCATCAATGACGATATCTCACCGCGGCTTAACCTTGCAAGTTATCCTGACGCTATTGGTGATATGATGTTCTCCAACGGTTCTGCCGACAAGCTGGATGACCGTGAACCCGAAGTTTCGCTGCCCCTTGATGAAAACCCACGGGTCAAGTCAAACAGGAACAAGGGACGGTATTATCTTGACAAAAATGGTAACCCGTTATCAAAAGCCAAGCTGTTTCAATTGCGCGACGGAATATTTGAAGCCATCATAGACCGCTTTTATAAAGACCCGACATTAGTAGCTTACGGCGAGGAGAACCGCGACTGGGGCGGGGCTTTTGCCGTTTATCGCGGGTTAACAGAATCACTTCCCTATCACCGTCTCTTTAATTCACCGATAGCCGAAGGAGCTATTGCAGGAACGGCTGTCGGATACGGTATATGCGGAGGCAGGGTAATTGCTGAAATAATGTATTGCGATTTTCTCGGGCGCAGCGGCGATGAGGTATTCAACCAGCTTCCCAAATGGCAGGCAATGAGCGGGAACCTCATCAGGATGCCGGTAGTGATCAGGGTATCTGTCGGATCAAAATACGGGGCTCAACATTCACAGGACTGGTCTTCGCTGGTCGCGCACATCCCTGGTATAAAGATCGTTTTCCCTGCCACTCCATATGATGCAAAAGGACTGATGAACAGTGCCTTACAAGGGACCGACCCGGTGATTTATTTTGAGAGCCAGCGTATTTATGATGTCGGTGAGCAGTTCCACGAAGGAGGGATTCCTGAAGGATATTATGAAATACCTATTGGCGAACCAGATATCAAACGCCAGGGATCGGATATCACCATACTGACCATAGGATCTACACTTTATGTGGTACTTAAGGCTGCGGATGTACTCCGGGAGAAATATGGCCTTTCGGCTGAGATCATAGATGCCCGGAGCCTGGTGCCGTTTAATTATGAACTGGTGCTCGAATCGGTTAAGAAAACAGGCCGTATCCTGCTGGCAAGCGATGCCTGCTCACGCGGCTCTTACTTGCGGGATATGGCTTCCAACATTGCCGAACTGGCCTTTGATGAGCTTGATGCCCCGCCTGTGGTAGTTGGTTCACGCAACTGGATCACACCTGCCTACGAAATGGAAAACCATTTCTTCCCGCAGGCTGATTGGATCATTGATGCCATTCATGAACGCATCCTTCCGCTAAAAGGCCATCAGGTCAATACCAATTTTACTGTGGATGAGCAATTAAAACGAAACAGGCTGGGGATTTAAAAAGAAGAATTTATGAATACCTGTAAGAATTTTCTTGCTATGCTGCCAGACCCGGGAACATTGTTAAAGATGTATCCCAAACAAACAATACTGAACGTCAATGCCCATATCCATACGCCATATTCCTTCAGCGCCTTCGACAGTATTAAAACAGTTTTTGCGATGGCAAAGGTGGAAAATATCTCTGTTATTGGCATTAATGATTTCTTTGTAACAGAAGGTTATGAAGATTTTTGCAGCGAGGCCCTTCAACATAATATTTTTCCATTGTTCAATATTGAATTTATAGGTCTTCTAAAAGATGAGCAAAAGCTTAACATACGAATCAATGATCCGAATAACCCGGGCAGGTGTTATTTTAGCGGGAAAGGCCTGGATTATCCGTTTCACCTTCGACCTTCATATCTCAGAAAACTAGAAACTGTTATCGAAAAAAGCCAGCAACAGGTAAAGGCAATGGTTCTTAAAACCAATGATTGGTTCGCCCGGATTGATCTTCCCCTCCGGCTTGATTATGAAGATATCCGAATTAAATGTGCAAGGAACCTTGTCCGGGAAAGGCATGTTGCAAAAGCTATCCGGATAGCCGTGAATGAATATGCAAATGATGAGGAAGAAAGGATCAGCCTGTTACAAAAGATTTTCGGCGGGAAAAACCTGCAGTCTGCCATAACGGATATCTCCGGTATTGAAAACGAGATCAGGGGTAACCTTCTAAAAACCGGAGGTTTGGCATTCGTGGCTGAAGATGAAAGTGTATTCATGGTCCTTGATGAAATTATCAGGTTAATTTTAGATGCCGGAGGTATTCCATGTTATCCACTGCTCCTGGACGATAAAAACGGAGATTTCACTGAATACGAAAAAGATCCTGACGGTTTGTATTCTGAACTGACAAAACGTAGCATTGGATGTATTGAGTTTATACCCGGACGTAACCATGCTGACCATCTACGGAAATATGTCAAATACTTCAATGATAAGGGCTTTGTTATTTTATTCGGAACAGAGCATAATGCTCCGGGAATGATCCCGCTAACATGTTACACACGAGGCAAAGTAACGCTGGACGATTTTCTGCTCAGGATTTCATATGAAGGGACATGTGTGGTTACCGCGCATCAGTACTTAAGGGCAAACCAGAAAACCGGCTTTATTGATAAACAAGGATTACCTTTATTTGATGAAAAAGGAAAGCTTGTAAAACTTGGGAATGCAGTCATTCATCATACAATATCATACTTTAAGAATTAGACACAATGAAAAAATACCTGTCCGATCTGGTCGAAATATCACGTTTTTACGGAAGTAATAAAGATTTTGTCATTGCCGGCGGCGGCAATACCTCCTATAAAAATGACAAGCATATCTGGATTAAAGGCAGTGGCTCATCACTTGCCAATATTACCCCGGATGGTTTTGCTATTTTATACAGGACGTTACTCGAGCCAATGATCCATAAAAAATACAGCGAAGATATAAACACCCGTGAGGCTGAAGTGAAAGCCGACCTTGCCGCAGCCTGTCTGCCAGATGTCAGTGTAAGGCCTTCAGTGGAAACGTTACTCCATAACCTTATCCGTTATTCGTACGTGGTTCATACACAACCCACCCTGATCAATGCACTTACCTGTGCCAATGATGCAGAAATAAAAATCAGGGAGCTGTTAGGTGAGGATGTCTTGTTTGTGCCCTATTGCAATCCAGGCTACCAGTTATTTGCCAAAACAGGCATTTCGCTCGAATCCTGGAGAATAAAACATACATCGGATCCACAGGTCATTTTTATACAAAACCATGGCATAGCTGTTTCGGCAGATTCCATTAAAAAAATCATGCAACTGTATGACAATATCATAAATACGATCAGCAAACAGCTGAAACAACCTCTTGATATTCAACCAGCGGATGTCCCCGGAAATATTGTTAAAATATTACCGGCATTGCGAATGCTGTTCTCTGAAGAAGGGATTAAAACAGCACAGATACGAAACAACTCGCTGATTCAACATTTCATAAACGATGCTGAAAGCTTTGAACAGGTTATGCGGCCTTTTACCCCCGACCAGATTGTTTATTGCAAAGCGAATTCCCTGTTCCTCGGGGAAAAGGAATCCGAAGCCATTATCAGCGAGTGTTCCCGGGAGTTAGTGGAATTTCAGCAACAGCACGGTTATTTACCAAAGGTGGCAGGCCTTAAAGGATACGGTATTATTGCGTTTGAGGATAACCTGAAATCGGCAGAGGCCGTTCAGGACGTGTTTGAAGATAAGATGAAAATCAACTATCTTTCACACAATTTTGGCGGGCCACATTTCCTGGAGAAACCCTTCATTGATTTCATCGAAAACCGGGAAGTGGAGAATTACCGCAGAAAAGTATCCGGTACGAGCCAGAAACAGGGCAAAGCTGAAAACAAAACTGTTATAGTTACAGGTGGGGCCCAAGGCTTTGGCAGGGGCATTGCTGCAGATTTTTTTGCTGAAGGTGCCAATGTCATCATAGCCGACCTGCTGGAAGAAAAAGGCAGGGAAATAACTGAGAAGCTCAATCGTGAAAGTTCAGAAAACAAGGCCCTTTTTGTAAAAACGGATGTAACCGGCCCGGAATCGCTTGATAACCTGGTTTATGAAACAGTTAAGAATTTCGGCGGGTTTGATGTTTTTATCAGCAATGCCGGCATCTTGTATGCAGGCGGACTGGAAGAAATGAGCCTTGAAGTGTTTGAAAAGGTAACCCGGGTTAACTACATCGCATATTTCCTTTGTGTCAAACATGCTTCACAGGTTTTAATACTTCAATCGAAACATCATCCATCCTATTTTTCAGATATTATCCAGATCAATTCCAAGTCGGGATTAAAAGGCAGTAAAAAGAACTTCGCCTATGCAGGAGGTAAATTCGGAGGGATCGGATTAACCCAGTCATTTGCGCTTGAACTTATACCTTACCGGATAAAAGTCAATTCCATATGTCCTGGTAACTTTTTCGAAGGCCCGCTATGGAGTGATCCTGAAACAGGATTGTTTATACAATACCTCAGGACTGGCAAAGTTCCCGGGGCTAAGACAATTGCCGATGTGAAATCCCATTATGAAAGTCAGGTTCCGGTAGGCAGGGGTTGCCAGGTAAAGGACGTGATGAAAGCCATTTACTATGTCATTGAACAGGAATATGAAACCGGACAAGCCATACCTGTTACCGGGGGGCAGGAGATGCTTAAATGAATTATGAACACGTTAACGGATAATTTTAATTAGAAAAAATTCTTTCAAACTCGAAAAATGAAAACCAAAGCAGTACGTATATATGGAAAAAATGATCTCAGGCTCGAAGAATTTGAGCTTCCACCCATAAAAAAAGACGAGATTCTGGCAAAGGTGATTTGTGACAGTATCTGCATGTCATCATACAAGGCAGCCCTTCAGGGAAATGAGCATAAAAGGATCC
>CAYWUI010000011.1:0-73909 GCA_964461435.1 uncultured Bacteroidales bacterium | reverse complement strand
TAAATGCCACTTCGCCACAATCATCCATATTAGCCCATGACAATCCATGTTCTCCCGTATTCCTCCACACGGCAGTTCTCTTTCCTGCATCGCCCTCATCACGGTCAATAATAGCTATATCAAAACCAACAACAGGTTCTGATGACGGATTAACGACATTATTATACTTATCAAGAAGATAACTTATATCAATAGCATATTCACATACATAGTCGGGATCATTAACCAGGTAACCCAGCCTTACATAATAACCGTTCCAGGTAACATAATCCGTTATATAAGGATTCCGACTTTCATTAAATGGCTCGGCAATCTGAACATGGCCATTGGGATGTGAAACAGGGCCCATGCCATCATCCAGCTCACCAACATTAAGATCAAAATAGATCTCTGCTCTGTCATATTCCCAGCTAAGAGTACTGCCGGCTGCATAATCCGGGTAGAAATCATCATCGTCAACCTTAATAATGATAAAAATTGCCGTATCATTCCATGCTGCCCTCCACGTAGCAAGGTCAAGTGTCGGCGTCCCGGCTGGCGGATTATACAGATCATATAATTTTAAAGCATATGCATCCACATATGTCCACAGAGGATCAACCTGGCCGTCAATGACAGGTGCAAGTCCGTCCGGGAATTTATAAAATGTGGCAGCAGGAATTAAATAGTTCACTATGTTCAGAAACATTTTTTTACCCGTTCCATTAAGATTATAAGCTGACATGTTTTGTCCGGCTGAAGGACCGCAGTCTGATTCACCTGCCGCAAAAAAAATCCGTTTGCCGGCAGGAGTATAAGTTGCCCCGTCATAGAATGGTTTGCCAGCATTCCATTCTGCAATGAATATGCCTGTTTGATCGGAATTGTAAGCCAGCACCTTGCCGTTCCCTGCATTATTGATGTAGATATAATCAGAGCCTATCTCAGTATATATTGTCTGCTTTCCTGAAGTTGCAATTCCTTCATAAAGCGGGTGCGATGCTGCTGAAGCAGGTATCGTTAAAGTATCCCCACCACAGATTACGACACTTGTATTAAACCATTTCCAGCGGCTATCTCTTGTAGAAAAAACACTGAGGTTAAGAATAGGAGTACTGATACCGTTCCATTGTGCCGCAAGTTCTTCGGTGCCCCCGTACTCTGTCGAAACGCAATTTCGGCTTATAATAATGAGAGAAGCACTATTGGCGTATTCAAGTTCATCAGTGTCAAGTATGCCCCTGTATTCACCTACCTTGCGGACCACATTGTACCCTGCGTTCTCAAGAACATCAGTAAATCCTGAATCATCGGTATTATCGCATATATAAAGAATATAAGGCTCCTGGCAAAAAACACTGTTCAGCATAAAAATGGCTCCAGCTATCGCTAGAAGACGAAATTTTGCTTTCATATTGACAGGTTTGGTTGAACTACATAAGTAAGGATGAGGATTATGAGTATAATATGAAATAAAAATATAAAAAAATTCATTCTGTATCAATTATTTGAGGCTGAATTGTTAATTATAAAATTATACATAGGGTAAAATCGAACTTACCAATCTTAAGATTGGAAAGGCCTTTTGGAATTGGTTGAAAAAGTAATAATTTTTAAAAAATGAAGATTAATTTAGTAATTTAATTAAATACAGTCATGAAAACAACAAATGGAATTTTGAGTCTGAAAGCAGCCGGTATTATAATAATTGCATTATGCATAAATAGCATAATGTTATCCGGTGCTGATTCTTTCGGTGGTAAGTCAGGAATGAACGATAGTGTACCTTATTATACTTACTCAGGGAAAATATTAGACAGTGAAACCAGGGACCCCGTTGCATTTGCAAACGTATATCTTGAAGGTTCAAGTATAGGGACTGTCTCAAATCTTGACGGTGAATTCATTCTTAAGGTGCCGTTGTCTAAAGGAGAGGGAAAAATAAGCATCTCATTTGTAGGTTACAAAACGCAGGAATTGGCCCTTGAAGAATTGAACATGATGAAAAACACGATTAGACTTGTTGCTGACCCTATACCTATACAGGAAGTAATCATTAAAACAGGTGATCCGGTTGAACTGCTGAGAAAAGCTATCGCACGGATAGGTGAAAACTATGCCGATAATCCTGAAATGTTAACCGGCTTTTACCGGGAAACAATAAAACAAAACAGGAATTATGTGGCAGTATCTGAAGCAGTGCTCGATATTTACAAGTCGAGCTATAAAAACTACTTTGACTCTGACAGGATCAAAATATACAAGGGAAGAAAAAGTGAGGATATCAAGAAAATGGATACTATTCTGTTCAAGCTCCAGGGCGGACCTAAAACCAGTTTATTGCTGGATGTCGTTAAAAATCCGTCTACCCTTCTGTCAGAAGACTTCTTTAAATATTACAATTATAAACTTAACGGGATTGTTAATATTGATAACAGGGAGACCTTTGTAATTGAATTTAATCAGAAAAATAATGTTGATTTGCCTTTGTATCAGGGTAAAATATATCTCGATGCCAACAACCTGGCGATAGCAAGACTGGATTTCCGTATTAGTGACAAGGCCCTTACCCAGGCTGATAATGAGCTTGTAAGAAAAAAGCCTGTCAGCATGAAAATTGACGTCGAAGATGCCAGGTATCTGGCAAATTACAGGCCAATAGATGGCAAGTGGCATCTGAATCACGTCAGGGCCGAGGCCAAGTTCAAATGTAAATGGGATAAAAAGCTGTTTCGCTCTATTTATACTACAATGCTCGAAATGGCAATAACTGACAGGGATACATCAAATATCAGTAAATTTAAGCTGAGAGAATCGGAGAGAATCTCAGATGTTTTTATAGACCAGGTGAACTATTTTGAGGATGCGGACTACTGGGGTGAATATAACGTGATAAAACCTGATGAATCAATTGAAATGGCAATAGAAAGATTAGGCAGAAAATTAGTACGGACAAATTAAATATGTTTTTGTCGGGCAGGCGATAAGTACATTTTATTAATTTAGTTATTTTATCAACAGTTTCTGCACATGAAGAGTCAAAACTGGAAGATATTTAAAGAAATCAGGGAAGGCAATTTAATAACCTTTGAAAATGTATTTAGAAAATATTATGCAGCTCTTTGTATTTATGCCAATAAATATACTAAAGATCTTGATGCTGCTGAAGAGGTTGTGCAGGAACTGTTCTACAAACTATGGGAGAAAAGGGACATACTGAATATTAGTGTTTCTTTGAAATCATATTTGTACCGTTCTGTTTATAATGGGTGCCTTCAATACTTAAACCATCGTGCAATAGAAATAAAATATGAGGACTATTACAGAAAACAGAACAAAGAATATAACAATGATGCATCAGAAGCTTTAAGAATGCAGGAACTTAACGAGATAATAAATAACACTTTAAACTCTTTACCTGAAAGATGCAGAAAAATATTTCTTCTTAACAGGTATGAGGGACTTAAGTACGGGGAAATAGCAGATAAATTATCTTTATCAATAAAAACTATTGAAGCAAATATGGGTAAAGCATTAAAGCTTCTTCGGCGAAACCTGAAAAACTATGTTGAAGCATAATAATATATATTGAAACAAACACTTTGTAATTAACAAAATGGAGCTATTATTACATAAATTATGAGCAGCTATAAGGAAAATAAAATAAACTGGAAACTTTTGGCTAAATATTTATCCGGCGAGAGTGATAATGAAGAGGGCTTCCGTGTCAATGAATGGATAAACAGCAACAATAAAAACAAAATATTATTTAAGAATATTCAAACCGATTGGGAGAAAATTAATTCAATTAAAAATATGAAAAAAGTAGATGTTGATAGTGCATGGGAAAATGTAAAACAGAGAATACTGAAAAGCGAACCGGAACTTATTCCTCTGACAGAACTGACGAGGGTTAACACTGCAAAGTTATTCCTTTACCGGTCATTGCGTATCGCTGCTTCGGTATTACTGGTCATGGGAATATCATTTGGCATTTATAAAGTATATGTTAAGTCATATTTTGATAATAATACGATAATCAAATCAGGTGCTGATAATACATCCAGATTAATATTGCCGGATGGTTCACAGGTATACCTAAATTCCGGTACCTTTATCAGGTACTCAAACAACTTCGGAAGCGGGTCAAGACAGGTATATTTAAAAGGTGAAGCGTATTTTGATGTAGTCAGAAATAAATCTCATCCGTTCACAGTAACTACAAATGATGCAGTGGTGAAAGTACTGGGAACATCATTTAACATGAACACAAGAACATCAAATAATAAAATTGAAGTATTTGTTGAATCAGGAAATGTGCAATTATCACAAAAGAATAACCATGATAATAATATATTAATTGAACCCGGCTATATTGGAACACTATCAGGAGAGAAACTTATCAAAAGTGAGAATAAAGATATCAATTATCTTTCGTGGAAAACAAAATACCTGATCTTTAAAGAAACGGGTCTGGAAAAGGTGGCAGAAAAATTAGAGAGTGTTTATAACACGAGTATTAAATTCAGCAGTCAGGAAATGGCCAATTGCAAATTGACTGCTACTTTTAATAATGCATCGCTTGATTCAGTATTAATGGTCATTGAAGGATCATTTAATCTCCAGATTGAGAATATAATAAAAACAAAAGAAAAGGTAATCATTGTTGGAAGTGGTTGCTGACCATATTATTAAAAGTCCGGTACCGAATGTTTGTAACAATTTTGCCCGCACAATTATAATTTTCATATTGTTCGTCTCCGGAATCGGCCTGGCTTATAGTCAGGACTCAATATTTGATTACAGGTTGAACATTTCTCTGAATAATTATTCAGTCTACGATGTTTTCAGAGTCATTGAAAAAGAGATCAATTATAACTTCTCATATAATTCATCCCTGATAGATGCGGACAGGATAGTCTCAGTCAATTGCAGGAACAAGCCACTCAGGGAGATCCTTGATAAAATTATTGATAATAAAACATTGGAATACAGGATTATAGGTAATAATATTGTAATATATGAACGCGGGAGTAACATTGAAAAAATACAGGGTGAAGTACTGCCTGAATCTGTCTCAGTATTGAAGATCGAGGGGAAAATCATAGATAAAAATACACAAAAACCCGTTGAATATGCCAACATCAGTCTTATAGGAAAAAGTATAGGAACGGTCTCAAATACCGACGGGGAATTTATAATGAAAATTTCACCCTCTTTTCTTTATGACAGCATTGGTGTCTCATGTATTGGTTATGAATTATTTAAAGAGCAGGTAATAAATCTTGTATCAAAAAATAATGTTATTTCCCTGGTTCCTGATTTCATACCCATACAGGAGGTAATCATAAGAAAAATTGACCCTATATCATTGTTAAGAGGTGCAATTGAGAATATTCCTGCCAACTACAGCAATAAACCTTCCATACTTACTTCATTTTACCGTGAATCGGTAAAGGAATCAAGGAGATACGTCATTGTATCCGAAGCTGTACTGCAAACCTATAAATCATCTTATACTGCGCCTGATGAAAAAGAACAGATAAAAATTATTAAAGCAAGAACAAGCAGGAACATTAACCGCACAGATACAGTAATTCTTAAACTGAAGGCCGGACTGGGTACAACTTTGCTGCTTGATATAGTTAAGCACCCTGCGTACTTTTTTTCAGCTGACAACTTTCAGTATTACAACTACAGGATGGCCGACGTCATGATTGACAATGAAAGGGAGGCTTATGCGATCAAGTTTGACCATAAAAAAAATAACAACTATCCTCCCTATACAGGAAGAATCTATCT
Organism: uncultured Bacteroidales bacterium; assembly: GCA_964461435.1. Lineage (GTDB taxonomy): Bacteria > Bacteroidota > Bacteroidia > Bacteroidales > UBA10428. The sequence continues at coordinate 68,128 of CAYWUI010000011.1, read as the reverse complement.
CGACCTTAACAGTCTGGCAGTCAAGGCAGTGGATTTTTCATTAGAACAGGACAAAATAGGTAAGGCTACCAGCTTCTTCGTAATAAAGAAACCCAGGAATATTAATGTAAAGCCTATAAAAGCTGAATACTCTGTGAAATTCAAGGAATTTAACAACAAATATTATTTAAACTTTATAAGATGTGAGACAGAGTTTAAAATAAGAAAGAAAAAACAGCTTTTTGGTAAGGTTTTTAATACGGTAATTGAACTGGCTGTAACAGACATAGATACACTTGATGTAAAAAGATTCAAACCAAAGGAAGTAGCAAAGACCATGAATATTTTCACTGACCAGGCAATAGAATATAAAGACACCTACTGGGAAGATTACAATTATATAAAACCTGATGAACCACTTGAAGAAGCATTAAAAAATCTTAACTCGGAATTTAAGGAATAGGTTGTATCCTCCGGAGCTTTAGCGCAGGAGGACAAGAACTAATAAACTATAGTCATCTCATTTAGCAATTTTCCTGCTCCGGCATACTTATCGACAATAAACAGCATATACCTGATATCCAGCGATATATTACGGCATATTGATTCATCGTAAATGTAATCGCTTATAGTACCCTCCCAGTTTCTGTCGAAATTAATTCCTATAAGCTGGCCCTCACCATTTAAAACCGGACTGCCCGAGCTCCCTCCGGACGTATGATTAGTTGCAATAAAGCAGACGGGCATAATACTGTCTGTCCCGTAAATGCCATAATCTTTTAAATTATAAAGTTCCTTAAGTCTGTCGGGTATAGCATAATCCTGATTTTCACAGAAGCTTTTTTCAATAACACCCGTTAATGATGTATAATAGCGATAGGTAATAGCATCTTCCGGCTTATAGCCTTCAATATCACCGTAGCTAAGTCTTAATGTATAATTGGCATCGGGATAAAATTTCTTTTGCGGTTCCATTTCAGTCAGGCCATGGACGTACTTCCTGTAAAGGCTGTCCAGTTCAGCGTCTATAAGATTTAAATGAGGCCTGACCTTGTTTTTATAAACATCAATAAAGCTGCTATAAACCTGAAATGCGGGATCATCTTCAATTTTTGCAGTTGATGCCATTGAAAAATTATCAAGCAGCCTGTCAACCTTTGTTTTGTCAACAAATAATGATTTGGAATATATGTATTTTGAATATTCTGTAAAGTCCCCTTTTGTCTTTTTAAAAATTATGTCAATAATTTCCGGATGGAATTCATTGTCAACATTATAATAATAAAATTCGAGCATACTGGCAAATACCTTCTCGTCAATTTCTGCACTATAATCCCTGAAAAACTTGCAGGCTTCTTTTTTCAGACTTTCAACATTTTGATTATATGCTTTAAGCGAATCCATTTCAGAAAATAAAAGGAGACTGCCAAAGCGGGAAACAAATTCAATTAATTCTGTGCTGAGTACTGTTTCAAACATAAACTCCTCTGCGACATAAAAAGGTAACGATTCCTCATATAATTGCTTAAACCCGGAACCTAATGTACCGTATTTTGCTTTAAGTGTTGAATCAGAATCAGACCATTTTTTGAACTGCAGTTCAAGTTCTTCTTTCTTTTTAATAATCTTCATCCTTTCAAATCCCTCCAGAGTACCTGTCCATTTTTTCAAAGCATTGCTCATATTCTCGTACTTGGCGGCATATTTAATCTTTGTTGCATTGTCATAATCCATGGCAGCTTTTATCAGCTTTTGCCTTTCCTCCCTGAATTCTATTTTTTGTGGCAGGATCCTGTCATTTAACATAGCAATTGCATGAGAAGTTAAGAACTGGTATGTTTTTCCGGGATATCCATATGCCATAGTGAAATCACCTTCCCTGTATCCTTTTAAAGAAATTTGCAGGTGCATCCTTGGTTTATAAGGTATATTTCCGGGAGAATATTCAGCCGGATTGTTATTAACATCGGCATATATCCTGAATAGTGAAAAATCACCGGTATGGCGCGGCCACACCCAGTTATCGGAATCTCCTCCAAATCTACCGATTTCACCCGGGGGAATCCCTACCAGCCTTATATCTTTAAAAACCTCATAGACAAACATATAATATTCGTTTCCATAATAGAAAGGTACTATTTTTACTGTATAATCTTCAGATGCCGCTACCTGCGCCCTAATGCTGTCTATCCTTTTATTGATTATTTTCAGCCTTGCATTCTCGTCAAAGTTAGTATCAATATTTTTAAGGACTTTATACGTAACATCATCAACACTGATTAAGAATGAAACTGTAAGATCCGTCAGGGGTATTTCTTCTTCCCTTGATTTTGCCCAGTACCCTTTGGTCAAATAATCATTATTAACCGTGCTAATCGCCTGGATATAACTGTAAGCGCAATGGTAGTTGGTTACCAGTAATCCGCTGTCAGATATTACCTCGCCTGTACATCCTTTATTAAAGAGTACTATTGCATCTTTAAGGCTTGCATCTTTATTACTGAATATTTCCGTTGCCGATAATTTAAGTCCCATCCCATTCATTTCATCAATATTCTGTTCTCCAAGAAGAAATGGAAGCCACATACCCTCCCCGGACAGTAATATCAGTTTATTACAGCATATCAGTAAAATAAAAATTAAAAAAAGCTTTCTTGGCATAATTCTTTCTTACAAGTCTTTTTCAATAAATTTACATAATTCATTATATAATTGTTGTGTTGGCAAACCCATTATATTAAAATATGAGCCTTCTATTCTTTCAATACCTATATATCCAATCCATTCCTGGATACCGTATGATCCGGCCTTGTCAAAAGGTTTATATGTTTTAATGTAATAATCTATCTCTGAATCAGACAGGGTTTTAAAGTAAACATCTGATTTTGAATTGAAGGCAGTTTCTTTATATTTTGATTTTATGCAAATGCCTGTTACCACGCTGTGTTTCTTTCCTGACAGTTTTTTTAAAATACTGAAAGCATCCCGGTAGTCCCGGGGCTTGTCTAATATTTCATTATTGAGGCATACAACAGTATCAGCAGCAATAACTATTGTATGCGCATAAATAAAATCCATGCAGGACTGTGCTTTAAGTTTTGCCAGGTATACCGGTATTTCCTCGCAAGCCAGAGATGGCGGATAATTTTCTTTTACAGGCAGTTCTGAAATGACCTTAAATTTTAATCCCAGTTCTTTAAGCAGCTTTTGCCTGCGTGGTGATTTCGATGCCAGAATAATATTATATTTTTTAAATTTTTCCTGAATATCCACTATAATCCGTTTTTATTAAAACTGTGAGATGACCAGGTTAGCAAACAAGGCGTACAAAAGTCCGTTTATCATAATTATCTTTGTTATAAGGCTTGCAACATTATAATCTTTCCTTGTATCTGCCCTTATAACTTTATAAACATCATATATTAAAGGAATTACCAGCATTATGCAAATAAACCATAATGTAAACTTATCGGTCAGATATATGAAATAAATATAAAATATTGCAATAAGGGTAATGATTAACAAAATTACAATTATCCCTTTTGTATATGTTGTGCCAACGACTATGGGTATTGTCTGGTTGCCATAGGCATGATCGCCTTCAAAATCTTCAGCGTCCTTAATTATTTCCCTGGCCAGTGTCAGCAGAAATGCAAATCCTGAATATCCCAATATCCATGCTGTCAAATACTTAATGATTGATCCGAAAACCGTAAACAACCCATTATATGAGCTTTTAAGCAACGGGTATTCAAATAAAAATACTACTAACGGTACCAGCGCTGTAATAAGTGCTACAATAATATTGCCTATCAACAGCTGCCTTTTATATGTGGTTGAATAAAACCAAAGTAATCCGCCAACTGTCACAAATATCAGGCCCAGTAATGGCTCCCCGATCCTTATCGAAAGATAAAATCCTGTGCCTATTCCTATAATATTGAAAATTATATGCAAAGCCATTGCATATCTTATTTTTATCTTTTTACCGACAATTACCGTATCAGGCCTGTTAACAAGATCTATTTTCCTGTCAAAATAGTCATTAATAACATAGCCGGCTGCTGCTATTAACACTGTTGACAATACAAGCAGGAAGAAACAGAATCCGTTAAGCTGGAGTGAAAGATCTCCAAATTTTAAAATTGGAGCAAGAATACAGTATCTTACAAGATATTGGGTAACTGCTATAATAATTAAGTTCTGCCAGCGTACTAATCTAAGAAAAGCACTTATATAAGCGGGCTGCAGGTTATCCATATATTTTGTGATTATTTCACCATGAATATGCTCCATTAATCATCCATTTGCCATGTAGCCTGAGTACCTGTTCAATAACATCCCTGACGCATCCTTCCCCTCCCTTTTTATCAGAGATATACTTTGAAATCTTCTTTATTTCTTCAACAGCGTCACCCGGACAAGTAGGGACGCCGGCTATTTTCATGATCTCATAATCCGGTATATCATCACCCATAAACAGTATATCTTTATGCTCAAGCTTATACCTGGATCTGAAATGTTCATAATCGTTAATTTTATTTGAAGATCTCAGGTAAATATCTTTTACTCCAAGGTTCTCAAACCGCTTTCTAATAGTTTCTGAATTCCCTCCGGTTAATACAGCCACGGGATACCCGTGCTTAATACAATATTGTATGGCATAGCCGTCCTTGATGTTCATTGTTCTAATAAACTCACCCCCGGGGTCAAGGAATATACTTCCATTGGTAAGTACTCCATCTACATCAAAAATAAAAGCTTTAATGCTCCGCAGGTCTTCTTTAAAATTGGTCATATAAGATTATATTCATATAAAAATTAAATAATTTCTTACTGATAAAAATAGCAGTTAATATTTAAATTCCCTTATGGGCTAGATTAATACAGTCTGTCACCTGAATTGTATTTATCGTAATTAACTTTTAATAGATATGCCGGCTCTTTTTCATCATGATTTTCACCTTTGATACGAGGAGGTATCGAACTCACTTCTATAAATGTTCCCGGATATTTTAGCTCAATGTAATATAAAAATCTTTTTACGGCATTAAGAGTCCTGTTTGTCCTCTCCTTCGGATTTACCCTTAAACTGGCCATAATAACATAATCGACCTTATTTTTCTTTAACATATTAATAAGTGAATCGGGATAAACTCCATAACATTTTTCTTTGCAAATTTGCCGAAGAAATGTATCAACTTCAGTTATGTAATTAACATTATATTTATCCAGAGTACTATAGAAAAATTCTTTATAATTATCCTGCACTTTATAGATTCCATATGTTTTATTTGCCTTGCCCACAAACGCCAGGTTCACTCTCTTGAAGTTCATCTGAACATTTCCCGGCACATTTTTCTTTCCAAATTCACTGTTATCTATAAAACATAAATCATCATATCTTTCTCTCAGATTTTGAATTAATGTATCGGCATTTTCCAGAGGAATCCTGTAAATAGGATAGAATTCTTTCCCTTTACTATAAATGAATGACATGGAAGGCTTACGCGATGCGACGACCTTGTCAGGATATTTTCTGCCCACATACTCACTCATCCTCAGAAAGTTAATCCAGTCAGGTGTGAATCCGTAGTATTTATTCCCCTTTAAATTTTTTTCCAGAATTTTTTTATTTTCCTTAATCATGTCCGCTGTTTGTCCACTCGTTTTAAACAATATTATACCAAGACTTAAAAGTAATATTATCTCTACTGCTATTTTTACTTCTCTAATCCTGGATAACTGATAAATTCCCCATGAAAGAAATAAAATAACAAAAGGTATATAAATAACTATCATTCTTAGCTGTCCCCATGATTGCTGTAAAGCAATAAAGGTCGCGCAGACAGCTGCTCCAAGGTATATACCAATAAAGAGCATAAGTTTATTATGCCTGAACGCAAAATATAATGCCATAAAGAATAATAAAATTACTATTATCACCGGTATTATGCTTGTACCGGTATACGCAGGATTCTTTAATCCGATTGTAATAATAAAGTGTTTGGATAAATAAATCCTGGAATTCTCCACAAAACGGGTAACCATGCCAGCAAAGTCTTCAGTTCCTTCTGCTTTATTATAAGGGTTTTTAAGCAGAATTTCATTTAACTGCCCTCCGGTTTCAGCTATTCTTATATTCCATACCAGGCTTTTATATAGGTTGAAAGGAATGCGAAAAACAAGGTAAGAAATAAAAGTAAAAGCTGCGGCATAAAATTTTTTATCTATAAGCAAATAAAAAAATAATGCCAATAGCATTATTATCCCTATATTTCTTGTAATACTCATCAGGAAAATCAGGAATCCAAATATCAGCCATATCTTCCAGAGTCTGAAATAATTGAGAGGTGACTCATTCATCTTATCCATAAATCGTACAAAAACAAAAAACGTTAAAGCCTGCAGGAATAAATAGAGTGCTTCACTATATGTTTGGCTTCCAAAATATAATATTTGAGAATTGATTGCTAATATTAATAAAGTGATTATTAATATAGTTACAGGAATTTTATTTTTAAATGTATAATAGAATAATATTAAATATCCGACAATAAATAAAAACGAAAAGATTTTGAAAACAATGATTTTAACTCCGAAAATAAGCATCAGCAAACCAAGGAATATGGGGTAGAATGCACCATGCCAGCTCGGGAACCTCTTTCCGTCGATAAATTTTTTGGCCGCTTCAATATAGCTCGAATCATCACCACCCGTACTTATCTTAACATCGAAAAGATAAATTCCTATAATAACCGTAAGAATTAGTGAAATTATAAAAAAGACAAACTGATTTCTGCCAAAAAACCTGTCAAGCGCTGAAATGAGACCTCCGGGTTGAGATATTGGATCATCATTATATTTATGAATTATATCTCCTGATTTAGATTTGGTCTTTTCAGATCCTTTTATTTTTCGTGACATAATGTATGCGATTAATTTTAAAATAATTCAAAAGTAAAGCTAAAATTCTATTATGTTTGTCAGTGATAAATTTAAATAATGTATTAATCAAATTAAAATTTTTATTTTTAAGAATTTATACATAATTATGAACTCAAAACAAAAAATAGTTGAATACTTTGATTCAATAGCTGGTTCAAGAATAAAATGGGAAAAAAGAAACAGATTTTATCACAAATGTATTGAAAAATATTATTCATTTATTATTCCAAAAAAATCAAGGGTGCTGGAAGTTGGATGCGGGACAGGTAAATTATTAAAGTCAACAGACCCTTCTTACGGAGTAGGCATTGATTTCTCAGAGAACATGATCTCAATTGCAAGGAAAAATTTTCAGGATCTTCTTTTTTACAAAGATGATATTGAAGATTTAAAGCTGAATGATAAATTCGATTATATCATCCTTTCAGATCTTCTGCATATATTATGGGATGTACAGACTGCCCTTAAGAATATCAGGAAATTATGCAATAATAATACACGCATTATTATCTCAAATTATAACTTTATCTGGGAACCTGTACTGAGATTTTTTGAATTCTTAGGATTAAAACAGAGATCACCCAATCCGAACTGGCTGTCTCATGGTGATATTTTTAGCCTTTTGGAACTCGAAGGATTTCAGGTTGTGAAGAATGAAAGAAAGATACTGTTTCCAAAGTATATCCCGGTTATTAATTTTATTTTTAACAAAATCCTGGTTAACCTGCCTTTTTTCAACTACATGGGATTAGTGAATTTTGTTATTGCACGGCCCATAATTCATGAAATACGTGATTATAGTGTATCATTAATAATACCGGCAAGAAACGAAATGGGAAATATCAAAAATGCCATTACCTGCACTCCGGAATTTGGCAAATCACGACAATTTATCTTTGTGGAAGGTAACTCCCATGATGGTACTTATGAAGAAATGCTAAGAGTTAAGAACAAGTACAACAATCTTGATATTGTTGTATTTAAGCAGACCGGGAAAGGCAAAGGAAATGCCGTTCGGGAAGGATTTGAAAGAGCTACGGGAGATATACTCATGATTCTTGATGCCGATTTAACGACACCCCCTGAAGATATGCCCAAGTTCTATAAAGCCCTGGCACAAAACAAGGGAGAGTTTATAAATGGCTGCCGCCTTGTGTATCCACGAGAAAAACAAGCCATGAGATTTTTAAACCTGCTCGGTAATAAATTTTTTAGCTGGTTTTTTTCCTATCTTCTGGGCCAGCGTTTAAAGGACACCCTTTGTGGGACAAAAGTACTGTTCAGAGAAGATTACCTGAAGATAAAAGAAAACAGAAAATATTTCGGTGATTTTGATCCTTTTGGTGATTTTGATTTATTATTTGGTGCAGCTAAGCTGAATTTAAAGATATCGGAGATAATCGTCAGGTACAAAGAAAGACAATATGGTACTACGCAAATCAGCCGGTTTAAACATGGCTGGCTTTTAATAAAAATGAGCATTTTTGCTGCATTGAAAATAAAATTCAAATAATATTAATATATATCAATATTCATGGTATGAGCAATAGCCGACTGGAAAACGAAATTAAACACGGCAAATACCTTCTGGAAAAAGGTGCCGGAGAAGTGTGGAACTGGGAATCGCCTGCCGGTAAGGAAAGGTGGAAGCGAAGAGTTAAAATGCTCACCCATTTTATACTGCCTGCAAGTAAAGTCCTTGAGTTGGGATGCGGGACAGGATACTTCACGAAAGAAATTATTAAAACCGGGGCTGACATTACTGCTATTGACATATCACCTGATCTGATAAATGCCGCTAAAGAGAGCATCAAGGCACCTAATGTGAGGTTACTTGTTGATAACGCATATTCCATGAGTTTTAAGAATAACCAGTTTGATTATATAATCGGAAGTTCTGTCCTTCACCACCTTCAAATTGGTTCCGCAGTTAATGAAATATACAGAGTACTAAAAAGTGGAGGAAAAATAGCTTTTACGGAACCTAATATGATGAATCCTCAAATTGCCCTGCAGAAAAACATACGTTTCTTAAAAAGACTGGCAGGGGATTCGCCCGATGAGACTGCTTTCTTCAGGAGAAAGCTAAAAAAATTATTAGTAAAAACAGGATTTAAACAGGTAAAAATAATACCTTTTGATTTCCTTCACCCTGCTATTCCCAAATCCCTAATAAGTTTAATATCATCATTGGGCAATGCTTGTGAAAAAATCCCACTGCTAAAAGAAATAGCAGGCTCCTTGTACGTTACCGCAATTAAGTAACGAGGTATAGATTTGTAATGTACTTCCTTGCAAATTTGACTAATTATACAATTTAATTGATTAATCATGACAACCTCATTATTTTTTTTTCGTAAATTTGATAGTTAAGTTACTGGTAATTAAAATATTTGTTACTATGAAAAATGTAATGATCTTAATCGGCATATTTTGTCTTATCGCTTTAAATACCTGTACTAAAGACGAAACAAATGGAGACCAAACTTGGAAGGGTAAAGTTGAATTTGGTGTTTCTGTGGTTCAGAACAATGCAGACCTTAAAAGTACTGCTTGTGATGATAATTTGGATAAAATCTCCGCCGCACTGGTTAGCATTGAAAATGAAGATGGGGAACTGGTATACGAACTAAAAAAAATTGCTATTTATAAATTTAGTAATGATTATATAAGCGAGCCCCTGTCTTTAAATATTGGCTTATATAAACTCACAAAGTTCTTTTTAATTAACTCCTCGGATTCAATCCTGTATGCATCACCGTTAGAATCGTCAAACAAGGCTTATCTGGTCGATAATACCCTGCCAATAGAATTTCAGATAAAAAAAGACGAGGCAACAAAAGTTGTTCCCGAAGTAATAAGCGTTATAGGTTCAGGGCCGGAGGACTTCGGATATGTTTCGTTCGGTTTCGAAATTAATGATTTAATTAGCTTTTATTTAGGTGTTCTTGTATACAACAACGCAGTCAAGAATTATGAAATGACTGATGCCGAACTGGTTATTACACATAATACCGATACTTTATATAATAACTATATTGAAGCTGTGACAAATAATATATCTGTAAGGAATATTTACAATAATTATGAGATAAATATATTTAAACCAGGTTATTATCCATACAATGAATTATTTACAGGTGATTCATTAAAATACTATAACAACAAATCCCTGATAGTATTACTTAAAAATGAATCCGAACCTGAAGCCGGACCAGTTGCATATTACCCGTTTAACGGAAATGCAGACGACATGAGCGGCAATAATAATAATGGAATTGTATATGGGGCAACTCTGGTGCCAGACAGAAAAGAAAATCCAAATAGCGCATATTATTTTGATGGAATTAATGATTATATATCTATACCTGGCAGTTCAACCTTAAATCCCTCAAATCAATTAACAATTGCTCTATGGTTAAATATGGATATAATAACGAACCGTTACACTCCGGTTATGCATAAAGGAGGTACGCACACAGAGGGATTTGCCAACAGAGAGTATCTCATATATATTGAAGATATTGGAAGGGTATATGCCGAATCTGCTGGGGATAACAGTGTACATCATTTTCTTGGATATAACATTCCCGGTCTCAAGACCTGGTTCCATTTTACTGCAGTTTTCGACAGGATAGAACATAAAATGAGACTATATATTAACGGCGAGAGGGTTAAAGAAGCAAATGATTCGTATTCTACATTCAATAATAACAGTGACAGCTTGAAAATTGCCACCTGGGATGAAAGCAATGCGCAGTATGCCGAATATTATAAAGGGTATATTGATGATATTTATATTTATAACCGCTCATTAAGTGATTCAGAAATTAAAGATATATTCTCACAATAAGCATCATATGCAGGTTAAAAGACTCAACCTTGATGTCTTCGCCGCTGAATGAACTAAAATAACTTTCCGCAACTTTTAAATCAAAATCGTCTGGTTATCTGATTTATTTTTATATTCGCATAGTTCAATAAACATGACATTAACCTGCAAAATTGAAAAAATAAGCATTACAATATGAAAAATAAATATTTTATTCGCACTAACGGCCGGGCTAATGCATGGCCTCTATTTATAGGTTCGGAACATCCGTTTTATTCGGCAGCAAATCCGGATGATTTGTCAAACGCTTCGTTTTCAATTATAATGTCAGACAGCGAAGAGTTCACGTCAGAATCCGTAAGGTGGGAAGTGCTGGTTGATGCAGGCAACAACACTGCCTCCTATATTATAAGGCATGAAAACAGGATTCCCGAGACCATTGTACTGACCCATCCCCACATGGATCATTCACTGGGTGTTGACTGGATTGCCCAGAGTTACTATTATAAATATGACAAAAAAAGAAAATACCCTCTTTATGCCACAGGTCCGTGCTGGGAATTTGTGCGGCAGTCATATCCCCATCTTGATCATATAATTGATTTTAAAGAACTTAAACCGGGAGTCACAACAACAATGGATGAGGTTGATGACCTTCAGGTAACGGCATTTCCCGTTTTTCACGGCGAATCGGCTTTCGGGGCGTCATTGCTGGTATTTGAAGTTATTGAAAACGGGGTACATTCAAAAGCGGTCTTCACCGGTGATATGTTATGCCCCCTCCTGAGAAAAAAAGACTACCGGTTTCTTAAAGATGCAAATGTAATCTATATAGACTGTAATAACAGGTTCTCATATCCGAAATCAAATCATGAAAGTATCATTGCGACTATGCCCGGAAGCAGCTCCGAAAGCAAATACCTGGCACAATGGAAAAAAGAAATTTATCTTTCTCACCTTATAGCTCCCCAGCTTGAAAGAAGCTACGATGCTGCAAAACATTCCTACTTCGATGAATTTCTGTCTGATAATTCAGATTTATCAAAAATTCCTTTCAGTATTATTGATTTCATAGGAAAAACCGGCATACTTCAGGTGAAGCTTGTTCATTACAGCGGATATGAGGATAATAAAATCTATAACCAGAAAGTTTTAAGCGGCAGGGAGCTTGAAAACTTTGCCAATGAAAAGGCCTCATTAAATAATTTGAAAAGCAGGTTTTCAGTTCCTGAAACCGGGGACATTTTTATTCTTGGATAATATTTAATAACTAAAATGAACAGACAGCAGAACAAGTACGCCTATCTTGAGGGATGGATTTCCATTATTATCAATACACTGCTGTTCATCCTGAAATACTGGGCAGGAATAGTTTCCAGCTCAATAGCCATAATAGCTGATGCATGGCACACCTTATCCGACAGCATCAGCTCAGTAATAATAATAATCGGAGTAAAAATATCAAACAAGCCTGCTGACAGGGAACATCCTTTCGGCCATGGGCGGGCCGAACTTATTGCTTCTGTGATTATAGGTGTCATACTGGCATTAATAGGATTTGACTTCTTTATTAACAGCCTGGAAAAAATAAAAAATAAAGAGAAGGCAGCATATGGCGCAATAGCAATTATCATAACTATCATTTCAATTGTTTCCAAAGAACTGCTCGCCCAGTATGCTTTTTGGGCCGGTAAAAAGACGAAATTAAAATCTTTAAAAGCTGACGCCTGGCACCACCGCAGTGACGCAATATCATCAGTCGTTGTGCTGGCAGGGATATTCCTGGGAAAATACTACTGGTGGATTGACGGAGCACTGGGAATCATAGTAGCGCTCCTGATATTCTATGCGGCCTATGAGATATTAAGAGAAGGAATAAGTCCTCTTATTGGCGAGACACCTGACGGTGAGCTAATAGATAAAATAAAAAAAATCTCAAACCGGGTGGCTAATAAGGAAACGGACATACATCACGTTCATATTCACACATACGGAAACCATACGGAAATAACCTTTCATATAAAATTGCCAAAAGACTATGTTTTTGAAAAAGTCCATAATATTGCTACTGAAATTGAAACCACTATTAAGGAAGAACTTGGAATAGAAGCCACCATACATATGGAACCGTCGAAATAGAGCGTCCCCCTTCGCTGACCGTCCCTGCATAACAGGTATTTCGGAAGACAAGAGCTTCTGTGGACCTGTAATTATCAAGGATTATAGCCCGACTCATTAAGGATTTTCATATAATCATCTTCATACATTAGCTCACGAAGGGTAAGCTTTTGATGTCTTTTCATATATGCATCAACAATATTATACCCAAGCCATGCAGCCGCCCTTGCAGGGGACTCCCTGGTAAAATCCTTTGTAAAAGGTCCTTCCCTTATAAACTGGTTGATCCTGAACTTGTCAGTATCAAATACCATCTTATTCTCGATTATATAGGTCCACATCTGCTTCTCATTGTTCCTGCAGAAGGTCATCTGCAACCCCGTAAATCCCCACTTTAAAGTATCGGCCTGGTATGGAAGCATTGCATTCACAAAGTACATTACCTTCCCCTCATAGATCATATTACTGATAAGGTTATTTACAGAATCATTAAATTCAAATTCAGTCGAAGCCCAAAGCCTCATGCAATCCGATAAAATCTTGTCCCTGTGCATATTCATTATCATATATTCATAAAATCCGTCCACCTGTTTATAAAAGTCCTCATCAGCACCCAGATATTTATCCAGCCCGATAGCCAGTATATTTTCATCAGATACTACCGACTGGTTTAATCCTGATATATATGTAATGATTTCGGGTACCGGCTTTTCATCAAAATAATATTTGTATCGTTTAAAGCACCCGGTTAATCCTTCTGATAACTTATCCAGATCAGGATAAACTTCCATTGTTCGTTCATATAATCTGTAGTTCAGGTAATTGGTAACAAATAATCTTAGTAGTTCCGGATATTCCGGATTCCTGCTGCTGCCTATATTTATGATCCTGTAGTTGAATATTTGAAAAAAACGGCCATAATCCTTTTCCAGCTGACCAATATGTTCTTCTATATGGGAAGGGTCGATCTCAAACATATCTTTCTCAAACCTCTTAATTTTAATATTAACATCAATATTTGATATATCAATGTCATGCCTGTCTCTTCTGCAGGAAAACAGAACTAATAATATAAATATTGAAATAATTGCTTTTGGTTTCATTTGTCCGTAATAATTTCAAATAATAAGTACAAAATAAACGAAAAGAATCATATTCTATTATTAATATACTGACTTATCAACAATATAGTATTAAAATCAATACCTGTATTAATCCGTTATGTGAAAAATTTTTATCTATTTTTGTATTGGTAACGCAGTTAACATAAAAATTATGAAGAAAGTAATTATCGGCAGTATATTTTTTTTAAGTTTTTTAAGTATCCGGAGTCAGGACTTAAGATTCGGGGTATTTGTCGAGCCTCAATTATCATGGCTTAGTCCGGATGCCAAGAATATTGACAGGGATGGCTTCAGGATTGGCATAAATGGCGGCCTGATTATGAACAAGTATTTCGCAAAAAATTATGCATTTACTTCGGGCATTTCAATATCAAATATCGGGGGAAATCTATTATTTAAAGACTCAATTACAATAAAGACTGCTGAAGCAGAACAAATATTAAGTCCGCATACCACGGTCGACTACAGATTACAATATGTGTCTGTCCCTATAGGTTTAAAATTCAAAACCAGCCAGATAGGCTATTTCACTTTTTTTGCACAGCTGGGCTTTACACCCCAGATTAACATTAAAGCAAGGGCAGATGCCACAGGCAATCAACTTGACAAGGAGAACATAAGTGACGAGATGAACCTCCTTAATTTATCTTATTTCTTTGGGGGAGGACTTGAATATTCACTGGGTGGCAATACAGAACTTACAGGCGGTATTATTTTTAATAACGGCTTTATTGATGTACTGAAGAGTGAAAATTCCAAAGAAACACTCAGCTTTTTATCATTGAGACTAGGAATTATGTTTTGATATTCTTCATTCAGCAACATGAAAATTGCATTAGCTCAGTTAAACTATACCATTGGTGATTTTGACAATAATACTAAAAAAATAGTATCTTCAATTAATGAAGCAAAGAAACTTAAAGCTGACCTGGTTGTTTTTTCGGAACTGGCAATATGCGGATATCCCCCACTCGACCTGCTGGAACATAAGTACTTTATAAAAAGATGCGAAGACCACATTAAAAAGGTTGCTTACTTTTGTTCCGGTATCGCAGCGATTATAGGTGCTCCCGTCCTGAATACTTACCCAAAGGGTAAAAACCTGTTCAATTCCGCACTGTTTATTAATAACGGGAAGATCGAACAGATGATAAATAAATCACTGCTTCCCACCTACGATATTTTTGACGAATACAGGTACTTTGAACCAAATACGGAGTTCAGGATTATAGTATTCAGGAATTACAGACTTGCTATCACTATTTGTGAAGATCTGTGGTATAATCAGCCTATACTAACAGGATTCGGCAAAAGCAAGCTTTATACAACTTCTCCCATGGAAAAACTCAGGAATCTTAATCCTGATATCCTCATAAACATAGCAGCTTCACCTTTTTCATATACGCACGAAGAGATAAAGAAAAACATTTTAACAGGCAATGCTAAAAAATACAGGATTCCCGTTTTTTATCTTAACCAGACTGGTGCAAACACCGAGCTTATATTTGACGGCGGTTCCATGGTTATAGCTCCGGGAGGTACCATTGCAGACAAACTTAAATCTTTTGAAGAAGACTTCAGAATATATGACATTGAAGAAGTAATAAATGGTACCGGGATAATTGAAGATCACACCAGTCCGCCAGTCATCGCTAATATTCATGATGCTTTGATCCTGGGTATAAAGGACTATTTCAGGAAACTTGACTTTAAAACGGCGGTTCTCGGGCTGTCGGGGGGTATTGATTCGGCTGTTACCCTTGTCCTGGCAGCAAAAGCACTTGGCAGGGAAAATCTAAGAGTTTTGCTTCTGCCTTCAAAATATTCTTCCGGACATTCCATAACAGATGCTGTGAAACTGGCAAATAACCTGGGTGTCAAATATGACATCATAAATATCGATAACATCGCCAGGCAGTTTGATACATCTTTAAGACCTATATTTTATAATCTGCCTGCAGATATTACTGAAGAAAACATACAGGCAAGAATAAGGGGTAATTTGTTAATGGCAGTATCAAATAAGTTCGGGAATATACTGTTAAACACATCAAACAAGAGTGAGACTGCCGTAGGTTATGGCACCTTATATGGTGATTTGAGCGGCGGACTGTCAGTCCTGGGCGACGTATACAAAACAGATGTATACAAGCTGGCAGCGTTTATTAACAAAGATAAAGAGATTATACCGGGGAATATACTGGATAAACCTCCCTCTGCCGAGTTGAAGCCTGATCAAAAAGATACGGACTCGCTTCCCGAATATGACATTCTTGACAGGATTCTTTTTAATTATATAGAATTGCAAAAATCAGTTGAAGAGATTGCAGAATCAGGAATAGACAGAGAACTTGTCAGAAAGGTAATTAAAATGGTAAATACTAATGAGTACAAACGCTTCCAGACTCCCCCTGTACTAAGAATATCGTCAAAAGCCTTTGGTTACGGTCGAAGAATACCTCTGGCCGCGAAATACTGAGATTTACCCGGCCTGCGCCGGCCCAATTTACTGCCGATCAAATACTACTGATAAATCCTGTTCTTTTTCAGATACCCGTCGGCTACAACCGTAAGTCCGATAGTCTTCACATTGACAAGCATCGGAGGCAATAATAATGCAGGTACCATTATTTTGCCATTATTTACGGTAAGCTGCGTACTCTCACAACTCCCCTTTTTTGCTATTTCTATCGCAATATCTGCGGCCTTTGTTGCTATGGCCTCAATTGGTTTATACACAGTTATCGATTGTGTTCCTTCGACAATCCTCTGGCATGCATTTAAATCCGCATCCTGTCCCGCGACATGAACCTTGCCTTTCATATTATGTTCTTCAAGGGCCCTGATAACACCCGTTGCCAGAGCATCATTTGCAGCAATTACAACATCAACTTTGTAATTATTCTGCTTCAGGCAGCTTTTCATATGGTTATAACCCTCATCTTCATGCCACCTCTCAACAAACTGGTCATAGATAATTTTTATGTCTCCCTTTTCAATGAAGGGCTGCAGTACGTTCATCTGTCCGATTTTTAGCAGTACAGAATTGTTATCTGTAATGGCACCCCCTATGAGGGCATAATTACCTTTGGGACATAAATTTGAAAGATATTCCGCCTGAATTTTGCCTACCTCTACATTATCAAAAGAAATATAAAAATCAAGATTGCAGTTCCTGATTAGCCTGTCATACGATAATACTTTTACTTTATATTGATGGGCCAGCTGCACTATTCTGGCAGCATCTTTAAGATCAACAGGAACAAGGACCAGAACATCTACCTCGTCATCAAGCAATTTCCTGGCCAGTTCATACTGCTTTCCAGGATCACTATGAGCGACTTCTACAAGTACTCTGGCTCCCTTCTCCTGAGCACGACGAATAAATAATTCCTTGTCCTTTAGCCATCTCTCTGGCACATAATCGTCCATTAAAAATCCTATTTTCACCTCTTTATGCGAACATGAATTTGAAACGGACAGGAAGACAAGGAATAATAGTGAAGATAGACTCATTGCCGGTTTCATAGGTTTAAGTTTTATTTATATTTTAAGGTCAACCCGCCTTAAGAAGTTTCACGGCGGCGGGCAGGATGTGTTACTAATATATAAGAAATATCAATAATGATTAATTTACGAAAATTATTGCATATTTTCAATAATTATTTTAATTATACAGCATAATATATCTGATATGGAACCCTCTGCAAATGATTTTGACGCTCCTGCCACCAGATGCTGCCTGTGTAATTCGCCGGAGATTTTTCATTTTAAAACCGATTACAGGGGAATGAAAGTATTTAAATGCAGAAACTGCAAAATTCGCTTTCTTAATCCTCTCCCTGGAGATAAATGGTTATTTGAAACATATACAGGCTACAAGGAACATAATCCCGATAAAATGGATAAAAGCATACTTATAAGCAGAGGCATTAAACATGAATTTAAT
Organism: uncultured Bacteroidales bacterium; assembly: GCA_964461435.1. GTDB lineage: Bacteria > Bacteroidota > Bacteroidia > Bacteroidales > UBA10428. The sequence goes on along the minus strand of CAYWUI010000011.1, from coordinate 50,178 downwards.
ATCAGCCAGGTTGAAAAATATACAACTGCAGGCAGGTTCTTTTCTGTCGGTTGCGGAAACGGAGTCGAGATTATGGTTGCAAAAAAAAGAGGGTGGATAGCCGAGGGCTATGAGATTAATGAGGAATGGGCAAAGCAGCTTTCAAAATTGCACTCGGCAGATATATACTCGAGTGATTTTATCAGGCTCCCTGTAAAAGAAGAAAATTATGACTGCTTATATATTAACCATGTTATTGAGCATTTAAAAGAACCCCACAATTACTTAAAAAAGATGTATAATATGCTCAAACCGGGAGGGATCCTGTACATCGGGACTCCTAATATAAACGGACTGGCTAACAGGATTAAGGGACTTGCAGATAACCTCGGGCTCAGGAAAAACATTGCAAAGTACTATGGAACAAAGCAGCATCTTTTCTATTATACGCCTGCAAGTTTGAAATTTGTGCTTGAAAAATATTATGGTTTCAGGGTTCTTTTTATGAATAACGATCTTAATATGAATAAGCGGACTAAAAGAGTATCCCGTAATATCTTCGACCGTTTATGCTATACAACAAGCTTCAGGTTAATGGCAAGGAAAATATGATTATCTGTGGCCTGCAGTTTATCTTATACCAAGGAAATCTTCCAGTTCCTTAACCACAGTATCAAGAGAAAAGTTTTTCCTCGCAATGATATTACCCCGCTCGACGAATTCAGATCTCAGGTCTTTATCATTTATAAGTATTTTAAGTTTCTCTGCAAAAGCAACTGTATTTTCAAATTCAATCAGGAATCCGGTCTTATTATCTTCTATCAGCTCGGGATTGCTTGATACATTAAATGCTACCACAGGTTTTTTACACAACATTGCTTCAATAATAACATATCCGAAACCTTCCCACAACGAAGTGAGCACGAAAATATCCATGGAATTCATAAATCCTGTTATATCATCAATAAATCCCATGAATATTATCCTGTCAGCGACATTCCGTTCTTCGGCATATGCCGTTAATTGCTTCTTCAAAGGCCCGTCTCCGCCTATTAATATTTTAAACTGCAAATTACTTTTTTTAAGTTCTGCTGCAATGTCAATTAAATATCTCTGTCCTTTCTGATTTACAAGTCTTCCGAGATTTCCCAGGATAACTTCGTTGGCATTTTTCCTGTATAACCTGTTCTTATTTTTTAAATCATAATCTTTAATATTAATCCCGTTATAAATTACCTTTATTCTCCCTGCAGGAAACATGCCGGAATTATTCTGAAGCATGGTTTTTTTTGTTTCCCGGGAATTAGCAATTATATCGGTTACTATATTCTTAAAAATAAACCTGTTTAACCACCGGTTTTTAATCGGTATGGCGCTTCCCCGCCGGTATATAATTCGTTTAACCCTTGCCAGGCTGGCAGCAATCCCGGCCACCTTTAAGTCGGCTGAAAGGTTTATAATAATGATTTGTACTTTTTCTCTTATAAATATTCTTTTAAGTAATAGTATCTTACAGGGATTAAGGAAACTGAGATTCGATATTTTAACGCTGTAAAGTTTTTGTCCTGTTTCCAGTATCCTTGAATAAAGTACACTTTTTTTATTTGTAATTACCAGCGTTCTGCGGCCCCTTCTATTGAGGCTGCTAGAAATATCGTAATGCCACTTTTCTCCTCCGCCCCAGGCTTTCATGCTATTAAAAAAGCAAATTGTCCTATTGTCCTGCATAAAATACTTAGACTAACTGATTAAACATTTACTTCCTGTCAGATTTAATTACAGCCCGTTTATCTACATTCTGTTCCGGCTCCCGACAGTGATTTATCTTTTGCTATCCCGAAGTTGTTTTAATTTAACATATCTTAGATAAGCAGAAAAGGCCGAGTTTCTGGAAATGATATATCCGTAATATCCGTCCATAAACCCTAACCTAAGAATATAATTCCTGAAAAACTTAAAAACAGGAATAAAAATAATTTTTAATATACCCGATCTTTTGCCATTATTGAAATCAGCACGTGCCTTAATTTCCGAAAATTTATTTATCTGGTCCAGATGCTGGGCAATATTATAAAAAGAGTAGTGCAGAATATTACCTATAAGTTCCATAGTTGAAGAACCTTCATTTAAAACAAACTTATCGTGCGGATTAACGCCCTGCCACCGGCCTTTACTGCTATCCCATAACCTCAGCTTTTTATCTGGATACCAGCCGCTATGCCTTATCCATTTACCGCAGAAATAATTCAGCCTTTTCATTATATACCCGTCATATTGCCAATCGGATTTAACCTGCATAATCTCGTTTTTCAGCTCTTCAGACAGTGCCTCATCGGCATCGAGCGAGAGGATATGAGGGTAAACTGACTGGGATATGGCCCAGTTTTTTTGCTCTATATGGCCTTCAAATGCGTGTTTGACAAATCTCACACCTTGCTTCCTGCAAATATTCTCAGTGTTATCAGTTGAAAAAGAATCCACAACTACAATATCATCAGCAATATCTTTAACCGACAACAAGCAGCGTCCTATATTCTTTTCCTCGTTAAATGTTATTATTACTACTGACAGTTTCACTTCCATATTTGCAGCAATGATAATTTATTCATGATAATATATTCTTTTTACCCTCCCCGATATGCCTGTCAGGATCTCATACGGTATGGTATCCAGTTGCCTTGCTACTTCTGAAACCCTGTAATCATCACCAAATATAATAACTTCATCTCCTTCCCTTGCATTTATTTCTGTTAAATCAACCATGCACATGTCCATGCATATATTTCCCACTGTGTGAACGAATTTATTTTTTACAAGGAATCTTCCTTTCCCGTTACCAAGCTTACGGTTTAAGCCATCTGCGTAACCAGCAGGTATCACACCTATTATTCCCTGCCCATGAAGTTTTCCCATCCTTCCATATCCTACCGTTTCATTTACCCGGACTTTTTTAATCTGCGAAATCGTGCTTTTAAGTGAACTGACATTTTTTAATTTATTCTGATTTGAGGAACTGATTCCGTAAAGTCCGATCCCAAGCCTTACCATATCAAATTGGGCATCAGTAAACCTTTCAATGCCGGAGGAATTCAAAATATGTCTTAGTACTTTATAACCCAACGCTCCAATAATTCTGTCGCTAATATTCTTAAATCTTTTAACCTGGGTCTTTGAAAACTCATCATGAACAGGTTCATCTGTTGCTGCCAGATGAGAAAAGATCGAAACGACTCTCAGATTTTTATATTCGTTCAATTTATTACATAGTCTGTCGGTTTCGGATTCTAAAAATCCCAGCCTGTGCATTCCTGTATCAATCTTTATATGCACAGGATATGAAATTTCCTGGTTACTTCTGACCGCCTCATGAAATAATTCCAGTGAGCGAAAGCTATAAATCTCAGGTTCAAGGTTATACTTTATTATCTGGTCATAGCTACCCAGTTCAGGACTCATAACTAATACCGGAAGGGTTATGCCTGCCTGCCTTAATGCCATTCCTTCATCAACAAACGCAACTCCCAGATAGTCTGCCCTCTGAAACTGAAGGACATTTGCAATCTCATATGACCCGCTTCCGTATGAAAATGCTTTCACCATCACCATTATCTTGGTTTCCGGTTCAAGTAATGAGCGATAATAGTGCAAATTATGAACCAGTGCATCAAGATTGATTTCCAGTCTTGTTAAATGGGTCTTAAGCTCAAGAATTGCTGAAATCCTTTCAAATTCATACTGACGTGATCCCTTCAGTAATATTGCTTCATCCCTGAACTCATGGTTTGGTATCTGCTTAATGAATTCATCAGTACTCCTGAAGAATCCCCCGGCTAAGCCAAACTCATCGGAATGAGCAGAAATATCTTTACCTATTCCTATTATGCGGCTTGCTTTCTTATCCCTGATTAGTTCCGCGATATTCCTGTAAAGCTCCTTTTTATTCCGGCCGGTTTGCAGCATATCTGATAGTATAAGAGTTTTCTTCTTATGCTGGGATTGCATATTCAAAGCATCCAGCGCTATAGCCAGGGAATTTATATCCGAGTTGTAACTATCGTTAATAAGAGTGCAATTGTTCATCCCCTGTTTTATTTCAAGCCTCATTGCCACAGGTGGTAACGATGACATCTGTTCGCTGATTATCCGCGGGTCGGTATTTAAACAAATAAGTGCAGCCCAGACGTGCACGGCATTCTCCACTGAAGCTTTGTCTGTAAACGGAATCTCTATATTATATGTTGTACCCCTGCAAATGCCTGTAAGAAATGTACGGCCTGACTCTGTTCCGATATTCAGAATCTGCAGGTCAGCCTTTTGGAAAAAGGACCATCTGAATAATCTCTTGGGTCCGGATGAACCTCTTTTCCTGATGCGCCTTTCAATTAAGTTGTGATCCCTGCAGAAGATCAATTCTTCGCAATTATCAAAGAGTATAAGCTTTTCATCGATTTTATGCTCAATAGATTTAAAATTCTCCTGGTGTGCTTCACCGATATTTGTAAAAATACCTGTTGAAGGCTGAAGAATTTTCTGAAGCCTTACCATTTCTCCCGGTTGCGATATACCGGCTTCAAATATTCCCAGGTCACTATTTTCCTCTAAAAACCATACAGATAAAGGAACACCAATTTGAGAATTGTAGCTTTTGGGACTCCTGGTAATGTTTTTGTAAACCGAGAGGCAATGGAAAAGCCATTCCTTGATAATTGTCTTGCCGTTACTGCCGGTTATTGCAATCACCGGATTGTGAAATGATTCTCTGTGATATTGTGCCAGTTGCTGAAGTGCCGTAAGAGTGTCCCTGGTCCTTATATAGCTTGCACCTGGAAGCCCATCGCGAACTTCATATTTGTCAGATACGGCAAAAGCTTTTACTCCCTTGTTGTGTAAATCCCTGATATAATCATGTCCGTTATGCCTCTCCCCTCCCAGCGCAAAAAAAATTGTATCCTCAGAAGATATGAGGCGGCGGCTGTCTGTCAATAAAAGCTTTATTGTAACATCATCTCCGGTTAATGAACTGCCGGTAATTTTGGCTATTTTTGAAATATTATACTCAGGCATTATTATAATTGACTATGTGATAAAATTAAAACTTATTTTTATTTTTTTTATTTTAGCTTTTGGTATTTTATATCTATTTATAACTATAACCTCTAATAATTAAAAAAAATTAAGCTGCAATATGGCTACAAGAAGAACTTTTATAAAAAAATCAGGTGTACTTGCTATAGGAAGCTTAATGATACCTTCTGTAATATCAAGTACAGTAAAGAAAATAAAAGATATTGGAATCCGGATTTACTCGGTACGCCAGGAGCTTGAAGAAGACCTGCCGGGTACTTTGCAGCAGATTGCCAAAATAGGTTACAAATGGCTTGAGCTGGCTAAATATGAAGATGGCAAATTCTATGGCAAGTCTCCGTCCGAGTTCAGGAAAATAGCAGATGATCATGGAATGGCTATAATAAGCAGTCATGCAGGGATTGAAATGCAGGATGGTGAAATTGGCGATGTTGAAAAAGCTGCGGACGCACATGCGGAACTGGGACTCAAATATGTCATTAAACCCTGGCTTCACGTTGAAAGAAGAGTATCAGCCGACAGCTATAAAAAAGTTGCTGAAGAATTAAACAGCATGGGTGAGGTAATGAAATCCCGAGGATTAAAATTCGGTTATCATAATCACAATTTTGAATTTGAGACTGTTGAAGGGCAAATCCCCTATGACATCCTACTTTCGGAAACTGACAGGGAACTGGTAACTTTTGAAATTGATTTATACTGGATTAAAAAAGGAGGCAGTAACGCACTGGATTACTTTCAGAAATACCCGGGAAGATTTGAGCTTTACCATGTTAAAGATATGAACAATACTGAAGAGGCTTATTATGCCGAGGTTGACAACGGTAATATCAACTTCAGGGAGTTGTTTGCACAAAAAGGCCTTGCCGGGATGAAGTACTTCTTTATTGAACAGGACGATTGCAAAAATTATCCGCCCCTCGAATCCATGAAGATTAGCTTCGATTATTTAAATAACTCTGATTTCATTTAACACTTCTTATAAAAAGGTCTTATATGGACTATAAAAACACACTGGAAGCAATTATCGGGAATGTGGAGGAAATAAGAACACTTATTTCCGGCTTTGCTGCCAATAAGAAAATTCGGGCCATTGAGATGGAGCTCACCCTGGAAAAGGTAAGAAACCTGTATGATATTTTGCTGATGCTGAAAGAAACCTATTCAGTAGAAAATGCCGGGCCATCAGCACAGGTTGCAGGAGATGCGGGGAATGCTGATGTTGATGATGATTCACCATCAACAGAAAATAAAGAAGAGGCAACACTCGATTTGTCAGAAGAACAACAGGCAGAAAATGATGATGACATTAAAATAGTCTCTGACAGGTTTAAGCGTCATACAACATCAATTCATGACAGCTTATCAAAATCACAACAGTATAACGAATTATCGGAAAAGCTGAAATCAAAAGCTATAACCGACATTGGAAATGCAATTGGAATAAATGATAAATTCATTTTTGTAAAAGAGTTGTTTCATGGTGACACAAACATGTATAACAATACCATTGGGGTACTCAATAATGCTACAAATTTTAATGAAGCCTATAATTATCTGATAGGTAACTTCGACTGGGATATGGATAGCCCGCTGGTACAGATACTGCTGGACCTTATTCGTAGAAAACTCATAATAAATAAAAATGAGTAAACTGTTTATCGTACCAACACCCATAGGTAATCTCGAAGACATAACATTACGTTCCCTTAAAATACTGGAAGAAGCTGATCTGATCCTGGCTGAGGATACAAGGAAAACCTCTAATTTGTTAAAACATTATAATATTTCCACCAGGCTCCGTGCCCATCATAAGTTTAACGAACACAGCACTGTCAGCCACGTTGTCTCCAGGTTAAAAACCGGAGAAAAAATTGCCCTGGTAACAGATGCAGGCACACCTTCGATTTCGGATCCCGGATACTTATTAATCCGTACCTGTCTTGAAAACAATATTGATGTCGAATGTTTGCCGGGACCCACAGCATTTGTGCCTGCCCTTGTTAATTCCGGACTGCCTGACGATAAGTTCTGCTTTGAAGGATTCCTGCCTGTGAAAAAAGGCAGAAGTAAAAGACTGAAAGAATTAGCCGGTGAAAAGCGGACCATAGTATTCTATGAAGCTCCTCACAGGTTAACATATACACTGAACCAGCTCATTGAATATTTCGGCCCCTCCCGAAAGGCATCGGTTTCCAGAGAACTAACCAAAATACATGAAGAAACAATACGCGGCACTCTTTCTGAACTCGCTGAACATTTTGCATTCAAAACTGTTAAAGGTGAAATAGTAATTGTATTGGGACCACAATCATAATTTTTTAAAATTTTTTTTCATTTATCTGTAACAAATTCCGTTTTATGTAGTCTTATGTTATGAATTTAAGAAGCAAAAGCTTAACAAATTCTGTTCGTTTTCGAACACACAATGTTTCAAAATTAATCAGTAAATATCAAACTTTTAAAATTGAATTTAACTAAGACACAGATAACCAATTAATTACAAAGTGTAGTACAATAAATGATAAATGAATAATAAAAAAGTTATGAACCAAAATAAAAGGAGAATATAAAATGAAAACTATAACCAAACAACCTGCAATTCTGAAAAGAACATATACTGTTATCTTATTATCAGTATTCATGATAACCGGAATCTTCAGCCAGAAATCCGCTAGCCAGGGGTTATACTTAAATACCAGCAATTTTAAAAAGTCATTACCGGAGGTACTGGACAACCTGACAAGAAAGTCAGACTGTGTACTTAATATGACTACCGGCACCAGTAACCAGAATACTTATGAAGAAGCTATTGATGAAGAAATGAATATCGAAAGCTGGATGCTTAATGAGTTTAGTGTTAATCCGTGGGAAAAAAGTATAATAAATGATGAACCTGTAAAGGAAGAAGAAATGCAAATTGAAGACTGGATGTTAAATGCCGATCAATGGCTTACAGCTTCAAAATAAAAAAAAAGTCTGCCGTGAGGCAGACTTCTAATTCTTGAGATATGCACTTTAATCCGCATGCTCCACAGCATCAACAGGACAAACATCCTTGCACTGGGGTACATCATGGAATCCTTCACATTCGTTACATTTGTCAGGATCTATTACATAGGGATCGCCCTCACTTATAGCACTATTAGGACATTCAGGTAAACATATTCCGCAAGCAGTGCATTCATCATTTATTCTGTAAGCCATAACATTTAGTTTTAATTAATAAATAGACAAATTTATACTTTATATTTATTCTTAAAAGATATTTCCTGTTAAAATTATCTTTATTTAACATAATTAAAAATCCAGGCTTAGTGAAAAATAGAAAATTCTATCGCGTATCTTACCGTCTTCAATTCCCCAGGCCCAGTCAAGCCTTACAAAATAGCCCAGCAGCTGTGAACGGAGTCCGACCCCATAACCAGCAACTAATGGTTCCCTGTTGGTATCAATTATAATTGTTATAGGATTTCCATTTCCATCGGGAGGAATCACCTGTTTATCGTAAGCATTCTCCTTGGAATAGGGCGTTAACCCGGACCATGCAGTACCGATATCAAAAAATCCGACAATCTGAAAATTCTCTAAAAAACTATTACTTATTGGGTAATTGGCCAAGTATTTTATTATCGGCCAGCGGATTTCCGTATTAATTAAGGCAAAATTGTTGCCATTTCTTACATTTTGGGAAAATCCCCTCATGTTTGTGGCTACAGTTTGATATGCATAGTTAGCTTCGGTATTTATGGGTATCTCGCTTAAAGGAATAAATGTGGGCACCTTAAAAGGAGTAATATTTGTCCAGTTATCAACCCCTCCCAGATAATATACCAGTTTGCTTGATCCCTGTGATGTGCTTGCAGCAAATCTGTTAGCCCAGATTAGATTCCTGTGTATCTTTATATAATGCCTGAAGTCAATTCCCAGGACAATCAAATCATCGAAATTGTCATTTACCTGCTGATATAACTCACCGAACAATTTGTACCTGGTGCCGCTTGGCAGATTCATCCCCAGGGACCTGGTATTATCAAATATATATTCGACCTTCAAACCAACCCATGTTTTATATATGTTCGCTTTACCAAGATAATTAATATCAGTGGCAAGATATACCGTCCTGTCGCTCCTGAAAGTTAAGGTTCTAACCCATGATTTGACCTGGTCAAATGGATACCTGAAAATAAATGACAGTTCGTGGGTATGGGTTTTAACTGTAAACACTTCTCCCTCCTCTTCACCTTCATTCCTGAAAGTCTGCCTGTGAAAGACTATTTGCTTGTCGAGACGCTTCTTAAGATCTTCAACACTAATAAGATATTCATTACTGTTAAAGTCGGATGACAACCTTAATCCGCCGGTAATTTTATAATCATCAAACAAATCATTTGTCCCTATTTTAAAAAGCAGATTCATGCCCGGATTAAAGTATACAGCCCCACCCGTAAATGCCTGGTAAGATTCATTTAAGAAACTAAAGTCAACCTGGTTAACAATATAATTCTGATAAAAAGCTGTCTGATATATCCGTATTTTGGGCCTCTTTTTCTCGGCTGTATCTAAAGACAGGGTTATATTTTTATCTTTCAGCTTTGAATTGTAATAATTGATCTTTTCTTTTTCAAAAATATAATTGTTAATGTCAATCTCATATTCATTAAAAACAAATGTGTCCCTGTCACTGGTAATAATGGTATTATCTTTAATTGACTGAATGCTCATGTCTTTCCTGTCGGTATTTTCAATGCTGTCCCTCTCAGCTATTTTCTTTGTGAATATCTTTCTGAATTCAGTAGGCTCATGCTCCTCTCTTGGAACAATTTCTTCATCGATTGGATGATCATATATTTGATACCTCCCGTCATCAAAAATTATTTCTCCCAGTTTTCCTGCTTTCTGATTATAATCATGTTCAATGATATTCCTGGAATAATCAGAAACAGGAAAGGATTTGGAGTAGTATCTGTAATGTACAACAGTATCAACATAACTAATTGTGCTATCAAACCGGGATACATACCTGTTTATTATACCGCTTTTATCATTAAGTATAAGAAACTTGTTTTTACTTAGCTCATAAGGCTGAATATTATTCGCAAATTTGTCATCTGACAGGCGTATAAGCTCATTATCCCTGTTCTTATAATCATATATAAACAAATTATGACTTAAAGCCTTTCTCCTGTCGTTAATTTCACTGTCAAGGGTATCGGAATACCTGTTGGATGAAAAAACAATCTGTTCGGAATTGTTAATAAACCTCGGATTAAAGTCATCAGCATAATCATTTGTTATCTGCTGAAATGTGCCGGAAGCTATGGTATATACAAATATATCCGTTTTGCCTTTCTTTACCCCCGAGAAAACAAATAGTGAACCATCATCAGAAAACGAATAATCGAGTATTTTTTCAAAATAATAAAAATTTCTTACCTCCAGTGTTTTTGTTGCCAGTGTGTAATAATACAGCCTTAATCCTCCCTCTTCTTCAGTAATAAATGTCAATATTTTTCCCGAGGGATGCCATGCCAAAACAGGATAAGAATAGTCAGTAATCTGCTCAAGTTTATGCTCTCTTCTGATAATCTTTTTACGTTTATTGGTTTCGGAGTTATAAAGCCATATCTTATATTGCCCAGACTCATTAGTTACGTATGATATATACTTTTTATCCGGACTGATTTTTATTTGCTGGTAAACACGTTTTCTGCGCGGGTGTTTCAGGATTTTGCCTGTTTCAGATAAGCTTTGACGAGATTGATCTTCTTTATAAAGATCCAAATAATAACTCATCCAGTCATAGGATAGCTGCTTCAGCGAGAAGCCCAGTGCATAGAGGAAGCATGAGTTGGAATTTTTGTTTATTCTTGTAAGATAAATAATGCTCGGTATCACAGATTCTCCATAGGTGTCGGCTATATATTTCCAGAACGAATGTCCGGCATAAACGGCATCTTCTCCTATAAGACGGTTAAACTTTTTGTATCTTTTATTTATTATACCATCTTTAACTTTATTCTCTATTTCAAAGTTCCAGCCTTTTGACACATAAGAAACCAGTCCCTCAAAATACCATTCGGGCAGATTAATCAGCGTTGAGTTAGTAACATTATCTTTCAATTCAAACCCATATAGTATTTCGTTAATTAATACTTTTGCAATTGCTGCAGTAATTTGTTCTTCGAATTTGACGTAGTCTCCTTCAAAATAAAGAAACACCTTGTTCCTGCTAATTGTTGTTACCCCTCCTATATTATATTCATTTTGGCCCGTTACCAACCCTATATTGCTTTGTCTGAAATCTGACAGTTTATTAAAAACGATAAAAACTATTCGCTTATCCAGGTTATAATTAAAAAGCCTTTCAATGCGCGGCATTTCCTTTAATGCAAAATCTGCAGTATATTGTGCGAGTTCCATGCCGAACTGGTTAAAATATATATCGAAATTATCATAGCGGTAAAACTCCCAGTAAAAATCACTGTACTGAACCCTGTTTTTTCCGAATCTCATCTTATGGCCGTTATAAAACTGGCTATATACACTTGGGAAAACAAAAAGCAGAGAATAAAAAAATATCATCCTCGAGAGTTTCATCATCATGCAATGTTATATTGATAACTATTCATCCAAAGACAATATAAAATTAATTTATTATTTTATTTTTTTCTAATTTTGCTTTTCTTGCAACTAAAAATAATTTACAACAATTAAAATTTTACAATACCGGAAAATGAAAAATTTAAAACTGCTTTATGTCATCTTCGTTTCATTGTTTCTGTTTACAGGGATTTCAGCCCAGATAAACAAAGCAAAGATAAGGTTTGAAGAAGAAGTCTATGATTTTGGTGTCATAAACATTGATGCCGGCTATGTGTTTCACGAATTCAGCTTTGTGAATATCGGGGATATGCCCTTCATTATAAATGATGTAAAAACTTCATGCGGTTGTACAACTCCTGAGTGGACAAAAGAACCTGTAATCCCGGGCCAGTCAGGCTCGGTTACAGTGAGATTCAATCCAAAGGGCAGGCCAGGCCCTTTTTCCAAATCAATCACAATCAATAGCAATGCTGAAAGTCAGCCTGTTATATTAAAAATCAAAGGAACGGTCAGCACAGACGAGGGAGAAGTTACTACAGAACAAAAAATTGCAAGGATCATCAGTGAATATAAATATGAGATGGGGGACCTCAGGTTAAAATACACTCACGTAGCCTTTAATGAAATTGTAAAGGGGACCACTGAAAGCAGGACTATCAAAATAGCGAACAGTTCTGCTGAAAAATCCATAAAGCCAGCCTTAAAGAATATACCTGAATTTCTGACAATTGGTTTTAAGCCCGAAATATTAGAACCCGCCGGGGAGGGAATAATTGAAATAACTTACAACTCAGCATTAAAAAATGAGTGGGACAGGACAATAGACAGACTTTATCTTACTGTTAATGACGAAATTCCGAATAACAATATGCTTACTGTCACTGCAACTATCACGGAAGATTTTAGCGGTCTTACAGATGATAAAAAAGCAAATGCTCCAAGAGCAGACTTTGATTCAAGAACATTTAATTTTGGCACAATAAAGCAGGGTAAAAAAATTGAACATAATTTTATTTTAAAAAATACAGGAAAAAGTGATCTTATTATCAGAAGAATCTGGGCAACGTGCGGATGTACAGCTGTTGCCCCCAGGAAAACCGTAATTGAGCCCGATGATAATACCCAGGTAAAGGCAGTTTTCAATTCTGCCGGCAGGAAAGGGAATCAGAAAAAGATGATTACCGTAATAACAAATGATCCTGTCAATCCGAAAATATTGCTATGGCTCGAAGGAATTGTTGAAATGTGAAAAAAAAGACAAAGCATAAAAATACACTTATTGTAAGTGATGGCATACCACAACCTCCTTCAATAAATAAAAATGCCGTCAAAATAATAAGGCGAAAAAAGAAAAAACTGTTAACTTCTGATGAACTGGTTAAAGGTATTCTTAAAGGGAACTGTACGGTCTTAAGCCAGGCCATAACTCTCACGGAGAGTAAACTGCCGGATCATTTCGAAATAGCACAGGAAACTATTGAGAAGTGCATACCTTATTCAGGTAAATCAATAAGAGTTGGTATCACTGGTGTTCCAGGAGTAGGTAAAAGTTCCTTCATTGAAGCTCTTGGATTACAGCTTGTAGCTAAAAACCATAAACTTGCTGTACTGGCAATAGATCCCAGCAGTGAACGGACTAAAGGGAGTATCCTGGGTGATAAAACACGTATGGGACTTCTGGCTAGCCATCCAAACGTGTTCATCCGGCCATCTCCGTCATCAGGCACTCTTGGTGGAGTTGCACGAAAAACAAGAGAAACTGTAATTCTCTGTGAAGCTGCAGGATATGATACCATATTTATTGAAACCGTTGGTGTAGGCCAGTCGGAAACCGCCGTGCATTCCATGGTTGACTTTTTTATATTGCTTATGCTGGCAGGCGCCGGTGACGAGCTGCAGGGTACAAAAAGAGGTATTATGGAAAAGGCCCACATTATAGTAATTACCAAAGCAGATGGAAATAATATGAAAAATGCAGGGAGGGCACAACAGGATTTTAAAAATGCCCTTCACCTTTACCGGCCATTGGAATCCGGCTGGATACCACAAGTTATGACATGCTCGTCCATAAAAAACGAAGGGCTGGACAAGATCTGGGATACTGTTCTTGAATATAGAAAATATACAAAAAGGAATAAATTCTTTGAAAAACATAGAAGGGAGCAGGCACGTTACTGGTTATATGAGACAATAAACCAGAGTATAAAGGATAAATTCTATAGTTGTGTTAATATTAGAAACCTTTTAAGCGAATATGAAAAAAAAGTTCTCAATGACGAGATAAGTTCATTTGCTGCAGCTAAATTATTGTTAAACGAGTATTACAGGAAAAAATCCGCGCAGAAAAGAAAATAATAACAATATGAGGCTACTGGCAATCACTTTTGTATTTATAGTACTTACTTCCGGAGTAAGAGCCAAGAATGCAGATACAATTTGGAATAAAGCTGTAGATTGCTTCATTAAAGAAAACTATCACGGGGTAATAGATAAAATGAACGAGTATCTCATGATAAATCCGGGTAATCCGAATGCCATATACAACAGGGGACTTGCAAGATTAAAGCTGGGAGATAATGACAGGGCATGCCTGGACTTTCTTAACGCTGTTGCCTTTGGATTTAACAGAAAATCCTCCCTCATCAGGTATTATTGCGATCCTTCCTATAAATTAAAGTTCCTTAAAAAGTTCTATTATAAAAAACAGGAATTATTGCCTGAAAATAATTACCGCCCCGGTTACACCAGGGCAGACACGCTCAGGGGAGCATTAAGGCCTGAAAGAACATGTTTTGATGTTTATTATTATGATCTTAAAGTAAGGATAATTCCAAAAGGAAAAAAGATTAGCGGAAGCAACGATATATACTTTATTGTGCTGGATTCCTGCAGGCATATCCAGATCGATCTGTTTGAAAATTATACAATCAGTTCCATCAGATGGAATAACCAGGAACTTGATTTTATGAGGGAATTCAATGCTGTTTTCATAAAATTTCCTCGTGAACTGACACCGGGGGAAAAGAATATTGTTACGGTAGAATATTCCGGGAAACCGGGCGTAGCCGAAGACCCGCCATGGAAAGGCGGTTTTGTATGGAAGAGGGATAAAAAGTTCAACAGATGGGTGGCCGTAGCATGCGAGCATCTTGGTGCAAGCTCGTGGTGGCCCAACAAAGATCACCTTACCGATGAACCCGATTCGATGACAATTAATATTGAAGTCCCTGACAGATATGTAGCTGTATCAAACGGAGTATTAAGGAGAACAGAAGAAGCTGATAATTCATACAAGCGCTTTGTATGGTTTGTGAGCTACCCTATAAATAATTACAATGTCACCTTCTATATGGGTAAGTACACCCAGTTTAATGATACCTTAATAATGGCTGATAATGATAAATTACTGATGAAATACCATGTGTTGCCTTACAACCTGGATAAAGCCATGCAGCACTTTAAACAGGCACTTGAGGTTGTAGGATTTTACAGTGATATTTACGGTAAATACCCCTTTATAAGGGACGGATTCGGACTTGTGGAATCACCCTATGCAGGCATGGAACACCAGACAGCTATAGCTTACGGCAATTCCTACGGCAATAAAAATGATCATGGTTACAGGAATAATAAGTACGATTATATTATCGTACATGAGGCAGCTCACGAGTGGTGGGGAAACTCCGTTTCGGCAGGCGATATGGCTGATGCATGGATTCATGAGGCATTTGCAACCTATTCGGAACTGCTGTTTATTGAACACGTTTTCGGTAAAGAAGAATATCTCTATGAATTAGGTAATAAATGTAACTACATCTATAATTTCTGGCCCATGGTTGAAAACAGGGATGTAAATGAAAACAGCTTTGCAGGTAATGATATTTATACAAAAGGTGCAATGATGCTGCACTGCCTGAGATGCACCATCGATAATGATTCCCTGTTTTTTAAAATAATAAAGGACTTTTATAATCAGAACAGCTATAAAATTGTTGATACGGACTGCTTTATTAATTTTGTAAACAAAGAAACAAAAGAAAATTACACGCCTTTTTTTAAGAAATATCTTTACGAAACAAGATTACCGGTAATTCAATATTCGTTCATTATAAATTCAGATAATCTTGTTTTTACATATAAATGGACAGAAGTGGATGACGGGTTCAGAATGCCTTTTTGTATCGAAACAAGCGGGGAAAAAGCAATCAGGCTTGTCGGGACAACATACGAACAGAGATTAGTCCTGGAAAGCACATCATGGTTTAATTTCTTTAATTGCTTGAAAGGACCTGCAGGAGCCGAAGATCATTCATTTACATATTTCCGGACCAGTTGCACCGAGTAAAGATTTTATAACTAAAGCATAAATGATACCTGTAAAATGCACGAATTTTCAATTGCCCTGAATATTGTTGATATTGCCTTAAAAACTGCAAAAAATGCGGGTGCTGAAAAGGTTAACGAAGTAGAGATTGATGTTGGCATTCTTTCGGGAGTTGTCATTGAAGCACTGGAATTTGCGTTGGAATCTGCCGCTAAAAATTCCATGCTCGAAGGTGCACAAATTATTATAAATAAAATAAAGGCAGGTGCCATATGCAATAATTGTCATGCCGAATTTGAACCTGATGATGCTGCAACCCGGTGTCCGCACTGCAAATCAGTTGATTTTGAAATTACCCGCGGAAGAGAACTAAGAGTAAAATCAATAAACGTTGATTAATATTACATGTATCATTGTCAGCTAAGTTAGTTTTTAGTACCTTTGCCGGGAATTATTTACAAATAACAATTAAGATAAAGAAATGTGTGAAACCTGCGGTTGCGGCGAACCGGATTCAGAATATAAGATTATAAAATCAGAAGATATAAGCGGACAGGAACATTCTCATGTACATGGGCATACCATACATGAGCATGTGCACGATGATGAACATGGTCATAATCATACTCACAGCCACTCCCATGATCATGACAGAAAAATTATAATTCAGCAGGACATATTATACAAAAACAATCTTCTGGCCGAGAGGAACAGGGGTTATTTCCAGGCAAAGAATATTACAGCCCTTAATCTTGTAAGTTCTCCCGGATCAGGCAAGACAACATTGCTGGAAAAGACTATTGCCGACCTTTCAAAAACAATAAAGTTTTCTGTTATAGAAGGTGATCAGCAAACCATGAATGATGCCGGCCGGATTAAAGCTACTGGTGTGCCTGTAATCCAGGTAAATACTGGCACAGGATGCCATCTTGATTCCGGGATGATAAGCAATGCTGTTAAAGAATTAAAAATTGCCGATAAATCAATTCTCATGATTGAGAATGTAGGAAACCTTGTATGTCCCGCTTTATTTGACCTGGGTGAGAATTTCAGGGTTGTAATAATGAGTATTACCGAAGGTGAGGATAAGCCTTTAAAATACCCTTATATGTTCCAGAGCTCCCATCTTTGTATTATTAACAAAATTGATTTGCTCCCCTATGTTGAGTTCGATATGAAGAGAACCATAGATTACGCATTAAGAGTAAATCACAACCTGCAGCTTTTTCAGTTATCTGCACGGACAGGCGAAGGGATGGATAAATGGTATAAATGGCTAAAGGATAATCTTGTATAATTATTTCTAATTACTTTTTACCCGTTGCCTTTTCCAAACCTTCTTTACTAATAAAGTCCGTGACGTACTCCCTAATCATATCCCTGACTTTTCTGAACTGAACAAGGATTTCTTCTTCTGTGCCCGCAGCTTTTGCAGGATCAGGAAAGTTACGGTGAAATTTCTTTGCTTCGGATGGAAAATAAGGACACCTTTCCCTGGCATTATCACATACAGTTAATATATAGTTGAAATCAATATGTAAATATTCACTGACATTATTGGAAGTGTGATGTGAAATATCAATTCCATCCTCCCCCATTACCCTTATGGCAAAAGGATTTACCCCGTGGACTTCTATGCCTGCACTGTATACTTCTGCCCTGTCCTTGAGAAAATGTCTGAAATAGCCCTCAGCTATCTGGCTGCGGCTTGAGTTGCCCGTACAAAGAATTAGTATTCTTTTCATAGACTGGTCACAGTTAAATTATTCCATAATAATATAAGCAAAGAAAGTATAAAATTGTTTCAATTTATTTATTCTGATGATATAAATCAATGTATCTGATGATATAAATCACCAAAATAATTTAAATACTCTATTGACTTGAATAGCCTATTGATGTATATTTCATTAGTTAAATGCAACATTAAATTTATCAGTATTACCACGTGGCATATATCCGCTATCAATACAAATTAATTTCAGTTGTAATCATCTGTTTATCAATTAATTTATTTGCCGGTATTCCTCAAAAAGATTCCAGCCTGGTTATAAGATATTATAACCGCGCATGGGAACTTGCGTATTCTGATACTGACTCGGCTATATCCCTTGGCAAAAGAGCATTATCAATTTCCGAAAAAAATCATGACCCCCACGGGATTGCAAAATCCTTTTATATACTGGGAACGTTTTATTTTATTGAGAATAATTATGATTCTGCAATATATTATTATGAGTGCGCTATCAAAGCAAAAAATAAACTGTCTGACAGGCAGGATATTTCTTCAATATTAAATAATATCGGACTTATATATTTTGAAAAAGGTGCCAGTGAAGATAAGACCTATTTTGATTCAGCACTTGCTTATCATAATAAAGCCCTTGATTACAGAAAAGAAACAGGAGATGAAAGGAGTATGGCCGAATCATATATGAATATTGGCAATATCTTTTCAGAATTGGGCAATTCCGCCAAGGCCCTTTATTATTACGGGTTAGCCAGGAAAATAATTGACAGAACAGATCATGATGCATGTCTGGCTACCCTGTTATATAATATTGCCCGTGTCCATATAAAAAATAATGAACCTGACCTGGCAATCAACAATTACATGAAAAGCATTGAGATTGCAGAAAAAATAAATGACAGGGAACTGCTCAAGGACAACTATAATTCAATAGCTAAGGCATATGCCCAGAAAAAAGACTTTACCAGTGCCTATGAATATAGTTCCAGGTATAATATTCTGGCCGACAGTATATATTCCCTGGAAAGCAGGAAAAAAATTGCACAAATGAGTACTGATTATGAAACACAGAAAAAAGAAAATACGGAACTGAAGCATAAAACAAAAATAAGGACTCTAAAGCTAAAAAGAAGCAGAATCATATTATATATTTCTATAATCATAATACTTGCTATTTCCGTGCTTGTGCTTTTCTTGTTAAAATACGTGAAGAATCAAAAGAAAACAACAAAAATGCTTGTTGATCAAAACTATATAATATCGCAGAAAAACGATATAATTACAGATAACCTGAATTATGCAAAAATGATACAGGCCGCACTTCTGCCATCCCATAAAGACTTTAAGAAGCTTTTTCCGGATTCCTTCCTTTTATTCATGCCAAAAGACATTATAGGGGGAGATTTTGTCTGGTACAAATGCATTAAGGATACTAAAATATTTGCACTTATCGATTGTACCGGCCATGGCGTATCGGCAGGTTTGATGTCAGTTATAGGTAATACATTATTAAATAAAATTATTGTCGATGAAGGCACCATAGAACCGGATGTCATATTATACAAGCTTGATTCTTATTATAAGTCTTTACTGGCAAATGAAGCTGAAAAGGGCTTTTTAATGGATGGCATGGACATAGCATTATGTACGGTTAACAGCAATAAGCTTGTTTTTTCAGGTTCATATATGCCTGTGTGCTTTATTTCCGACGGCAAACTTGAAATCTTTAAAGGAGCAAGATACATACTCGGGGGAAATATTATTAGCAGAAAGAGTAATTTTATTAATGAGACTATCAGGTTAAAAAAAGGTGATTATTTATATATGCTCACTGATGGCTACTATGACCAGTTTGGGGGCCAATCCTTCAGGCCGTTGAGATTCAAGAACTTTGAAAAACTGTTGCTCTCTAATTATCAACTGCCAATGGATGAGCAGGAGGAATTCTATCATAAATATATTATCGACTGGATAGGAGATTACGAACAGCTCGACGATATAACACTGGTTGGCATAAAATTCTGAATATTAAAAGCCTCCTATAATTCCAGGAAAATAATGGCACAGCCACTTAAAAATATAGTGGCTCCTGCAATAGCATGGGTATATCTTTCCAGTTTTCCCAGGGGCAGTGATTTTATCCCCATGCTGAACGATAACACAATGATAAGCATTGTCACTATCGTCACTACGGAAAATACCAGGGAAACTAATATGATACCGAGAGCATTGTGCTTTGCTGCAGGATACATTAAAAACGGAATAAGCGGCTCACAGGGCCCCAGCACAAAAATCAGGAATAAAATCCATGGAGTGAGGTTTATGGCATTGCCGTTTTTGTGAATATGTTCATGATCATTTGAATGTATATGCTCATGTTGATGTACAACTCCCCCGGGATGGGTATGTATATGAACATGGCGCAGATATTTGCCTGTGACTCCGAATACATAATATATCACCAGCCCTGCCAGTCCGGCCAGTCCGGCAAAAATCAAAAGTTCAATCACAGGCATTATGCTTGTAAAAAACGCAACCAGAAAATGCAACTTATTAATATGCATAAAATTGAATAAATAGACTATTATACCAACTGTACCGCTGAGCATAAAAATTCTCCGTACAGGCAGCCCTGCTTTTCTTAATCCCCAGATCATATAAACATATCCAAAAAGCAAAAAGCCCCAGGCAGCATAATCTCCACGGCTGCCTTCCACTCCTTCAACTTTGGAAAGACCTATACCCGCTGCAATACCAATGGTTCCTATGAGAATTGAACTGCCTACATGCCCTAACCCGCAAAGTACGGTAACTATCCCTGTCCTGAAGTTTGACCAGTTCCTGGCCCTGGACATTACAATAAATGGTAAATAATGGTCCGGTCCCAGCAAGGTATGTACAAATCCCAATGATGCCGCCGACACGGTAAGAACTAAAATCTGTTCATTCATGAAAACTCCTCCCCCTATTAAAAATTTTAATTATTAATTTTTTTATAAATTGTAAAATATATGCTAATATTCGATTTCAAACATATCGTGTTTGTCCCACTCCAGCCAGTATTCTATAGCAAGTCTTCTCACACAGTTCCAGTAATCACTTGTCAGATTCCCGTATTCAGATATACAGTTCTTTATATCATTCGTGGCAATATTTACATATTCATCCTTAAGTTTTATGATAACCGTTCTGTCCTTAAAAGAAAAAACCGCCATAGGCATGCTTTTATTATTATCTGCCAGAAATATTAATCCATGTCCCAGCGTCCCGCCCGTACTCACCTGTAGTCCGTCATTCATACAACTTAACGGCGTTACCCTGCCGGCATATGTCACAATTTTAATGTCATCTATTCCTATATTAAAAAACTCTCTTGCCCTTAGTCCCATCTTTACTCCAACTATTGCATATATGCCAAGATGACCGTGAAGTTCGTCAGCCAGCACCCCGAGCTTCCATTCTTCAAGTCCGTATTTGCCTATTATTTCATGCATAACTTCAGCAACATCATCCCTGAACAGTTCAGGGTCATCAGGGAAGCCCTTAAACATGATACTGCTGACATATTTATTAACATCAAGGATATCAATGACCAGAGTTCTTATCCGGCTTAAATCAACAGGAGCAACAATTCTGACATTGTCATTTTCAGATGTGCTGTCAATCGTAAAAGCCATAGGCGATGTGAGGTAAACAGGCACCAGGTCATCCCACATGTTAATGTATCCTTTATGTGATGAGTTTTGTAGTTCTTTTTGCTGATGAACGCGGGTTATCTCCTTTGCATATACTGAATTTAAATTTGAGATACTGTCCATGAGGAGGCTGTCGATGCATAGCTTGTCTTTAAAGGAATTAGAAATAATATCAATGTTAATGCCAGAGTTAAGAATATAGTCCGCAGATTGTATATCGAACTTATAATTTGTGCCGTTAATAATATCAGGAGTCCCGTTGAACCATATTATCCTGTCTATCTTTTGTTTGATACTGCCTTCTCCCTGCAATGCCTGTGCAATGTTTGTAAGGCTGCCCAGGCAAATCATGGTAACACGGTTCTGTTCATTGCCAATGGTTTCAACAATGAAATCCGCAGCAGATAAACTGCTGCAATTACCGGCAGGTATTTTTTCATCTCCCCATAAAATACTACTGTTCATGTCCCTCCATTCAGGAGGATCTTCCAATACCCTTTCCCCTGCGGCTACAGGAATACCTTCATGATGAAAGCTTCTTAACAGAGATTCAATTTTTGAACAGCCGTCATAGGGATCCAGGGTGCCGTCCGATGTGGTTATCCCGAGCACTGCCAGTTTAGATGAGGCCAGCAACAAGGTAACTGCCCTTAAGTCGTCTATTGCACAATCGGTATCTATTATAACATAATACTGCGGCTTACCCGAATGAGCAGCAAGCTTGTTATTTGAAATTGTTAAAATTAAAATAAACAGTATAACTGCCTTTCTCATATCATATAATAATCCGGTAATATCTTAAAATATTATGTTTATGTCTATTCGAGTTTGATATTTATACCTGTCATGAAATTAATTCCCGGCATCGGATAATCATAAAGCATCTGGTAATCCTGGTTAAGAAGATTTTCCCCGCTCAGGAAAATACCGAGATATTTAAGCGCCCTGTAATTAATTTTTGCTCCTGCCAGAACAAAGCTTTTTTCAATAACATCAATAATTCCATCCTTGTTTTCACCGTAAAGATTAATAACATTCTGCAGTTTTAAATTAAAATTTAACTTTTTCCAGTGATAGCTGCCTGATAAAAACAGGCTATGCTCGGGTGTGCCTGTAAGTTTTTCTTTCATGTTAATGTAGGTATAGTTACCGCTGAAATTGAGGCTGGCAAACGGACTGTAATTAAAGGCGAATTCCAGGCCGCTATTCTGAAATTCACCTGTATTCTTAAACTGGGGTGGCGGCGGAGCAACAGCGGGCACTTTGACAATGAGATTCTCACCCTTGCATAAAAAACCTGTTATTTCAGTGTGTATCTTTCTATTCATCCAGTCCTGCTCCCATCCAAGTTCATAATTCATCATTTTTTCAGGTTCCAGCTTATCGTTGGCTGTTGGGAAAAAATACAGCTCCCTGATGGACGGAGGCCTGTATCCCTTTGATACGGACCCTTTGAAACCTGTCAAATCAGTCAAATGATAAGCAAAACCTGCCGATGGTATAAATGCATTTCCGTAATATGAATTCATTTCATACCTTAACCCTGCGTTAACGACCAAATTTTCAAATAAAGTCTGCTGTACAAATGAATATAAAGCATCATTTGTCATGGTCACCCATTTATCATTATCTTCAGCCAGCACGAATTGAGGACCTGAAGTTCCGGGAATAATATTTCCGTCCTCGTCCCTTAATACGGTAATTATGGGAGATCCCTTACCCCCGTATATCATCCTGTCATACCCGATGGTAACTGTGTTACCGTGGATTAAACTTATAGCCTGGTAAGCCATTAGTCCGTACAGCTCGTCATTTGAGTGCCAGCCGTCAGTTATGTCATGTTCGCCAAAATTGTAATACAAATGAAGGGCTCCTTTTATATTCTTATAATTATTTTCAACAGATAAGGCTGTCTTACCCCTCAGTATATCTATCATTTCACCTGCTATACCTGATTCAGGGCCCGGATCCGAAGCCTTGAATTTTGCCAGGGATAAATCGGCTGACACTTTCCATTTTTCATTAATATCATAACCCCCTTTAATATACCCGTTGGTTATATTAAAATCGGAGGAATCCCTGTGCCCGTCAGTCTGGTCATGGTTCAGGGAACAAAAAAAACTGAAACCCTTCTTTTTAAATCCCACTTTCCCCATATACTTCTGAGTATTGAAAGATCCGTATGAGAATCTTGAATTGAAATTAATGCCATCTTTAACCTGTTTTTTTGTAATAATATTTATAACACCACCCATGGCGTTTGATCCGTATAATATAGAAGCAGGACCGCGGATTATTTCCACTTTCTCAACATCGGAGGCCACATATGCATCGGGCAGATGATGCCCCATCATGCCCATAAACTGGGGATTACCGTCTATCAGAACCAGGACCTGGGTGGTGGGCGACCCCCCCAGTCCGCGTATGTTTATTTGTCCGGCTGCCCCCGTGGACACCCCAAAACCGGTTATGCCACGTTCAGTAATAAATACTCCCGGCACCCTTTCACTTATTACAGGCAATAAGGCCGATTCATCACTTTGTTCTATTTCTTCAGATGTTACCACTGAAACTGTCATTGGTATGTTTTTTCTCGATACCTCGACTTTTGTCCCTGTTACAACAACTTCATCAAGAGATATCGTATCATCAAGAACCTGTGCTGATGTCATAAGTCCGGTTAAAATAACAAAAACGGTAAATACTGGTATTTTTTTCATTGTATAAAATGTTAAAGTGTTAATAATTTATTTTTCGTGTTACTATTTTTTAAAAAAATTAATCTGTCCTTGTCATTATAAGCTTGCCATGCTTAACACCCTTGAGTGCAATAAGTATATCAGCCAGTTCCGTTAACTGCTTTGCCTTTCCCTTGACAACAATCGTTTCAAGGCACATGTCATGGTCAAGATGGACATGCTGCGAGGATAATACATGCTTATGATATTCATGCTGAACACTGTTTGCCCTGTTTGTTATATCCCTTTTATGATGATCGTACAATAAAACTATAGCTCCCGCAACCTCATTATTACATTTCCACTTCTTTTCAACAACGTTCTTTTCGATCAGATTTCTTATAGCCCGGGATCTGTTAGGGAATTTGTTTTCCTCAACATAATTATCAAGGGCATCCATTATATGCTCCTCGAGTGAAACTCCGAATCTAATTACAGACATTGTGTTACTAATTATTATTTCGTGCCACGAATATAAATATTATTCCGTAATAACAAAACAAAGAAAGGATATTTATTATTTCATTCGAAATATCAGATCCCATATTTTGAAAAGTAAGTTTGCAGGTTATGCTTTAAATAATAAATCTTTTAAAGCAGGACAAATTCCAATTACCATTCGTATATTTTTTATAATTTAGCTCTACTAAGTTCCGTGATAGATAGAAGATCCTCTTTAAGACTATTAATCTCCGGAGGAATATTAATGACTGCTGTTAAATACATGTCACATGCAATAATTCCGACCTGCCGCAAGACAATATTCACATTGTTATTGACTTTAAAGGTATCGGGACTATTATCACAGCCCGATGATTTTAAATTTTCCCATATCGATATTAACGATGGACTTTCAAATAATCAAATTACATGTATCTTTAAAGACAGTCTTGGATTTATGTGGTTTGGGACCATGTCGGGACTTAACAGGTTTGACGGGCACAATTTCAAAGTCTTCAGGCATGATATTCGTGATACTTCATCCATAATCGACAATTTTATAAACAGTATTTTTGAAGATCACCTGGGAAAGATGTGGGTTGGTACCCGCAACGGTTACAATATTTATGATCCCTGCACCGAAACTTTTAACCGCAACCCGGCATCTTATTTACAGGCGTTAGCCATTCATAATGAATCCATAAATAAAAGCATCAGGGATATTACGGGCAACTACTGGTATATAAGTCCGGAAACCGGGATTTACAAATATCAAAAGAAAAGCAACACTATTGTAAATATAAGACATAATCCCCGTGACAGTTCTTCTTTAGCAACAGATTCCATAGCTGATATTTATATAGATAGCCATAATGATTTCTGGATTATACATCATAATGGTATACTTGAAAAAATGGATTGTAATAGTCACAGGATAGTATACAGAAATAATTATTTATACAGGGAGTATAAAGGAGAATATCTTGAATACGGCATATTTATTGATTCCGATGAAGATATATGGATTTATGTATCAAACTTTGCCAGGGGTATATTTTACTTTGATGTACCGGGTCAGACTGTCCTCCATTTTGATATAAAATCATCAGGTGTAAGACTAAATACAAATATTGTAAACAATGTAGCACAGGATAATAAAGGTCTCATATGGATAGGTACTGACCATGGGGGAATCAATCTTCTTGATAAAAAAACTCTTTCGATAAGGTATCTTATTCATGATGATGAAGATGAGAAAAGTATCAGCCAGAACAGCATTACTTCCCTGTTTAAAGATGACCTGGGCATCATGTGGGCAGGGACATTTAAAAAGGGAATAAACTACTATAATGAAGACATATTTAAGTTTCGTTTATTCAAACACAAATCAACGGATCCTAATAGCCTGTATTATGATGATGTAAATTGCTTTGCAGAAGACGCAAAAGGAAACCTGTGGATTGGCACCAATGGAGGGGGTCTGTTGTTTTATAACAGGGTTAACAACCGCTTCACAAGATTTATAAACGAACCTGATAACCATAACAGCATAAGTAATGATATTATTGTAAGTCTATGCATAGACCATCTGCAGAATCTATGGATTGGCACCTTTTATGGAGGCCTGAACTGTTTTGATGGCAGGAAATTTACACGCTACAGGCATGATCCTTCCGATCCTGAAAGCATCTCAGACGACCGCATCTGGGAGATATTTGAAGACTCACAAAAAAACCTG
The DNA here is from genome assembly GCA_964461435.1 of uncultured Bacteroidales bacterium. GTDB lineage: Bacteria > Bacteroidota > Bacteroidia > Bacteroidales > UBA10428. Next base: position 23,822 of record CAYWUI010000011.1, on the reverse strand, counting down.
TGGATTGGCACACTAGGGGGTGGCCTTGATAAATACAACCGCAAGAAAAATAAATTTGAGCATTATGCAAATAAAGGTGTTAATGCGTTGCATTCAGATTTTATCCTGTCAATAATCGAAGATAAGGAAGGAGATTTGTGGATAGGAAGTGCCCATGGAATAGATGTTATTGGCAAAGCATCGGGACATGTAACCCACTACGCACATGATATCAATAATCCCGGAGGTATAAGCAATAATAACGTTTTAAGCATAGCAGAAGATATCAGGGGTATGATATGGGTCGGCACCCGTGAAGGGCTCAACTTATTTGACAGGAAAAACGAAATATTCATGGTATTCAGAATCGAGGACGGATTACCGGATAATGCCATACTTACAATACTGGAAGATAATAATGGCAACTTATGGATAAGCACACCGAATGGCCTTTCAAACTTATTGGTCAGTAAAGACCCGGATGACGGAGAATATAGTTTCGCTTTCAAAAACTATGACGAGTCTGACGGATTGCAGGGTAAAGAATTTAACGAAGGCGCATCCTTTAAAACAAGCAGGGGTGAATTAATTTTCGGGGGGCCAAATGGTTTTAATATCTTCCATCCTTACGATATAAAAGAAAATAAGGTTGTTCCCGGACTGGTATTTACGGACTTTCAAATTTTTAATAAAAGCATTGGTATAGGCGAAAAAGTAAATGGCAGGGTAATTCTTGAACAGTCAGTACCGCTTACTGATAAGATAATTCTAAAATACCGGGAAAATGTATTTTCTGTCGAATTTGCTGCTTTCAGCTATTCACACCAGAGCAAAAACAAGTATGCCTATATTCTTGAAGGATTTAATACGGACTGGTTAACAACAGACGGCAACCTGAGGAAAGCAACATTTACGAATCTCGACCAGGGTGAATATGTTTTAAGGGTTAAAGCCAGCAATAGTGACGGATATTGGAATGATGAAGGTATAAGTATGAAAATAAAGATCTTACCCCCTTTCTGGAAAACACCTCTGGCAATTATTATATACGTTATCATTGTAATCGGAATCCTGCTGTTTTCACGAAAACTCATTCTTGACAGGGAAAGGGTTAATCACAGGATACAGCAGGAAAGACAGCAGGCCAAACATATGCACGAGCTTGACATGATGAAAATAAAATTTTTTACAAATGTCAGTCACGAATTAAGGACACCCCTGTCGCTAATCACTTCTCCCCTCGACAATATGATGAAAAGCACAAAGGATCCTGAGCAGAAGCGCCAGTTCTTACTAATATCGCTCAATATAAGGAGGTTACTGAACCTTGTAAACCAGCTGCTTGATTTCAGAAAAATGGAAGTTGAGGAATTCACATATAATCCTGTTGAAGCTGACATTATAAGCTATATTAAGGATGTGGCCGAATCATTTTCTGACCTTGCAGAAAAGAAAAAAATCGACTTTTCTATCCGCTCCGGCATTAACAGCCTTGAAATGCTATTTGACCAGGATAAGCTTGAGAAGATTATGTTTAACCTTCTCTCCAATGCTTTTAAATTTACTCACGAGCATGGAAGTATATCTGTCACTATGAACCTAAGTAAAAAAGACGATGTTCCGGGAAACAATAACAAGTGGCTGGATATCAAGGTAACTGATACGGGCATTGGCATCCCCGCAGATAAGCATGATAAAATTTTTGAGAGATTCTTTCAGAACCTCATTCCCGGTTCAATAGTCAATAAAGGCAGCGGAATCGGACTTGCATTAACGAAGGAATTTGTCAAGCTTCACGGAGGTACAATTTCACTCGAAGGAGAACCTGACAACGGAAGCTGCTTTTCAGTATTGTTACCTGTGAAGCACGCTGACGAATTTATTACCGGCAAACTGTCAGCCGAAATGGAAATGCAGGCCACTGCGGATATTGCACAGCAGAAAACAACCGGCCATCACGATAAAAACAGGATTGACCATAAAAAACCCCTGGTGCTGCTTGTTGATGATAACCATGATTTCAGGTTCTACCTTAAGGACAACCTCAAACAGTATTATAATATCATCGAAGCCTCCAACGGGAAAGAAGGGTGGCGAAAAATAATAAATTCCATGCCCGACCTTATTGTAAGTGACATAATAATGTCTGAAATGGACGGTATAGAACTTTGCCGCAAAATTAAAGGTGATCAGCGTACATCTCATATACCTGTTATACTGCTTACTGCCCGCGCAGGAGAGAAGGAAAGGATTGTAGGTTTTAACACAGGAGCAGATGATTATATTACCAAACCGTTTAATTTTGAGATACTCCGGTCACGGATAAAAAACCTTATCACCCTCAGGGAATCGATGAGAAAAAATTACCTCAAACACATAGAGATCAATCCAAAAGAGATAAATATAACTTCCCTGGATGAAAAGCTGATACAAAAGGCTCTCGACCTGGTTGAAAATAATATATCAGACTCCGATTTTTCGGTTAAAAGGTTGAGTCACGAGCTTGGTATGAGCAGAGTGCACCTGTATAAAAAACTATCCTCCCTCACCGGAAAAACTCCAATAGAATTTATACGCATAATTCGTTTGAAAAGAGCGGCCCAGCTGCTTGAAAAAAGCCAGCTGACAATTTCCGAAGTTGCCTACGAAGTGGGATTTAACAACCCGAAATACTTTGCAAAATACTTCAAATCCGAATTTAATATCTTACCCTCACAATATGCTGTAAATAAAAGAAAAACTAAAAACATCCCTATTAACATTTAAATCCCCATTTAGTAACATTTGAACTTTTCAGACTTATACGCAATAGCTACATTTAAACTGGTAATGATAATATAAACACATACTCATAACTTCTGTTAATAAAACTTAAGCAAAATGCTAAAAAATACATTGTTTTTCATCTTCTTACTAACGCTGGTTTCAGGCTGTAATACCAGAAACTGCAAAAAATATGATAATGGCGTTATCATATATCTGAAAAAAGTAAAGGATAGTGACGCAAAAGCTGTTAAGGTACAGGTAATATCCGATAAAATTATCAGGGTAGTTGCCAGTCCGTTTAAAAAATTTCCTGAGTCCAGAAGTCTTATAACAGTTGATAATCAATCAAATCCTGTTAAATGGACCATGGAAAGAAAAGGCGATGAGGTAATAGTTAAGACCTCATCTGTAAATGCCGGCATATCATTAACAACAGGTGAAGTTGTATTCAGGGACAGTACCGGACAGGTTATTCTCAGTGAAAAAGAAGGTGGCGGAAAAACATTCACCCCGGTTATTATCGAAGGCAAGCAATTATACGCAATCCGGCAGGTGTTCAAATCCCCTGATGATGAGGCTTTCTACGGACTGGGACAGCACCAGAACGGACAAATGAACTATAAGGGTGAGGATGTTGAAATGGCACAGCACAATATTATTGCAGTAGTGCCATTTATGTACTCAAATAAAAACTACGGTATCCTGTGGGATAACTATTCAATAACACGATTTGGAGATCCCCGTGAGTATGAACCGCTCTCATCTTTGCAGCTTTTCTCTGAAGACGGTAAGCCGGGAGGCCTGACAGCCAATTATTACGGAGACAGTACACTCCTTCTTACCCGGTCCGAGGATACCATCGATTATCAGTATATCCAGTCGTATGACAGAATACCCGAAGGTTTGCCGATGCGTGATGTAAGAAAGGTAACCTGGGAAGGTTCAGTCTCTTCTGATATTAGCGGCAGGCATAAATTTGTGCTGTATGCTTCAGGATATTTTAAATTATGGGTTGACGGCCGGTTAATATTTGACAGATGGAGGCAGGGATGGAACCCCTGGTATCACAAATTTAATATTGACATGGCGAAAGGTGAAAAGCATACCATAAAATTATGCTGGGACCCCCAGGGTATAGCATACATAGCATTGAAACAGCTTGTTCCGTTAAGTGAAGAGGAACAGAACCAACTGTCACTTTTTTCCGAGGCAGGGAATGATATAGATTACTACTTTATATATGGCTCAAATGCCGATGAAGTTATCAGCGGCTACCGCCATGTAACGGGTAAAGCCCCGATAATGCCGAAATGGGCCATGGGCCTCTGGCAAAGCAGGGAAAGATACAAAACACAGCAGGAACTCCTCGATGTAGTCAGGGAATTCAGAAAAAGACAAATTCCCCTTGATAATATTGTACTGGACTGGCAGTACTGGGAACCCGACAAATGGGGCTCACATAAATTTGACTCAACACGCTTCCCTGATCCTGAAGGAATGGTCAGAACCCTCCATGAAAAGCTGCATGCAAAAATTATGATATCGGTATGGCCCAAGTTCTACCCGGGAACAAAGAATTATAATGAACTTAACGAAAAAGGATATCTCTATCAGAGAAATATTGAAAAAGATACCAAGGACTGGATAGGATATAATTCCACCTTCTATGATGCCTTAAATCCCGATGCCAGGGATATGTACTGGAAGCAGATAAATGCCAGGCTTAACAAAACAGGCATCGATGCATGGTGGATGGATGCAACCGAGCCCGACATGGAATCAAATAATTCCATTGAAGAGAGGAAGCTGCTTATGAGTCCGACCGCCCTGGGACCGGGCGCTGAATTTTTTAACGCCTATTCACTTATGAATTCAAAAGTGATATATGAAGGACTGAGAAAGGAGAATCCCGGCAAAAGGGTATTTATCCTTACAAGGTCGGCTTTTGCAGGACAGCAGCGTTATGCTGCAGCAACATGGAGCGGAGATGTTGCCTCGCGGTGGACCGATCTCGGGTTGCAGATCCCTGCCGGACTGAATTTCTGCATATCAGGGATCCCTTACTGGACTCACGATATCGGAGGCTTTGCAGTGGAGAGGCGTTATGAAAATGCTGCAGGTGAAGACCTTAAGGAATGGCGCGCACTTATGACCCGCTGGTTCCAGTTCGGGGCCTTCTGCCCCCTTTTCAGGGTGCACGGGCAATACCCCTACAGGGAGATGTATAATGTGGCCCCTGAGAACTCTGTTGAATACAAGTCTATGCTTTATTACGATAAACTGAGGTACAGGCTCATGCCTTACATTTATACACTTGCGGGAAAAGCTTACAAGGACGATTATACCATAATGCGTGCCCTGGTTATGGATTTTTCGGGAGATACCGCCGTGCTTGATATAGCTGACGAATATATGTTCGGACCGGCTATGCTTGTATGCCCTGTCTATGAATATAAAGCAGTAAGCAGGGAGGCCTATCTTCCTGCTCCCGCAGGGTGGTATGATTTCTGTACAGGAAGATATCTTGAAGGGGGACAGAAAATAGATGTCCCGGCTCCCCTTGAAAGAATTCCCCTTTTCATTAAAGAAGGCTCAATTATTGTGTTAGGACCAGAAATGCAGTATACCGGTGAAAAACAGGAAGATCCCCTGACCCTCTATGTGTACACGGGCAGGGACGCCCACTTCGAACTCTTTGAGGACGAGGGTGTCAATTATAATTACGAGAAGGGCCGGTACTCTGTCATTCCGTTCTCATATAAGGAAGAATCGCACACTTTGATAATTGGGAAAAGACAGGGATCTTACCCGGGGATGCCTGAAAAAAGAACAATTGAAATAGTATGGATAAGTAAAGACAGACCGGTAAAATATGATAGCGGCATAGCCTGCGATCAGTCTGTAAATTATGATGGCAATGAGCAGACTGTAATTATGAAACCTAAAGCCAGATAATATGAGAAACAGATCAATAAAAACAACCGGGTCTCTGAAAAATCCCTTTTTCGGATCAGCACCGGGAGTTTTAAGGTTTACATCACTAATACTGATAGTGGTTTTACTAAACTTCATGCACACATACTCCCAGGAGCCTTCAGAAAGGATATTAACGGGGAAGGTAACCTTTGCAGAGGACAACCAGCCAGTGCCGGGAGCCAATATAGTTATAAAGGGGACAACTACGGGGACTGTAGCAAATGCAAACGGTGAATTTTCAATAAATGTTAAGCCGGAAGATATTCTTGTCATCTCTTTCCTGGGATACCAGGATAAGGAAGTTGCAGTGGGCAACCAGGCGCGCATTGATGTATCGCTGGTCGAAGAGTATACAAAGCTCGATGAAGTTGTTGTAATTGGATACGGACAGATGAAACGGAGTGACCTTACAGGTTCTGTGGTATCCGTCACTTCCGATGAGATAAGCAAGACTGTTTCGACCACATTTGAGCAGGTTCTCCAGGGAAAAGCGGCAGGAGTTGAGGTAACACAGAACACAGGACAGCCAGGTGGCAGCGTCTCAGTCCGCATACGTGGTGTAAATTCATTAATGGGCAACAATGAACCTTTATACGTAATTGACGGTGTTCCTGTTGAAGGATATACGGGCGATATTTCATATAATAACAGTATTGGCAATGTACTGTCAACAATAAATCCTTCCGATATTGTCGATATGCAGATATTAAAGGATGCATCAGCCACTGCCATCTACGGCTCGAAGGCTGCAAACGGCGTAATCCTTATTGCCACGCGCCAGGGTGAAGCCGGAGAGGCGAAAATAAGCTATGATGCATATTATGGAATCCGGCAGTTGCCAACATATATAGAAACTATGAACCTCAGGGAATTTGCCGAATATCGTAATGAGAAAAACCAGATAGTTGGACACGGGGCACGTGATGAGTTTGCCTACCCTTTTTTTTGCAATAACAATTTTTTTTGCTAATTTTCTCTGAAAACTAACTTATTCTATATACCTGAATTATATAAAATATCAACCGGCATGATAAAATTTAACAAGCTTAAGAAACTGCTGATTTATATTGTTTTACTTCTGCTGTATGTAAATGTAAACGGGCAGATAAACGGGATTAAATTCGATAAACTATCTGTTGAAGAGGGATTGTCCCAGGGTAATGCGATGATTACAATGCAGGACAGCAAAGGTTTTATATGGATCGGGACCGAGGACGGACTGAATCTTTACGATGGATACCAGTGTAAGATATACCGCTATAATCCGGTAGATTCAAGCACCCTGAGCAGTAACTTCATTCGTACGATGGTAGAGGATAAAAACGGTAACATATGGATTGGGACCCAATCCGGACTAAATCTCTATAACAGGGATAAAGACAACTTTATAAGAATGATGCATGATGATAATGACCCGAACAGTATTGTAACAGATGGGATTCAGAAATTATATGCAGATTCAAAAAACAGGCTGTGGATAATGACCCAGGAGGGAATAAATATATATGATGTCGGCAGCAAAGAAATGAAATTGATTACCCATGACCCTGCGAACAGAAATTCCCTTTCCAGTAATTTTACACGAGACGTTATCGAAGATAAGAAGGGGCGGTTCTGGATTGCTACCTTCAGCGGTTTATCATTATATGATGAAAGCGAACATAAATTTGTCAATTACAGGCATGATCCCTATGATCCTTATTCCCTGAACAGCGACAGGATACAATACATATTCCTGGATTCAAAAAACAGGCTCTGGATAGGCACATTTGATAACGGACTTAATGTAATGGATGTCCGTAGCGGCACATTTAAAAGCTATGTGCCTGATCCGGCCGATAAAAACAGCATCCCCTGCAATCTCGTTAATTGTATTGCTGAAAATGCAGAGGGCCAGATCTGGCTGGGCACATCAGGCGGATTATGTCTGTATAATGAGATGGCCGATAATTTTACTGTTTTCATGCATGAGGAGGGTGAGGAGGGCACATTGAGCAGCAGCGACATAACAACCATATTCTTTGATATCAATGACCGCATGTGGATAAGTACCAGATTTGGAGGGGTGAGCATATACGATAAGGGGAAATACAAATTTGCGCACTACAAGAAAATAAAGTTTGATACAAACAGCCTGAGTAATAATAATGTTACCGGCTTTGCAGAAGACGAATATGGAAACATATGGATTGGAACAGACGGCGGAGGAATAAATTACATGAACAGGGCTACACACGGATTCTCACATATAATGTTTGACATTGATAAACCCGATGGACTTACTAATAACAAAGTTTTAGCCATACTACTTGACAGTGAAGGTTTATTGTGGATCGGGATGTGGGGAGGCGGAGTAAATGTTTATGACCCCGCCACTGGAAAGTTCAGACATTACATCTATAATCCCGATAATGAAAAATCGCTTAGTGATAACAATATTTTCTATATATATGAGGACAGGCGGAATGATATATGGATCTGTACATGTGGAAATGGCATAAGCAGGTATAACCGCCAGACAGATGACTTTACAAGGTTTGTCAATGATCCTGATGATTCAACAACAATAAGCAATTCAGCAAGTGTTATGATGACTGAGGATCACCTGGGTAACCTGTGGATAGCTTCCGAGGGAGCAGGACTGTATATGTATAACAGGGAAAGGGACAAATTCATTCATTATAACGAAGTAAACAACACCAGGGGGGGATCGAAAGGAATAAGTAATATATCGGTATATTCCCTTTATGAAGATTCAAAACAAAGACTGTGGATAGGTACTAACGGCGGTGGCTTAAATCTGTATAACAGGAAGAATAATACTTTTAAAGTCTACAGGATGAGTGACGGATTACCGAACGATGTTATCCTGGGAATACTGGAAGACGATGCAGGAAACCTGTGGCTGAGCACAAATGAAGGATTATGTAAATTTAATCCCGACAGCATGACCTTTAAAAACTATAATGCCAGTGACGGGCTGCAAAGTGACCAGTTCGGAAAGTGGGCCTTCAAAAAGCTATCCACAGGAGAACTGCTTTTTGGGGGTGTCAACGGTTTTAACCTGTTCGATCCGTCCAAAGTACTCGATAATCCTTATAAGCCTCCTGTTTATATTACCGGTTTTAAATTATTCAATGAAGACGTTGAAATAGGCAAGGAATCGATACTGAAGCAGAATATTATAGTAACAAAACGTATTAAGTTGAAATATTTTCAGAATATATTTTCTTTTGAGTACACGGCTCTAAACTACAGGCAGTCGCAGAAAAACAGGTATATGTATATGATGGAAGGATTCAATGATGAATGGATAGATGCAAAAGGTGAACGAAAAGTATCATTTACCAACCTCGACCCCGGAGATTATGTTTTCCGTGTCAAAGCTTCTAATAATGACGGTATATGGAACGATGAGGGAGCCTCACTGGAAATAATAATTGTCTCCACCTTCTGGAGGACATGGATATTTTATACCCTGTTGGCTGTCATAGTGATATATGGTGTCTATTATATTATCAAACGCAAGGAAGAGCAGGTAAAAAAAGACAAAGCCATACTTAAAGAAAATATCAGGAAAGGAAAAGAAGAACTGGAAAAGCAGAAAAAGGAAATTGAAAAACAGGCAGTTGAGATACAGCAAAGGGATGAAGCCGAGAGGGTACAGAAATGGTTCAATGCGGGACTGGCAAAGTTCAGTGATCTGACAAGTAAGAATAAAGATGAACTTGTCACTCTTGCACAGGTACTGATTACAAACCTTGTTGAGTATCTTGAGGCAAAGCAGGGAGGTATGTTTATTGTTTCCGACGGCGAAAAAGAACAATATCTTGAATTGATAGGAAGCTATGGCTATGAAAAGAAAAAATCCGAGGTAAAAAAATTCAATGTTGGTGAGGGACAAATAGGAACATGCTTTAAAGAAAAAGAAGTTATCCTTATTGATGACCTCCCCGAAGAATATACGAGACTTTCTTCCGGACTGGGAGAAGCGTATTGCAAACACCTGGCACTTATACCCTTAAGGCTCGATGAGATAGTTATGGGTGTAGTAGAAATTGCGTCTTTCGAAAAACTAGAATCATACAAAATAGAGTTTGTTGAAAAAATGGGTGAGCTTGTCTCTGCAACATTATCAACGATAAGGGCAAATGACAATATGAAAAAAATGTATGAGCAGGTGAAACAGAAAACCGAGGAATTGACCTCACAGGAGGAAGAATTAAAGCAAAACCTCGAGGAGATGGCAGCCACGCAGGAAGAAATGCAAAGAAAGGAAGAAGAATTCAGAAAAATATCAGACGAGGCCAAAATAAAGGAAAAGGAATATAAGAAAGAGATCAGTAACCTGAAAACGGAATTGGAGAAGTGCAAAAAGAAATAAGATCACACTATTGTTCCCCTTTCAGGGTGACAGATGCATACCTGGCATAGACAAGAATAACAGCAAAACATATAAGTGGTATAACATATGACATCTTAATATCACCCGTAAGATCAGACAACCTCCCCTGCATTGCTGTCAATACTGCTCCCCGAGAATTGCCATTATTAAACCGGACCCGGCTATTTTGGTATCACTTCCTAACCCTCTTACTGCCAGTCCGAAAATAGTCGGAAACATCAACGACATGAAAGCAGAGATTAGAACCAGGGCAATGACACCGGTCATTCCACCTGCAGTAATTGCAGTCAGCGAACATATCATAGCCAGTAAGGCTGCTGCCACACTAACATATGTTCCCATAATTGCATTTAATTCGTCTGTCTGGATTTGCTTAAGTTGTTCCACTCTTTTTAAAAGCGGCCAGCAATGTATCTGTCATATTGTTGGCCGGACCCCAGAAAAGGAACATTGAAACTATAAGCCCTACAGCAAATGTATTTCGTCTTGTCATATACGTTTATTGTTAATTAATAACCTGGCACTTTTAATTTTTCCTAAAAATAAAAATCATTATTTACATTCATCCATATGAAACCTTTTACAGTAAAAAAAGGGCAAAAAATAACGATATTATAATTAACCCTGCATTTTATGACCGATGGAGAACCTGACTATAACCTCGATCCGGTATTTGTCAGTTTCCTGGATTCGGTTGTCACCTGGGCTGAAGATTTGCAGATACATCTTCTTATTGATAACCATACTTTTGATCCGTCAGAAGATACCGAGCCCGCTGTGGAGTCAATATTAATAAAGGTATGGACACAGATGGCCGAGCATTACAAGAACTGCTCGTATTATATTTATTATGAAATACTTAACGAACCTCATGGTATTTCAGATGTGCTGTGGGGCCCGATACAGCAGAATGTTATTGATGCCATACGTGCGGTTGACACTCAGCACACAATTATTGTGGGGCCCTCCGGCTGGAAATGGAGTAATAGACTTATATTCCGATAATCATCCGTGGCGCATGGAACGGCACATGGTACAATCCGGTTGGTGATTATGACTGGACAGCCGTTGACAGGTTCGAGATTGTTGCTGAGCACCACGACTTAAGCGGGAGGCACTTCTGGTTTGACAATATATGTGTTACCGATATGGACACGGCTGTTGTGAGAGATACTTCGGCTATTAACAACTTATCAGATGTGCTTGCTTTTGGTAATGCACCATTTTATGTTTATCCGGATCCTGCAAAGACAGGCATCGCTGTATCGTATTATGTGCCCGAAAAAAGTACGGCTGAAATTGCCATTTGCGATATTTCGGGAAAAAAGATAGCATACCTTATCGAGGGGATTCATGCACCCGGAAATTATACATATATATGGGATTGCAGTGATATGCAAGGCAATCCGGTGAAAAGCGGTGTCTACTTTTGCAGGTATATTAATTCAGGGATTGTAAACACTGCAAAAATAGTTATCATAAGGCCATAGGCAGATATGGTTTTTAACGCTTGCCTTTAAACACCCGGAATTCGTAAAGCGAATAGCCCCAGGGAGTACCCCTCTGCAGTCCGTTTAACCTCACATAACGTGCAGCAACAGGTTCAATGTCTATTTCATCCTCCTGTCCGTCACCTTCCTGTGTGGCGTAAACCTGTGTCCATTTAGTATTGTCTTTTGAAACCTCGATGCTGTATGACCGGCCGTATGCAGATTCCCATATAAGCTTTACCTTGTTGACAGTATAATCCCTGCCCAGATCGATACAAATCCATTGAGGATCGCTGAATTCGCTGGACCAGCGTGTTGACAGGTCACCGTCAATTGCATTCCGGGGACCTAAGGTAAGATCCTCGACGGATGATGATGTTGCAGACTTGTTACATGCTAGCTCGTTCTTTATTTTTTCGATTTTGAACTTTTTACGGTCAAAATTCAGAACCTCAGTCCGTACACTGCTGTCATTAAGTCCGAATGTGCCTTTAATCATGTTATCCTTCCACATAAGGTCAATAATGCCGTAATTAGGATCATTGACAGTAATACGCCCTTCATGGACATCCTGGTCTTTTTTTAGAAATCTCATGTATTCCTGCAATGTTGCCCGGCAGTCTTCTTCCGGGGAGCACCTGATAACAAAGTATGTAAAATAACTTGTACCTGGTACGTTATAATTCGCAGTAAATACATTTTTAAAGAAAGGATAGCCCAAAAAATTCCTTGCAACAAGTCTTTCAGTGTATGCGCTCCTGTATAGTACAGGGAAATCATCATAAACAGGGGGCAACGAATATATGCCGGGCAGCATTTCAGCAACACGTCGTGCAATATTCATTAAAAGATTTTCATCGTCATCAAGGTTATATCCTCTCATTTTTACATAATAACAATCCTTGTAAAAATTAAGGATACCTGCAATATAGTAGCCCTGTGCTCCAACGTCAATAAAATTCCGTATTGTTCCGTTTCTTTCCTGTGAATAAATGCCAAACCCATAGTCTGAATTTTCATGCCGGTATATTTCAATAGTAATGGATTGTCCTGCCTGTTTCTCATATGTAAGTACTGCAAGCTCCCTGAATCCATAATCGAGATATATTTCTGCCGCCCCCCCAATAGCTTCATTAATATTTTCAGGATACCACAGTTTTATCTTACCTGCTTTTTCAAACCCTTCAATATCGGGGAAGTATTTTGTGATATCCTGCACCGGTTTAGCAGTAAGTACCTGTTCTGAAAGAAGGCAGAATACCGTTACTATAAAAAGCAGGATATTTTTTTTCATTACCTGACTGTAATTCGGGTTATACTAAAAATTCACCGGGCACATCCAGAATACGGCTTATATCCCTGATTTTCTCACGTATATTGAAGCCCATGGAACACTCAATGAAACATGCTTCACATTCATCGCATTTAATTCTGCTAATATCAAGCATCTGCATTGTTTCCCTGGCTTTCAACGGCTCCCTGTATCCGTATGCATACATATAGCTTCTCATTATTTTTGGGATGTCCACACCATGGGGACACTGTGGCAGGCATTTACCGCAGCTGCGGCAATACATCCCCGTCAGTCCGGCTACCTGCCCCAGCCGGAGATCATTTCTTTCTTCAGGGGTAAGAGCAAGATCATTCATAAGTGACCAGTACATCTCAAGCTGATCAAAGGATCGCATACTGAAAATTGTTGTATGAACATTCTCATCTTGCAGGATCCATTTTGCTGCGGCACGCGGATTTATGGGTTGCTTCCTTTCCCTGTCCCAGTAAATACCTGCAAGTGCTTTCATGCCAACAATGCCACACCCCGCTTTAGCGGCATGATTAATTGCATCTCTTACTGTCCCGGTTTCCTCGTCGCGAAAATTATACGACACCAGTATTACATCATATATTCCTTCATCGACAGCAGCATACACAACATCGGGCGTATGGGTCGACACTCCCAGAAACCGGGCTTTTCCACTATCTTTAAACTCCTTTGAAATATCACGGATCATGTCAAGTTTAAGAAGCTCAGGATTATCAACGGAGTGCTGATAAAAAATATCGACATAATCCAGCTGAAGCCTTTTTAAGCTCTGATCCAGCTTTTGCCTGAAATCAGCTTTAAACTCTTCAGCAGTGATATCTGCCAGAGGCATGCCCGTTGAGTTGTCCCTGAGTCCGTATATTTTTGATCCTATTACGAATGAATCCCTTGGTTTCCCCTGCAATATCCTGCCAAGGGTTACCTCATGAAGTCCGTTTCCATAACCGTTGGCAGTATCAAAATGCATTATTCCTTTATTAAGTGCAGCCCGCAGTATATACTCATTTTCTGATGTTCCCATGCTTACTATGGGCACTTTTATGCCTGTCCGTCCCAGCGTACGGCAGATTATCTTATTCTCCTCCCCCTGATGGGGACTTTGGGGGTCTGCGGCTCTTAAATTCAGATTGCTTAGAGCGGGTACAACAGTTAATCCCGCTGCACCGGTGAGGCTCTTTTTTAAAAAATTTCTTCTGTTATCTGGCCTGGCTTTTTTTATGGTCATTGTTTACTTTGTTTAAGTTTTGATAAATATATAAAATAAAAGTCTAACTTAAAATTAACATTGAAGCATAGTACATAATACTATGGTTATATGTATTTAATATATGATAGTTTACAGGATAGATTCCCTATAAAAAAAAGGAAGTAAATCTGTCAGGGTTTTATGAGCACAACTTTTTCTACGGTATCCCCTGCTTTAATAAGCAGTATGCCGCTATTATAAGAGGAAAGATCGATCTCCGCAAAGCCATTTGCATCAAGTTGTTTCCTTTCAAGTAGTTCACCCGTTACAGCAAAAATATAAATATAATAACCGGGATAACAGGGTGCTTTGACGAAAATCATGTTTCCGGCAGGATTGGGATAAATATTCATGGATTGCGGAACCTGACTTTCCCTGACATTGACCACCATATCATTATAAGTATCCACTGACCAGTTGGCAGGAAAATGATTATCCAGGTCGTAACCTGTGAGGATCAGCACATCATCCGCATTAGCCAGGAAAGGCCAGGGATTATCCGGCTCATAATGTAAATAGTCAAGGACTAATCCATATTTATTTTCAAGTTTTAATGGCTCACCTTCATTGGACAGGCTTCCGGCTTCCCAATGCGCATGGTTACCCCACGAATCGCCGGTAAGAGCCACATCAGGATATTTTGATATGATATACGACTCGCCTGCCTCAAGCAAGGTGCCCTCAGGAAAAGTAAAATCTATCCCTTCGGTTATTTTGCAGCCCGATATATCAAGTGCGGCTGAACCGGGATTATAGATAGTAAGAAACTCTGTTTTCGAATCATCATTTTTAGGATTATAGAAAATTCCCGAGAACATTATTGATGCTTCACCACTATATTTATGAAATAAAGAACCCATATCCGTATTTATTCCCTGGTCACTGCCCGTGTTTTTACAAGGGGATGAAGGTTTTAACCTGAAATTAAATCCTGTCGGATCAACGAATAAAGGATCGCCGAATAAATTTGACGGGTCAGCAGGGAGCTCATCATTGTCTGCAAAGCTGAAGGAGATATTCATCGTTGACTTGTTATCAACAATATAAGATGCGTCAGAGCAATTAGACAGGATGCTATTCGTCACCACTGCATTTCCGCCCGCACTGCCGGCATTCTTCTCAAAGCAGGCAATAGCTGCAGCGTTGCTGTAGAAAGTACAATGATCGACAGTAACATGGCACGAATCTTTTAGTCCCAGTCCCATATTACAATTTACAAAAGTACTGTTTGCAATACTGACAGTTGATTTTTGTCCGACAGAGACACCCTTATCGGTAATATTGTAAACAAGCAGGCTGTCTATCTGAATATTTTGCGCCTTCTCACCTATATCTATTGCATCGCTGTTCAGACCAAAGAGATTATAAATCTTGCAATTTCTTACTATGCCGTTTTCAATATCATCATAATCGATACCATCCGTATCCTCCCGGTCATTACCTCTGAATACGCAATTTTCTATGGTGGCATGCCCGTATTTGACATTAATTAAATCTCCTGTCACCTCTGAGTGTAATGAACTGTTGGTGAGGATAATATCGGAATACCTGGCAGCAACGGGATTACTGAAGACATTCTCCACAGTTATATGATCAAGCACCAGGTCGGCATAAAAAGCCGAAATGGCAGCTACATCCCTTATTGGCACGGGCCCTTTTGAGGCATCTTCAATGTTAACATAGGTGAGGTGTGAAGTCCCTGTGGCATTGATGAAGCATAAAGCGCCCCAGGAGGAGCCGGGATATGAGGGATTAAGTTTAAATGTCACAGGTTCATCAGGGGTTCCTGTTGCATTAATTGTGCCGTTTATGAACATGCTTGCCCCTTCCGGCATCCATATCTCCACACCGGGTTCTATGGTCACCGTAACATTTTCATGAATGGTAACGTCACCCTGTGCCAGGTAGGGTGAGCAATCTTTATTTAGAGTAGTATTCCCGGTTATATCAGCGGGCAGCATGCATTGCCCTGTGGATTCAAACACGGCTATAATACCCGAGTCACTTGCAAGAGTAAAGCTGTATGGATTGCGTGTTGTTATAAAACCCTCTGTGCCTATCTTATGTGATACCAGCTCAAGATCAAATCCAATGTCACTGCTGTTGGAGGCTGACTGGTGAATTTCCACGGCAAGGACATTATTTCCTGCCACAAGAAGGTTTTTATCTATATCAAAAGAAGTAAACTGCGATTCTGCTGATCCGCTGATTGCTGAGGCAGCAGTAGTGTTGTAGTTTATGCTGCCACTGGTCATGTTGGTGCGTATAACTTCCTGTCCGTTCAGGTATATCACAGCGCCGTCATCACGCAGGATGTTGATCATAAATCCGAATCCTGATTTATCTTCTTCGGTAATGCTGAATGAATGCCTGAAATAAGTCGTGATATATTTATTATTGCTGTTACTGCCGTAACTTACAGTAGTAACCTCATCCCCATCGCCGTATCCGAGTTCTGCCTGCCCGCTCTGCCAGCCACTGTCATTAAATCCGGTTTCACGCCAGGCAGTGCCCTGGTCAGACCCGTTATCCAGGTACTTCCAGTTGGAACCACGCGGTACAATTATATGCCTGGTTGAATTTGCCCAGCCCTGGAAAGCATAGCCCGGTTTTTCAACTGCCGTGAACTGCAGTGGCAGATCCTTAGGATAGGGACCATACCAGCAGGATTCGGGAATTGTAAGTCCGTTTAGCTTTACATACCCCGCTTCTTCCGGTGTAACCATACTCCACAGGCTGGCTGTTTCACTGAAACCGTAATTCCTTAAATCATCCAGAAGGTACTGGGGCCGCGTTTCTGCAAATGTCTTTAAATTGTTGACTTCCTGGTACCAGTATTCCAGTGAAGGTATAGCATTACCCCAGGATGAGGTAGTGCCAAGCCACCTTTCAATATGGGCGGGCATCTCCTGTTCGATGGCCTGCTTATGCTCGTCAATAATTTTTTTCATTCTCTGCGGGTTAAATGTTGTATACAGGTGATCTGCCATTCTCTGGCCGAAGTATGCCCTGTACCCTGTATTATCCATAAGCTCATTCAGGGGAATAACATCCTGGTTTATGAATGAGCTTATAAGGTAGTTGGCCGGACTAAAAAATCCGCGGTCCATATCAACAAAAACCCATCTCCATTTTCCCGATTCTTTTGGTTTCCATGTAATTATGTTGTGATCAATAGATGTGTTACGCACATATATTTCGGTAATAACAAAATCGGTAAATTCTTCGATATCCATTTTCTCTGCCACTGCATTGTAATTTGCCTGAACGGACAGATTTTGTGACAATAATACCAGAAATTCATTATAGGCATCAAGGTCACCTGCTTCCACCACATCCCCGTTTTCTATAAGATCGAATGTTCCGGGCTCCATCCCGAAGTTCTTTTCAATATAATCATCGTCAGTTTTGGAGCGCATATTATGTATGCCCATATACTGGCCGTTAATATAAACCACGCAGGGACGGTACCCCTGCATGTCCACATTCATATTCGGGCGGGTGCAGTTCTGTGCCAGGGCATCCCTGAACAGGGTATAGCTCCAGTCACTGCCTGAAGCCCGCAAAGTAAATGATTTAAAGCTTGACCTGTCACGATCGAAAAACAGTTGGTATGCGAGATTATTGTCCCCGTATTGTTTCCTGAAATAGATACCGAGCGCTTTTTGCGGGAGCCTCCATGAATTAAGTCCGTTTACTTTAGTACCTGCCGGCATGTTAAAGGCAGCCCTGTCGCTGCCGTTATTTTCAAATAACTCAATGTTTATGGGTACCTCCCAGTCAGGTTTAAAATCCTGGACATAAATGCCGGTTAAGGGGTTCCAGAAATTTTCGGGAGCAGATGCCAGGGATACTATTGGTAAAGTTCCCGGTTCAATATCTTCATTAATGAAGTAGGATTGAGTGACAACAGGTCCGGGAATAAGATTGACCTTAAATATCCTGGCCCTGATGATTGCCGTGCTGTTAATGCTAATGGGGGAGCTGTAAACCGGCGAACTCTCCCCTGGTTCCGAGCCGTCAGATGTAAAGCGTATGGTGCCTCCGAAGTCAGTAGATAACTCCGTAATGACAGGCGTAGTGTAGAAGCCCCCTGTGACAGAAAACTCAGGAACATTTTCAACCATACCATTATAAGAAGTGGCAGAGTTGGAAGCACCCGGCGTAGGTACCAAAAAATAAGCCCATTCAGATGATCCGTTACTTTTTCTTCCGCGTGATATATCCGTAGTCTCCTGTCCATATGTAACAGAGTCTACCAGAACCTGTTCCGGCGTAAAGAGTCCTATCTCCTCCCCTTCCTGTGCCAGCTTATAGTTTGTATGTAATCCCGAATTGTTACCATCGGCCCATATTAAAATGTACCCGCCCGCACTTACGCTAATGTTCTGGGTTATTTGCCATTTTCCTGGATTATCCAGATTATCGGTAATATAATATCCGTTAAGGTTTACAGGCTGGGGTCCTGCATTGTAAATTTCTATCCAGTCCGAATAGTCCTCGTAATCGGGATCCTCAATTATTGTTGCATTGGAAGCCATGAATTCATTAATATACAGCTGGCAGGATATGTCTGGGGAATATAAGGCTGAAATTACAGATAATGTTGTAACCGCAGTTAAAATCTTATGTACGGAATTTATAAATAATATAGAAATCTTCCTTTTCAATCTTCACACTTTAAAGCCTGCTTATCTGAAGATAATCCGGGCGATATGCGATATCTCTATCGGGTATTATAACTTTAATAAGAACTGTAAATATAAGCAAACGAATCTGTAATTTTAATTTTTTTATGTTAAATGTTACGTAAAAATTCGCAAAAAGTTGGTATCATAGCTCATTAATTCATGAAGATTGCTGCCGGAATAATGCTCACAGTAACAGGCATTCTCTCAGACAGGATAAAAAAAGAAGGATGCCGGCCATAAGTGAAATAGTAACGACACCTGTATAAAACAGTTTAACCGGTATTTTTTTATTTATCAGTTTACCAAGCCAGATACTCAGTATAAGTACTGGCAGGGATATAAGAAATATTTTAAACGTGATAAAATGTATAATCCCTATTTTAATATAATCAGCTGTAGCAACAGAAGCTGTGACAATACTGAACCATGCAAAGGTGGTCCTGAAATTCGCGGTATCAAGTTTTAAAGAAGTAAGAAATAAAGCCAGGGGGGGACCGCTGACTGCCAGGCTGCCTCCCAGGAAGCCGCTGATAATGCCTGCGATGGCGTTTCCCCTTTTTATTTTTCTGATTTTAAAACGGTAACCGGACAAAAACATTGCAGACAGGATAATCAAAACAATAGAAGCCAGCAACTTTAACCATTTCTCAGGCAGGAATTTTAACATGACGCTACCGCAAATAACTCCTGCAATACCTGTTACTGAAAGAAGAATTATACTTTTTTTGATCCGGAATTGACGTGACTGGAATACAATCTGTGCCGATGAAAATAAATTGAAAAGCGTAATAACAGGTATAAGTGTTTTTATAGGAATAAAATGAATAAGCAGGGGAAGGGAAAAAAGTGCAAATCCAAAGCCGGTTGTTCCTTTAACAATTCCCGATAATAAAACTATGCCCAATATGATCAGCCATACCGTAAGTGACATACATATTATAAATTAATACTTCCCGGGGTTAATATACTCATAATCGTGTACTATAGTTTTCAGCGCCTCGTCCACGGAACTGTAAATTCCCAAAGCAGTAAGTGCAAATATTGAGGCTCCAAGTACTGTTGTTTCAGTTTGCCTTGTAATCTTGACTGGTATTCCAAGGGTATTTGCCCTTATCTGGTTCCATAGCCTGTTTTTTGAGCCCCCTCCTGCAACGATCAATGAATCTGCCTTGAAATTTCCTGCATCCTGCAGCAGTTCAAGGCTTTGTCTTGTTTTCTCAGACAGCGCCTCCAGGGCAGCCCTGTATACTTGTCCCCTTGTGCTATGAATTCCCAGTCCGCTTATGCACCCATCATTTGTATGGAAACCCGTTGTAACCTTTATCCCTCCGGCTCCAACCTTTGAAGCATCATCTATCATAAGGTCATACACCTTCCCTGGCATAATCTTTTCCCCGTTGCTATAGAAGTTTCGCTTTATCCACTCCAGTATGCCCGATGCCAGCCATTGCAGTCCGGTATTGTAGAGTCCGGGAACAGCGTCCAGCTCGCTGGTAACCCCTGCATCAAACATCTTTTTATCCGTCCTGACTGTGCGTGTGCGGGTCATGAGGATCTCCCATGTACCTGAACTTAACACCGCCTCGTTTTCTCCCGCTCCCGAGCCTATAAGTGCAAACTGTGTATCGTGGCCTGTAACTACAACGGGAATGCCTGCAATAATGCCCAGGTGGGAGGCCGCTTCCCTTGTTAATACCCCTGCTATGGTCCCTGCTTCTGCCAGTCCTGAAAATTTGTCCGGTACACCTATAGCAGAAAGAATCTCTTCCGAAAAACTGCGGCTTTTTAAATCAGTAAGCATAGATGTTCCGGCCATAGTGCAATCATTAACTTTTTGTCCCGTCAGTTTCATTATAAACAGGGAGGGGAGAAAAAGGAAAGAATTCATTTTTTCAATTGCACCGATGCGGTTTTCCTTTAACCATATTAATGTATGGATTGTATTAAAACTGAACTGCCCCACACCGGAAATTGCATACAGGCGTTCAGGCGAGATGTATTTATGAATATTCTCCATTACCGGGACTGTCCGCTGGCACTGCCATGAAATAACCGGATACAGAAGATTTCCATCTTCATCTACCGGGGCGCCGTTCACTCCGAAAGTGGTGACTGTAATAGCGGCTACAGCTGCCGGATCGACCATAGTCAATACTTTCCGCGTACAGGCAGAAAACTTGTTCCATATTTCGTCTATATCCCATATCAGTCCCTCCCTGTAAAACGGGTCGGGACTTGTGTTATTGGGCAGGGTATGAATTGCTGTAATCTCTCCCCTTCCCGTTACAGTTATTGCTCTTATATTTGTGGCTCCACAGTCGAGGACAAGTACTAATTTGTTCTTCATCCTTTTAATGGTATAGCGGTCCGTAAGTTTGGCAGGCGCGAAAATCTGCTCCTTCAGTATTCATGCCGAAGGCTCTCCATGCCGAAGGCCTGTATATATTCATTTCATCAGTGTTATGCATGCTCACAGGGATGCGCAGCATGGATGCAAGAGTAATGAGGTCCGCACCAATATGTCCGTAGCTCGAAGCACAATGATTTGCGCCCCAGCTGGCCATCACAGTATATACATCCCTGAAGGTACCTTTGCTTGTAAGACGGGGAGCAAACCAGGTTGTGGGCCAGCCCGGATTTGTTCGCGCAGTGAGTATCTTATTCATTTTATCCGGCAGGCTTACGGTATATCCTTCTACGATCTGAAGTACGGGACCCAGGCCCTTCACAATGTTGATACGCGATATAGTCAGGGGCATATCTCCGCGTGTAAGAAATTCGGAAGAAAATCCTCCCCCCGGGAAATATTCGCGAATTGCCGGACACCACGAAGTGGCTTTCATACACCTGCCGGCTTCTTCCTGTGTTATTTCCCAGAAAGGTTTTACAGCCGGTTGTCCATCTTTCTCCTGCTGACCCGAAAAATCGAGTGCCGAAGCCCCCGAGTTTATGAGGTGAATAATGCCATAGGCAGCTTTCCTGTCAGGCTTTTTACCGGATACTCTTTGAATAGCCTCCGGGCTCCAGTAAGTACGGATGTCAGAAAACATCTGTGCCGTATTGGTAAGAAGATAGCCGAACAGCATTGCAGCGCCGTTCAGTGAATCGTTCTCGGTAGCTACAAGGTAAGGATGGCGCAGGCCATCCCAGTCGAAAGATGAACACAGGATAGCTTCCAGAAAATCACCATTGGGCTGGTAGTCCGTCCATTGCCTTTGCCCCTGGAAGCCAGCAAGAATAGCATTATGTCCCAGGGCTTCCTCTCCATATCCCAGCTCCCTTAGCTTCGTATTTCCGGCCATAAGGTCCCGGGCAATGATGGTCATCTTTACTGCCTTCTCCCACTCGGCATCTTTCTGTGCACGTGACTTTGGTGTGGCATTATAGTCTTTTCCTTCCTTGCAGTTCTTTTTTACCCAGGCCAGGGCCCGCTCATATTCTTGCCGGTCATAAATTTCCCGGTCCATTCTTCTGAGTAACTCGATCATGTCGACATACTCATTTCGCATGCCAAGGTATTCCTGAAAGAAATTCTCGTCAACAATGGAGCCTGCAATACCCATAGACACCGAGCCCATAGACAGATATGATTTATTACGCATCATGGACACTGCCAGTCCGGCTTTGGCAAACCGCAGAATTTTCTCCTTAACGTCATCCGGCATACTTGAATCATGTGCATCCTGAACATCCTTTCCATATATGCCGAATGCAGGGAGTCCCTTCTGGTTATGCCCGGCAAGCACGGCTGCCAGGTAAACGGCCCCGGGCCGTTCGGTACCGTTAAGTCCCCATACAGCTTTAGGGATATGGGGATCCATATCCATTGTCTCAGTTCCATAGCACCAGCACGGGGTGACTGTAAGCGATACCCCGACATTTTCGGTGCGGAACTTTGAGGCACAGGCCTCAGCTTCGGCAACTCCACCAATACATGTATCGGCAATAATACATGTTACAGGTGTGCCGTCAGGATATTTTAAATTAGAAGTTATAAAATCGGCAGCTGACTTTGCCATATTCATTGTCTGCCCTTCGAGTGCTTCTCTCACTCCACCCAGCCGGCCATCAATTGCCGGCCGTATTCCGATTTTCGGGTATTTATTCATTTTTTTTATCTTATTAATAACGATACCGTATTTACTTTTTTACATGTTTGCAAATGGTTATATCCGGATAAGCAAACTTAATGCCCCTGTTTTATAATGAGCCCTTTTCAAGAATATTTAATGCTTTTGAAGGAATTATTTCATGAATTTCAACTCTGTGGCTGAGAATATGAACTAATTCTTTCAATTCTTTTGAGTCTTTGTTATTAACCAGCTCCGATAATATATGGTGCGCCCCAAGCCTTAAATAGTAAGACTCACTGCCATTGGCGACAAGTGCTTCCAGTAGCGGCCTGATAGTATCCCTCCCTATCCTGATCAGTGCCTCGGCAGCAATCCAGCGTATTTCACTTTCCTTGTCCTCCAGCATGCCTATTGCCACCGGAATGGATGATTTATGAGCTATCCGCTCCACTATTTTGATGGCCTGTTTGCGGGTTTTTTTGTGATCGGATTTCATCAATTTATGCATTACCGGGAGAATCTTATACCCCTCTTTTATAAAATCCTTCCTTGCCTTAATATGCTGTCTGTAGTTTTTAAAATCAATCAAACTGTATAAACGAGCTAAGATTCCGGGAGAAAATCCAAATTTCTCCAGTTCCTCTTTTTCATTATCAATTGATCTCATGACTCAGTATTTATTCATTAATTTTTAAATTTCATCTTTGAATGATCGAGTACCTTATAAGCCTGGATCTTCAAAAAGTCGGTGATGATAAAAGCAACCAGGGCATAACCCCAGACAAACAGCGCCAGTTTCCAGCTCATTGCAGGAAGCAGGAAACCGAAAATAACAATTAATGTGGCAATTATTTGAGTTGTGATCACTGCAA
>CAYWUI010000010.1:33400-80237 GCA_964461435.1 uncultured Bacteroidales bacterium | reverse complement strand
ACCTGCACCAAATTCTTTTGCGGAGTTTTATACCTGCGCTGTAACTTTAGAGGATTTCTATTCCCGTGCTGCATCTTCCTGGAACCTGTTCGGAGCAGCCAGATAATATGATTGTTTACAAAGAACCGGAAATATTAAACCTCAAACCGGGAAAAAATATATATTTTTGCATGCTGAAAACCGGAACTATAACATTAAAGCATGTTTTCACTGGATAAAATATTGAGGAAGAACATAAAAAACCTTACCCCCTATTCGTCAGCAAGGGATGAATATTCGGGAACAGAGGCCGTATTCCTTGATGCGAATGAAAATCCGTTTAACGGCCCTTTTAACAGGTATCCCGACCCCCTGCAAACAGAGGTGAAAAAAAGAATCTCGCGGATAAAGGAGATAGAGCCGGATAATATCTTTCTCGGAAACGGAAGCGACGAAGCAATAGACCTGCTCGTGCGCGCCTTTTGCGAACCGCGGATAAACAATATTGTTTCCGTGGAACCGTCATACGGCATGTATGAGGTCTGTGCCACTATAAATAACGTGGAATTTAAAAAAGTACTGCTCACCGAAGACTTCCAGCTGAAAACCGGAGACATCCTGAAAGCGATAAATAAGAACACAAAGCTCATATTCCTGTGCTCTCCGAACAACCCTACGGCCAACTCTTTTAAAAAGCAGGATATAATAACAATAATGCAGAATTTCGGCGGACTGGTAATTATTGATGAAGCATATATTGACTTCTCCACGCATGAAAGCCTGCTGTCGGTTCTGGATGAACATAAGAACCTTGTTATCCTGCAGACATTCAGCAAGGCATGGGGACTGGCAGGAATAAGGCTGGGAATGGCATTTGCAGACGGCGAAATAATTAATGTGCTGAACAAGATCAAGTACCCCTACAATATTAACAGCCTTACACTTGAAAAAGCCAATGAAGCCCTTATTAACGACAGGGCAAAAAAAATATGGATAAACGAGATATTGAAAGCTAAAGAGGTGCTGATGGACGGACTGGCAAATATTCCCGTCGTCACCAAAGTGTACCCTTCAGATTCGAATTTCATCCTTGTAAGGGTCAGCTCCGTTAAGAATATATATAAATACCTTGTCGACAGGAAAATAATTGTGCGTGACAGGTCTAACGTTATATTATGCGAGGGATGCCTCAGGATCACAGTGGGGACAAAAGATGAAAATGCCCTGCTCCTGGATGCACTAAAAGAATATGTTTAAGATTTGCTTATACTTATGAAACATATTGTGTTATTTAATTTAACCATAATTTTAACAAGTGAAAAAAGTATTATTCATAGACAGAGACGGAACACTAATAAAAGAACCACCTGACGAACAGGTCGATTCGCTGGAAAAACTTGAATTTGTACCCGGGGTATTCCGTAACCTGTTTCTTATAAAACAGAACCTTGATTATGACCTGGTGATCGTAACCAACCAGGACGGACTGGGTACCGGTTCCTTTCCCGAGGATAAGTTCCGCCTTGTACAGGATAAAATGATAAAAGCGTTTGAAAACGAGGGCATAGTGTTCGATGATGTGCTGATCGACAAATCCTTTCCGCATGATAATGCCTCCACAAGGAAACCAAAAACAGGACTCCTGGAAAAATATACAGGCGGCAGTTATGATCTGCAAGGCTCCTATGTTATAGGAGACCGCCTGTCTGATATCGAGCTGGCAAAAAACCTGGGGACAAAAGGTATACTGTTCTCCGGTACATATAAATGGGAGGATATAAAGAAGAGCGGGCTTGAAAACCATTGCTCTCTTATTTGCGGCGACTGGGATAAGATATATGAGACCGTGGCTCTCGGGCAGCGCCATGTTAAAGCCGAAAGAAAGACAGGCGAAACAAGCATAGTGACCGAAATAAACCTCGATGGATCCGGCAGGTCGGAAATAGAAACCGGACTGGGATTTTTTAATCATGTGCTCGGACAGATACCCAGGCATGCAAATATAGACCTCAAATTGTCTGTTAAGGGCGACCTGGAAGTTGACGAGCACCATACCGTCGAGGATACGGCTATTGCCCTGGGTGAGGCCATATTTAAGGCCCTGGGCGAGAAAAGGGGAATTGAAAGATACGGGTTCGTGCTGCCCATGGACGACTCGCTGGCCCGCGTCGTAATGGACTTCTCGGGACGAAGCTGGCTGGTGTGGGAAGTGGAATTCAGGCGCGAGAAGATCGGAGAGGTGCCTACGGAAATGTTCTTCCACTTTTTCAAGTCCTTTTCAGATGCCGCCAAATGCAACCTCAATATCAAGGCAGAAGGTAAAAATGAACACCATAAAATTGAAGCTGTATTCAAGGCATTTGCCAGGGCAATAAAGATGGCCGTTAAAAGGGACGTATTTAATATGGAAATACCTACTACAAAAGGACTATTATAAGTGAATGTTGTTATTATAAAATATAATGCCGGAAATATCAAATCTGTCGATTATGCGCTGCAAAGGCTGGGGCTGACACCTGAAATAACCAATGATCACGCTAAGATTATGTCGGCCGACAAGGTTATCTTTCCGGGAGTTGGTGAAGCCAGCTCTACAATGCAGTACCTGAAAAAGAACAACCTTGACAGGCTTATAAAAGGACTTAAACAGCCCTTGCTGGGGATCTGCCTCGGCATGCACATGCTATGCAAGCATTCGGAAGAAAATGATACCGGGTGCATAGGTATTTTTAACGAGACAGTGAAAAAGTTTGTGCCTCAGGCAGGCAGTGAAAATATCACAAAAGTGCCGCAGATGGGATGGAACAAAATATATAACCTTAAAGAAGGTTTATTTGATGCAACATTGGAGGACAGTTATGTCTATTTTGTACACAGCTATTACGTGATTAAGGGCGAAAATACGGCTGCTACGTGCGATTATATTCTGCCGTTCAGTGCCGCAATGCACAGGGGCAATTTTTATGCCACCCAGTTCCACCCTGAAAAAAGCGGTAAGACAGGTGCAAAAATACTGGAAAACTTTATCAGACTATGATAGAAATAATTCCGGCAATAGATATTATAGAGGGCAAGTGCGTGAGGCTTGAGCAGGGTGAGTACTCATCCAAAAAAATATATAACGAAGATCCTGTCGAGGCAGCAATGGCTTTTGAGGGGGCGGGACTGAAACGCCTCCACATCGTTGACCTCGACGGTGCCAAAGCAAACAAAGTTAAAAATATCAGGGTGCTTGAACAGATAGCATCACAAACGAGCCTGGTTATTGACTTCGGAGGAGGAATAAAAACTGAAGCCGACCTGAAGAAAGTGTTTTCAGGAGGTGCCGTATATGCAACAATTGGCAGCATAGCCGCAAAAGACCCGCCATTATTTAAAACATGGCTGGACAGGTACGGAAGTGACCGGATAATACTGGGAGCCGATGTGAAGGATTACAGAATTGCAATAAGCGGGTGGACAAATATTATTGATCTGGGTATCTTCGACTTTATTGAAGACAATAAGGAGGCCGGCGTTAAATATGTCCTGTGCACGGATATATTAAAGGACGGCATGCTGGCAGGAACCTCCATAAGTCTTTACCGTGAATTGAAAGCCAGGTTTCCTGATTTAAATATAATTGCAAGCGGCGGCATAACGAATATTGAAGAACTCAGGGAGCTGGACTCGCTGAATATATACGGGGCAATTATCGGCAAGGCTATATACGAAGGGAAAATAACCCTGAGGGAATTAAGCAAGCTGATTGTTGATACATAAAACCATAAGCCTCATTTAAATATAAATACTGTAAAAATGCTGGCAAAGAGAATAATACCATGTCTTGATATCAGGGAAGGCAAAGTCGTTAAGGGCGTTAAATTTTTGAATGTCCGTGATGTCGGCGATCCCGTGGAAATGGGTTCAAAATACTCCGATGAAGGTGCCGACGAACTCGTGTATCTCGATATTACCGCCAGCCACGAGAAAAGGAAGCTTTTTGCAGACCTTGTAAAAGATATAGCAAGACACCTTAATATACCTTTTACAGTGGGCGGAGGCATTAATGAACTCAGGGATGCTGAAATACTGCTTGGCGCCGGGGCTGACAAACTGACAATAAACTCTTCGGCAGTGAGGACACCTGCATTAATTAATGAGATTGCAGAAAATTTCGGCAGCCAGTTTGTTGTCGTAGCAATTGATGCCCAGCTTAAGGATAACAGGTGGACTGTTTTTGTTAACGGCGGAAGAATACCTACTGAAAGGGAACTATTCTCGTGGGCAAAGGAGGCGGAAAACAGGGGCGCCGGAGAAATACTTTTTACTTCGATGAACCACGATGGCACGAAGAATGGCTTTGCATGCGAAGCTCTCGCCACCCTGTCCGAATCACTGGCCATTCCCGTTATTGCATCGGGAGGCGCAGGGAAAATGGAACATTTTGCAGAAGTATTCACTCTCGGTAAAGCCGACGCGGGTCTCGCAGCAAGCATATTCCACTTCAACGAGATACCCATACCACAACTAAAAAGTTATCTTACCGATAAAAATATACCTGTGCGTATCTGATAAATATTAACCTGTTAAAACCAAAAAATGGATCAGGATTTAAACACACAAAAAATAAGTTTCCTTGTTTATTTACAGGACCTTATAGACAAGCGAAAAATTGAGCTGCCCGAAGGATCATATACTTCGAAGCTGTTTCGGGACGGACCGGCAAAAATAGCTAAAAAAGTAGGTGAAGAAGCAATGGAACTTGTTATTGAGTCGTGCAAAAAGGATAACGACAGCCTCTTTTTAAATGAAGCTGCAGACCTGGTCTACCACCTGCTGGTGCTATTATCTGCGAGGGACTATAGAATAGAGAATGTTGTTGAAGTTCTAAAACAGCGCCATAAATAAGGGATAATTGTTCCAGAATCAGTCCATTACAGGGTATAGCTTTCGGGAGGTATAGCCGTTACAGCTTGTTTACCCTGTTAATAAATTCCTTGTTAGGAATAAATCCGAGAGTATCTTCAGAAAATTCAGGCTTAATGCGGCTTACAAAGTACATATCTACTTTGCCTATATTCTTGGCTTCAATTTTGCCCCTGTAATCACAATCAAAGAAGTCCTTAATATATTTGTAGGTTGACCCCGAAATGTTTACCATGCCCACATGCCCTGCCTGCTCCATCCTGCTGGCTATGTTTACTGTATCTCCCCATATGTCGTACGCAAATTTCTTCCTCCCCACAACACCCGCTACTACAGGTCCGGTATGTATTCCAAGCCTCAATTCCCAGACCGACAAATTATTCAGCACCTTCGAATCGTTAAGGAAATTCATATAATTCTGAATCTCAAGCGATGCCAGTACAGCATCAAAGGGATTACTCTTATTCCTTAATGGCAGTCCGCCCGCAAACAGATAAGCATCACCAATGGTCTTTATCTTCTCAAGGTAATGCTTGTCAATTATCGAGTCAAACTTTGCAAAGTAGGTGTCGAGAATATTAACAAGGTCCTTGGGCTCCAGCTCCTTGCTTATTTTTGAAAACCCTTTAAAATCGAGAAAAACCACACTTACCATATTATAATGCCGTGTCCCCGCCTTCCCCTTGCTTTTTAGCTGCCTGGCAATTTCAAAGGGTAAAATATTCAGCAATAAGGTCTCCGATTTATTCTGCTCCTCTTCAATAAGCTGCTTCTGAGTATTAATTTCTTTCTTTTGTTCTTCAAGTAATGCATTTGCTTTCTCAAGATTCTCCTTTATTAATACCATACGCCTGTTTTGCTGATTAAGCTCTTCTTCCTTCTTCTTCATAAGGGTTATGTCGGTCTCAATAGCTATAAGCTTATCGATCTTGTCATCATGATTTACCCTCGGCTGGATGTATGTTTGCAGCCACCTGTCCTCACCCGTTCTTGTCTTTATCTTGTTAATATAGCTTACAGGCTCTTTCCCCTTTATACATTTGCTGAAAAGATTTAAAATATCTGTCCGGTCACAAAGGCTGAAAATAGTACTG
Organism: uncultured Bacteroidales bacterium; assembly: GCA_964461435.1. Lineage (GTDB taxonomy): Bacteria > Bacteroidota > Bacteroidia > Bacteroidales > UBA10428. The sequence continues at coordinate 74,256 of CAYWUI010000010.1, read as the reverse complement.
CCAAACCTGTCTTTAAACTCCTCCAGCTTATATCCGTGCAGGTTTCTGAACCCGTCATTTGCCCACTCAAGTTCGCCATTAGTATTGATTAGAATAAAAGAATTCTGAAGACTATGGGGTATCATTGCCCTTTTTTCAAGCTCGTCCTTTTCAGCCTGGAATTTTTCCAGGGCTTTTTTTGCATTATTAAGTACCTCCCTGACCTCCAGTGCTTTACTAACCCTCAATGCCAGCTCAGCATTATGTACAGGACTGGCAACGTAATCGGATGCCCCTGCTTTGAATGAATCTACGAGAGCTTTCTTATTATCCGGGGCAGTAATTAAGATCACAGGTATATCTTTGGTAGTCTCTTCTTCACGAATCTTTTTGAGAGCCTTCAGGCCTTCACCAGGGGTCTTACAGTTATCCAGCAGGACCAAATCAGGCATATTTTTGAGAACCGCCTCAAATCCCTCATTAATATTGGCGGTATTAATAATTTTATAATTTTTATCAGAGGACAGGAGGATTTTTTTTATTGATTCCCTGCTATCCTTATTATCATCCACAACCAGAACTTTATATCCCATAAAAATTATAATAAAGTTTAACAGACAAACAGCCTATTAAATGTAATAATAAATTTTCGTTTTTTTAATATAAAATATGCTAACAACTACCTTATACGTGAATAGAAATATATTGTTATTAATAAAAAAAGGCCCGGCATATAAATTATCTCCGGACCTCGTATAAAGGATAACAAAAAGTATGTTTACATAAATTGTTTCATGGTTTTTTTAACAATCCCCAGGGTATCATAGAGCTGCTTCTGCGTTATAACCAAGGGAGGAGCAAACCTGATAATATGATCATGTGTAGGCTTGGCTATCAACCCGTTTTCTTTCAATGCAAGGCATACATCCCATGCTTTTTTACCTGCCTTTGGCTTAATAACCATTGCGTTAAGCAACCCTTTCCCACGCACCTGTTCTACCATTTCCGATTCCGCTTCGATCTTTTTCAATTCATCCCTGAAAATCTTTCCCAGTTTTTCGGCATTCTCTGCAAGCTTCTCATTTTTAATTACTTCCAGCGCCACAATACCGACCTTTGAAGCTACAGGATTACCGCCGTATGTGGAGCCGTGCTCCCCGGGCTTAATACATAACATTATCTCATCACTGGCCAGAACCGCAGAGATTGGATAAACTCCCCCTGATAAGGCCTTGCCCAGTACCAGTATATCGGGATGCACATCCTCATGATCACAGGCCAGCATTTTACCCGTTCTTGCTAATCCGGACTGGATCTCGTCGGCAATGAATAATACATTCTTTTCCTTGCATAAATCATAAGCTTTCTTCAGATACCCCTCATCGGGCACAAAAACTCCTGCCTCACCCTGGATCGGCTCAACAATGAAACCTGCCACATCCGGATCCTCAAGTTCCTTTTTTAAAGCTTCAATATTATTATAAGGGATAATTGTAAATCCCGGCGTATATGGACCGTAACCTTTATATGAATCAGGATCCGTTGAAATTGAAATAATTGTTATCGTCCTGCCGTGAAAATTGTTTTCACATGCAATAATTTTTGCTTTATTCTCAGCAATTCCCTTTTTCTCATAAGCCCACTTCCTGCATAATTTTAATGCTGTCTCGACACCTTCAGCCCCTGTGTTCATTGGCAATACCCTGTCATATCCAAAAAACCCTGTAATGTATTTTTCAAACTCACCCAGGCAATTATTATAAAAAGCCCTTGAAGTGAGTGCAAGCTTCTTTAATTGACTGACAAGCGCACTTACTATTTTGGGATGATTATGTCCCTGGTTTACTGCTGAATAAGCTGAAAGGAAATCGTAATACTTCCTGCCCTCCACATCCCATACAAATACACCCTTACCTCTTTCAAGGACAACCGGAAGCGGGTGGTAGTTATGTGCGCCAAACTTTTCTTCCAGGTTCATGTAATCCTGACTTTTCATACCTGCAATTTTAAATTTTTACTAATAGACTTTTTAATAAAATTGTATTTTTTTGCAAATCTATTGAATTTTTATACATTATCAATCAATAAATACAATTCTTTTTATTTTTTTTATCACCAGTTCTTTTTAAATTGTACTAATATAAATATTTTACGGTTTTCATTAGTTATATTATGTTAAACTTATTAATAAAACAGGCAATAATACTGTGATACACGAATTAATAAAAAAACGCCGCAGTCCGGTTATATTTTCAGACAGGCCGGTTGAAGACAAAAAACTGGAACTGATCTTTGAAGCGGCAAGATGGGCTCCCTCAAGCCACAACCAGCAACCATGGCGTTTTATAGTTGCAAAAAGAGAGGACAGCAATTCTTTTGCCCGCATATTTGACTGCCTCTCTCCTGCTAACCAGGTATGGGCCAAAAATGTACCGGTTCTTGTCCTGAGTATTGCTGAATCAATATCAGGTTATAATAAAAAAATGAATAAATATGCATTTCATGATGTCGGACTTGCAGTGAGCAATTTAATATTCCAGGCTACAGCAATGGGACTGTATGTTCACCAGATGGGAGGGTATGATAATGAAAAAGCCAGGAATAACCTGAATATTCCGCATGGCTATGACCCTGTAGCTGCCCTGGCTATCGGTTATATTGCCGGCTCATATGAAGGTTTTCCCGAAGAGCTGGTAAAAAGAGAAAAGACCGCGCGAAAGAGGAACCCCTTAAGTGAGACAGTATATAACGGAGTATGGGGTAAAAAACTATTCTGACCTGCAACTCAGAACCGGGCACTGATCTTTACATTAAATGTCCTGCCCGTCAGATAATTGGGTACGGCAAAAAGATTCGGCATCCCATACTGGTTCTTTATGGTCCTTATCCACTGGTACGATATCTGGTTCTGAACACCAAGCAGGTTAAAAATTTCAATATTCAGCCACATGCTTTTAACAATACCGGATATGCCCGTTGCATTTGCAACATGACTGTCCCTTAACAGAGACTTAGATAATCCTATATCCACCCTTTTATAGGATTTCATTTCATATACCTCGTCCGGCCTGTCATAGTCAGGTGTCCCATAGGGGAGCCTGCTTCCGTAAAAAAAGCTTAAATGCACCTTGTAGTCAGGATTATGAGGAAAATAATCCTGGAAGAAAAGTCCGAAGCTGAACAACTGGTTTGTCGGCCTCGGGTAGTATCCTGGTGTGACTACCGTCCTGTCAGCCCTGATATAATAATCCTTATAAATATCTTCTTTTGTCTGCATTATGGATAATGTTGCCCATGACTGCGCATCTTTCACAAACTCACCGTTTATTTTAAACTCAATACCCACGGCATACCCCCTCGCAAAATACTGGGGAAGGTACTGAATATCCACATCATCGATTTTATAAGGGACCAGGTTGTACAGGTATTTATAATACAGTTCTGTTGAGAACACAAAAGGCCTGTCCCATGCCATAAAATTATATTCGCTGCCAAGAACATAGTGTATGGATTTTTGTGCTTTTATATCGGTATACAGCTTTCCTTCGGGATCGCGCAATTCTTTATAGAAAGGAGGCTGGTAATAGTAACCGGCGGCTATATGGAATTTTATATCGCTGCTCCAGTTCGGATTTACGGACAGTATGGCACGCGGACTTATAACCAGCTGTTCGTTGGTAGTCCAGTAATGAGCCCTTATCCCCGCATCCAAATACAGGTCCGTACCCCCCGATTGAAAATAAAATGTATTCTGTACGAATGAAGTAATCCTCTCGGAAAATAACTTGTTCTTTGACCTTGTATTTCTTGCAAGCAGCACCTCGGAATCAGAATAGGGAAGAGAATAACCTACAGAATCAATCATGTCCCATTCGATAATCCTGTCATGTATTTCTTCTGACTGGAATTTCAATCCCCATTTTAAATTATTATTATCAGTATAATAACTTCCTTTATGAGAGACCGAATATACATAAGCATCAAGATAATTCCTGGCATGCTCAAGATAAGTCCCTATCCCTATATTTAATATACTGTCCCCGAAAGTTTCGGAACTTGTAACATTATCCAGGAGGTTTATCAGGTACTGGCCCTGTATGTCATAAGTCACGTTTTCGCAAGTAGTAAATCCTGATCCTGTCAGCTTCAGGGAAAGTCTTTTTGAAGGATGGTAATCAAAAGACAGTGCTCCCAGCCATGTAATAAAATCATCGAGCTCCTGGCCGTCGTAATAAATATTAAAATTTATGGTCTGCTGGTAGGTGCCAAAAGCTGTTTCCCTTGTCTCGGGTACGACATTGTATTTGTTCTGCGCAATATTACCCAGCAGGCTTATTTCAAACGATTTGCCTATATCATAGGTCAGGTAGGTCTGAAAATCAAGAAATGACGGTTTGTAGTCCCCTTTTGTCTGCAGGTTACGCATCAGATACTGGTTCGACTTATACCTTAATCCTGAAATATGTGTGAACCTGTTGTTTTTTGAAGAACCTTCGAAAAAAACGGAACCCCCGAGGAGGCTTACTGACATTCCACCTCCATACCGGGAAGGCCTTTTATATTTGATGTCAAGAACTGAGGACATCTTATCTCCGTACTGGGCATCAAAACCGCCTGCTGAAAACTGGATGGACGAAACCATGTCTGAATTTATAAAGCTCAGCCCCTCCTGCTGTCCCGCCTTAACAAGCAGGGGCCTGTATATCTCTATATCATTGACATATACAAGGTTCTCATCGAAATTTCCGCCCCTCACCGAGTACTGGGAACTGAACTCGCTTCTTATTGATGCCCCCAGAGTACTTAATATAGCCTCAACACCGCCCGTTGCCGCCGGCAGGTAATCAATAGATTTGATATCTATCCGCTCAAGCGTAGCGGCCCTGTTGAATCTGCTCTCAATCAATACTTCTTCAATTTCTTCACTTTTTGGTAATAGCTGATGGTTTAATGTAGATATTTCTCCCGCCCCAAGATTCAGAGGCGCACTGAATTTCTCATAGCCAACAAAAGATATGGTAATTACTATATTTGTATTTGCAGGGACATTGAGTTCATAATAACCATTTTTATCGGTTATCATTCCATATTTATTTTCTTCATCAACAACCGTGGCCCCAAGAACAGGGGTACCGTTCTCATCTGTAACAATCCCCTTCAGAGTGCCGCGTTCCTGAGAATAACAAGGGTAAATATTCAATAGAAGCAGATATGAAAATATGACCCCTTTTGCTAAACTCATTATATTAATGCTGTTACCGGGTGTATTAACTTTCAACAAAGGTGATAAATTGTGCAGATGAGCATATTTTTAATATACCTGTTCTTATTTCTTATCACTCTTAAAATCTCCTCTTTTAAGGGCCTGAAAGAATTTTGCCCAGGCAAACGGATTAAATATCTGGTATGAAGGATACATTCCCTGGTTAAATGTCTCCCTGTACTGCTGCTCCATGACGTATTGAAAATTTTCCCTTGCATTGGGTTCGTTATATAAAATAATTTGTGTTTTTATGAGGGCTATATTCCTGCGGGCTCTTTCATTGTCACCATCAGGCAGCCTGAGATTAAGAAGTGCCTCTTTAAATTCTTCATATGACCGCCACGGGTAAACTTCAACTTCTGCTATTAATATGGTGTCTTCCTGAAGGACAATGTCAGCTGTAATAAACGGCCTGGCAAGAGTATCAGGTATAACCATAGTTCTTCTCTTATAACCGAGGGTTGAAAAAAGAACAGTATCGAAAACCTCAACAACAAGTGAAAACTTCCCTTCCCTGTCAGTTATTGTTCCCCTGTAATTATTCATTATCAACACATGTGCAAAAGGCAAAGGCTCTGTTTGTTCATCTATAATTCTTCCTGAGAGCTGCACAAGTTTCCTGTCCTGTCCGTTAATCAGGGAAACAAATAAAAAAATGACAACCGGAATTATAAGATATTTCATCGGTGCTACCTTTAAAACAACTTGATGCTATTAATACTGAACAATTAGTGATGTTCCAAAAATAGTTAAATAAAATAATAAATTTAAATACCTGAAATAAAAATGATTTTAAGAAATTTTGCATATGCATTTCTAAAGTGCTTGTAAATACTTAATTTTGATCTTAATCCAGTGATGAATTGTTAAAAAAACAAATATGATATTCCAGAAAGAAATTACTTTAAGAGGATTTGGACGGGGATTTCACTTAATTACAAGGATCGTTGAAGATAATATGGGGGATCTGCCGGAAAAGGGGCTGCTCAGTATCCTGGTTAAACATACCACCGCGGCAGTAGTTATCAACGAGAATGCTGACCCCTCGGTCAGGTCCGATTTCCGGTCATTTACCGACAGGTTGATACCGGACAACAGTCCGGATTATACGCATACTCTTGAGGGACCCGACGACATGTCGTCCCATCTAAAATCATCAGTATTCGGACAGTCGCTGACAATCCCCATAACAAACCGCAGGCTGAACCTGGGAATGTGGCAGGGGATATATTTTTGTGAATTCAGAAATTCAGGAGGACCAAGAAATCTTGTTTTAACGGTATTCGGGTAATGACAACATAATTATCAGATAAAAATATCAGGTTATGTTTAATAAAACAGATTTAATACAATTCCAGGAAAAAGGAATTAGCCCGGAAAAAGTTACTGAGCAGATCAACTCATTTAAAAAAGGTTTCCCTTATGTAAGGCTGGTTAGGGCTGCCAGGCTAAAAGACGGCATTAAGCCTTTGAATCCGGAACTGATAAGACATTACATTAATAAATATGAATCTGCACGTAACCTTGATAAAACAAAATTTGTTCCTGCCTCGGGGGCCGCATCCAGGACGTTCAAGGCGCTGTTTGAATTCAGGTCTGCCTATATTAACAGCGGTTATGATCCGAACATATTAAAAAATGATGCTTATATGCAGGTAAGCATATTCTTTAAAAATATTAAAAAGTTCGCTTTTTATAATGATCTTAAAAATACTCTCGCCAAAGAGGAAAATAATATAGAAGAGCTTTTACGGCAGAATAAATTCTGTGTAATACTTGACGCATTGTTTAATTCTGAAAGACTGAATTATGCGGGCCTGCCCAAGGGACTCCTGAAATTTCATAAATGTGATAATTATAGCCGTACCGCCATTGAAGAGCACCTTGTTGAAGGAACACTTTATGCAAAGAATGATGATAATACTGTTAAAATACATTTTACGGTTTCGCCTGAACATAAGTATCTTTTTAAGAATGAAGCAGACAGGGTAAAAGATAAATATGAAAAGGAACATAATATCAAGTTTGATATCTCCTTGTCGATACAGAAACCTTCAACAGATACAATAGCTGTAAAGGCAAATAATGAACCGTTCAGAGATGATGATGGCACTATACTGTTCAGGCCGGGAGGCCACGGGGCCCTTATTGAAAACCTCAATGATACTGAAGCAGACATTATTTTTATTAAAAATATTGATAATGTCGTGCCCGACAGCAAGAAAAATGACACTATAAAATACAAAAAAGTGCTGGCAGGGATCTTACTCGAGTACCAGGAAAAAATCTTTAACTACCTTAAGATGCTTGATTCACCAGCAGATATGCAAAGGCCTTTGCTGGATGAAATAACGGGCTTTGTGAATAATGAACTGGGCATACTACCTGCCAGAGAAAATATACGGCCGGACATGAACGGTACCGCAAAATTTCTTTTAAAGATATTAAACAGGCCTGTAAGGGTATGCGGCATGGTAAAAAATGAAGGTGAACCGGGAGGCGGGCCTTTCTGGATTAAAAACCGTGATGGTAACATATCTCTTCAGATTATTGAAAAATCGCAAATAGACAGCCATAAGTATGAACAGAATGTCATATTGAACAGTTCGACACATTTTAATCCTGTAGATATTGTATGCGGCACCAGGGATTATAAAGGAAAGAAATTCGAATTGCACCAATTCATTGATCATAAAACGGGATTTATTTCAAAAAAGACAAAAGAAGGAATACCTTTAAAAGCCATGGAGCTTCCGGGTTTATGGAACGGCGCCATGTCTGACTGGAATACAATATTTGTTGAAGTTCCCGTATCTACATTTAATCCTGTTAAAACAGTCAATGACCTGCTGAGGCCTATGCATCAATAGTTAAAAAGTTACTTAAGATTATTCTAAATAAACATCTGCAAAATGAAAAAATTAGTATTCATAAGCCTGGTAATCCTCTTGCCCGTAATCTATCCCTTTAAAATATACGGGCAATGTACTCCCGATACTATTGGCTGTGTTGATACTTTATTGCCCGGAGAGGTTTGTCCGGATAGCCTGCCGCACGGAGAGACAGGTGTTAAATATAACCAGACTGTTACAATCTGGCCCCCGTCGGTTTTTAATTTAGGGGAAGGTAGTATTACTATAGTCAAAATACACATTATCAGCATTGACAGTTTACCGGCAGGTCTGGAATATGCGGTAAATGCCGAAGATCTTTACCCCGATACTGCATATTGTGCTTTAATTAGCGGGACACCTACTGATACCGGACTGTTTCATCTGGTAGTAAAAGTACAGCCATATATCGAATTTATGGGTAATACAGTTATGGCTCCTGTTCAGGTTAACGACACATCGGTGTCTATAAGGATATTCTCCGCAAGTAATATCGGAAATATTTACGGCGAAGAGTTCTATATCATTAATGAATCAAATCCGTTTAAGAGCAAAACCAGAATCGGATGTTTTTCGGGAAAGGCCGGAGAAGCTGAAGTTTATATTTTTGACATGCTTGGAAAATTAATTTATAATGAGAAAATTATCGCCAGAAGAGGAGAGAACTACTTTGATTTCACGGGTGAAACCCTGGCAACCGGCATCTATATTTATTCGGTAATATATAACGGGACCGTTTACAGCGGCCGCCTGGTTAAGTCAAGGTAAGTTTACCGATAATTTAAGTGTTATATTTCTTGGAGGGCCTATATCCCCAGGCCTTCCAATATATTCTTTATTAAAAATATTTTTCATAATAAGGGCCATGGCAAATTTATCGGCCAGTTGAAAGGATATTCTCCCGTCGCATAATATATAACCTTTGTCATGTGCTTTGCGGTAGTCAGGATACCCCGGCAAAATAATATTGCCGACAAGAGGATCGGTAAAAATGGGATCAATGTTAATCATATAACTCCTGTAAATGATATTTAATCCTCCCGAAAACCTTTTATAGCTGAATTCGATATCTGCCTTTGCCGAATGATGAAACCTGTATTTCAAAATATTGCCGGCTGATGTATTTGCAGTATCGTCATCGCTGTAATTTAAATCAACCGGATAACAATAATTATATCCGGCATGAAAAACTGCAGGCATGCCCAATAGCTTTCCGTTTCCTGCAAATACTATTTCTATTCCTGTTATGCGGGCGTTACCAATATTTAATGATTTGAAGCCAATATGTTCGAACGTTGCATATTCTATCGAGTCGGGTTTATAAACACCGAATGTGTATTCAATCATATTCTTATACCGGGTTATAAATGCCGCAATATCTATGTATCCTTTCCAGCTTTTTATTTCCAGGCTTTGTTTAATACCCGCCTCGGCACTCCATCCCTTTTCGGTCCTAAGGTCGGGGTTGGGAAATATATTTAGTGAACTGATGCTTGTTGCCGTATATTTTTCTGCAACGGACGGGAACCTGTATCCCTGTCCGTATGAAGCCCTGAGAAAAGTATGCCCTGCCGGCTGATAGTTTAATCCCGTTCTGAACAGGGGCGTGGATTTTTCAAATATCGAATCAAGTTTGTATGTCTCCCACCTTAATCCGCCTGATAATTTAAGATTCCCCGAGGCTTTGAGATCAACCTGTGAATATATTGCGGTGTTCAGGCTATTATGGTTACCATACAAATTCGCCAGTATATTTGAATATGTCATGCTCAGACCTGTATTGAGTATTATATTATCCCTGAAGGTCTTATGAAATTTATACTCGCCGAAGTACTGTCCGGATTCGTTATCCTTATCAGGCTCATCTTTAAAAACATTGCTTATTCTAAAAAACCTTGTTTTTATGCTGTGTTTATTGCCTCTCCCGCCGGAATATTCAACATAAGGATCAACATTTATACGAAATCCGTGTACTCGCGGGGTTGCATCCTGATTCTGCCTGTAGGCCCCCGAATCGGCATCCTGCCACAAGAGGAAATCAATTTTGTTCTGGTACATGGTATTCATATTTGCTCCATAGGATAATCCCCTTATTTTCTTATCCCTGTATGTAAGGTTCATGTTAAATCTAGCCCTCCTGTCTGTTTCGTTTTCCCTGTAACCCTCGTCACCGTATATATAGCTTCCTATGACAATGCCCAGGTTGCCTTTCCGGGCCGAATGAAAGAAACTGGCTCCCGCAAATAAAGGCTGTCTCTTCCACCATATAAGTTCCTTCCTTGCGGGATTCAGATACATGCCGCTGAACATATTTATATTTGTCTGCGGTTCACTTTTAGGATATGCTGTCCTTATGTTTATGACCCCGTTTAAGGCCGAGGATCCGTATAAAACAGAGGAAGCCCCTTTTATTATTTCCACCTGGGAGATGTTTTCCACGGGCAAATATTCCCATTTTACGTCACTCACATCAGCAGAGAGTATTGATAAATCGTCAACCAGCACAAGCACCCTGCTTCCTGCCCCGAAGCTGTAGCCGCTTCCCCCTCTTATGCTTGCCTGTCCGTCCAGCACATCAATACCGGGCATCTGGTTAATAATCATCTCCATTGACGTTGCATTTGTGACGGCAACCATCTTCGGCTTAAGGATATCAAGCGACACGGTAACATCGGAAAGCTTCTGTTCGTATTTGCCGGCCGTTACAACAATCTCGTCCAGCATTGTAATGTCAGCAACCATGCTGATATCAATGACGAGGGTATCATTCATGGCCAAATCTGCTGTTTTACTGATCGCTTTATATCCAATGAACCGGTACCTGATATGTGTTCTCCCTGTCTTTAATACAAGTACATAATTACCGTCCGGATCCGATATTGTTCCATGAGAGGTGTCAGCTGCAATATTAGCGCCTGCCAGCGGCAGTCCGGTGCCGGCATCAATAATTTTACCCTTAACGACTGAATTTTCCTGGGCAACACAATAACATACGGATATTTGAATCAAAACACCGATTGTACAGAACTTTATTTTCGCCAGGTAATTGCTCATCAGCATAAAGTATTGTAACGGATAATTAAATATTCTTAATTATCACATCGTTAAAAACAGATTCAATTTAAAAAAGAAGTATATTTAACTGCATCTCTTCCGCTACCGGACTCATATTTATGAGCTTTTGCATTTTTTCCCTTTAGATTTTTAAAAGGGCCATAATCAAAAAGATATACAAATTCTCCTTTTTTCCTGTCAAAAATATTTATACCGCCGGCTTCAGTGCCGATCCATAAATACCCCTGCCTGTCCTGATATATGCATTGAACACAGGGATTTGACAACCCCTCTTCAATAGAATAATTTTGAAATTTTATTATATGAGACTGTGCAATACCATTATATGCTGAAAAAAATGATACAATTAATAAGACCGGTATTATTCCTGTCCTGCAATAATTCATGGTTTGACTGTGATAATTTGATATTAAGTAATATGTAAAAATATATAATGAAAATTAATAGTCAGGCCTTTTTAAACATTTTAAACTTAAATATCCCGGCTTTTTGAAGAAAATACATTATTGAATTCAATAAAACTCCCAGTCCGTACCTGATGCTTCTTCTGAAATTTATTGATGAAGCTTCACTGAAGTATTTGGTGGGGCATGTGATCTCAGCTATTTCAAATCCTGCGTAAAATATCTGTGCTATAACCTGGTTATCGAAAATGTAGTCATCTGAATTTACTTTATAATTGACAGACTGCAGCACATTCCTGGTAAATGCCCTGTAGCCCGTATGGTATTCAGATAATTTCTGGTTCATAAGCAGGTTTTGAATAAATGTAAGCATACGGTTTGCGATGTATTTATAAACAGGCATACCTCCTTTTATAGCACCCCTTCCCAGTATTCTTGAACCCAGCACCACTTCATATACACCATTGGCAATAAGATAGCACATGGAATGTATTAGCCGCGGACTATACTGGTAGTCGGGATGAAGCATAACTATAATATCGGAATTAAGTTCAAGTGCCTTATTATAACATGTTTTCTGATTCCCCCCATATCCTTTATTGTGCGGATGTTCAATAATATGTTTAATGCCCAGTTCCCTGGCCTTTTCTATTGTCTTATCGCTGCTTAAATCATCAACAAGCACCACATTATCTACAATATCGGCAGGTATTTCCCTGTAAGTCTGCTCCAGTGTATTCTCAGCATTATATGCTGGAAGGACAACAGTAATAATTTTATTGTTTATCATTAGTATTGGTTTATTCAGGATCTCTTTCACAAAAAACAAATCCGTTTTTCTCATACAATAACTTAAGTTCAGGATTTTCTTCCAATTTCTTATCCTTCTTATCAGCCTTAATTGAAAAATATACTTTCTTGTCTATATCACCCTTTAGCAGCCACTGCTCATTATATGATTTATCATTTTCAGGCTTTTTCTTACATGTATAAAAATATTGAGCATAGCTTTTATACCCCAGGGTACTAAAATAAGCATTTTCATCCCTTTTGTCCTTATAAAACTGAATTACAGCGTTCTGGACATATTTTTCAACCCGCGGTGCGATAGTCAGGATACTCAGAAATATGAATGCTGTTGATGCGGCAAAGAGTGATATAATTCCCTTTACAAAATGTTCCTGCTTATTGCAAAACACAAAAATTAATACCCCTGATGCCAGTATAATTCCTGTTGCTGAAATCAGTCCCGGCCAGCTTACCTCTGCCTGTAAACAGCCTGCGGCGAACAGGTCATTTATCTTTACCGAATCAATAATCTGCTGTTTGTATATGTTAACAACAGGCAAGGCGATAACGGCCAGTGCAAAAATAAAACCCAGCGATATGACCAGCAAATTAAGCCATCTGCTGTATTTTATCTCTCTATTAATAATCTTGTAAATAGTAAATGCGGCAAGGTAGGTAAGCGGGAAATAGCAAAGTGACGAATAATGAACAATCTTTGTTTTTACTATTGAGAATATTATAAGAACTACCCAAAAAAGAACTATCATCCATCTTCTGAAGGTACGCTGATAGAAATTGTCGGCAGGGTGCTTTACAAATCCCTGGATGGCAAAAACCGAAGCCGGAAATACTCCTGCAAGAAGAATAACTAAATGATATAAAAAGAAACCGCCGTGGCCTGCGTCCTTTGTCTGGAATAACCTGGCCTGGTATCTGACAAAGCTGGCAACAACATCAAAATTGCCATTTATAATCTGCAGGATAAACCAGGATCCGCCGACAATTAACAGTATAAAAACAAAAATAGAAATGTTGGCCAGGGTAAGAGGTAATTTAAACCCGTTAAATATCCAGATTATGGTGACTGTTAAAATAAATATTATAATTGCCACGGGGCCCTTGGTCAATATAGCAAGCCCTATGAACACAGCAGATAATAAGAGATGCCATATATTCTTCCTGTCTCCGTTTTGTATAAATAAAACAAAAAAGCAGATACCTGAAAATATAAAAAAGTTTAGCCAGGGATCTATAATTCCTGATTTGAAATAGAGGAAAGGAAGAAAACTTCCGAGCCAGGCCATTACCCATATTAATCCGAACTTCTCATCATATATTCTCCTGCCTGTGTTGAATAAAACCAGCAGTGTTAAGATCCCGCATACAGCGTTAGGAAAGCGGGCAGCGAATTCATTAATCCCGAATATTTTCATTGATATTACCTGCATCCATATAAACAGGGGGGGTTTTTCCCTGAACGGCTGAAAGTCCACCTGCACTGTGAGGTAGTCTTTACTGACTATCATTTCCCTGGCCGATTCAGCAAAATTAACCTCATCCCAGTCGAAAAGATGTATCCCTCCCAAAAAAGGTATAAATAACAGTGCTGCGGTAAGCACAATTAAAATCCGGTAAATCAATATTCTATGTCCCTTTATGTTTATCATCCTTTGTTAGTAATGATATAAGTGACTTATCAGGCACCGCTCCTGCCAGAATAAAAATAACATAATAGAAAACCATGCCTCCGGCAACTCCTATTAATGAGCCAAAATAAATGTCTGCCAGGAAATGTTGCGAAAGATATACTCTTGAATAAGCAACAAGGCACGCCAGAAGCAAAGATGATATCTTAACAAGATTGTTTTTTGATACCAGTGCTATACAAACAAAAAATCCGAATGTCGTTGCTGCATGGCCTGAAGGAAAGCTATACCTGTTATAAATCTTCACTCCCTCAACAAAATACAAGTCATAATTATCTTTAAAGTACATCGCGGGCCTTACCACATGATCAAAAATAGTCCTTTTAAGGATCTGAACATCAATTCCTGTAGCAAGATAAGTGGCAAAGAAAAGCAAGGCTTTCCTGAATGAAACTATTAGAAGGCAGATGCAAACAAACACAACAAAATACCCGCTGCCGAGGAAAGTAATGATATTAAAAAAGCTGTCAGAAAAACCATTATGGAAATGATTGAGGTAAATGTGTATTTCAGCCCTGGAATAAGTAACCAGAAAAAAAGATGTAAATGCTAATATTATAAGGTATGGAATAAAAAAATAAATATTGTTCCTGAATATTTTCAAGATTAACTGTTTAGTTATTAATTAGGATAGCAAATATATTAGAAAATATTTTTAAGGATGCATTTAAATCTTTATAAACTTGGACGAAAATAATTTATCATTTTCCCTGATCAGAATAAAATAAAGGCCTTTGGAAAGAGAATCAACATCCAGCCGGTAGTACTGGGTATTACTTTTAAAGTTCTCAATAATCCTGCCCGATGTATCTGCTATATATATTCTGTATTCTTCAACCGGTTTGCTAAATTGAATTTCCAGCTTGTCTCTCGCAGGATTAGGTGTTATAATATATTTTCTTTCTTTTTCAAGATAATTCTGCACATTTACATCCATCAGGAGCCATTTATCAGGATCAACTTTTAAGTCCGTCACTTTCTCATTCAGAAATATCTTATATTGATCATAGTTTGACCGCTGCCGCATTAATATTGATGTATCACCCCGGTTAAGCTTAATCCTGTATTCAACAAGCGTATTGAATACCGGATTGGCAGCAGAGCTTGATGTTTGAAATGAATTTATTGTAAGCGTATCATTATTATAATCCCAGCTTACATCTAATATCGGATAGCCTTCACCAAAATACCACTGGTTAAAAAAATCAGTAAAATCTTTGCCTGTCTGCTCTTCAAGAATCATCTTAAAATCCAGTCCGGTTGCCACATTAGCCTTAAATGAAGACTGAAATTCCTTTAGCACATGAAAAAACAAGGAATCATCCTGTATCTCGTGTCTTATCATATGAATAACTGCTGCTCCCTTTTTATAAGAAAGCCTGTTATCAAAAATTCGCCTGTGATCACTAATATCAGTGTCGGGAATATAGATAGTTCCTCCGGGCTCCGTTTTAACATAATCATGAGCATCAGACATCCAGAGTGAAGCTTTATCCTGGGAAATCAAGTACTGGTTTGCAATGTATTCGGAATAGCTGGCAAATCCTTCATTAATCCATATATCCTGCCATGTTGCGCAGGTAACATTATCTCCAAACCATTGATGTGCCAGTTCATGAGCAATAAGTTCAAATGAAAAAAATCCCAGCGTAGTCATCGTCTGATGCTCCATGCCTCCCCCCATTGGCACAATTGTATGTCCGTATTTTTCTTCCCTGAAGGGATAGAGCCCGAATTTCTCAGAGAATAGTGCTACCAGATCTTTGGTTTTATCAATATTAACCTTATTATCAGTTAAAAAATCCGCTGTATTATATATGTAATTTTGAATGAGAATTGAGTCTTCAAATCCGTCGATATTTACATAAAAGCTATAATCATTATAGTCTCCTACGGCAATGGAAATAAGATAATAGGCAATAGGATAATGAGATTTCCATTCATACCTGACCTTATCTCCGGGCAGAGAAACTGCCGAAGTAAGTATTCCGTTTGACCCGGCCTTTAATCCGGAGTCGGTCGTTACAAAGACATAAACAGAGTCGGCTTTATCAGTAATAACCTGCTTGCAGGGAAACCACTTTTTAGAATAATAAGGCTCGGAAAGTGTATAGGTAACATTTTTCCCAAGCTGGTTACTTCTTTTATTGTAAATGCCGGGATTTGAATCACCGGCACTGACAGACCCGAAATAAAAAATCTGTATGCTTGCCAGTGAATTTTTCTCTTGATCTGTGGCGGAAGTAACAGTGATTTTATCATCCTGATGGATAAAATCTGCTTTTACACTGTCCAGCAGGACAGAATCAACAGTATAATCATTTGCAAGTTCAAAAATGAATTCATTTAGAGGTGAGTCAATTATCCTTATAAGAATTGTTGCCGAACCTGATAAATAATTTGTTGTATCGCTTGCTTCAAGGTCAAGTTTGTAAAATTTTACATCATAATTACTCATTAAGGCACTATCCCCTGAAGATGAGATTGTCTCTGTATTACACAAAAACAAAATTGCCAGTACCACTAATTTCATAATAATATTTAACAAAAAAGTAGCCAATCAGCTTCAATAAGCGTATTAGTACCTGTAAAATTCTCAAATTTATTATAAGTTTTAATTATTTCCTTGTTTTAATTGATTTAGCATTACTGTGATGATATTTATCATTCTCAAAACCGGCAAAAATAAAAAGTCCCGATTTAAAACCGGGACTTATGAATACCTAAAACTAATAAACCCTATCAAATGATAAATCTAGCGACTGTACTAAATACTAACCCTAAATCTAAATAAGTCTATTCAATATTAATATACTTACTGGACTCAAAGATAGAATAAAAAGAATTTCATTTTTTATGAATTACAATGATATATATTATCATTTAGTGATGATATAAATCATTTATTCAAAAAAATAATCCCGGATTAACCGGGATTATTCAACACCTAAAACTAATTAAATCCTATCAAACGAAAAAAACTCACATCTGTACTTATTATTAACCCTAAATCTAACTAAACCTTAAATTATTTTTAACTATGAAAGAACCTATGATTTTGTTTAATTAAATTTACGAACTTATTAAATATAAGTTGATATAAATCAAGTGATATATGTTATTATTATATGATGATATTCATCACTTTTAAATGCAGCACAAAACGGATCCTTTTATTATTATCCTGTTATCCAATATGCGGATGTGCAGACGATAAGAACATATAAAAAGAAGGGAGCTATTATCTGATTTTTTTAAGTCTTATATCCACGGCATGCCTGTGTGCAGCCAGTTCTTCTGCCTCAGCCATAATTTTTATTGCAGGGCCTATCTTTTTTAATCCTCTTCTGCTTACTTTCTGAAATGTTATTTTCCTGACATAGTCATCAAGGTTCAGTCCGTTGTATGCTTTTGCATATCCGTTTGTCGGAAGGGTATGATTAGTGCCTGACATATAGTCCCCTGCGCTCTCAGGAGAGTAATTGCCGATAAATACCGATCCCGCATTGGTTATCTGTTCGGCTATACTGCCGGCATGCCGGGCAGAAATTATTAAGTGCTCGGGAGCGTATGAATTTATAATATCTATAATATCTGTCATGTTTCTCATCAGCAGAATCCTGCTATTTTGCAATGATTGCCTGGCAAGCTCTTTTTTTGGAAGTTCCTTAATCTGTTTCTGCAATTCTTCACTGACCATTGTAATAACTTTTTCTTCCGTAGTTGCTAATATTACCTGGCTGTCGGGATTGTGCTCCGCCTGGGACAACAGATCAGAAGCCACAAATTCGGGACAGGCCGAGATATCAGCAATTACGGCCACTTCAGAGGGGCCGGCAGGCAGGTCTATAGCAAGTCCATCCATTGTCACAAGTTGTTTTGCAGCCGTGACATATTGATTTCCCGGTCCGAATATTTTATAGACCCCGGGTACCGTTTCTGTACCGTAGGCCATGGCAGCTATAGCCTGAGCACCACCAATTTTAAATATTGCCGTAACCCCCACCAGTCCGGCACAATATAATATTGCAGGGTTTATGGTGCCTTTTTTATCAGGAGGCGTGCACATGATAATATCTTTGCATCCTGCGATCCTGGCTGGTATTCCAAGCATAAGGACTGTCGAAAACAGCGGGGCCGAGCCCCCCGGAATATAAAGTCCGATTTTCTCCACCGCCACACTTTTTTGCCAGCATTTTACTCCCCTGGTGACATTAATAATTCTGGTCTTTTGTTTTTGTGATGAATGGAATTTTTCAATATTCACCATGGCACGAAGTATTGCCTGCTTTAGGTCCTTGCTTATAAATTTTTCAGATTGATTTATCTCTTCCCTTTCTACCGCAAAGCTTTCCAGATTCACACCATCAAATTTCAATGAATATTTTTTTAATGCATCATCACCATTCTCTTTGACGTCGGTTAATATTTGCCTTACTGATTCATAAATCAACTTATTATCATACACAGGGCGCTTTAAAATGTCTGCCCATGTGGCCGGTTCAGGATATCTTATTATTTCCATTTTAGAATATTAGCTAAATTAGTACGTTTACTCATTGCCAGAAAATTACCTGAAATTAATAGCACTATTCCTATTACAGCTGATTTGCCGGGATTATAATCTTCGAAAATAATTGATACAATAACTGCTATCACAGGTGCAATTAAAATGACATAAGAGGCCCTGTCAGGTCCTATATTTCCGATTAATTTCAAATAGAAGCTGAAAGCTGCAATAGAACCAAATATAGCCAGGTACAGGAGTGAAATTATATACGGAGCTGACACCTCAAACTTCAGCTCTGTCCCTGCTATCAGTGCCACCACAAATGTTAATAAAGAACCGTATGTCATGCCGAATGCGTTAGTCTGGATAACCGGCAGCTTATTCTTCTGATTATATGCTGATGTAATATTTCCCAGTGATGCTAAAATAATAGAAATTAAGGATATTATTAATGCATAGGAATTCTTATCAGAAAAGCTGAAGACATGCAGTTCATTTTTAAATATGAGCAATGTGCCTGTAATACCCAGTATGCCTCCAAATAAAACCTTTTTCCTTATGGCGCCCTTAAGTATTATGGAATTAAAAAATATATTTAAAAAGATTATCAGTGAAAATACTATGGCTACCAGTCCGCTTGTTAAATGCTGCTCAGCTATATATACAAGCCAGTAATTTGTACTGAAAAGAAGCAGGCCCTGAAGTAACATAAAAAAATGGCTGCGCAGCGAAAATCTGAGATTTAATTTCAATAACCTGCAAATAACGAGCAATAATATTCCGGCAGCAGCAAACCTGTATGCCACAGAGCATAAAGGATTAACAATCCCTAGCTGGAACTTTATGGCATACCATGTTGTCCCCCATATTAGAGCCGGAACGGAAAACTGAAAAAAATTACTCGCCTTCATTTTTAATTTTAAATTATCATTTTCTCAATTGAAGTCACAAGAATACCTTGTGCGCCATATTCTTTTAATTTGCTTATTACTTCCCAGAATTCATTTTCACTAATTACCGAATGCAATGAGCTCCATCCTTTTTCATATAACGGGATAATTGTCGGACTCTTCATCCCCGGCAAAAGCTTCACTATCTTGTCTATTTTATCATCAGGGGCATTAAGCAGAATATACTTATAATTACGTGAACGCTGCACCGACTTAATTCTGAACAGCAAATCATCCAGAATATTTTTTTTATCCTTTGCCAGGTGGGGCGCAGCAATTATTACTGCCTCCGAATGACATACCACTTCAACTTCTTTAAGCCTGTTGCTGACAAGCGTGCTTCCCGAGCTTACTATGTCAAAAATAGAATCGGCAAGGCCAATGCCCGGCGCTATCTCAACAGAACCGCTGATCTCATGAATTTCAGCACTTATATTGTTCTCATCAAGATATTTCTGCAGAATTACCGGGTATGAAGTAGCGATCTTTTTACCGTTAAAAAACTCTTTGCCCGTATATTTTACCGATTGGGGTATGGCCAGAGATAGCCTGCATCTGGCAAATCCCAGCCTCTCTATTATTTTAACATCTTTGCATCTTTCCAGCACTGTGTTCTCACCTGCTATGCCTATATCTGCCACACCGTCATATACATACTGAGGGATATCATCATCACGCACATATAACACTTCCAGGGGAAAGTTCTGCCCCAAGGAAACCAGCCTCCTTCGCCCCTCCTGTGTTAATAATATTCCACAATCTTCTATAAGATGCAAAGATTTTTCATTCAATCTTCCTTCCTTTTGAATTGTAATTTTTAATTTTTCCATAGCAAACCTTTTAAATAAAAAAAGGCCTGCAATACCTGCAAACCTTTTAAACCATTATTTTGATTTTACACATACCGCAGCAACCTATAGATACACTATAAGGTACCTTGAATGCCATGTATGTGTAATAATTATTTTCATCTCTTATTTATCAAGATGCAATATTAGAAATATTTTGTCAGAATATCAAATTAATATATGCCCCGGAAAAGAATAAATATTAATATATTTCTTAAAGGTCTCTCAATAATACATTTTTGGGTGACTTTTCCAGTTCATTTTCAAATGCGTTTATTATGCCGGAGATACTTTTCAGTTCATCAGAGCTGTCAATGGGTATAGAGTCTATTCCTCTTTTATCAAGGCACTGCATGACATACCTTATGGTCAGGCGGCGGGGATCCTGGGCCGGCTGATATGCCAGTTCCTTAACGTTTCTGGTAATTGTCTCGGACAGTATTTTTGCTTCATACAATTCATAAATTATCTCTCTTACAAGCCTCACAGGAATATCAAGTTTATGTGAAATTTCATTTGACGTCATTGCCGGCTGTCCGTTTGCAAAATTTTTTATTATCTGGTGTGCTATCAGCAGTGATAATATTCGTTTAAAATGAGTACTTATGTTCAGAACATCTGCTTCATGCTCATAGTTTTCCACATTCTGGTATGCAAAAGCTATTTCAGCTCCGAACAACATTATCAGCCAGCTGAACTGCATCCACATTAAAAATAACGGGAGGGCAGCAAAACTCCCGTAAATTGCACCGTATCCCGATAACAGTGACTGGAAATTAACATATGCCCACTGTAAAACCTGGAACATCGAACCTGCAATAACTCCCCCTGCAAAAGCAGGTTTGAAATTAACCTTTGTATTTGGTAGTATAATATATAATAGGGTAAACACAAACCATATAAGAGTAAATGAAAGTATCCATACAAGGAATTTAAATAAGGGGCCCAGATATACGAGTAAATTTCCCTGTATAAAAGTATTATCCTGTGTAACTGTAAATCCGCTGGAAACAAATACAAGTATGGGAGCTACAACGACAAGAGAAAGATAGTCACTGAACTTCCTGGAAAATCCCCTGGATTTTTTTATCTGCCAGATATTGTTAAATGCATTTTCAATATTGCCGAGCACTTTCATTACAGACCATATCAATACTACCAGTCCGGTTCCTGCAATAAATCCCCCTTTTACATTTTTAAGGGTCCTGTCAGCGAATTTTATTATTTCAACCAGTATTTCCTTATGCTCTGAAAGTTTTTCCTGCAGCATTGTTTTTAAGTGTTCATCAAAACCAAATCCCTTGGCAATTCCAAATATCATTGCCAGCACAGGGACAACTGACAATAATGTATAAAAAGTAAGGGCAGATGCCCTTAACTGGACTTTGTCCTCTGCAAATCCCCTGATTGCAATTAGAAGTATTCTCAATTGCCTTATAAAAAAGGTTTTGCCGGAAGGTTTGCCCTTTAACCGGATTTTCCATATTCCCTTTTCAAGGAATTCCTTAATTTTTAATGACATGATTTCAGTTTTAACTCATTAATAATGAAATATATGAGACTAATACTAAATTTATGGCCAATATAAAAATGATTTATTGAAAATATAAAATATTTTAATAAAAAATCTCATTTTAAATAATTTATAAAACTGAATTTTCTACTTTTACGTTTTTAACAAAGTTAAGTTATTCAAAGAAATGTGCGTTCTGAATCTGGAAGGAAAAAAAATTTTGATTGTTGAAGACGATGATATGAGCTATATACTGCTAAACCAGATTTTCAAATTAACAAAAGGTGAAATAATAAGGGCAAAAAACGGAAAGGAAGCGCTGCGGCTTTATAAAGATAATGCTGATATTGATCTGGTTCTAATGGATATACAGCTTCCCGATATAAACGGAAGATCCGTGACAGGTGAGATGATAAAATTTAATAGCAATATTCCAATTATAGCACAAACTGCGGGCAGAACTCCTCATGACGTGGATGACGCGATTGCCGCCGGTTGCAATGACGTATTGACCAAGCCTTTCAGCATGGAGGAACTCATGAAAATACTTAAAAAATACTTTTAAGGGCATCAGGTTGATCTTCCAGGGTAACTCCCTCTGTAAAAGCCTGCAGGTTAAGACACCTAAAAAATCATGCCAGTACCTGTTGAGAAATAAATATTATTTTTTAAATAGTTATAAATTAAATGCATAAATTGCTATACTTTTATACAGGAATTGCTGCTAGCTTATAGTAACAATATCTGTAAGTACAGTGAACTATGAAAAATAATAGAGATCCTACTCTATAATGACTCGCCTGAACATTCAAATTATCTCATATTTATAATCATTTTGTTAGCTTAGTCTTTTTGTAAAAGAACCATTATTTTGAACAGTAAATTTATCTATAACTTAAAATTATTATTATGATAGCTCTATCGTTAATACCTATAATTTGTTTGGCAGTTGCCATTCTGAATATTGTTTCAATATGGATAATTTATCGTAAAGCCGGGCAACCGGGCTGGGCAGTTCTAATACCTATTTACGGTCAAATTGTTTTTTTTCGTGTTATCGGTAAACCATGGTGGTGGCTTATTCTATGCATAATCCCAGTAGTCAACATAATCTGGATTATCTGGAGTTTAAATTTATTGTCAAAAAGCTTTGGCAAAAATGTAGGTTTTACCATCGGTTTAATCTTGCTCTCGGAAATATTTATCCCCATACTGGGCCTTGGCTGTAAGTACGTGGGCCCGGCCGGAAAGAAAAGCTGATTTTTATCTGAATAAACCCTGAGAGGATAACCATAACTTGCTTAAAGAACCGCATATTATTTTGATAATATACGGTTCTTCTATCTTATAAGCGATATATAATATAATTTGTTACAAATAGCATATATCTGGCACTGGACCAAAAAAGCTTTGAAGCAATGATTAAAACAAAGGATTTGACAAAAATATTCAGGACTGAGGAGGTTGAAACAACAGCACTTAATAAAGTTAATCTTGAAATTGCCGATAAAGAGTTTGTGGCAATAATGGGGCCCTCAGGCTGTGGCAAATCAACGCTGTTAAATATCCTTGTATTACTCGATAATCCGACAAGCGGAGATTATTACTTTTACAATAACAAAGTGTCGAAATTAAAGGAAAGACAAAGGACAAATCTTCGTAAAGGTAATATAGGGTTTGTATTTCAGAGTTTTAATCTTATTGACGAGCTAAATGTTTATGAAAACATTGAGCTCCCGTTGTTATACCTAACGATGAAATCTTCGGAGCGGCACAGGATGGTCAGTGAAGTGATGGATCGTATGCAGATGAGCCAACAGGGAACCTGGATTCCAAAAATGGCGAAGAGGTTATGAAGCTTCTTGAAGACCTTAATAATGAAGGAACCACAATAATTATGGTGACACACTCACCCATTAATGCCGAGCGGGCCAACAGGGTAATTCAGCTATTTGACGGGCACATTGTCACAGAAAAACTAAAGTCACAGTTTCACCTTTAAAAAAGTGATATTTCATTAACAACCGCTCGCTGGTAATTTATGACCATTCATTTGTTTTTTGCACACTTCTTTTTGTAATGTGGTTTTAAAACCCTAAAATCACAACTGCCAAAATAATTATTAACCTTAAAATTATGTAATCATGCTTAGTTTAAGAAACAGGGTACAGTTAATAGGTAATTTAGGGAACGATCCTGAAATAAAGGAATTAGATGCCGGCAAAAAGCTGGCAAGGTTCTCAATTGCTACAAATGATTCATACAAAAATGCCGACGGGGAAAAAATTACCTCTACCCAATGGCATAATATTGTTGCCTGGGATTCAAATGCTTCAATAGCTGAAAGATTCCTGAAAAAAGGCAGGGAGGTTGCAATTGAGGGACGTCTTACACACCGCTCATATGATGACAAAGACGGCAGCACAAAATATATAACGGAGATTATCGTGACTGAAATACTACTATTAAGTAACGGGACTAAAGAGAAGTAAAACCGCCAGATTAAGATTTCTCAACTCTCGCTGCGCTCATAAGCTTTTCATCAAATGGTATGAACATACGCTGCAAATCTGTAAGTGGCAGTGTTGTATCCAACCATTGCCTTTCAATGCCGGGAGGTAAAATAACAGGCATCCTTTTCTTTATATTATGAATCTTTTCAAGCATAGGATTAGCCCTTGTTGTCACCACCGTAAAAGTATTGATATATTCTCCTGTTTCCCTGTTCAGCCAGCAATCGAATAATCCTGCAAGGGCAAAGGGATTTCTGTCTTTTAAATTAATAAAGAAAGGTGTCTTTGCTTTCCCGTCCGTATGCCATTCGTAAAAACCATCTGTTAATACCAGGCATCTTTTTGACCTGAATGAGTTTTTAAAGGAAGCTTTATCAGCAATAGTTTCAGCCCTGGCATTGAAAGTTTTAGTCCTTATTGATTTGGCATCTTCCGCATTCTTTACCCAGAAAGGTATTAACCCCCATGTATAAAGCTTAATTTCATCTGCCGCGTCAGAACATATTACCGGCAGCTCAGGCAGAGTAAAAGCTGAAATCCTTTTTTTAGGTTCAAAATCGGAGCCGTTTTTGAACTTTGCCTGAAATCTTTTTTCTATCTGTTCCCTTGTAAGATTTATTTCTATCGTATAGCACATATATTAAAAAAATACACCCATACTTATAATGAATTGATTCGATCTCGGATTATAGTTAAATATGTCCTCCCCTATCTCCAGTCCATTACCAAACTTACTCAGGCTGCCCTCATATTTAACATCAAAAATTAACTTGGAAACTTCAAATCCTAATCCTGCCTGATAGCCCAGTGATGCTTTTTTATACTTTTGCTCGTAACCGGTTTCATCAAATAATATTGATTTATCTTTTAATAGAATACTGCCAACCGGACCTAACTCCAGTTTAAAGGCTTTTACCTTGAGCAGTGCGAGAACCGGCATATCAAGCCTGCTAAATTCCTGTTTTATTATATGAATTTCCCCGGTCGTTATCTCCTCATATTCCAGGTTATTATTTACAGAAGTGAATAATATCTCGGGCTGCATTAAAATGCCTAACACTTTAATTTGCGAGACAAGGCCGAAGTGAAATCCGGTTCTTAAGGTATTTCGGATTGTAAGTTCGTAATTATACCCTGGCTGCGAAAATTTAAAGGCCATAGGCAAATTAAAATTTATGCCCCCCCTTATTCCAATTTTTTTTTGTGAAATAGCTGACGAGCACCATGCTGCAGCAATAATAAATATTAATATCAGCTTTCTTGGCATTTTTGAGATTTAAATTATTACACAATCAACAAACGCTTAACCTGTAAATTTAGTTCATTTAATGAAAGAAATATATAATATTATTATGCTGCCATCAATTTTTATATTCTGCTAAGAAGAATATTGCGCATGTCTGATTTATCAAGTGAAACCGGATTGTCTTTAAGGCTCGTGGAATCAATTATTTTATCAATTTGTCCGGACTCGAGTCCGTATTTTCCGAGCCGTGGCAGCTTCATGATCGCTATTAATTCATCAATATGGTCAATGAATGTCCTGGCATAATATTCGTCACTCTTATTATTATCCCTTACAAAAATCTTACCGGCACTGACATACTTTGTAAAAGCAACATTGCTGCTATCTCCGTCACAAAGCATTTCAACATTTCTTCTGTTTACAGCACCCATTAATGTTCCGCACACTATGCCATGAGGTATATTGATAAACCCGCCCAATGCTGAGGCAAAGCCATGTACAAGTCCCAGTCCTGCATTTGAAAGTGCAATTCCCGATATCATTGCGGCATATGCCATGCCTGTTCTTGCCTTCAGGTCATGGCCGTCTTTATAAACACTAGATAAACATATGCTTATACATTTCAAAGCTTCAACCGCAAGTGAATCCGTAAATAAACTGGCTTTAACGGACAAATATGATTCCAGAAGCTGGGAAAAGGCGTCCATACCACTGGCCGCTGTAATTTCAGGATTACAGCTTAATGTAAGTTCAGGATCAACTATTGCATAATCAGGGACAAAATTGGTATGACGCAAGGATTTTTTAAATCCTCTTTCTCCGATTTCTGATATTACAGCATTATTCGTCGCTTCGCTTCCCGTACCTGAAGTTGTCGGTACAGCAATAAAAGGCAACTTTGATCCTTTATGTATTTTATTTCCAACCCCTTCGAGATAATCTTTGACCTTCTCCCCTGACAATATCATTGCAGATACAGCTTTGCCGGTATCTATAGCACTGCCTCCTCCTATAGCTACAATAACATTAATATCTTTATTAAAATATTTTTCGGTTATTGCATCAATATTACCAGGGGAAGGTTCTCCCTCTGTCCCAGACCTGTAAACCGTGAGGCCTTCACTTTCAAGTTTTGCCATAAGTGTCTGTCCCTTTTTGGCAAAAGATGAAGCACCTGTAATGATCAAAGCCGACCTGCCGAACTTTTTAATTACTGACGGCAGTTCTGCAATGGAGCCAGGTCCGAATTCTATCTGAGGTATGCCGGAGAATTTAAACGGATTTACCATCTTGCTGTATCCAGAGGACATAATATATTATGCTTTATCCCTTCGCGCGGTTTTGCCATCCAGGCAGCTACCGTCTCACGCCATTTCATGTAATGGGGCGTGCTCTTGTGGGCAGCGGCAGCCTCTTCTGATGCGTATGCTTCATAAAGAACAAACTTGGACTTATCTGCTGCATCCTGCAGCAGGTCAAACCTTAGATTACCCGGTTCTTTAACCGATTCATTGTGATTGTCCACAGAGGCTTTAATAAAATCCTCAATATAATTTTCTTTAACCCAGACATGAACAAAAGTGACTATCATAATTCAAATTTTTACTGATATTTCATACACTAATATTTTATATGTCAAACTGAGGATCTAAAATTAAATAATTTATTTTATAAGATGGCCGCTTAATGTCGGTATTATGAATTACAGATCTTTAAAAGGATTTGGTCCCATTTTTTTCACAGCTTTAACATAGCTGTCTATTATTCCCGGTATTTTATAATAATCATTAATCTCAATAAATTCAGTTCTTATCCTTTCCGGCTCAATCATCATTCCTGCGAGCGTTTTCTGCAAATATCCCGACCTGGTGTCAGCAAGCTCGCTTCCCTGCATATAGTGGCACTGGTAATTATCTCCGGGTTTACATCCTATAAGGAGTATACCATCAAAGCCCGATGCCAGGGCATCATATATCCACACCGTATTTATCGAGCCCAGGCATCTTACTGGTATTATTCTTATAAAAGCACTATATTTTAACCGCTTATGGCCGGCCATATCAAATGCGGGGTAAGCATCGTTCTCGCATACAAAAGTTAATATCCGCGGCTTTTCTTTGGATTCTGCCTGCATATGAACTGACTTAATCATCCGGGAAACAATATTAATTGAATAGTCGCTGAAATTTATGACCCTTTCGGGACATGATCCCAGGCATATGGCACAGCGCCGGCACCTGTTGATATTCAGAAGTGGGGTACCCCTGTCATTCTCATCATAGGCACCAAATGGACATTCTTCAGTGCATCGCTTGCAGTCTGTGCACCTGTCCATGTATAACTCCGGATAGGACCGGTCACCCGACCGGGGATGTACTGCTTCACCCCTTCCGGCGGCTTCAAGGCATTGTATGGCTTTTAATGCTGCCCCCATTGCATCTTCCATACATCCAGTAATATCCATAGGAGAACGGAAGGATCCTGCTGCATATATGCCGGTTCGCCTTGTCTCATAGGGAAAGCAAATAAAATGAGAATCGGGGAAATTATACTTTATTTCCGGCAACCCCCTGCCCAGCCGGTATTTCAAATTTAATTCCTCACTATTTGCCGGAGTCATGCCTGTAGCAAGGACTACTAAATCAACTGCCACATTAATATCTTCACCTATAAGGGTATTACGCACATGTATGATTAATTTATTGTTCTTTTTGCTTATCCTGTAAACTACTCCCTTGGTCATGAATATATGTTCATCCTTTTGAACTTCTTTATAAAAATTCTCATAATGGCCCGGTGTTCTGATATCTTTATATATTATGAAGACTGATGAGTCTTTGTTGCTATCCCTGATGTATTTGGCCTGCTTTAGTGTTGTGCCGCAACAATAGGATGAACAGTATGGGAGATGCTCTTTGCTTCTTGAGCCTGCGCATTGTATAAAGAGAACACTTTCAGGCATTTTCTTATCTGAAGGTTTTATTATCTTATGTGCTTTCGCCATCTCTTCAAGCTCTACATTCGTAATAACATCATCAAACTTACCATAGCCATATTCAGTTAATTTATTTGCATCATAGGGATGCCAGCCTAAAGCTGCTATGATTGAAGCCACGGCAAGGTGATGTTCTTTGTTAAGGGCAGAGACAGTAACCTCAAACCTGCCAGGCTGACCCGATATTTTTTTTACCTTTGCAGATGTTATTACTTTTATATTTTTAAATTCTTTAATCTCGTTTATTTTCCCGGCGACGGCAGGGTCTTCACAATGTATATATGGATATCTGGATGGCAGTTGCTTAAAAAGTTTGTTTGACCAGCCCCCGAGGTTCTGTTCCTTCTCAACCAGTATCATATTATAACCTGCTCTCGCTCCTTCCACGGCAGCAGTAATGCCTGTTATACCTCCGCCAATAACCATAATATCGCGGCTTTGTTTATCCATTACATAGGGCTGCTGCATGCATATATTTGCGGCTCTGACTATGCCCATACGGACATAATCCTCTGCAAGCATTTGCAGATCTTCGCGATTTGTCTTACCTATCCATGCAACCTGTTCCCTCAGGTTTACCCTTTCATTTATAATTTCACGCGGAAAATTAAATACTGATGTATTATACCTTGGGGAACATGCAGCAATAATAACTCCCTGAAGGCTCTCCTTTTCTATATCTTTACTTATCACTTTTACACCTTCCCCTGAGCAAAGGGCAGAATGTTTCCTGCATATACCTATACTATGTTCGTTTTTAGCTAAATCCGCCAGGGCTTGTACATCAAGGTTATCAATTATATGACAGCCTTCACAAATATATAGTCCCAGTTTTATATCCAATTTACATATAATTTATAATTCATTGAAGTGCTTTAAGGGCAGCTCCTGTTGCATCCTTCAATGAGGAACTCACATCCATAGGCCTTTTTGAGCATGCCGCAGCAAATATCCCGGCGGGTAAGGATTCCTGTACTATAAATCCGTAATTATCCTTCATGCTGCCCTGCACCGGACTATCGGAGGGTTTAATACCGCCTGCCAGGACAACAAGCTCAAATTCCTTTTTTATCTTTCTTCCCGATAAGATATCTTCTGCCTCGACTATTAAATTTTTTGACTTCTTATTTTCTTCAATTTTTGCTGCTTTCCCTTTTATAAGTTCTATATTTTTATATGTTTCCACTTTAGAAAGGAAATCTTCATTTCTGCCGCTTATCCTGATATCTATATAAAAAATATCGATGTGTGTTTCAGGATGTTTACCGGAAATTGTCAGTGCATGTTTAAGTGATGCTGAGCAGCATACTGCCGAACAATACAACAGGTGATTCTCATCACGCGAGCCGGCACACTGGACAAATGCAACTGATTTCGGTACTTTCCTGTCAGATGGTCTCAGTAACCTGCCTTTACCCGGCCCGTTTTCTGCCAGCAACCTCTCCAGTTCCATATTATTAACTATATTTTCATATTCATCAAAATGCAGATTTTCCACATTTTGCACATCATATGGGGTCCATCCCGTCGCAAGAATTATTGATGAGGCATGAAGTGTTAAAACCTTTTCTTCAGCCGCCAGTTCAATAGCATTATATTTACAAACGTTCACACACATTTTACATGCTTCTTTCCTGCAATATTTATCATCAATATTAAACTTGAAGGGATAAGCCATTTCGTGCGGAATATATATTGCCTTTGTTCTGTCAAAGTTGCAATTAAACTCATTTGGCCTTTCTTCGGGACATACTTCAGCACATTCACCGCAAGCTGTACAGTTGGCGTTTATATAGGCAGGCTCACTCCTGGCGCGGACAGTAAAATCGCCTTTGGTCCCCGATATGCTATTGACAGTGGTTGACGTATATACCGTGATATTACTGTTTTGCTTAATTCTTCTAAAGTTTATCTCAAGTCCGCAGGCGGGGGGACATAATTTTGGAAAGTAATTATTCATCCTTATAACATTACCTCCAAGGTATGGCAGTTTTTCAATTAGTATTACTTTCCTGCCCACCTCTGCAATTTCAATGGCAGCTGTTATTCCGCTAATTCCACCTCCTACAACAAGTATTGGTTTATCTGCCATAAACTACTTTATATTATTTATGTAGCGTTATAAAAAGTCAGGTTAGCTCAACTATCTCTTTCTTCATCATTTCCCATTTTTGTTTTTCCAAGTCCCATCTGCAATTACAAAAGCATTTCCACTCCTTCTTTATTTCAGGAAAATCAGTCCGTATGTAATATCCGGGCCATCTGGTTTCTTCCCTGAAGAGTACTGATCTTATGTGTGCTTCAGCTTGCCACAGCCTGTGAATATTTTCCCAGCATCGCATCAATTCATTTAAGTCGGAAGCGGCAAGCTTTTCTGAATCTTCGTGCATATAATGCAGAAATTCAAGTCCTTTTTCCAGCAAGGCTTTTGAAGTCTTAAATGCCGTACCTGTACCCCCTGCATATTCATCCATAATTTTCTGAAGCCTGAACATAAACATTTTGGGTTTAATAAAATAAGGATTCACATCCTCATCATTCGAATAGTTATTGTATTTTGAATAAGTAACCAACGGCCGCAGCATAATTTTTTTAAGCTCATGAATCTTATCTTTATCTATAGTATCCCTGAAGCTGCTGTCAGCACAAAATGCTATTGCAGCTTTTGCTGCTATCCTGCCTTCCGTAAATGAGCCTGAAGAAAATTTATGGCTTGATGCTCCTGATGCATCACCGGCAGCGAACAGGCCTCTGACAGTGGTCATATTATCATAGGCCCAGTGGTATTTTCCTGACAGCAGATCACGGGGCCCGCTAACCCATGCTCCTGAAGCGCCTGAATGAGAGCTTATAAAATAGGGCTCGCATGCTGTAATTTCAGACTTCCTCTTTTCGGGCTCAACATCAGTTGATGCCCAGAGCAATGCCTGGCTTACTGTCATGTCAAGAAAATCTTCCCATGCTTCGGATTCCAGTTCTTTCATTTTCTGTGCAGCAGCCATTTTATTTGTGAAGCTATCTATAAGATTTTTTATTGCCTCATCTGTCTTCATGTAGATAGGGCCGTTGCCCTTTTCAATTTCAATCATCATGAGGTAATTTCTCAGGTTTGCAGGAACAGGATTTGTGGTACCATAAGGAGCCCATTTCTTCAACTCTGCCGCATGTTTTTTCATATAGTCTTCACCAAGGGCGTTTGTTGCCGTTGATTTGAATAACAGGAACCACGCTCCCACGGGACCATAGGCATCTTTAAATCTTACGGGGACAAACCTCACCTCCTGGGAAGTCATTTCAGCACCTGACTTAATTGTAAAATATGCACTCGAGCCTGAATTAAAAGGAGGATACCAAGACCGGCCCAAACCCTCTCCTACGGAGCGCGGCCTGAAAATATGAACAGCACCGCCCATAGTTGCCAGCACTGCCCTGGCCTTAAATATATATACCTTATTCTCGCGGGTACTAAATCCGGCTGCTCCTACACAGTGATTATCCATTATAAGAGGTTCTGCTATAAAAATCCTCTCAAGGTATTCGCCGTTTTCCCCAAGCTCCTTTATTGCCTTTTTCGCTGCTTCAGCAACAATATTCTTATAAGATTCGCCATGAATCATAATTTGCCAGCGGCCTTCATTTATATAATTACCTTCCGCATCTTTCCATATCGGCAAACCCCATTTCTCAAACAGGTGAACTGATGAATCAACATGACGGGCAATGTTGGCTACCAAATCATCCCTGGTAATACCCATGAGATCATTCTTAACATAATTAATATAATCTGTGATAGTATTTTTTTTGTTTTTCAACCCCAGGTAGAGATTTATTGCTGACAGTCCCATAGCCACAGCTCCGCTTCTTTCCATAGCTGCTTTGTCAACAAGGGTAACCTTCATTTTCTTTTTCCTGGCCCAGAAAGCTGCTTCGTAGGCTGCTCCGCAAGCTGCCATGCCCCCGCCAAGGATAAGCAGATCAGTAGTGATTTCAACGGTTTTAAAGTTATTAATATTCATCTTTAGAGTATATGATTATTTTTTGGAACACCCGATGTCCGGTAATTCCGATAATCCGAGAGAACCGGGTTCTGTCCTTAACAGGGGGCTACTGATATCATCCGTTCCCGTTGCATACCCTGCATCCGGCTCCAGGGTCCCCTCAGGAATGGTTCTTACAGGGAATTTAAATCTCTTAATTTCTTTGTTCCTGAATCTTACCGACCATAGAATGGAATCGGTACCACGCATTGGTTGCACAGCCGCGCCCAGGGGCATAAAATCGGCATAGCCGCGCACCTCAATAGCCTGATTGGGACAGATCTTTACGCAGCTGTAACACTCCCAGCACATTTCTACAGCCCTGTTGTAGGCTTTATTCTTTTCCCTGTCAAGGACCATAAGGTCATTCGGACAAATATACTGGCATGCAGTTTTATCAAGTGCCTTGCAGCCATCACATTTTTCATTTATAACAAAACTTGGCATACTATTAGTCTTATTAAATATTAAAGGTCAGCTGCAAACATAAAAAAATTATTACCAATTTCAATTGTATTTTGGATATACTTTTCCCATGCTGATGCCATACAGGATTGTTCATTCCAGGAAATTTTATCCGGGGCCCGGGATAAAAGTTATATAAAAAGGCAAAAAAATAACCACCTTAAAAAGGTGGTTTATAATTATATTAAGTAGGTGTAGTCTTAATTTAGTATATATACATATATATTTCAGAACGATGTATCCTGAGGATATACCCGGTAAAAATAAAAAGCAGGATATAATTCCTGCTTAAAGTACTTTAAATCTCTTTCAGGTTAGTTTACTCCGTAGTTTCTTCGGCTGCTTCAGTTTCTGCTGCAGTAGTATCAGCTGTAGCGGCTTCTGTAGCAGGTTCTTCAGCTTCTTCAACCATTTCTCCGGTTGCTTCTTCAGCTTCTCCAGCCTTTTGTTTGCAAGAATTTAAAGATATAAAACAAAATAATGCAAGGGCAACTAACAAAAAACTTAACTTTTTCATGTTCTTAGATTTTTAATGAATTAAATTAGTTTTACGATTTAAGGCAAAAATAATAAATTATTTAATAAATCAAATCTTTTTATTCTATAATTTAAATCACAGAACATTTGTTACTTCTAAATAAATGCCGGTCATGTTCAATTTTACCTGATCTCTAACCATTGATTATTCCATACCTTAATGATGTTTACATTAACTCTAAGTGATAAATAATTAAGACCTTGTAATCAGTAATTTAAATAAAACGATTGTTTTGCTGCAAATGTCTCCGGGCCTATCTTTATAATAGATTTAAATTTGCCTGTCAGGAAGTCCGTTTCCCTGTATATTAATTATCCGGGATAAATTATTATATTAGTGGCCTTTTTACCGGAAATAATGATTATAAATGCAAAAACAGAAAATTATAAAGAAATTGATGCCATGATATTTTTCAAGCACTGGTCAAGAAAAAGATACGCGGTACTGAACAGTCTTAAAAAGATAATAAAAATTTGTATTCTATTAACAAGTTATTCCATACTTGTACAGCTGGAAATAATTGCCGCCTATACAGATACAATCAGGATTAATAAAAAGATTCATCTGGATGAAATTGAAGTTATCGGTCAAAGAAGTCCGGCTCTTTACTCTGAAATTTCCCGTATAGTCACAGTAATTACTAAAGATGAAATTAAACATGCGCCCGTGCAAAGCATTCAGGATTTACTGGAATATATAACGGGTGTGGATGTAAGACAAAGAGGGATGTTTGGAGTGCAGGCCGATTTAAATATCAGAGGAAGCTCCTTTGATCAGGTATTGATACTTCTTAACGGCATAAATATCTCGGATCCCCACACAGGTCATTTTAATCTTAACCTCCCCCTGGATGCTGAAAGCATTGAACGCGTTGAAATATTAAACGGACCTGCTGCGAGGGTACTGGGTACAAACGCATTTGCAGGCGCAATAAATATTGTCACAGCCACGCAACATACCAATAACATCAACTTTAGTGCCAGTACGGGTGAAAATGGATTTTCCAAGCTTAACACTTCAGGGAACATGCTTACAAAAAAAAGCAATAACTATCTGTCACTATCAAAGACAGGATCAAACGGTTATACCGATTATACCGAATTTGACAGGTACAATCTTTTTTATAACGGGGAATTAAAAACTGAAAACGTAAATTTCAGCTACCTGGCAGGTTATGACTATAAAGATTTCGGAGCAAACAGTTTCTACTCAAGCAAGTATCCCGAACAATATGAAACGATAAAAACTACTTTTACTGCAGTAAAAGCAAGCACCGGGGACAAAATAAATATCTCGCCGCTTTTATACTGGCGCAGGTTAAATGATCATTATTCCATGGTCATAGACAGTGCCAGTACATTTAATGCGTACAACCTGACAGATATATTCGGAGCAAATATGAATTTAGTTGTAATAAATAAACTCGGAAAAACCGCACTGGGATTCGAATACAGGATAGAAAATATTTTCAGTAATAACAGGGGTTTTGAAATGTCAATCCCTGTGAAATTACCAGGTGATAAGGATGTACTGCTGGATAAGAATTATCTAAGGTCAAATCTGGGGCATTTTATAGAACAGGATATATACTTAGGTAAATTATGTCTTTCAGGCGGCATAATGTTAAACTGGAACTCAACCTTCAGAAACAGGTTAAGATTATACCCAGGGATCGATCTTAGTTACAATATTCTCAAAGGCCTTAAGATTTACGGTTCTGTAAATAAAACCTTGCGCCTGCCTTCTTTCACAGATATGTTCTACGAATCACCTGACACATACGGAAACGTCGATTTGAAACCTGAAAAAGCAATATCTCTGGAAGGCGGATTAAAATTAGCCCTCCCTGAAATAACCGGACAATTATCTTATTATCACAGGATTGGAAAAGATATCATAGACTGGGTGCTGGAAAAGGATACATTGTGGCATGCGGAAAATATTGCCGATATCACCGTCGATGGTATAGATCTATCAGTTATGGTACATCTGAATAATATTCTGTCTTCTGATTTCTTCCTTCAAAATTTGAACTTAAGTTATTCACACACAAGTATAAGAAAATCAACAGGCGATTTTGAATCAAAATATGCACTGGATAATTTAAAACATAAATTAACAATTACATCTTTAATAAGTATATGTAAAAATACAGGGGCAAGCATTTACCTTATATACCAGAATCGCGAAGGCAACTACGATGTATATAACACGATAACAAATGAATATGATTTGGTCCCCTATAAGTCATTCTGGCTGGTGAATGCAAAACTTTACTGGAACAAAGGCAGGCTTTACTTTTTTATCGAGGCAAATAATTTATTTGATGCCACATATCGCGATATAAGCAATGTCATTCAACCCGGCCGCTGGGTAATCGGAGGAGCAAGGGTGAATATTGATTTTCCCAAAAAGACTGAGAAAGCTAATTAAACCTTACTGTAAATACATCCTAAATCACAAACTCCGGCTTTCCGGCAATAAAAAAGGGATTCCTTAAATTCTCTTTATTGTAAATAAGCGGTTTATTATTCCTGTACTCACAGATCATAAATCCGGCTCCTTCAATAATAGCATGGCCTGCAGCTATGTCCCATTCCATTGTATGGCTGAACCTTGGATATACATCTGCTTTCCCTTCTGCTATGAGGCACAATTTCAGTGAACTGCCAATTTTTAAGATCTCCATATTCCTGTAATTTTTTTGCAGCTTCCTGAAGTATGTCCATGTTTTCAGAGACATATGAGATCTGCTGCCAATTGCAGTAAATCTGTCCCTCCTGGCTGAAACCGGCAAAGGTGTTGCCAGTGCTAATATTGATTTTAAAGTTTTGTTCCTGATGTTGCCGGGATTGACTTCTGATATTTTGTACGAACCGCTGCCTGGGTACGAGAAATAGAGATCTTTTGCAGCAGGTGCATATATTACTCCAATTACCGGGGCATTCTTCTCAATAAGCGCTATGTTAACTGCAAATTCTCCGTTTCTTTTAATAAACTCTTTAGTCCCGTCCAATGGATCAACAAGCCAGAACAAATCCCAGTCTTTTCTTTTTTTATAAGCTATTTCCTTTTCTTCCTCGCTAAGCAAAGGCAAGCCTGTTTCTTCAAGGTATTTCTTAATTATCTCATTTGATTTTAAATCGGCTTCAGTAAGTGGTGAAAAATCTTTCTTCAGTATAACGTTTATCTTAATAGAATCATATACTTCCATTATTTTCTCCCCCCCTGCTAGTGCAGCATCAATAGCTAATCTGAGAAATCTTCGGTAATCTGCCATTTTTTTGCATTCTAGAAATATATTAATGACAGTATTGTCACAGTAACTATCATATAAATAATAGTCAGCGGGAATCCTATTCTAAAAAAATCCTTAAATGAATACCCGCCAGGGCCATAAACCATGAGATTAGTTTGGTAACCGATAGGTGTCATAAAGTTTGCTGCGGCGGCATAGGCAACGGTTAACACAAAGGGTATGGCAGAGATATCCAGAATTCGGGCTGACGTGAGCGCTATGGGGAATATTACGGCAACGGCCGCTTTATTTGTCACATAGGCAGCCAGAATAGCTGTAATAAAATAAATGCCAAATAATAGCCATATTTTTCCAAACGGCACAAATATGTTTATCAGCAGATTTGCAATAAGATCTGCAGTCCCCGATTTTATCATAGCGATACCCAGGGCCAGTGCAAGGACAATTATCAGGGCAAGGTTATAATCAATGCTTTGAGGAAGTTCTTTCGGATTTGTAACACCAAGCGCCATTGCGGCTATCAGCAAAATTATTAATCCCATAAATAGTGGAACGATGTGCAGGGCAGAAAGAGTAATGGATAACATAAGACCTCCTATCAATATAAGAGTTTTGTACCACTCCAGTTTCACAAAATCCCTCACCTTTGATATAAAATAGAATTCGCGCGTATTTATTGTCCTGCTTAAAAAATCGCCACCCGTATAAAGTAATAAAACGTCGCCTGCCTTTAATATTACATTCCCCAGCTTACCTTCAATTTTTTCGCCATTTCTATGGACCGCTATTATTGCCGCGTCATATTTACCCCTGAAATCAGTCTCCCTGACTGATTTATTAATTAAATATGAATTCTGTGAAACCACCACTTCGACAATCTCTGTTTTTTTCTTTTTCATTAACATACCTACTTCAGGCAATATAAGTCCGGAATTTGACTCTATCAATTCAGCTATTCTATCCGTTTCGCCGGCAAAGACCAGCACGTCTCCTCTATCAAGAATAACTTCCGGGGACACTGCTGAAATACTGAAAGACCTTCTCATGATTTCAACCAGGTAAAGGCCTTTTAAATCAATTAATCCGGCTTCCTTAACCGTCTTTCCAATAAGGTGTGAGTTGGCTCTGACTTTAGCTTCAATAATATATTGACGCGAGTGTTTGCCGAATGATTCCGTTATTGTGGACTTATCGGGTAAAAACTTATTGCCAAATATTAATAAATAAAAGAATCCTATTATCACCATAGGAATACCGACATAAACAAAATCAAATAATTCCAGGGACCTGAGGTCAGGAATAATAGTATTATCTTCAATCATTCCGTTAACAATAAGGTTGGTTGAAGTACCTATTAAAGTAACAGATCCTCCAAGTATTGCGGCATACGAAAGTGGTATTAAAAACTTTGACGGATAATAATTATTGCGTTTGCACCAGCTGTGAACATAAGGTATCATTATTGCTACCAGGGGTGTATTATTAAGAAAGGCAGAAAATGTCGCCACTAATAACATCATCCTGCTGAGAAATCCCCTGAAACTTTTTGCAGACCTGAAGAACCTGTCGAATACATTTTCAACTATTGATGTTTTCCTGATTATATCACCGAAAAGAAGAAGCATAATGATTACTGCAATCTGCACATTTGCCAGTCCGCTTATCATTTCCATAGGAGTTAATACTCCAAATATTCCAAGTACTATTATGGCTATAAGAAATGTAAATGCAGGTCCCAATAACTCAAGGTATAGCGATACCAGGATAAAAAGTATAACAATAAATACCAGTATTTGCTGAAAATCTATCATATAATCCGAAAAACTCCGTAAAGAAGTAATATTTACATTCTATAATATTCTATTAACCGTGACGAAAGTAAAAAATAAAATATCATTATTAAAAAGATTTTTATGCCAATTCTTAGGTTACAAATGTAAGATAAATTATATTCGTCATTATGTTGGAACAGGATAATTATAAACTTGGAAGTTATGAAAAGCATGAAAAACATGGAACCAAAAGCTGTCTGGAAATATTTTGATGAGATTTGCCAGATCCCGCGTCCATCGGGAAAAGAGGAAAAAATTATCAGTTACCTGATAGAGTTCGGGAAAAAACACCTGTTAGCAGCAAAGAAGGACCTTGCAGGTAATGTTTTAATTAGTAAGCCTGCCCACCCGGCTCTTGAAAAGGCAAAGATGGTATGTTTACAAAGTCATGTAGATATGGTATGTGAAAAAAACAGTACAAAACAGCACGATTTCGATGCCGATCCCATAAAAACCATTATTGACGGTGAATGGATGAAAGCTGACGGTACGACACTGGGCGCCGATAATGGTATAGGTATTGCCGCCCAGCTGGCAATTCTGGAGAATAAAGACATTAAGCACGGGCCTCTGGAATGTTTATTTACAGTTGATGAGGAAATGGGACTTAAAGGTGCTTTTAACGTGCAGCCGCAGTTTTTTAACAGTAAGATTTTAGTTAACCTCGATTCTGAAGATGAGGGTGAGTTGTTTATTGGCTCGGCAGGAGGAATAAATACCATTGCCAGGTTAAGAATTAAAACCAAGAAAATACCTGCGGATTATGTTTCATATAAAATTGCAATAAACGGACTTATGGGGGGGCATTCAGGTGGTGACATAGATAAAGAAAGAGGAAATTCAATAAAAATTTTAAATCGCTTTCTCTGGACCGCCCCAAAGAAGCTAAAAATAAATATAGTAAAATTCGAAGGAGGTAATCTGCCAAATGCAATTCCCAGAGAAGCGTATGTGATTATAGCAATACCTAAGAAAAATGAACTAATGCTAAAGGAACATCTTAACCAGTTTGCTATTGCCATAAAAAATGAACTTATGATTACCGAACCCAATCTCAAAATATTACTGACATCAGAAAAAATTACCCGGTGTGTTCTTAAAAAGAAGGTGCAAAAAAGACTGCTTAACTCCCTTTATGCATGCCCCAATGGAGTAATAGCTATGAGTAAAACCATGAAGGGACTGGTGGAAACCTCAACAAACCTGGCTTCTGTTAAATTCGATGGCAAGGATGATATTATAATAACCACAAGCCAGAGAAGCTCGCTGGAGTCATCAAAAGATAACATAGCCAATGCAGTGCGAAGCGTATTTGATATGGTTAACGCTAAAGTTGAACAAAAAAACGGCTATCCTGGCTGGAATCCTAACTTAAAATCAGAAATACTGCAAATCACGAAAAAGTCATATAAAAAACTATTCGGCACCAATGCTAAAGTCAAGGCAATACATGCCGGTCTTGAATGCGGCCTGTTTCTTGCCAAATATAAAGATCTGGATATAATATCATTCGGACCTACTATAAAAGGAGCCCATTCACCGGATGAAAGGGTAAATATCAAATCAACAAAGAAATTCTGGGATTTGCTAGTTGATATGCTTGAGAATATCCCGAAGGAAAAACCTCAATAATTTTAAAGTAAAAAAGTACATTAATTATTATAATTCCAGCTCTTCAAAATCATCCTTTGTAGCTCCGCAAACAGGGCAAACCCAGTCATGAGGAATTTCTTCAAACGGGGTCCCTGGAGATATCCCTCCATCAGGATCCCCATCTTCAGGATCATAAATATACCCGCAAACCGTACATTTATATTTCTTCATAGCATGAATCGTTTGTTTAGATTTTCAAATATATAAAAATAAAAAGGTCATGTCAGCATATAATATATTATTAATATAAAACAGGACATTTTGCGTCTTATAGCTAATGAATCCGCAACAAATAATTTTAACATTTATCAGAACTTTGTATGAATTAAAAAATTTTTTTTAATTAAAAATTAAAATTAGATTTGCATAAAAATGAAATTCTTTTTCTGA
>CAYWUI010000010.1:31420-33300 GCA_964461435.1 uncultured Bacteroidales bacterium | reverse complement strand
TCTTTTTCTGAATTAAATTTTTATAATTTTTAAAACTTTTTTTATGGATATTTTTGTTGCAAAATTAAATCATGAGACCACAAGTGATGATCTCAAGGAAACTTTTAAAAAATTTGGTGAAGTTACATCAGCCAAAGTAATTATCGACTATCAAACGGGTAGATCCAAGGGATATGGATTTGTTGAAATGCCTAATGAAGAGGAAGCTAATGAAGCAATTAATCAGTTAAACGATACTGAGCTAAACGGAAATACTATTGTTGTAAAAAAATCAGAACCAAAGAATAAAAATGCACGATCGCGATATAATAAGTAATTATTAATGTTTCATTACAAGATAATAAAAAAGCAGGTGTTCATACCTGCTTTTTTATTTATTGAACATCGCAATATACATAATGATTACAGAAAGTTATAATCAATATCAAACTGAGCAATTAATCCGGTTATGCTTCTTTTTACATTTTTAAGTAATGACGGTATTTCATCAAGTTTTATATTTTCATTTACATATTTTTCAATTTTTGCCAGGTCTTTTTCAATCTTTTTGGCTCCGAGGAATGAAACTCCCGGAATAAGCCTGTGAGCTTCATTCCCCAATGCCTTATAATTATTATCCTTCAGATATTTTTCCATTTTTATAACTATTTTAGGCGAAGTCCGTTTAAAAGTCAGTATCATATCCTTAATGAAATTCTCATCGGCATTTGATAATTTATTTAAAAAACTTAAATCATACTTTTTGTCTGAACTCATATAATCATCAGTTATTAAAAGATTAAATATGGTAAATCGTGGTTTGCAAAGTGCTAAAGATATACTAAATTAAGATTATAGTATACTAAGTTTAACAAGTATTTATTAAAGAATTATTAAGATTTTTTATTAGTATTGGCCTAAAGTTTGTAATATTTTTAATGATATGTTATTTTCGCAGTTTCAAACCAAAAAAGTTGAATTTGTGTTTTATTAACAAATAGTTAAAGTATGTGGATCATTAATATAAAAAGTATAAAGTTATTGCTGTTTATGTTTATTCTTTTCACTGCAAGTATTGTCAATCATGCCCAGAAATTAGAATATTACGAAAATCCCAAATATGGCCCTGACAGCATTTCAAGGACAGAATGTGCCAAGAATTTATCCAATATGAGTTCGTACGTAAAGGTGAATATGCCCGATTATGCATATGCCTCCTGGAGATATTGTTTTCATAACTGTCCGGCAGCAAGCAATAATATTTATATTATGGGTGCAAAGATACTGAAGTACAGAATAGAAAATACAGCAAATGAAGAATTAATGAATAAATATATTGACACCTTAATGATTCTCTATGATCAGAGAATCCAGTATTTCGGACAGGAAGGTTATGTCCTGGGCTGGAAAGGTGTTGATTTACTAAAATACCGCCCTTCGGATATGAAAACCGGATACAGTTATCTGAAAAAGTCGCTTGATATTATGAAATCGCGTGCTGAAGAAGGTGTTGCCATTACATTAATGCAGGCCGTAAGTGCCCTTTATAAAGATAAAGTTATATGTGAAGATGAAGTAATACAAAACTATATAAAAGTTATTGATTACCTTAACGAAAGGTTATACTCTTCAGAAAGAAGCGAAAAAACTGAAATGGCTATAGAATATGTTGAAAAAATTTTCACTGCCTGCGGAGCTGCAGATTGTGAAACACTGGTAAGCATATTTTTGCCTAAATTTAAGAGCGGACCTGAAGATACTGATCTGCTGAAAAACATATCAAATATCCTTGAAAAGAATAATTGTACGGAATCAGATTTATATCTGGATATCCTGGTCAAATTGTTCAATATTGAGCCTTCGGCATGCCTTGCAAAAAAAATTGCCCCGTTGTATCATAC
>CAYWUI010000010.1:17808-31320 GCA_964461435.1 uncultured Bacteroidales bacterium | reverse complement strand
AAAGAATGCAGCGAATCTGAATTTGAACAACGGGCTGTTTATTGGGCGGCCGTTGATAAATATCAGAAGGCAATGTATACTGATCCCAGTATTTCACAGAAAGCTGAGAAACTTATTAACAGGTATTCAGACCACTTCCCCTTGAAAGAAGAAACATTTTTTCACGGTTATGTTGACGGACAGGAATACCTGGTAGGTTGCTGGATCAATGAAAAGACAATAGTAAGGACAAAGCAGAATTAAATAACTGCGCCCTATTTTATTCATTGCTATTATTTTCAACACATATTTCTTTACTGCCAAATCCATTCTTTTTGTTAAAAAAATATCTGTTCCGATGCATTATTGGAATAATGAGTATATTTGTTACTATGGTATGTCAATTTTATAATTAAAATCAAAAAAGATGCAGCAGGATAAATTTCATACCCGTATTGAATAAATCAGACAGCCTTTGAGAAAAAAGAAAGTACCTGCAAAAATTCTATTTTATATACCTGGGATCGTATCGACAATCTGGTTCCTGGTAAGGGTCATACCCAAGCCCAGCCGGGCAACATATCCATGTATGAAAGCTGCGGCACCCGTAATGGCAAGTTTTATAATTTATCTGTTATCTTTAACGGGGTCCGTTTTCGCATTCAGGAAGTTTAAAAGCAGCCTGCTTAAGGCAAAATACATGATAGCCTTTTCTTTCCTGGTAGCAGCAGTACTGGCAATTTCATTTTCAGTTCTTACTGTTCCGGGAAAAACAGGCGCAATGGTGCTCGTTTCAGAAAATGCTTTTGCAGCAAACGAACCTATAGGAATAGCAAAAGGAATATTCCCGGGCCGTGTGGTATGGGTATGGGATTATGCTGCCACCGATGAGACATGTGAAAATGTCGAAGGCGATTACTGGTTCGAGAACACTGATCAGGCAGTTGTCGATAATATGCTCGCCAAAGCTGTCAAATACCTGACTAACCAGACGACCGTTAATGCCGCATGGGATGTTTTGTTTAAATATTTTAACCAGAATCACAGTAAAGGCGAGACAGGATATACCGCCGGTGAAAAAATATGTGTAAAAATAAATCTTACAACTTCCAGCTATGGTGGTTTTAAGAATAATACTGAAAAACAATCGAGGCTTAACCAAATGGATGCCACACCGCAGGTAATTCTTGCGTTGCTCAGGCAGCTGGTAAATGATGTTGGTGTTGCTCAATCGGACATCACTGTCGGCGATCCTTACAGAAGGTTTCATGATGTTTACTGGGATATTTTGCATCCTGAATTTGCTGATGTTAATTATATGGATGACCTGGGTGCAAACGGAAGGGTGGCAACGGTACAGTCAGCCAACCAGGAACTTGTATTCAGTGACGGAGTATACACATCTACCTTGCCACAAGCTTACCTCGATGCTGCTTATTTTATAAATCTTCCATGCCTTAAGACTCATAATGAGGGTGGTATTACTATTGCTGCTAAGAACCACCAGGGATCAATCATGCAGGAAGGCAATGACGATAACACATCCCAATCTGCTTATCACATGCATTACAGTTTGCCTGCTAATAATCAGGGCTCGGGCAAATACAGGCACCTTGTTGACTATATGGGTCACAAATACCTGGGAGGCAACACTGTTCTTTACCTTGTGGACGGAATATGGTCTGGCAAAAACTGGGAAGGATGGGTAGAAAAATGGGAAATGTCACCATTCAACGGCAACTTTACATCTTCACTCCTGCTGTCGCAGGATGCAGTAGCTATAGAATCGGTATGCTATGACTTCCTGCTTAAGGAATACACCTATAAGGAGGAAAATTATCCGTATATTTCAGGTACTGACGATTATATGCGCCAGGCAGCGGATCCTACCCTGTGGCCGGTCACAATAACTTACGATCCCGAAGGCGACGGCTCCCCCATTGGCAGCCTTGGGGTATATGAACACTGGAATAATGCTGATGACAAGCAATATACAAGGAATCTAGGAACAGGTGACGGTATTGAACTGGTTAAAGTCACAGCTTCATCCCCTGATGATCCTGTTGCAATAGATGTTAA
The DNA here is from genome assembly GCA_964461435.1 of uncultured Bacteroidales bacterium. GTDB lineage: Bacteria > Bacteroidota > Bacteroidia > Bacteroidales > UBA10428. The sequence continues at coordinate 29,262 of CAYWUI010000010.1, read as the reverse complement.
AAAAATTAATCCGCCTGCCATACTGAATATCTATCCCAATCCTTTAAAAAGCAATAATCTGACTGTTGAAATAAATAACACGGGAAATGCGGTATCAGAAATTACTATAACCGATATCAGGGGCAGCCAGGTATATAATTTGAGGACAAATAATAAAAGGGTAGAAATTCCATATTCCGCATTTACGGCAGGAACATACCTGGTTAAGGTTAAAATAAATGGTAATACCGATATGGAGAAACTGGTAGTTGAATAATAAAGATTAACTAAACTTATATTAAGGAGAGGCTGCCTGAACAGGCAGCCTTTAATTTTTTCAATTTGCCATCACACCTCCTTCGCCTCTTCCCAGATTGCATTCATCTCGTCAAGGGTCATGTCTTTTAATTTCCTGCCACTTTCAGAGGTCTTTTCTTCGAGGTAGTTGAACCTTCTGATAAATTCCCTGTTGGTCTTTTCAAGGGCTGTCTCAGGATCTATATCATAAAGGCGCGCTGCATTGATAAGCGAAAAAAACAGATCCCCGAACTCGCTTTCTGTCTTCTCTTTATCCCTCCTGTCTATCTCAGACTTCAGTTCACCAAGCTCTTCAGCTACCTTGTCCCATATCTGGCTTTTTTCTTCCCAGTCGAATCCTACTGCCTTTACTTTCTCTTGTATCCTGTTTGCTTTTATCATAGCAGGCAATGATTTTGGAACGCCCTCCAGCACCGAGTGATTTCCTTCCTTTATTTTCAGCTCTTCCCAGTTCTTCTTGACAATCTCGGGATTATTCTTAACATCTGTATCCCCAAAAACATGGGGATGCCTGAAAATTAATTTTTCCGATATTGAATCAGCTATATCCTTAATGTTAAAATCATTTGTTTCGGATCCGATTTTTGCATAGAATACGAGGTGCAGAAATAAATCGCCCAGTTCTTTCTTTATAGCTTCCCTGTCATCTTCAAGAATAGCATCAGCCAGTTCGTATGTTTCTTCAATTGTCAGGTTCCTCAGGCTCTCAAAAGTCTGCTTTTTATCCCAGGGGCATTTGGCACGCAGTTCATCCATTATGTTTAATAATCTCTCAATAGAAGCTAGCTTTTCTTTCATTTATAATCTGTATTATTAAATTCAAAATTTACTTCTTATCATAAAATTTGATCCTTATCACCGAATTTATGTTCAGGTTGAGCAAATCTGCTGCATTACCGTTGTTGATTGCTATTTCAAGCAAATTAACCGAATTAAACAATGCGAGGATCTCTCCTGCTGAAGTCTCGTTATAGGCAGAATTTATCCTGTTAATTTTATAATGGTTGCTTTGAACAAAAATATCGAACGGCCTTTTCTTTCCTATTTTTTCAAACAATTCCCTTGAAATATTAGTAATAGCATTCCTGTAAGAATCTATATAGATTACACTCCCGTTGATTAAGGATTCATCAATTGCGGGCAACACAGGAATGTTTCTATTAAGGCTATTGCCGGCAGTACCAATATCCTCCGGCTTTTTACCTTTTATTAAATCACAGGCAACTTTACAAAACACGTCAAGCGCCACAAAAGAGCTGCCCTTTCCTGAATCAGTATTTATTCTGATTATCTTTTCCGGCTCCTCATCCAGTAAAAGTCCGAAAACACCATTATCACAAGTAATAAAAAAGTGATTAAGAGCCTTGACAAGGACAAGAGGCTTTTCCTTATCCGACATTGAATTAACTGCAATAATATGTATTGTGCCGTCGGGAAAATTCCTGAAACTGTTCCTTAACACAAAGGCTGCCTGCAAGTTATTAAATGTCTGGATCTGATGAGAAATATCAACAATCATCACATCAGGGCATGCATTTAATATCCTGCCTTTTACAGAGGCAACATAAAAGTCATTTTGATTCCAGTCGCTTGTTAAGGTAACAATTTGCATCAGAAATTCCGGAAAATAGGTCTTGTTTTATGACAAAAAATACATTATTTTGTAAAGATCAAAAGTAAACATTATTCTCCAGAATTTATGATTGAAAAGACTATATATTTAGAAGGAATAGATCCGCTGACAATTTATGGTGCAAACAATACTAACCTTGAAAAAATAAAATCACACTTCCTGAAAATAAAAATTATTGCGCGGGGAAATGAGCTTAAAGTTTTAGGTGAAAGCAATGAAATTGAAGTTTTCGAAAATAAGCTCGAATATATAATTGAATATGCACAGGAGAAAAACAGGTTGAGTGCCGATGATATCGAGAGCATACTTAGTTCTGATGATACCGGCGCTCTCAGGGCAGCAGCCGATGAGGATTTACTAATTTATGGTGACCACGGAAAGATAATAAAGGCAAAAACTGTTAACCAGAAGAAACTGGTGGATGAATATGAGAATAATGATTTACTTTTCGCCATAGGGCCTGCCGGCACAGGTAAGACCTATACGGCCATAGCCCTCGCTGTAAGGGCATTGAGGAATAAGGAAGTAAACAGGATTATTTTAACCCGCCCTGCAGTTGAGGCAGGTGAGAATTTGGGATTTTTACCGGGTGACCTGAAGGAAAAGATGGATCCTTACTTGCAGCCTCTGTATGATGCACTGCGGGATATGATACCCAACAAAAAACTTGGCGGGTACATAGAAGAGGGGATTATTGAAATTGCCCCCCTTGCCTTTATGCGGGGAAGGACTTTAAGTAATGCTTTTGTAATTCTCGATGAAGGGCAGAATACAACTGTTAACCAGCTAAAAATGTTTCTTACAAGGATGGGCAAAAACACAAAATTTATAATAACGGGAGACATAACACAGGTTGATCTGCCTGAGAAAAAGGTATCCGGACTGGCAAAAGCTCTGGATTTGCTTAAAGATATTAAGGGCATATCCAGAATAGATTTTGATTCAAGGGACATTGTAAGGCACAGGCTTGTAAAATATATAGTGCATGCTTATAGTAAGCAATCGGAAAAAGACAATAGTAAAGAGACATAAATCAAAACAAATATTAAACCGGTAATTATTTAATAGAAATTATTATTATTATAAAATTTAAATATGAACTTTATACCGTACTTAATTTATAAATGAACTCAATTAGTAACCCTCAAATTATAATTTATTATGGCTGAAGCAATAACAAAAACCAACTTTAACTTCAAAAAGCAAAAAGGATTATATGTAGGGAAAGTACGTGATGTTTACAATATAGGGGACAAATACCTTGTAATGGTTGTTACTGACCGGATTTCAGCTTTTGATGTTGTACTGCCGAGAGGTATCCCTTACAAAGGCCAGGTGCTTAACCAGATTGCTTCAAAGTTTCTTGATGCAACAGCAGATATCGTACCTAACTGGAAAATCAGCAGTCCGGATCCCATGGTGACGGTCGGCCGCTTAGCAAAACCATTTAAAGTTGAAATGGTAATAAGGGGATATCTTGCAGGACATGCATGGAGAGAGTACAGGGATGGCAGAAGGTCAATAAGCGGGGTTCCTATGCCTGAAGGGATGATGGAGAACCAGAAATTCCCTGAGCCAATTATTACGCCTACAACCAAGGCCGATGAAGGGCATGATCTTGATATCTCAAAAGAGTATATTTTAAGCAATGACCTGGTATCTGAAGAAGATTATAATTTGCTTGAAAAGTACACATATGCTCTTTTTATGAGGGGAACTGAAATTGCTGAAAAAAGAGGACTTATACTGGTTGACACTAAATATGAATTTGGAAAGAATAATGGTAAAATATACCTTATTGATGAGATAAATACGCCCGATTCATCACGGTATTTTTACCTGGACGGCTATGTTGAGAGGCTGAAAAGGGGAGAAAAACAGAAGCAGCTGTCAAAAGAATTTGTCAGGCAATGGCTTATTGAAAGGGACTTTCAGGGCAGGGCGGATCAAACTGTGCCTGAGATGCCTGATGAATTTGTCAATGAAGTGACAGAAAGGTATATTGAGCTTTATGAAAATATCACAGGTGAAAAATTTATAAAGGATAAAAGCACCAATATCCTGGCCAGGATAGAAAATAATATCAATAAATATCTTGAGACTTTATAATTAAAAATGAATATACATTTAAAATACTTTACAAGATGCCTCTTAGGCCTGATATTCATTCTTCAATATTTCGCTGTTTCTGCGCAGGAACAAACTGGTCAAATAGTGCGTTCGTCAGAAAAAGTTATCCTGAATGGCAAATTGTATTACATTCATACTGTGCAGAAGGGACAGACATTATATTCAATAAGCAGGGCATATGGAGTTGCTGAAGCAGACATAAAAAATGAAAATCCCGAAATAACGACAGAAATGATCAAACCGGGGCAGGCATTAAAAATACCGATAAAAACATATATACAGAGATCTGATGATGAATCTGGCGGATTCAGCAAGGACGATTTTATCTACCATAAAGTAAAACCGGGCCATACAATTTATTTTATTTCAAAAAAATACAATGTCCCGGTAGAGATAATATACAAATATAATGAGGAGATAAAGTCGGGCTTAAAACAGGGGCAGGTTTTAAAAATTCCCAGAAGGAGCATTCTCGGCCAGATTATGGAAAAAGATGAATTGGGAGATAAATTTATTTTCTATACTGTTAATGAGAACGATACATTATATTCCATCTCAAAAAGATTTGGTGTTCCAATACCAGAAATAATCAATTATAACGAAGAGCTAAGATGGGGGTTAAAGGCGGGACAGATAATTAAAATTCCCAGGCCGGGGGTCCTTTACATAGACACCCTGCAGGTCATTCAAGATTCAATCGATTTATACATGGATAAATATATAAATCCATTAAGTGAAAACGAATGTGACTCAATTGAAGGATTAAAAGATACTATTAAGGTTGCCTTGCTGTTGCCTTTCTTTAGCAGAGAATTTGCAGAAGTTCAGAAAATGGAAAATGACACAATGCTCCTGACAGATAAGTATTACTATGAATCTTGCAGGAAAAAAACTACTATAGGAAGCAGTTTTATTGAATTCTATGAGGGCGTGCTGCTGGCTGTTGATTCCCTGAAAAACTCAGTAAGGTCAATAAAGATGCTGGTAAGGGATACGGAGAGAGATACGAATACGGTAAGAAAGATAATTAAGGAACTGGAGGTCTTCAAACCCGATATAATTATTGGTCCTGTTTTCCCGGAAAATGTTAAACTGATAGCTGAATTTGCCAGGCAGCATCAGATAGTTGTTGCATCTCCCTTATCTGCTAAAACCGATTTGATTGAAGATAATCCCTTTATCATGCAGGTTATGCCCTCCAGGCAAACTGAGCTGAACGTTTTGGCTGACTATATTTCGCAATATTATGATAAAAACATAATGGTTGTTCATAATGGAGATACTAATGCCATTAAGGAAATTGATTTTTTCAGGGAAAGGCTTTTTTCCAATTTTTATGCTGATTCAACATATAGGAACATATTATACAAAGAAGTAATTTTCAATGATTCGCTAAGTGATAATATTCTTTATGCATTATCTGAAGATAAAGACAATATTGTATATGTATCCTCATCAGATGAAGCATATGTTATGGATGCTGTGAACAGGTTACGCAGGTATCAGAAGGATTTCCATATAAATGTTTTCGGAAACCCTGTATGGCAAACATGGAATAATATAGATATTGAGTATCTGCACGACCTTCAGCTAAAAATTTATGCGCCTTTCTATATAGATTATAAGAATAAGGATACCAAACGCTTCATCGCCAAATGCAGGAGCATATATAAATATGAGCCATATGTGATGACGGCCAAAGGTTTCAATTATTGTTTTTTAGGTTATGATATCACCTTTTATGCTCTTTCTGCTTTAAGGGACTATGGTAAATATTTCCCCCGCTGCATTGAATTTTTGAAAATTGATATGCTGCTGTCGGATTATATATTCAAAAGAAAAGACATAAACGCAGGCGTCGAAAACATGTCAGTCAGTATCATCAATTATAATAATGATCTTACCATAAGCAAGGCAAATTTCTAATACAGAAGGTAAAAACCTGGCAGTTAATGGCCATAAAGGAATACCAGGCACACAAATGTTATTATTAAGGCTGCCAGGGACAAAGCCAGTTTAATATTTACAGTATTGGCTTTTTTTATTTCCCTGTTAAAATCAACAAGCTGCTTTATTCTTATTAATAATTTATTTAATGCTGTCTTGCTTTTAACAATAAAATCCACAGCGCCTAAATGAATTGTCTTTATGGCAGTCTCAATATCTGCCGTTGAAGACAAAAAAATAAATTTGGTTTTCGGACTCAGTGACTTTGCTTTAATTAACAAATCAACACCGTTGATTTTATTTTCACCGTAATACAGGTCGGTAACAATTATGTCCGGGTGAAGGTCAATAAATTTTAAACATTCCCCTGCATCAGGAAAAGTGAGTACTTCATGAAAATCTGCTACATCAAGATAACGTACAGTTAATTTCCGGAACAGCTGGTTATTATCTACAACAAATATTACGGGTAATTTATGGCTATTCATTAAAATCTCACTGTATGAATATGTTTCAAAGGTATCAATATATAACAGGTTTTGGAAGCTGGCGGTCTGTTTATTTGATAAACTTATGATATATATTTATTAAAGTCAGGTTTTCTTTTATATAAGACTGGCAGCCTGTTTATCGAGATACCATTCCAGTCTTCCTCCGACAGATTTGATATAGCTGGCGGGATATAATTTAGCGACAGGTTCTTTGTTAATTATTTCTTTCACTATTTGCTTTTTGCTTTCACCTGATGCAATAAATGTAATACGGCGCGCATTAATAAGTACTTTGCCTGTAAGAGTAATTCTATTTTGCTTTGTCTGGGGGTGCACAGCCGTCTCACAGAATTTTTCCGTAAACAATAATGTTAACTGGTCAGGAAATATTGAGGCTACATGGCCGTCTTCTCCGAGGCCCAGGAAAATCCAGTCAAATGAAGGAAAATTATTTCTTAAAGAGACATATAATCGAAGCTCATCTGAATATCTCAGGGCTTCAGCAGAGGGTATATTTTCACCTCGTATTCTGTGAATGTTTTCTTCAGGTATATCTATTATACGCAGGAATAATCTGAGTGCCGACCCGTAATTGCTATCCTGGTGATTTACAGATACACATCTTTCATCAACCCAGAACAAATGCATCCTCTTCCAGTCTATTTTCTTCGGGCTTATTGAATTGAAGCTGGCAAGCCGCCGGTAAAAATATAAAGGTGTTGTCCCCCCTGATATTGCAATAGTAATGCTTTTTTTTAACCGCCCCAGCTCGCTTGTATATCTGTAAAAATCTTCAACAAGCTCTTCTGCCATTTCAGAAGCATTACTAAATATCCTGATGCCAGGTTCCATTTTTAATAAATTTATTACAATTCACAATAATTGCCATCACCCGCAAGATTTTTACAGGGATAGCGCCATGTCATATTTTTACCTTCAATCAGCAGATCAGCTTTTTGAGGGCCCCATGAACCGGCCGGATAACCGTATACCTGTATTCCGGGTCTGTCATTCCATGCCTTCAATATGGGATCAACAAACTTCCATGCCTGCTCAATTGCATCACCTCTGATATATAATGTTGAATCTCCCTGCATACAATCCATCAGTAATCTTTGATAAGCTTCAGGTATATACTTGTCTGCCAGGCTTGAATAATGAAAATCCATATTAACATCCCTGACATTAAATCCGGCTCCCGGCAGTTTGACGCCAAATTTTAAAAGTATTCCTTCATCAGGCTGTATTCTAATTACCAATTGATTATCTGAATTACACATATCCTCATTAAAACAAAAAAGCTTATGCGGCGTTGGCTTGAAATGAACCACAACTTCGGTGACCATTGTTGGAAGTCTTTTGCCTGTTCTGATATAAAAAGGTATGCCTCCCCATCTCCAGTTATCGATATAAAGCCTGAGGGCGACGTAAGTTTCTGTTCTTGAGTCAGCCGATACATTTTGTTCATTTCTATATCCGCGTATCTTCTGCCCGTTTATTGTAGATTCGGTATATTGTCCCCTTATAACACTATTCTCTACTTCATCAGTATCCACATAATGCAATGACTGGAAGACTTTAAGTGTTTCGTTCCTTATGGATGTGGAATTAATTAAGGTTGGCGGTTCCATGGCAACAAGGGCAACAAGCTGCAGCAAATGATTCTGGACCATATCTCTCAATGCTCCTGTTTTATCATAATAGCTGCCCCGGTTTTCAACACCAATATGTTCGGCCGCAGTAATTTCCACATGATGAATATAATTTCTGTTCCACAGCGGCTCAAAAATACCATTTGAAAAACGGGTAACAAGCAGATTCTGCACAGTCTCTTTACCCAGATAATGATCAATTCTATAAATCTGTTCCTCGGAAAAATATTTTAAAAGCTTTTTATTAAGCTCTACGGCGGATTTCAAATCATATCCAAAGGGTTTTTCGACAACAAGTCTTCTCCAGCCCGACTCATTATTAAAGGTTAATCCCTGATTAAAAAGGCTTTCCGGGATAATATCATACAAAGCCGGGGGCACTGCAAGGTAAAAAAGATAATTACCTCCTGTATTGTATGTTTTATCAAATTCTGTCAGCCTTTTTTTCACAAGTTTATATTCGTCAGGATTAGTTGTGTTAACGGGCAGGTAAAATAATCTTTTTAAAAAATCATCAGAAATCACATTCTTATCATATCCATCGGCATATTCTTCTATGCCTTCCTGCATTCTGGACCTGAACTGGCCATCATTCATCATGGTCCTGCCAATACCAAGTATGGCGATATTTGGAGGCAGCAGTTTCTGCACCTTAAGTCTGTAAAGGGCAGGCACCAGTTTTCGCCTGGCAAGATCACCCGAAGCACCGAAAATTACGATAATATGAGGATCAGAAACTTTCATTTATATTAATATAAATAAGAAGAAATTACCATTTTATCTCACCAGGGTTCTTAAGAATGTTAGATAAGGTTTTAACAGTTATATTGTTGAAAAGTTTATTTTATTTTCTTTTCCCCCGTGGCATTTACAAAAAGAATATCACCAACATTATCATAACCTGTAAACAGCTGCTCATCATATTTTAATTGCTCCTCCCTGAAGCCGATGACAGTGAGGCCTGCGTCACCTGACCTTGAATTGATCTGTGACTTATAGCTGACGTTTTCTTCAATTTTTATTAATTCAATATTCTGGGGAGATATCGGCAGATGTCCCGCATGAATGAGCTCTATTAAGTCATTTCTCGTCTTCTTCATATCTTTTTCCTGACACATATCAATAATTTTAATCTTCCCTTTTCGCCAGTCAGGGTGTCCGAGGATTATATAGCTCAGTAAAATCATCAGGTTTGAATTTTCAAAATCAATACCTCTTATCCATATATGTATTCCCTGTTTATAGTTTATTTGCTTCCTTGATGAACCCAATACACAGATGTCAAGGTTACCTGCTTTTACCAGGGGGATATTTTCAGATATTTGTTTAAGATTAACAGGATTTTCCTTATCAAACTCAAATATTATCATATTATTTGCCAGTCCGGATATACTTGGCAGTTGAATTGTTTGTGCCACAGCTGATGTATAGGAGGGTGAGATAATAGTATCAAGGTAAACATTGCTTTTTTCGTCGGCATATTCTATTAATTTATCAAGAATCTCAATGGATTTTATATTTGAGGATTTGGAGAAATAATCTTCAATCAGGTGTATATAGGTCCCGAATCCGTATTTATATGAAAGCCAGTCCAGTAACTTTAAAGCATTATTCCGCTCGAAAGAAGCGCCGGATATACAAATTGCCGAAGGTCTCCATTGGCCTTCCTTGGCAGTCTTCTTTGATTTCTGAATGAACACCTGTATTTTTCGGCTTATCTGAAATATTACACCCTGGAAAATATTCTGCAGTCCGCCCCTGTCTTTATGCGAATAACTAATAGCCACATATATGAATCCCATTATTATAATTGAAGGCCAGGCGAAGCTCATTCCTCCGTTACCCGTAGCGCCAGCAGGTTTAATATTAAACATAAGCCATAAACACATGATGAATCCTACCAGGGAAATATACCAGCGTGATTTAAAGACGGGTCTGTAGGAGGGATCTGCGCCGAAGTGGTATAAAAAAGAGATCAGGCATAATGATCCGTAAGTGACCATAAAAAACATCGTGATTATTTGTGCTACCGAATTCACATTTCCCAGGGCAACGAAGATTAAAGCAATAGTACATGTAACTACTGTAGCGTTGAACGGTTCTCTTATCTCACCCTTACCTTTGCCCATAGCAACATTAAATCCTTTCAGTGGCAGGGACCTGTCCAATGCGAGTGCCTGCAGAGTCCGGGGAGCGACCATCACTGAGCCGATGGCCGATGATAATGTGGAAGCTGCGAGGCCCAGCGGGATCATTATCTGTCCGAACAAAGTAATCTCTTTCATAAAACACAAATTATTTTCATCTGTTATAACTCCGGGAGGCGCTGAAATAGCGATTTTATATGCAACAAATACATATACTGCCATACCCAGTAATGTCGCAGTTACTGTTCCAATAGGTATGGACTTACCGGGATTTTTAAGGTCTCCTGAAAGTCCGACTCCTGCAGTCATTCCTGTAAAGGCAGGGAAGATTATTGCAAATACCCTCATAAAATTTCCCCCTTTGTGTAAAGAAAATAAACCTCCCTGAAATACCGGTTGAGAGGCCCCATCAGCAGCGAGTCCGCACACATCATTGCCCACTTTACTGCCAAGGAAAAACAAAACCAGGGATAGCACCAAAAGTGCAACTATCACATAAAGAGTTTTTACGCCCATATTTGCACCCTTTCTCAATATAAGGAATGATAAAGCCAGCATTGAAGGAATGCTAATAACCTGGCGTGGAAGTAAAATACCAACCTTTGCATGAACAAAATTGAACAAGGGCTCAAAAGCTTCGGTAAAAGCTATGACATAAAATGCGACACTTATAGCCTGGGAAAAATAAAGTGCTATACCTATTGTGGCTCCAATATTTAATCCGAATGAACGGGATATAATAAAATATTCTCCTCCTCCCTCGACACGCTGGTTGGTCGCTATTTCCGATATAGCAAGGGCTGTCGGAATGGTAACAGCATGGCCGATAGCAATAATACCCAGAACTCCTAAAAATCCCAGGCTGCCAACTGCAAAACCAAACCTGAGAAAAAGTATTGCACCTAATATTGTTGATATAGCAGTAAGAAATACAGGTGCAGTGCTAAAACTCTTTTTCTTTTCCTGTATTTTTTCCATAAATATAAATTAACCAAAGGATTAAAGGTTGAACTTTAACTGCCTGATTATTATATATGTTCAAAATTCCAAAAGTATCCAATATATAAAATTCACACTAAAGACTTGGTATAAAAATTTGACAATGCAAGATAATTAAAATTTAAAGTTTTAATAAAATGAGCATACTAATTTAATTT
>CAYWUI010000010.1:0-17708 GCA_964461435.1 uncultured Bacteroidales bacterium | reverse complement strand
AGCATACTAATTTAATTTGCATACTCAAAAAAAGAGAGGCCAGCAGGCTGGCCTCTCTTTTAATAGCTGATAGTATGTTACTGGTATTATATATTGTCAGTCTTTAATTACTTCACCGGTAATAACTAACTGCGTATCACCTTCACTGGCATTTGAACTTACGATTACTGATTTTGTGAAATGCCCTAAGTTCCTCGCATTATAGTTTATGGTTATTCTGGAGCTTTTACCAGGCTGAACAGGTTCCTTCGGGTAATCAGCAACTGTGCAGCCGCATGTTGGCCTGACATAGTTTATGATCAATGGGACAAGGCTATTATTTTCAAATTCAAACTCTATGGTTACAGGAATATTTTGTTCAATTTTCCCAAAATCATAAGATGTTACCTTCCAGTTAATACTGGCCCGGGCATCAGCATTCTTGCCGGGGTCTGAATATGGCAAAGCATTAAAATGGATTATAAGTCCCAGAAATAAAAATATTAATTGTATTCTTTTTAACTTCATGGCATTAAAGATTATTAAATTTAACATTGGCATTAATAATTTTTCAGTTTAAACATACTAATAGTTATACAATTTATGCGTTAATGAAATCATAAAAATTGTTAACAAATTGTTAATGACAACTAACCAATATTATGAAAGATTAACTTAGCATTATGAAGAGAAATGCAATAAGGCTGACAATTATTCTCGGCATTATATCCATAACAGGAATTATTGTAATCCAGGTTTATCTTCTGCAAAAGAACTTCAGTATAAGAGAAAGGCAGCTAAATCAATCAATACAAATAGCACTTAGAAATGTAGCTGAAATTCTCAGTGAATACAACAATACCACATTGCCGTATGAAAATGTTGTTTACCAGTATTCCTCAAACTATTACCTTGTAAATGTCAACGACATAATAGATGCTGAACTTCTCGAGCACTATTTAAAAAAGGAGCTAAAAAGGATAAACCTGAATCTGGATTTTGAGTATGGTATTTATGATTGCCATACTGACAGAATGGTATATGGGAATTACGTACAGCTGACTGATAAACCGGCAAGGAAAAGTAATAAGCCCCTTCCCAAGTACGATGAATATATATATTATTTTGGAGTTTATTTCCCGGGCCGGCAAAAGTACATCTTATCTGATTTCGTGATTTTGTATATTCTAATGGCCATTCTCCTTGTTGTTATTTTATTCTTCGGATACAGCCAATTTGTTATTATGAGGCAAAAACAATTGTCAGAGATCCAGAAAGACTTTATTGATAATCTTACCCATGAATTTAAAACCCCTATCACTTCCCTGAAGTTATCTGCCGAAGTGCTTTCGGACAAGGATGTCATAAAAGAGCCGGCGCGTATAAGTAAATATGTAGGTATAATAAATGAACAAAGTCAAAAACTGCTGGAGCAGGTGGACAATATACTGCAAATGACAAATGCAGATATCAGGAAATTCAGTCTGAAAAAACAAAAGATCAATTTACATGAACTTATTAAAAGAATAACAGACAGCTTTGACTTACGTTTAAAGAATATAAAGGGACAAATACATCTGAACCTTAATGCACGGAATCCTCTTATAGATGCTGATGAAAATCGTCTGACAAGCTTGTTATACAACCTTATAGATAATTCATTAAAATATACTTTAAAAGAACCTCAAATAATTATTTCGACCATTACTGTAAATAATAAGATTGAACTTTGCATAAGTGATAACGGGCCTGGTATATCAAAGGAATATCATAAAAAGATTTTTAAGAAATTCTATCGCATACCTACAGGAAATATATATAATGTAAAAGGGTTCGGACTGGGATTAAGCTATGTAAAAAAAATTGTGTCAGTTCATAAATGGAAAATAAAAGTGGAGAGTAGACCTGGCGAAGGATCTAAGTTTAAGGTGATAATGCCTTCATTAAAAGACCATGAATCATAATTATTATTAACATTCATTGTTATATTACCTGCAAAATTATGAGGTATGCAATATTAAAGGATCCGTATTAAATAAGAGAATATGGCTGAGCAACCACCAAAGATACTGTATGTAGAAGATGATAAAACATTGAGTTTTATTACAAAAGAAAATCTTGAAAGAAAGGGATACTCAATTACTTTTTGCGAAGACGGGGAGCAGGCATTGAAGATGTTCAAATCGGACAGTTTTGATTTATGCCTTTTGGATGTTATGATTCCAAAAATAGACGGATTTACGGTAGCAAAAGAAATAAGGACAATAAATAAAGATATACCTCTAATATTTTTAACAGCCAAATCATTGCAGGAAGATAAAATTCACGGTTTAATGATTGGCGCTGATGATTACCTGGTAAAACCTTTCAGTATTGAGGAACTATACCTGAAGATTGAAATATTCCTTAAAAGAAAATATATTACCGGCAATGCCAGTCATAATCAAATTTTCAGGATCGGCAATTTTACACTAGACTTCAATAATCTGAAATTAATATCCTGCAGGAATGAAATAAGGCTAACCTATAGGGAAGCAGAGCTTTTGCGCTTGTTGATTATTAATAAAAATACTCTCCTGAAAAGAGAGAACATATTAAAATCGTTATGGAAAGAAGATGATTATTTTCTTGGCAGAAGCATGGATGTTTTTATTTCGAGATTAAGGAAATACTTAAAGTCAGATTCCGGATTAAAAATAGAAAACGTGCATGGTACAGGATTTATATTAAAGCATTATTAAAAGCCAGAAAACATTGTCTGTGATTCAATATTATACAGGCATGATTAATTTGAATTTTTAAAGAAGTTATTTAAATACTTATATAAATTTAATTAAATTCGGCAATAGAAAATAAATAGGACTTATGATAAAAACATAAGTTAGCAGTAAATGAAAATAGCCGTTAACACCAGATTATTAATAAGGGACAAACTTGAGGGTATTGGTTTATTCACATATCATACATTAAAAAAGATAACAAAAAGTCATCCCGAACACAAATTCATTTTTATATTCGACAGGAAGTATTCCGAAGAATTTATTTTTAGCGATAATGTGACGCCGGTTATAGTTCATCCCCAGGCCAGGCATCCGGCCTTATGGTATCTTTTTTTCGACTGGGGTGTTACTCATGCTTTAGGAAAACATAAGCCCGACTTGTTTCTTTCCCCCGACGGGTGGTTATCTTTAAGAACCAAAGTAAAATCTCTCCCGGTTATTCACGATTTAAATTTTTTTCATTACCCCGAATTTGTCCCCTGGCATGTAAGACGATATTATTTGTATTTTTTCCCCCGTTTTATTAATAAGGCAAGCCGTATTGCCACGGTCTCAAATTTTACAAAACAGGATATCCTGTCAAGATTTGATATTGACCCTAACAAGATAGATGTAGTATATAATGGTGTCGGTGAAGAGCTTAAACCACTTAACAAGGAAGAACAAAACAAGGTCAGGTTAGAGTTTTCCGGCGGCTGCCCTTACTTCCTTTTTATAGGCCTTATCCATCCGCGTAAGAACCTGGCAAATCTTATAAAAGCATTTGACAGTTTTAAGCAGGAAGTGAACAGCAATGTTAAATTTCTCGTTGTCGGTTCAAAAAAGTGGTGGACTTCAGATCTGCAGATGACTTATGAGAACGCTAAATTCAAAGATGATATTTTTTTTACAGGAAGGGTGAGTTATAAAAATTTAAGGTTAATTACTGCATCTGCTCTTGCCCTGGTTTATGCATCTTTTTTCGAAGGTTTTGGAATTCCCTTGCTTGAGGCTATGTATTGTGATGTGCCTATAATCACTTCCAGGGTATCATCAATGCCCGAGGTAGGTGGAAATGCTGCCCTGTATGTAGAGCCTTCTTCGGTTGAGTCTATTAAGGATGCTATGCTTAGAATGTTCTGTGACACTAATCTCAGGGATAAACTAATAATCAGGGCAAAAAAGCAAAGAGAACAATATACTTGGGAAAGAACCGCAAACCTGTTATGGGAAAGCATTGACAAATGTATTACGGGCTGATTATCAGACATTTACAGAATAGCATAAAAACTATAACCTGTAAGTATATCCCAGACCCAAAATATAGTTTGTGGCGGGATTCTCAACCGAGTACTCCTTCTCAATCATATAATATATCTTAATCCTGTTCGACCTGTTTATGGAATAGTTCAGTTCAGGTGCTATTCGAACTTTATCAATTTCATTACCGCCGGGATTATTAAGCTGGTAATATACTTCACACCATATTTCAGGTTTCAGGGGGCTGCGGTAAATATCATAGGCAACGCTTATTTTGTTTCTGCTATGTTTTTCGGGTATGAACCCGGGCTCACTTGACTTTATATTTTTATACCTCGATTGATAGCGGGTTCTCATGGAAAACTCCCATCTTCCTATGCTGTTGTCATACTCCAGGTCGATATAATATTTATGAATATTGCTGTAAAAATCTTCCAGCTCATTTTTCCTTGCATACCTGTAGTATCCTGCCAATGTAAAATTATTCCAGAAGTTACAGGAAATACCGGCGTCTGTAAAATAGTTGTCCACCTTACTGGCATTATCCATAAGCCTTATCTCCTCCTCTATTTCAACTGTTATTTTTTTAGAGACTTTTATGTCAAGATTAATGCCTGACCAAAGCTGAAAATCCTCTGTCTGTGCAGAACCTGAAAAAAACTGAAAAGTGATAACGGATAAAAGGAGAATTAGTTTATAAGTTATATGATTACCTGCCTTATTACAAAATACCATCGTTATTGTCATTACTGATCAAATAACTATCTTGATCATCAGAGATGTTAACCTGATTGCTTGGTTCGTAATAATATATTATAATCCTTGCAGCGTCACGCAGAAAGTCAATTCTTCCAATTTCTATCCTGTTGATTTTCAGGCCCGTTCTTTTTTCGAGGTCCTTCAGCAGCAACTGGTAATTTTGCGGCTTAATAAGGTCAATCTTTTCATAAATAATTGTCTTTCTGGATTCATGCTTAAGCAGCCAGATCTTTTCAAGGCCGAAAGTAACACCAATAAATACCAGATTTGTGAAAATCAATTCAATATAACTTACCTTTTTATTGGCCAAAGCATTTATAACTGATATGCATATGACAATAAAAAGATAGGTCATTTCTTTTATTGGTATCTGGCTGGTGCGGTACCTGAGAATTCCAAATATCGCAAACAAGCCTAAGGCCAGGCCCAGTTGCAGCTTGACATTTTCAAGAAGATAGCATAATAAAAATATTGCCGTGCCAAGCAGAATATAGGTAAAAAGATAATCTTTCCGTTTTGCCACAGGATAGTACAGGAGTCTTACCAATATAAGAAGAACTACGAAGTTGAAGGACATTCTAAGGATCAGTTCCAGAAAATCCGGCATATCAACAAGGTTTATGCCAAATAATTCCGAACCGAGTTTAGTTTTCATACCAAGAAAAGATAATTCCATATTAAGTTTATTTTATATTAATGTTCCTAGCGGTGAATACTTTCAATATATCTCAGTTTAGTTTTAAACTGATTTTTTTTCAAATCACTATATAGCAGTGCAGCTCCAATGCAATACTTGCTCATACCTGACTGCCTGATTTTTTCTGATCTCAAAATTGCGGTAAATTCCGAAGTATTGATATGTCCTTCTTTTTTGACTTCACAAATAGCAAGATTGGGAAGATCATGTGTTTTCTTAATTCCTGATAAGTTACTGATATAAGATAAATTAAAATCAAGAGTTATACGTTCTTTATCGATTTTATGTGTCAGTGTTATCCTGTGAAAATTATTTCTCAATACCGGGGTTAGATCATTGGATTTATAAGGTGAGTTGTTTTCAATAAAGTTACTGGAAACGGTATTCAAATTTGTGCTGAAGTTGTTCCTTATACGCTTTTTAATTGTCCTGTACTTGTTTGATTTGAATTTTATTTCCAAAAATGCTATGTCCGATACTTCATAATTCCTGCATCTTATTTTATATCTGTTAAGTTTACCATTGTGATGATTTAAATACATTTCATAGTCATTTGTATCATAATATTGATTATTGTATAAATGAATGCGTTCATCATTTATCTCAAGAACCTTATAATTTTTTAATGCTTTTTTAAGTATATCATTTAATTTGTCAATCCTGAAAACATACTTTGTGTCGGTCCTGTTCATCAGCGCAACCCTGTTTATCTCATCCAGACTTATCCGGTTAAATTTCTCAACCGTGGATATTATTTCATCCGGAATTTTCACGTTATTTTCTGTTCTGTATGTCTCTTTCATATATATACTACTAAACCTGCAAATATATGGCTTTTTATATAAAATACCACTGAATTTTATCAGTATACTCATTCTTCCATGTTTATGTTATACGCCGATACACATATTAGCGTAAATAGCTAAAATATAGCTTGTTATGGCATTATCGGGGAGAATGATTTACTTTATATAAAAGCTTTACTTTTGGATTATAGTTAAGTTTTTATCTATATTACAATTATTTTTATAATTTGTTACATTTTTATTAATTTATTTTAATTAAAGTCCTTTTGCTTTATTTATTGCCCTTGGCTGGTGGCAAATTTAATTTGTAAAATTATAAACCACAGGGTATATTTGTCTGTTCTGGTCGGTCAAACAATAAGTTTAATGGGTGAGGTAAAATATAAGATTCTTCTTGTTGATGATGAACCTGATATTCTGGAGTTTTTAAGCTATAATTTAAGGGCTGAGGGTTACAAAATTTATATAGCTGGTAACGGGACAGATGCAATTAAAACTGCAAAAAAGAATAAGCCCCACCTTATACTCCTTGACATAATGATGCCCGGGATGGATGGAATTGAGACATGCAGGCGGCTGAGAAAAATCAGCAGTCTCCACTATACGGTAATAGCATTTCTTACTGCCCGGGGAGAAGATTATTCGCAGATCGCGGGATTCGAAGCCGGCGGGGATGATTATATAAACAAGCCTGTAAAACCAAGAGTATTAATAAGCAGAATCAAGGCATTGCTAAAAAGATTTAATAACCCGGATTATATTACTTTACGCGAGGGTTCCGGAGTTATAATGAAAATAGGAGATCTGAAAATCGACAGGGAAAAATTTGTCGTATATAAAAAAAACAAAGAACTAATATTGCCAAAAAAGGAATTTGAGCTTTTATTATTCCTCTCTTCAAAGCCAGGTAAGGTGTTTAGCAGGGAAGAAATATTTCACCTTGTATGGGGAGATGATGTAATTGTCGGTGACCGCACTATTGATGTTCACATCAGAAAGCTCAGGGAAAAAATCGGGGACAGGCATATTAAAACAGTAAAAGGCGTGGGATATAAATTCAAGGAATAAATCAGCACTTATTATGGACACGTTGATCCTTAAACCAGATATAGCCTTTATACAGCTGACAAAAAAAATAAGCGGTTCATCTGTAAAGGAATGCATACAGTGTGGAGAGTGTACGACTGTTTGCTCCCTCTCACCTGAGAACAAACCGTTTCCCAGAAAAGAAATGATGTGGGCAGGATGGGGCTTAAAAAACAAATTAACAGGTAACCTTGATATATGGTTATGTCACCAGTGTGGTGATTGTTCAGCCCATTGTCCGCGTGGCGTAAATCCTGCAGATGTTCTGTCAGCCATAAGACAAATGAATTATTTACATTATGCAAAGCCAAAATTCCTTGCACAGATCCTGAGTAAGCCTTCATTTCTTCCTTTAGCCGCGGCAATACCGTTTGTTATAATTCTTCTGATAATATATGCTGCCGGCACATTAAAAATACCCGCGGGTCCTGTAATATATTCAAAATTCTTCCCCCATGCATGGCTCAACAGTTCATTTTTTGTAATAACCATGGCAATAACAGGTTTTACTGTGTCGGGCATAAAAAAATTCTGGATCGACCTGAAGAAGAACTTCCCTGGCAGCAGGAAATCGGGAATATTTGCAAGCTTCAGAGCTGTCCTGGATGATATAGTTTTTCACAGGAATTTTAATAAGTGCACTGCACAAAAATCAAGAGGAGTTAGCCACCTGCTGGTATTTTACGGATTTATGCTGCTCCTTGCAGTAACTGTTTGTGCTATAATTGCCGTAATCAAAGACAGCTACCCCCTTCCTTTTTTGAGTCCGGTTAAGATAGCGGGTAATGTAGCAGCACTCATGATGATTATCGGAATAAGCATGATGGTTTATCACAGGCTCTTCGAAAAGCGAAAATATGGTAACAGCAATTATGCCGACTGGCTATTGCTGGTTGTCTTATTCCTGCTGACAATATCAGGAGTATTGCTGGAGATTGCAAGATATCAAAACTGGCATGTTGCATATCACATATATTTTTCCCATTTGGTATTAGTGTGGTTTCTTATATTTTATGCACCCTATATTAAATTCGGACATTTTATATACCGGACCGTTGCATTGGTCTATGCCAGGTCAAGAGGACGGATTACAGGCTAGCCTGGTGCCGCACGCATATAAGCGAATAGCAATTTTACTACTTATTTTATACCTTTGCAAGCCGCTGAATAAAGGGTAGTGATATAATATGAAAAAAAGAGTAGTCATTGGTTTATCCGGAGGAGTGGATTCAAGTGTTGCTGCATATCTTCTTAAAGATCAAGGATATGAGGTTATTGCTCTTTTTATGATTAACTGGCATGATACAACGGGCATTTTATCAGGTGATTGCCCGTGGAAGGATGATCTGGTATTTGCAGAGCTCACCGCAAAAAAGATGGGGATACCTCTTCATACTATTGATTTCAGCGAGCAGTACCGTGTGCGTGTTGCGGACTATATGTTTTCCTCATATGAAAAGGGACACACGCCCAATCCCGATGTAATGTGCAACAGGGAAATAAAATTTGACCTGTTTATAAAAGCAGCACTGGAGCTTAATGCCAACTACATAGCAACAGGGCATTACTGCAAAAAAGAAGAGTTGATCAAAAACGGGAAAACAATTTACAGGCTGCTGGCAGGAGATGACAAGAACAAGGAACAGAGCTACTTCCTCTGCCAGCTTTCACAGGAACAGCTTAAAATGGCCCTGTTTCCTGTCGGCACTTTGACAAAAGCAGAAGTTCGCGATATCGCCAGGCAACAGAAACTGTCTACCGCCGAAAAAAAGGACTCCCAGGGAATATGTTTTGTTGGAAAAGTGGACTTGCCTGCTTTCCTTCAGCAAAAGCTGGCTTCAAGGAAGGGCGATATCATTGAAATACCTGGCAATCTCCCCGCATACGGCCACTATAAAACGATTCTTGAAAATGAGAGCCATTCCGCATGTCACTTAAAAGAAGTCGTCAGCAAGTTTATTTATTCACGCTCCGATGGAATACACGTAGGGACGCATGATGGAGCACATTATTTTACTATAGGCCAGAACAAGGGCTTAAATATTGGAGGCAGGCCCAGGCAGTCTTTTGTAATTGGAATTGACATTAAGAATAATATTGTGTATACAGGACAGGGACAGGATCATCCCGGACTGTATCGCAAAGGTTTATTTATTCCAAATCAGGATATTCACTGGTTAAGGGAAGATTTAATGCTTCTGCCAGGTGATTCAAAATCTTACAATGTCAGAATTCGCTACAGGCAGCCTTTACAGAGTGCCACCCTTAATATGAAAGGAGACGGAATTTATATTGTCTTTAATAAGCTTCAGCGTGGTATTACGTCCGGACAATTTGCTGCGTGGTATGATGGCAATGAGCTTATAGGCTCAGGAATTATATATTAGTTCACTTTATGTTATCATGCAGTCCGCATTCCCTGTTGTCGGATTCTTCCCACCACCAGCGGCCGGCCCTGAAATCTTCACCCGGCTTTATTGCACGTGTGCATGGCTGGCAGCCTATGCTTGAAAATCCACTGTCGTGAAGTATGTTGTAAGGAACATTATTCTCCTTTATATATGCCCAAACCTGCTTTTCAGTCCAGTTTAACAACGGGTTAATTTTGATCATTTTATGGGTTTCGTCCCATTCAACAAGTTCTCTATAAAACCGGGACACTGTCTGGTCCCTTCTTATTCCCGATATCCACACCTCAGTACCTTTCAATGCCCTGTTTAAAGGTTCGACTTTCCTGAGGTAGCAACATCTTTTCCTGTTTTCAATGCTCCTGTAAAAAAGATTAATACCTTTTTCCCTGACCATTTCTTCTACTTTTTGCCAGTCAGGAAAATAAATATCAATATTTATATCGTATTTACTATTTGTCTTTTCAATAAGATCATATGTCTCCTGGAATAACCTTCCCGTATCAAGGCTAAATATTCTGGTTTTATTATCAATTCCGCAAATCATATCGGTTATAACCTGGTCTTCAGCGCCAAGGCTTGTGCTTTGGGCTATCTTACCTTTATACTCCCCTATGAAGTATTTAAGTACTTCCCGGGGGGCACTGCCCTTCATTTTTTTATTTAATTCTTCTACCTTCTTTTTCATTACAATGAATCCAATTTCTATTTATATAAACCAGTATCTATTCAATTTGTTTAGTCAGGCTAAGTCTAAGCACAAGAAATCCTAAAAATCCTGACACCAGGGAAGCAATGATTATGCCTATTTTAGCATCACTTATTAAGCAGGGATCAGTAAAGGCGAGATTAGCCATAAACAATGAAATGGTAAATCCTACACCTCCGAGCAGGCTCAGTCCTATCATATGGATCCAGTTCGTATCTTCAGGTAATGCCGCTATTCCGGCTTTTATGCTTATCCATGAAAAAAGGAATATGCCTGTTAGTTTACCTGCTACCATACTAAGTTCAATATTAAAACTCAGTGAACTGAAGATCTCCTCTATGCTTAGCGCATGAATGATCACACCTGCATTGGCCAGGGCAAAGAGTGGCATAATCAGGTATGCTACAAATCCATGCAACTTAAATTCCAGGAACTGAAGGGGACTCTGGACTTTCTCTATTTCATCCTCCATATTATCTATTGCTGCCAGCTGAGCCTTATTAAGTGTTATTTTATATGTTCCCGCCTTTCCGCTAAACTCCTGCAGATTTTCATTCATTCTGTGTTTGAAGGCAGGGATCTTTATTTTACGTCTCAGGGGTATGATAAATGCAATTAATACACCCGTAAGGGCCGGATTAATTCCTGCTCTTAAAAGCATATACCAGATTATAAATCCGCCAGCCATATATATATGATAATTCCTTACTTTAACCTGGTTTAAAAACACAAGAATAAAATACAACCCAAGGCTAATTATCAGGAAATTCAAATTAATATCGGAACTATAAAATACCGAAACAACAAAAACAGAGCCCAGGTCATCGACAACAGCAAATGCAAGAAGGAATATTTTCATGCCTGTGGGTACACGTCTTCCCAGTAAGCCCAATATGCCGAGTGTTAAGGCAATATCAGTAGCCATTGGTATGCCCCATCCTGCTTCAGTCACATTATCCTTATTTAAATACAGATAGATTACTGCAGGGACTATCATTCCCCCGAGCGCAGCGATAACCGGCAATGCCCCCTTTTTAAATGATGACAGCTCTCCGGCAACTATCTCGCGTTTAATCTCAAGACCTATAAGAAAAAAGAAAATTGCCATGAGCCCTTCATTTATCCATTCGATAAATGACTTTGAAATAAAAAAACCGTTAATTTTCAACGATAATTCTTTTCCCCACAGATTAAAATAAAAATCAGTCCATTTTGAATTTGCCCATATTAAAGCTACTGCCACTGCAATGAGCAGGAGAATACTTCCTGAAACTTCAATTCTGAAAAAGCGCAGAAAAGGATCAACCAATGTGTTAATTACCCTACTCTTATTTTTCATTGCTTAAAAAATTTATTGGTAAATCAGACCGCAAAGAAATAAAAAAATCCTTACAGTTTATAATATAAATTTAGAAGTTAATTATTGAATTTAATATTCATCTGCTAATACTAATTAAATAATAATTTATTAGCCGTAAAGGTCAGAAATTATTTGCCTGAGAACTGCCGATCCTTCAGCCTTACGGATATTCTCTATCCTTCCAAACTCCATCCAGTGCGAGTCATTATGGATGTAACAATTAATTATATTGTTCTTTGCAAGCCTCAGATACAAGTCTGTTACAGGGAATGAACCTTCTTCCCTGATCATGTCAAATATTGAAGGATTAATAACATGGTATCCGCTAAATGCAAGCGAATGCCTTATATATTCTTCCCCTGACAGCAATATCTTTTCCCCGGTGATATTGTTTTTCCATCCGCAAAGGCAATTCTTCTCATCAAATAAAAACTCTCTGGTTGAAGGGCGTGACTTCACTGCCAGTGTGACAAGAGCATTTGAAACGCGATGAAATTTATAGAGCCCGGTCAGGTTAAGATTAGTGATTACATCCACAGTTGCCAGAAAAAATGGGTATTTGTCATCAAAAAACCAGGATGCCTTTTTCAGTCCGCCCCCTGTATCTAGCAACCTGTCAGTTTCATCAGAGATCTCAATTCTGATATTAAAGTTATTGTTATGCCTGAGGTAATCAATAATTTGTCCGGCCCTGTGATGAACATTAATTATTATCTCATTCACATTAAAATGTTTAAAGAAATTAATAGTATGTTCCAGCAAAGTTTTTCCATTTACCTCAACCAGGGCTTTTGGCATTTTATCTGTTAGTGGTTTAAGCCGGGTTCCCCCACCGGCAGCTAAAATCATTGCTTTCATATTAATAACCTTATGCTGGCGAACATTAATCTTCTTTTTCGAGTTCCCTGTGGCGGAGTTTTATGCATATATCAAAGTGCTTTTTTATCCGTTTTGCTATCTGCTCGGCAAAATATACTGATCTGTGCCGTCCCCCGGTACATCCGAAATTAACCATGAGGCTGGTAAGATTTCTTTCCCTGTAGTTATTAATTGATGCTTCAATAATTGAATATACATTCTCCGTATATTTAATTACTTCTTCTTTTTCCAGGAAGTCAATGACTTCCCTGTCTTTTCCTGTCATATTGCTGAACTGCGTATATCTTCCCGGGTTAGGCATTGCCCTGCAGTCAAATACGAATCCGCCTCCGTTACCCGTATTATCCTGCGGGATACCGTACTTGTATGAAAAGCTGTTAATGGACACTGTAAATTCCACCTGTCCCTGATCATATTCCTTAAGTGCTTCGGAATTTACTATCTGGCTGAGGCAATCCAATAATGCAGGTATTTTAATTCCAACATTATAACTTCGCATCAGCCAGTCCAGATTCTCTACAGCATAAGGTATGCTATTGATAAAAAAATCCCTCCGTTCATAAAAACCTCTTAATCCGTATGCTCCCATCGCCTGTATGATACGCACAAGGATATATGCGGGATAATATTTGAGAAAATCTTCGGAACTAAAAGATTTAATTCGGGAATAGACTGTTAGATAGTAGTCCAGGATCTCCTGTCTCAGTCCGGCCGGCAACCGAATCTTTGCTTCAAATAAAAGTGAAGCCAGGTCATATTGCAAGGCCCCTCTCCTGCCCCCTTGATAATCAATAAAATATAATTTATCTTCTTTAATCATAATATTCCTTGACTGAAAATCCCTGTACAAAAAGTAATTACTGCCAGCTTCAAGGAGGTATCGTGCAAAGGTTTGAAAATCTTCTTCAAGGTATTGTTCATCAAACCTCACCCCTGACAATTTCAGGAAGTAATATTTAAAGTAATTCAGATCCCACATAATACTCTGGTAGTCAAATTCCGGTCGCGGATAGCAGATACTGAAATCCAGATCTTCGGATGCTTTGACCTGAATGCCCGGCATATTATCAATAACTTTTTTATAAGCCTTCGCTGCCAGGCCAACAAAATTCTCACTAACCCTGATCTCCTCAATATAATTGTAAAGCGTATTATCTCCCAGATCTTCTATTAAATAAGCGCCATTATCAATATCGGTTTTATAAACAGCCGGCACATTTACTTTATGTTTTTTAAGATGGTGAGAAAGGTATATAAATGCTTTATTTTCCCTCTCATTATTGTTATATACTCCAATGGCCGTTATATTATCCACCCGAAGCCTGTAATATTTCCTGCCCGATGCCGTATCGGGCAGTCTCTTAATGATCGCGGGAGGAGAGCCTGACCATTTCTCAAATAATGCCCTTATTGATGATATAATATTGTTTTTCAACCTTTAATAAATTTCAACCGGAAAATACTAATATTTAATTCAATATTCATGATACTAATATTTTAAGTTCATTGCTTGTTCCTGTATTATTTTCCATGCGCGTGCCACATGCTTTTTCTCCACATTTGTCTGTCCGGTTACCATTCGTAGCGTATAAGTTCCTTTTAACTTCGTATGGGAAAGATATATCTTCCCGCTCTCATTAATATTCTTTAAAAGTTGTTCATTTAACCGGTTTAGCTTTTCATTATCTTCTATATTGGAAGGTTTAAAACGAAAACATATTAGATTAAAGTTCACAGGGGCTGTCAGTTCAAAACTCCCGGAGCCTCTTATTTCTTCTTCAAAATAACGGGCCAATGAAATGTGTTTTCTGAGTTTATCCTGCAGTCCTTCTACACCATGGTTTCTTATGACAAACCACAGCTTTAATGCCCTGAATCTTCTGCCAAGCTGAATACCCCAGTCACAATAATCATTAACTTTCCCCCCGGTTACTGATTTCAGGTATTCAGGTACTACACGGAAGGTCCTTATTAATATTTCCCTGTCTTTAACAAAATATGCGGAGCAGTCGAAATTTGTAAATAGCCACTTATGGGGATTGAAAACAAAACTATCGACTTTTTCTATTCCTGCCAGCATATGCCTGTATTCAGGGAGTATAAGTGCCGAACCTGCATAAGCTGCGTCAACATGGAGCCATATATTATAATTACTGCAAATATCACTGATTTGCTGCAAAGGGTCCACAGCTGTAGAGCTTGTAGTGCCAAGGGTAGCGACAACACAGAGGGGCTTTCTCCCCTCTTTCAGGTCTTTTCTTATCATATCTTCCAAAACAGCCGGTTTAAGTGAAAAATGCTCATCGGTTTCTATCCTGGTTATGTTCCTTTCACCTATTCCTGCTATTTTAACTGCTTTATCGACCGACGAATGCGCTTCAGCCGAGCAATAGACCCTGTAATCACCTGCTGATTTAAATCCTTCATTATTAATTTCAAAGTTACTTGTCTTTTCCCTGGCCGTTAACAGCGCACAAAGGGTGGATGTGGAAGCCGTATCCTGAATAACCCCATGAAAATAGTCAGGCAGTCCGGTCATTTTTTTCAGCCAGTTCATCACCAGCTCTTCAAGTTCAGTGGCAGCAGGTGACGTGTCCCACTTCATGCATTGGGCACCCAATGCCGCAGTAAGCATTTCGGCTAAAAGTGATGGCAAACTTGAATTTGCCGGGAAAAAAGCATAAAAATCAGGACTTTGCCAGTGTGTCATGCCAGGGAGTATTATTCTCTTAAAATCCTCAAAGATCATATCAACGGGTTCCCCCTTTTCGGGAGGATTAGCAGGGAGCTTCCTGTAAACCTGATATGGTTCGACATCCGGCTTAACGGAATATTTCTCAATATCCTTATAATAGGCGGCTATCCAGTCAACAAATTTATATGCCTGTTTTTTAAACTCATCCAGGTTAATCATAATATTACCGGTTTCCATATTATAGTAATATGTGTTGTTTATAATGATTTATCAATTAATCATAAAAATAATATAAATTAGGAGTTGTAGCGTATAATTTTGGAAATTGATGAAGATTTAATATATTTAAATTATTCTATATCAATAAAAATAATTGCTTAAATGAAAATAGAACTTTTTAGTGCTGACAAACTGAACTTTGTTGAGTTAAATATAACAGGAGATAATAATAATTATAAGCGTTGTGATTCAGAATCCATGTATCTTGACAGCAAAGTTTTTAATTTATTTACAATCTGCTTTGAAAATGCCAATAAGCTATATGATTATATCAGCTCAACAAAATATAACTCCCGCAAAATTATCCCCCTGAGAAATGAATTAATAAATAGCCTGGAGGACTTTAACAAGATTGATTCAAAAGAAAAATTTCTGGATCATATTTCAAACAGGCTGTTCGGGCGCGAATTTATGGAAGAACTTGAGAAGAATAGCAAAAACTGGCTTGATAACTGGGAGACTTACCTGAAAAAGTTAAAGAAAGTAAATAAAGAGCTGATTGATCTTACGGAAAAATGTGCCGATGAAGAAAGAATTCTATGGGTGGTAGGTTACTGATAAGCAATATTATTTCCACTTTCCCTTGATCGTCGGTTGCCTAAGAGAAATATTCAGCATCCTTAAAAAGTCCTTCCTTGTAACTTCCTGTGCCCCCATCATTTTCATATGCGGGGTTGACTGCTGGGCATCGATAAAATGAAATCCCCACTGTTTCAGCTGTTCCACAAGGTAGTATAATGCAACCTTGGATGCATCGGTCATCCTGTAAAACATTGATTCCCCGAAAAAAGTGCGGCCCAGTGATACGCCATATAATCCGCCTGCCAGCTCATTATTGTAATATGATTCAAATGAATGTGCATAACCTTCATTATGCAGCCTGATGTACGCCTTTTTCATCTCATCCGTAATCCATGTTCCTTCCTGTCCTTTTCTTGTGGTTGAAGCACAATATTCGATGACTTTTTCAAAACACGTGTCTTTTTTAACCATGTATTTCTTTTGCCTGATAATATGTTTTAAGGATTTTGATATCTTAAGCCTCCCAGGGAACAATACCAGGCGAGGATCGGGGCTCCACCATAATATAGGCATTCCCTGGCTGTACCAGGGAAATATACCCTGAGAATAGGCGCTGATCAGGGTATTAACCGACAAGTCCCCTCCCACTGCAAGCAACCCGTCAGGATCAGCTTTATCCGGACTGGGGAACGTTATAATACCCGGGGCTGAGGAATTACCTGGCATTTAAATTATGTTTTTATACGGTCCGGCATTAATATTTATCCGGTAAAAATTAATTTTAATATATAAGCAAAATTATTAAAAAACCACATCCTCAAAATTAAATATTATTGAATGAACGATCAATCTTACAGCTTAAATACACATTTATATTGACTTTAACAAAATAGTGTCTTAAATTTGATAATAATTAACTTAAAAAGGAGGAATAACCATGGCAGTTTTTTTTATGTTTGGAAAATATTCCGGTGAGGCAATAAAGGGCATAGGTGCCAAACGGACTGAGAAAGCTGTCGAACTCATCAAAAAACTCGGGGGGGAAGTAAAATCGATGTATGCGCTGCTGGCTGAACAGGATCTGGTGCTTATCGTAAGCTTCCCCGGCGTTGAGGAGGCAATGAAGGCTTCTGTCGCCCTGGCCAAACTAACGGGAATCGCATTCACAACAGCACCTGCAGTTTCTGTTGAAGAATTTGACAGGATGATGGGCTGATAATAAACAGGCTTATCATCACGGCAAGGGCACTGTTAACTTATTTTCACAGGAATAATACCACAGGAATCCGGTTAAAGCAGATCCAGTTTCCGAAATTTTTAACACATTAATAAACCGGGAGGGATAAATATTTATTATTACGGAAAATAGTAATAATCTAATTTTATGAATTTGTGATTTATTCAGTATACATTATAAGGCCCTTATAAAAAATAATTTATAACAAACATCAACTATATTTTATTAAAAGGCGAAATAAACTGACGATAGTTAAGTATATGTATTAGTTAG
>CAYWUI010000009.1:83552-93102 GCA_964461435.1 uncultured Bacteroidales bacterium | reverse complement strand
TAAGGGCGAGAACACTATAATATGGCGGCCGGAAAACCTGGAGCATGGGATATATATCATTCGGATTGTATGCGGCGAATATAGTGCCAACAGTAAGCTGCTGTACATGAAACAGTAAATGAATTTCGTTTTAAGCCCCTTCCGGTGTGGGTCCCTTTAAATAATAATTAACTTTTCCCTATCTTTGATGTTTAGGTACTAAACATTAATTAATATTAATATAATTTATAAAGCAATGAAAAAAACAGGTTTAACAATTCTGGTATTTTTTATTTTTTCTATGGTATTGAATATCAGCAGTATAAAAGCCCAGGATGAAATCGACTGGCTCGCCCCATATACTTCTGAAGTAGATGCCGGCACTTATATCTATAAGTACAGTTTTACTGCAGTAGATAACAATTCATGCAAAATAAAAATTGACGAGGAGAAAACCGATAAAAAGGGCAAAACATCTTCAGGGGCATATATGTTGTACATTTCTGATATCAATCCTTCATCGCTCAGCTTTAAAGCTTCGGGAAAGGTCATTGAAGTAAATATTGAAACAAGGCTTTCGCAGAAGTTTATTACCGTTTTCGGGGAGGGCGAATTTGACGGCTATACAAATAAAATTTCTGTCACTATGGGTGAGGTGGACAAAGCCCGGTCATTCATCGAAGCATTTAAATCACATATAGACCCGTGCCAGAAAAGTGAAAGGACATGGGCCTCCCGGGAAGAAACTTTCACATGGCTCATGAACAATATCGGCGAATCGGGACGCAGCGGGACTACTTATAAACAGGAATTCAGCAAGGGTGAAAAGAACTACATCGCCCGGCTGAAGACAGAAAAGACTGATAGCAAGGGCAGCAAGAAAACAGAGACTTATATTTTCGATTTAAGCGACATTAATCCATCCGGCATTTCTGTTGATGTTTCAGGCAGCGAATTGACGATTGAATTGCCTGTACGTGATAACAAGTACTTCATACAGGTAATGTCAGATGACGGTAGTACCGGTTATTTAAAAAGTGCAGAGATACATGCCGATGATATTGAGCAGGCAAGGAATATAGCCAATGCCCTGAATTTCCTTGTATCCGATACCCATCCTGAAAGAAAAGCATGGACAAGCTATAGCCAGGCTTTGACATATGTAAAGGATAATCTGAAGGAAGTTAAGGCAGGTTCATCCTCTTATGCACAGTCTCTGGACTTTGGAACATCACCTTCGGACATAGTGAATTTCAAATCCGCAGTAACCGATTCCAAAGGCGTTTCTACAGAAGAAATAAGTGGCATCTACCTGAATGATTTTATACCCACCGCAGAATTGAATGTCTCATCAAGCAATGCTTATCTCAGCCTTGACACAAAGGATAAAAATAAGTATATAAAACAGACCAGTGGAGGTAAGATAGTGTCTTATTCCAGCTCCCTGAAAATATACATGGAAAATATTGACAATGCCCGTGATGTTGCAGGTGCGCTGGAGTATGCAATAAATAACAGTAATAGCGGTGTTCTTGAATTCGTTTCCATGGAAAAAACTATGGAGTGGCTGACAAAGTGCCCGGGTGAAGTGACCATAGACTCAAAAAACATAAAGCAGACATTAAGGATAGCCCCTGCACTGGAAAACAAACTGGAGCTGCTTGTGGTCACTACTGATGAAGGAAGTCCCTCTGTGAATGAGCGCTTCGAGATTTACCCCGAGGACCTGTCAATTGGAGACATTGAAATAAAGATTAGCGGGAAGAAGCTGTATGTGCCCCTGTCAACGGGCAAACTCAAATATGTAAAAGTATTTAAAGAAAATGAGCTTCAGAACTTTAGCTCAGGTGCCGACGTTTATTTCGACGATGTGCTGAATGCAAAAAACTTTATTGCAGCTGTTAAATTTATCAATAGTAATTCAAAGGTCAGGGACAGGCTTGCAACTGATGCGGGTGCCGCATGGAATTATATCGATAAATATCTGAAAAAAATAGAGACCGGGGGGAGTGAATATGACCAGAAAATGGAAAAACAGGGCGACGACAACTGTAAGTTAAAATTTACAAGGGTAGAAACCGACAGTAAAGGATCATCAACCGAATATGTTTATGAGTTTATTCTTACGGATATTGATCCTTCAAATTCCGGTATAGTGGTTTCATCCGGCAAATTATATGTGAATTTTATAACCAGGGGTAAGCAAAAGCTTATCAAGACATATAAAAATGGAGAAGTGGGCAACTTTATCTATGACTTTGACCTGGTTGTCGATGATGTGCTTGTTGCCAAGAATATGCTTGGAGCATTTGCCACTCTCTCGGATATATGCAAGTAAATACCAGAATATTGATAAAAAAAGGGGGCAATTTTCAACCCCCCCTTTTTAATTAGTAATTATATCAATTATCTTTTATTCGATAATTATGCGTTCTGTAAATACTTAATTAGCAGTATGCAGCTGCATTATATAAACACCCGCCTTCAGACTTGAAATATCAAGCCTAATCGAGTTATCATTAACATTGACATTTAATACTGACTGGCCAACAAGGTCAAACAGTTCTACCTGGGAAACATCGCCGGCATTATCAATTACTAAAATATCGGAAGCCGTCTTCATCGCTATTAATTTATATTATTAATTTTCAAAGACTTATAAATACAAGTTTCCGGGTATGCATAATATTATTATAATAAAGCCTTATTATGTAAATTCCATCGTTTGGCTGTAAACTCCCAATTATTTCATTAATATCCATGACAGACCGGCCTGGATTTATAACCTTTGTACCCATCAGAATTCCGCTTACAGAATACAGTTCTATTCTTATTTCCCCGTTCCTGCTGTCTAATCCCCGTAAGAGATATAATTTATTTCCGGAACTGTAAAAGATTGTTTCCTTATCAGGCTGCCGTGTATTAATATCACGGAATGATGAACTTAAGTGATATATTGTCTCCAGTGTATCAAAGGGGGATTTCTGTGCGGAGGCATAATAGAGCCATGATGTTGCATCCAGGCTGGACCAGTCCACTGCCCAGATCCCGCCCATGCTGCCCAGGCTGTCATTATAAGCCGGTACTGTCCCGTCACTGTTTATATAACCTGCTATGCCTTCAAACAGCCTGTTGCTTCCGGGACCCAGGGCAGATATATAGGACAATGTCCCCTCATACCAGGTAGCAACCGGTCCCACTCCATCTAATCCGGGTGGCTCACCCGGACCTTTTGTGTAAAGAAGCTTACCTGCAAGTGATAAAGCGTCAACTGCCATATCAGGATATCCCGCCCTTGAGAAAAGTGCTGCCAGCCATGTATTAACAAGCAGAACAGGCCTGGATGAACCTGGTCCCTCCCTGAATAATTTTATTTCGTCATCCCAGCCGTTCTCCAGTAAATAGTCAATTGACCTTTTCGCTGCCACAGTGTCTCCCATCTCATATAAACAACCTATTGCTGCAGCATATCCCTCGTAATTGGAAACCTCTGTCCTGGCGTGTGTATAGATATTAACAGTATTTATTCTGCCATTAGTGTCAACCAGGTCATACAAAAAAGACCTGGCCTTATTGATTGACTCAACCACACTCTGGTCACCTGATCTTTTGTAATAACTCACCAGTCCGGTTACTATCCATGGAAAATCACCCATCCAGACTGTATTATCACCTTCCACATATAAGATAATATTCCCTGTATTTGCATTCCACGCCCTGGGCCAGAAGCCCATTTCTGCCTGGTTCCGGATTAAAAAATGGGCCAGGTTTGTTGCTGCAACAGCATAATCATTAGCAGGCATATTATTGTCCCATTCACCTTCCTCTGTAAGAATTTTCAGGGCAAGTCCCTGTCCGTATAACCATGATGAATGTTCGGTTTTCCATGTATATATCAGTCCGGTTGGAGCCTGGCGCTGCATAATTGCAGCTGCAGCATTTGTTTTTATGGTATCAAGCGTGTAACTGTCGATTTCATCAAGCGTTTCCAGGGAGTCAGCCCGTGAAAGGGAGTCAACACTAAGGGCTGTCAAATTCATAAATGAAACGGTTCCCGAATCTTCATGAATGTCGCCTGCATCATCGGGATTCATAACTACTGCCAGTGATATAACTGTCACAGCGTCCCAGTTAATAATATTTCCGCCGGCAAACTGGTTTTTCAAAAGTGTTAACCTCCTGCACCACCGCTGAATTTGCGCAAGATTGTCCCATGTATAAACCGCATAATTTGTACCGTCTTCAAATTTAAGTTCCACATGGCGGTTGCTTGCATAGCTGCAGTCACTGCCCCTGATATCAATGCCGACAATATCTATATCCTCCAGGCTCATTGGCTCAGGGAGTATCATATAGCACTGAACCCATTTATGCCTTGCCCCTGCACCAAATTTCCAATGGATATTTATAGCCGAATCGCCGGTTGTAATATAACACGAATCTCCCATCATAATGTTTGCCTGGTTGGGAGTCCATTTATCTGTATTCAGAAATATATCATGTTGAAGTATTTCTTCACCTTTCCACCCAAAAATATATGATTGTGAATTAATTAAAGATATATTACCTATAATAATAAGTATCTTGAATATTAAAAGTTTCCTATACATATCAAAACGGGTAATACTATTCTGCTACCTGGTAATAAGAATAATATGGGCAGCCAGGTATTATTTCATACTTTTGAGATATTTATACAGCTCATTGTCTGTAGACAGTATTACAAAAGTCTGGTTATCAAATGTTCTTTCAAAGGTTTCCATTGATTTTACAAAGCTGTACAGATCTCTTGAACTTAATGAGCGGTCGTATGCAGCTGCATAAATTGCTGTAGCCTGTCCGTCCGCTTTACCTTTTATTTCTTCAGCCTGCCTGAAAGCTTCGGATTGTATTGTTTTCAGTTCACGTTCTTTTTCACCATTAATCCTTGAAGCTTCTCCCTGTCCTTCTGAGCGGAACTTATCAGCTATCCGGTACCGTTCGCTTTTCATACGTTCATAAACCTGTTCCCTTACCTCTTCAACGTAGTTTATTCTTTTGAACCTGAAGTCAAGTATCACAATTCCCAGGTCTTTTGTCTGCTTGCTTGCAGATTCCACGATCATATTCTGTATTTTTTCGCGTCCCACACTAATATTTGCAAGTGAGTCGCCCATTATCTCACTTATTGTTCCTGATGAAATGGGCTTCCTGTTGCTTGTACGAACGGCTTCTTCAATATTATGGTTCGCAATATAATCCCTTGTTTCGCCGTCCAGGATATCATCCAGCCTTGATTGTGCACCTCTTTCATTGGTCAGTCGTTTGAAAAACTGGAGAGGATCGGTAATCTGCCAGCGGGCATATGAATCCACGAATATGAATTTTTTATCTTTTGTGGGTACCTGGTTAGGATCACCATCCCATTCAAGGAACCTTTTTTCAAAGTAATTGGCCTTCTGTATAAAAGGAGTCTTGAATTTTAGTCCGGGTTTCATAATAGCTTCTCCGACAGGCTTTCCAAACTGTGTTATTACTACCTGCTCGGTTTCTTTAACAATAAAAGCACTTTGGGCAATAACAATAATAATTAATACGAGCAGGATGATGAATATTATAATTTTTCCTTTTTTCATGACTTATTCTGTTTCTTTAAGTTGGTTTAACTGCATTTGTAAAAGAGGTAATATGTTGCTTCCCTTCTGATCAGTAATAATTTTGTTTCCCAGCTTTGGTATTACACTCTGCATAGTCTCCAGGTAAATTCTTCGCTTTGTAACTTCCGGAGCTTTAATATACTCTTTATAAAGTTCATTAAAACGGGCTACTTCGCCTTTCGCATTATTGACTCTCTCTGTTGCGTAACCTTCGGCCTTTTGAATGGTTTCCTTAGCCTGTCCGCTGGCCTTTGGAATTACTTTATTGTATTCCGATTTGGCCTGGTTTATTAATGTTTCTTTTTCCTGCTGTGCTTCATTAACTGCATTAAAAGCAGCCTTAACAGGATCAGGAGGGTTGACATCCTGAAGCACCACCTGGTCTATCTTTATGCCAAGTGAATATTCCCTGCATAAATTCTGCATGAGTTCTTCAACCTTGTCGGCAATTTCAGTACGCCCGACGGTCAGTACCTCATTAACCGTACGATCTCCCACTATCTGTCGCATAGAAGCTTCAGAAATATCCCTTAATGTTGTTTCCGGGTTCCTGACTTTAAAAAGAAAGTTGTACGGGTCTTCAATACGAAACTGCACAACCCATTCAACATCAGCCAGGTTAAGATCTCCGGTCAGCATTGTAGACTCATCTTTAGTACCGGCCTTTGTATATTCCGTTCTTATACCCGGCCGTGTTGTACGAAATCCGAATTCCACCTTCTGCTGCCTTTCAACCGGCACTTTATATACCCTTTCGATTATGGGTATCTTAACATTCAGTCCGGGATCCACTTTACGCGTATACCTTCCAAAACGCGTAATAACCCCCACTTCTTCAGGATCAATCTGGAAAAATCCGCTCCATGCCAGTATTATAACCACGAGAACGGTAATAATTATTTTCAGATTGGCCAGAATTTTTCTGAATTCAGGGGGCAGGTTCAAATTTTGATATGCATTATCTGCCATAGTTTTGTTTGTTTAATTAGTAATTAAATATGTTGATACATTTCAATATCCGTTTGGTCATTTACAAATATAGTCAAATATGAAAGGAGCTTCAATTATTAGGGTGATTATTTAATTTTATCCTGTATCCTCCCCTCTCCTATTGAAATGAGATTTTTTATTTATAATATTGTAAATTAGTTAATTATATTATGTTTATTAATTTATTGCTTGAATGCGAATCCGCAGGTTTTAAAGAATGTCATTGAACTTATTGCCATAAATTTTTGTTTGTATTATCAATATTTTGCTTAATTGAAATAATATTTTATATTTT
The DNA here is from genome assembly GCA_964461435.1 of uncultured Bacteroidales bacterium. Lineage (GTDB taxonomy): Bacteria > Bacteroidota > Bacteroidia > Bacteroidales > UBA10428. Next base: position 86,202 of record CAYWUI010000009.1, on the reverse strand, counting down.
CAACCATTAAAATAATTGAGAATCAAAATAAGAATTATGAGACCCTTCTTTTTAGTGATAATTATTGCATTAATATTAATTGAGATTTATGTCTTCAGAGGGGTAAGAAGTATTTTTATTCCTGACAACCTGAAAACATTTTACATTATTTATTACCTTACGGTTTTCCTGACACTCGCAGGAACATTCGGCATGTTTCTCGCTGCCAGAAAGGGCTTTGGTAAAACCAACCTTGTAATTAACACATTATTCGGCATAGCATTTACTGTAATTCTCATTAAAATAATAATTGCAGGTTTCCTGGTAATAGAAGATATATACAGGATCTTCAGGCTTCTTGTTGAATTAATAATATCAAGGGGTAATGCGGGACTTGCTGCAAGAAGCAGCATCCTTGTAAAATCAGTTCTTTTGCTGGCCTCCCTGCTTTTCATCTTGTTTATGTACGGAATATTTTATGGGAAGTATAATTATAAAGTTCGCAATATTTCTTTATCCTTTGCCGATATGCCTGATGAGTTTGACGGTTTTAAGATTCTCCAGTTCTCTGATATTCATTCAGGTACTTTAGATAATCTTTCAGCAGTAGAAAGAGGTATCGAACTAATGAAAAAGCAGAATGCGGATATGATATTATTTACAGGTGACCTTGTAAATAATTTTGCAGATGAGATTAAGCCATATACAGGTATGCTCAGCTCCTTATCCGCACCTTACGGAAAATATTCCATTCTTGGAAACCATGACTATGGACATTATTATAAATGGCCTTCTGAAGAAGCGCGGACAGCAAATATGAACAGGCTTTACGATTACCATAGCTCCATGGGATTCAGGCTGCTTCGGAATGAATGCGTTGAGATAAGGAAAGGAAGCGATTCGATACTGCTTGCAGGTGTCGAAAACTGGGGTAAGCCCCCCTTCGATCAATACGGGGACCTGGATAAGACTTTCAGGAATCATTCAGACGGGCAGTTTATTATTCTTATGTCTCACGATCCGTCGCATTGGGACAGGCAGGTTCTTGGATTTAATAAATACATCCACCTTACCCTGAGCGGACATACGCATGGGATGCAATTAGGTATCGAAGCAGGGAAATTTAAATGGAGCCCGGTAAAATTGATGTATCCAAACTGGGCAGGACTGTATGATAATAACGGGAAATATCTTTATGTTAACAGGGGGTTCGGATTCATAGGTTTTCCCGGACGTGTAGGTATATGGCCTGAGATTACTGTTATCGAGTTGAAAAAGAAGTAATAAATCAGTGACCGTTATTATCTGTCCTCTGTCTGAAGTTTTCTTTCATATGCCGAAATAATACTGTCCAGCATTTTGTTTACACTATCATCCACTGTCTTGTATTCCGGGTTATCATTGAACCATGCAATAGTCCTTTTAAATCCCTCTTTAAATGTAATTGTTGCAGTGAAGCCGGGAACAAATTTTTTAATCTTCGAATTGTCAAAAATAACGCTGTAGGCTTTATCACCAAGCAGGGTGCCGGTATGGGATTCGTCATATCTGCAAATGAAGTCAGAGCTGATATGTATGATATCGATCTTAACGCCCAATGTAGAAGCCATAGTTTCATAAATCTGGTTCCAGTTAAGGATCTCATCGGATGTGATATGAAAGGCATGTCCGATTGCCTGCTGATGGCCTATAAGGCCCAGGAATCCTTTGGCAAAATCTTCAGAATGCGTAAGGGTCCAAAGTGATGTACCGTCACCGTGGACAATAATTTTTTTGCCTTTCTCCATTCGGTCCATCATTGTATAGTCATTCCATTTTCCGACCGATACAGGGATTACTGTATCGTATGTATGGGAGGGACGGACAATGGTAACCGGAAAGTTTCTTTCCCTGTATTCTTTATTTAGCACGTCCTCACAGGCAATTTTGTTACGCGAATATTCCCAGAAAGGATTGGCAAGAGGTGTGGATTCTGTGACAACCGGATAGGAAAGCGGTTTTTGATACGCGGAGGCAGAACTTATGAAAATATACTGTTTCGTTCTTCCGTAAAACAGGTCAATATCGCGTTTAATGTCATCAGTGGTAAAGGCTATCCAGTTTACCACAACATCCCAATGCCGGTTATTCAGGGTCTTCTTTAATTCTTTAATATTTGTAATATCACAGGTAATGGTTTTTGCTCCAAATATTATTTGCCTGGTCTTTCCCCTGTTGAGTAAATAGAGGTCAATACCACTGGAAACGGCTAATTTACTGACAGCAGTACTGATATTGCCAGTCCCGCCAATAAACAATACTTTCATTTTTTATTTTTAATTATTATTAGATGCGTACTCAATAGTACCTGCCGAGTAAAGGATTTTCGACAATATTCTTTTTTAGTTCGAGAATATCCGCTATGCCCTGGTTTCTGAATATAACTTTGCCCCCTGGTTCAATTAACAATGAATACGGAATTGCTCCGTTCCATTCGGGGTCTATTGCTTCCACGAGCTCATAACTGTTATCACTGTTAAAAATATAATTTGTTGTTGCAGAATGATTTGTCTGTAAGAACTCCAGCACTTTTTCCTTTTTTTCAGGTTTGTCTGCAGAAACAGAGACAAACTCAAAATCGCGGTTTCCGTATATGCGCTGTAACTTTACAAGTTCGGGATACTCGATAACA
>CAYWUI010000009.1:0-83452 GCA_964461435.1 uncultured Bacteroidales bacterium | reverse complement strand
AACAAATATCAAAAAAACTGCAATTGCTAACTGTGAATAACTTAAAAAGCGTTGATTATGGCTCATAACAGACATATTTACATTTGTAATAATAATTTATTATTTCTAAAGTATGATATAAATCCTGTCAAACTCAGGTAAAAATATTAATTTTAAGGAAACAAACACATATAAGACTTATTCAAAATCCGTTTTTAAACGAAAATAATGGTTCCTGTTCCGGTGCTTTGCAGAGTTAAAATATACATATCATTGTTACTGATTCTTTTATTCATTGGCTCATGCAAAAAAGTAAAAGAGTACTTTCACGATCCCGAAACAGAGCCTTTAAGACAGGCAATAATAACTTCCGCTGCCATAGGATACTCCGCATCTGTTGCGATGAGTGTGATGTCAGGCGAACATCCGCAATATGTGGTGTCCACTGGCGATTGTTCTGATTATCCGTGCACATTTCTTATTTATATCGATATAAACAACGAAAATCCCCTGTTATTTTCAGATGGCAATGTTGGCCAGATAGTCATTGCCGGACTCATGGCTGATGAAGATGCGGCTATCCTGACCATTTTACTGTCAGATATACACATAGCCACACAGGAATTTACTTTACTGAGCGTACATACCATACCTGTTATCAGGGATGAGGACAAGATTATTGCTGTATATAGCGAAATGGACATAAATATTGGTGCTGATTCGGATACGTTGCTTGATTTGGACCTTTCTCAAAAAGAGATAGATACTGAAGTATCGAGAGTGGACAGGGAAAGGCCGTCGGATTTGTATGTCGCGGTTGATCAAAATGTGTGGTTCATAGATATTGATCAGAATAATACATACGGATATTTCAATGATGATATATATTCTGTAACGGGTGGCGGACAGATAGTTGAGGTAATAGGTGCATCAGGAGGCATCATCCATCAGGCCATGCTGAATGTGGAACTTGATGCAGGCTGCCACCTTAATCCGGTCAGCGGTTATGCCCTGATTAAAAATACGAGTGTGGAGGAAAGGAGAATTCCTGAACTGGGCACTGCTGTATTCGGATTTCACAGTCACTGCGACGGACAGGCGGATGTAGAGGTTGCCACGGGAGTTTATCTCAGGGCCAATGGAAGATCGCTTGATTTAGGCCTTGGTGACTGATCAGAAACTGCGTTATCCTTAAGCCATGTGCGCTGTCCGTTTTAAGACATTTTTATCATTATATTATCCTTGTTCTTCCCGCTGTTAAGCCAGTTATACACTATATTTGCCCTGTCCAGTAAAATTTTGGAATCATTAAATATTTCATTATCAGTATAGAACAACCTGTTATTTGATTCTATAATTTTATTGCCGGCAGAAGAATCAGTTATATTCAGCCTCCCTTTATTGAATATATATGAGGGATAGTAATTGTTGTTTTCATATATCTCCAGTATACCGTACCTGAATTTATTAAAGAACTTTTGTTTTTCTGCAAAATTATTAATGAACTCAATCCGGTTCTTTGTTTCCTGTGCATGTTCAAATTCAACATCAGCGATATGCTTGTTTAGTTTCACTGTCAGCAGAGGAATAATATAGTCAATGTTGCCTCCAAGGAAGTCCTGCACCTTATTGACAATTGCGGTATATTCTATAGGCATTATATTGAGAATGCAAGGGGCTGCACAATATTTTAAGTCGTGGTAGACGCATTTTGTCAAAGGATTTGTTTCTTTGCACAACCGCAGATTAAAATACCTTAAAATTATATCCAGGAGTGCATTAATGTATGCCCTGCCCTGAAAAGGACCGTAAACTGACTTATTCTTAACTTTCTTCAATGAATCAATTATTTTTACGGTAGGAAACAGTCCGTTTGTGACTATCACGTATTTATATTTCTTAAATTTTTTCTGGCGCACGTTATAAAACGGGTAGTATTTTTTAATTAACTTATCCTCCAGAAGCAATGCCAGAAATTCATTAAGTGTTTCATGAAATTCAACGTGATTTATATCGGCAACCAGTGGCTTTAGTTTTTTCCTTGTCTGATGGCTGTTTTTGTGAAAATAGCCAAGTACCCTTTTTTTTAAATTTATTGATTTACCTATATAGATAACATTTCCTGTCCTGTCACGGAACAAATATACTCCCGGTCTCTCAGGCACTTCCTTTCTTATGCTTTTAACAAGGATTTCGTGTTCGTTCATGTGCACAGCAAAGCAATGATGACTGTCAAATAATCAAAATTATAAGTTATAATATAGTCTTTTTAGTATTAATTGCACGCTAAAAATGGATTATTTTAAAGCAATATGATGTCTTCCGTTATTATTTCTTTTGTATTTTTATGCCTTGTTTATTAAATAAATATATTAAGTATCAAAAAGATGAGCAGGAAAGTCATTTCGGTTTATGGTTACGGGCGTTTCGGAAAATTCTGGGCTAATATTCTGGCTGAAGATTTCCATGTTAAGGTATACTCTCGCAGGGGCTTAACAAAGGAAGAGGTAAGCCAGGGTATTGAAATTAGTGATTCTGAAGATATTTATGACTGCGATGCCTTATTCTTCTGTGTTGCCATTTCGTCATTTGAAGATTTGCTGAAAAAGTCAAAAAAGCTGTTCAGGAAGAATAGCATTTACTTCGATACATGTTCGGTAAAAGTGGAGCCTGTCCGCTGGATGAATGAGAACATACCGCCGCAGTGCAAAATAATTGCATCCCATCCTATGTTTGGTCCCGATTCATATTTCAAATCCCCTGAAAAGCTACCTATGGTTATGTGCAATATACGTGCGGAAGATAAAGAATTCAAGCGGTGGAAGGAATATTTCTCAGGTAAGAGAATGCGTGTCGAAGTTATGACACCTGATGAGCACGACAAGATGGTAGCATATTCACAGGGAATAACTCATTATATCGGAAGAGTACTGGCAGATCTTAACCTAAAGCCAACACTTATAAATACGCTGGGTTATCAAAAGCTCCTGGAGATAATCCAGCAGACCTGTAATGACAGCTGGCAGCTTTTTATCGATCTCCAGAGATTTAATCCTTATACAAAGAATATGAGAGTTGATCTTCAGAATTCAATTGAAAATATATATAAGAGTTTAAGTGATAAAAAGACATGAACTGAAAGCCGTAAATCCGCTAATATACCCCTGGTTTGTCTGTCAAACAGTCATTTTCTTTAGCAAATCTCTCACATAGCTTATTGATTCAACATTGTAAGTGGCCGACGTATTTACAATACCTACTTTAATGGTTATAGCATTGCCTGGCAGTTCCTCAAACAGATACTCATCAGTCCAGTCGTCACCTATACCGAGGATAAAATCATATTCTTTATCGGCAATCAGGTGAAGTGCAGCCCTGCCTTTATTTATGCCGCTGTTTTTAATCTCAATTACTTTGTTACCTTCAAGAATTTCCAGGTTATAATTGCCTATGAGGCTTGTAAGCTGGTCCTTCAGTTCAATGGCCCTTTGTGCGCCCAGTTCATGGTCTGCTTTTCTGTAATGCCAGGCGATCGAATAATTCTTTTCTTCGATAAAAGAGCCCGGTGTTCTGTCGACGTAAAATTCTATGCTCGGGCTGATAAGCTCTTTCCATTCATTATTCATTTGTTCCACCATTCTCCATTTGTGGGAAGGTTTTCTGATCCATACCCCATGCTCAACTATGAGTGTGTACTTTTTCATTCCAAACCAGCTTTCGAAAGTATTTTTATCCCTGCCGCTAATAAGCACAATTTCATTCCTGTTATCCCTGGCCAGTTTGTCAAGAGTCTTATAAAGTTCTTTATCAGGGGCTGCAAGTTCAGGGTTCGTCTTAAATCCCACAAGAGTGCCGTCATAATCAAGAAACAGGATACGGGAATCAGACTTCTTATAACTTTTCAATATTTGATTTTCAATGGCTTCATTAATCTTCTTGGCCAGGTATTTATTTCGCATCTTGCATGTGTTCTCCAGGCTTTTAATAAAATCCTGTGCCCACTTCACTATGTTATACCTTTTCAGAATATTCTGCATGGCCTTAATTTTATTTATTTGCTCTTCATCCGGCATATCGATAGCTTCTTTCAATGCACCTGCTATCTCTTCCTTATTATTCGGATTGATAATAATAGCATCGCTCAGTTCCTTGGCAGCGCCGGCCATTTCGCTAAGAATAAGTACTCCCTTGCCATTTATCTGTGAAGCTATATATTCCTTGGCTACCAGGTTCATCCCGTCTCTCACAGGTGTAATAAGCGCTATTTCACAAGAGGTATAAAGCTCAATAAGATTTTCAAAACTCAGCTCCCTGTAAAAATACCATATGGGGGTCCAGTTAATAGTAGCATATTTGCCGTTAATTTTTCCGACAAGCTCATCGATCTCTCTTTTCATGTACTTGTATTGCTCTACATTTATCCTGGACGGCACCGCCAGGAGGACCAACGTGACCTTTTCCCTGTATTCGGGATAAGTGTCAAGAAAATACTCATATGCAACCAGGCGGTTAGAAATACCTTTTGAGTAATCAAGCCTGTCAATTGAGAGGATTAGCTTTCTATCCGGGGACATAAGAAAGAACTTATCAATTTCCTGCCGTATTTTGGATTTATCCTTAATAGACTTCTGGCTGAGCTTTATTGCAGAATTATGATATTTATCATAATCTATCCCCATAGGAAATGCATCTGCTTTTGCTATCCTGCTTTCCAAATTTATTTGATTCAATACTATCTCATGCCCCGGAAGCCTTCGTACGCAACTTAAGAAATGTCTCTCGTAATCATATATATGGAAACCTATTAAGTCTGCTCCAAGCATTCCTTCGATGATTTGTTGCCGCCAGGGAAGAATCCTGAATACCTCATATGAAGGAAAAGGAATATGAAGAAACAGACCTATGTTGACCTCCTTGCACTTCTCCCTGATAAGCCTGGGCAGAAGAAGAAGATGATAGTCATGAATCCATATTTTATCTATTCCTTCAAGATTATTCAGTATTACTTCGGCAAATTTTTCATTTACCTGGACATATGAATTCCAGAAGTCCTTATTATATTCAACATACTGGGTAAAATAGTGAAATAAGGGCCATATGGTTTTATTACTGAACCCATAATAATACAGATCCATATCCTTCTTACTAATAAAAACCGGCAGGCATTTTTCTTTTCTTACTGCAGCTATTATGCCAGGTCTGACATTGTCGTTAATTTCTTCGTCAACAATTCCGGGCCAGCCAATCCATATACTTTCAAATGATTTGTATATTGATTTTATTCCAGTCGCCAGTCCGCCTACACTTGGCTTTATATGAACAGTATCTTTTTCAAGATTTATCTGTAAGGGCAGCCTGTTTGATACAATAAGAATCTTTTGCATAATAGGTAAGTGTTATATATGCCTAATATAAAGCAATTTATATGTATGGTTAATGCTTGATTTTTATACTAGTTAATATATTACTAATTTTAGCTAATAATAATTTCAATTTTTACCTTTTGGTAAAATGCCGGTAAACAGAGGAATAATTGACAAACAGAAACAAAATAACAAAATATTTTTGAAATGAAAAGTTTAAATTACGGAATAATTGGCAATTGTCTGAGTGCAGCCTTAATATCGGAAACCGGTTCTATCGATTGGTGCTGTCTTCCCAATTTCAACTCTTCTTCGATTTTTGCAAGGTTACTTGATGACCGGAAAGGCGGAAATTTTGAATTCATTGTAGATAAACAATATAAAATCAGCCAGAGTTATATAAGAAGAACAAATATACTGGTAACAAAGTATGAGAGGGACAGTGATAAATTTGAAGTTGTGGATTTTATGCCCCGGTATGTGACTGATTACAGGAGTTATTATTCGCCTCCCGACATAATAAGGTATATAAAACACAAATCAGGGAGACCTTCTTTTAAGATTAATTATAATCCGAGGCTTGAATACGCAAAATATGATACCAAAACAGTAATACAGGAATATTATATTAAGAGCTTCACAATAAAAGGTATATATGATTCGGTCTATTTGTATACCAATCTGGACAAAGAAAAAGTAGTGGCAAAAGAAGAAATTGAAATTACTGATGATGCGTTTTTTCTTTTAAGCTATAATCAAAAAATATTAAACCAGTCAGTTGACAGGGCTTATTTAAAACTGCAAAGGACCAAGGTTTACTGGCTGGACTGGTCAGAGAGAACGAAGTCCTTTGGAAAATATAATAATGAGATATTAAGAAGCAGCTTGCTGCTAAAGTTGTTAAGTTATGATAAATCAGGGGCTGTAATAGCTGCTCCGACCACATCACTGCCTGAAAAAATCGGGGACATAAGGAACTGGGATTACAGGTTTTGCTGGCTGAGAGATGCATCCATGGTTATTAAGGTAATGACCTGCCTTGGCCATTACAGGGTAGCAAAAAGATACCTGGACTTTATCATAGACATCATTCCTGATAAAGATGAGAAGATACAGGTTATGTACGGTATCAACAGGGAAAAAAATCTCACGGAGAGAATACTGGGGCATCTTAGTGGTTATGAAAATTCCACGCCTGTAAGAATAGGTAATGATGCCTTCAGGCAAAAACAGAACGATATATACGGAATATTGATGGATGTAATTTACCAGCATTTTAAAATATTTGAGACATCCCTTGATAACAGTGAAGCTCTGTGGACAATAACAAGAAGCATAGTTAAAACCGTAAATAGGAACTGGAAAAAGCCTGACAGGGGCATATGGGAAATAAGAAAAACACAAAAACACTTTACCTTTTCAAAGGTTTTATGCTGGGTTGCCCTTGACAGGGCTATTAGAGTTGCAAGTCTGATTAATAAAAGCGACTATGTGAAAGGCTGGTCAGGTATTGCAAATGCTATTAAAAAAGATATATTTGATAATGCCTGGGATGAGGAATTACAATCTTATACACAGTCCTATGGTTCAAAAGACATGGATGCAGCAAATTTACTTATGGAAACATATGGCTTTATTGACGCTGCCGATCCCAGGTACATCAGTACAGTAAAGAATACTTACAAATATCTGAGTGAGAACGGACTTATGTACCGCTATAAAAACGAGGACGATTTTGGTTTGCCTTCCTCGTCATTTACCGTCTGCAATTTCTGGTTAATTAACAGTCTCCATAGAATTGGTGAAAGGGAACAGGCAGTCAGATTATTTGAACAGATTTTAAAATATAGTAATCACCTTGGATTATTCAGTGAAGACATTGATTTTAAAACAAAAAGGCTGCTGGGAAATTTCCCGCAGGCCTATTCTCACCTCGCATTAATTGAAACCGCAATTAATTTGTCTTTAAGAGGTGAAAAGAATCATGAGGAGTCTTTTAAGACCCTTTGTTAATCTGTAATCATCCTGTCTTACGACCTTACTACCCGGATTTATTGTTGCGAACAAATCACTCTTTGCGGCCAGGATAAGGAAAAGTCAGTTTCATAAATAGTGAAATATTAATAAAAAATTGATAACATTGTCAGTAAATGTAAATGTTTCAACCGGAAAGCATGAACGATTTCATCCTGAAAAATAAGGAATCAGCAGGTGAAGATATTAAACGAATAATCAATGAACAGATAGATAAAGCATTAGGTCACCTTGAAGCAGATATTGATGAGAAGTTCGATGAATCGGTACATGAAATCAGAAAATGTGTGAAGAGGATCAGGGCAGCCATAAGGTTAATAAAGGATGCTGCCGGTAAGAGCCTTTACGGGCATGAGAACTATTTTTTTCGCGATATTAACAGGAATCTCTCAGAAATAAGGAGTATTGCAGTAATTATAGAAACACTGAATAGACTTGGGTCAGGCGATTCAAATAATGATTACAGGACTTCAATTAATCACTATTCCGGACTTAAAGATAAGATCATCTATAAGCTCTGTATGCAGGAGAATCGTCTGATGCTTGTCCATGAGATGCTTAACGAAGGAAAAGAAAGAACAAGGCTTATCTCTGCCAAAGGGATTAATATGGAAATTCTGCTGACCGGTTTTCTAAGGGTTTATAACCAGTGCCTGGAGTGCATGCTGACCGCGAAAAATGAACCTGTTGCTGCTAATTTGCACGAGTGGAGGAAAAAAATTAAATATTTGTACTACCAGTTTCAGATATTAAATCCTGTCCTGCCCGGTGATTTATTAATCTATGAATCACAACTTGACAAGCTGTCGGAATACCTTGGCACGGATCATGATCTTGCAGAGCTTGAAGACTCCCTTGCCGGCAATCCCGCTGTTTGTGGAAGTAAAGACAAATCCTGTTCTATTATGAACAAGGCGGACGAATCAAGGCAGGAGAAACAAAAAGTCCTGTTTGCAATTGCCGGTGATATATTCGATGAAAAGCTGAAAGTTAATATTAACAAGCTGGCAGGAGGCTGAAAATCAATGACGGCTGTCAAACTCGGCAATTTTATTGATGATGGGCTGTTCAGCATCAAAGTACATCTGCCTGATAAACTCATCATTAAAATTATAAGTCCTTTCTTCAATACTCATTACCTCAATCCTGTCAAATAACATCTCTTTGGCTGTTTTGATATCTTTTCCGTAGATATGATATGAATCAGCCTGCCAGTTCATTCTCGCCAGTTTTACGGTCTTCCCTGTATGTTTTGCGATGCCTTCGGCGATTATTTCCCTGTTGAATTGTATGAATCCGAACATATTCATAAAACTGGCACCCCAGGCATCATTACTTCTGAAACGTATATTGCAGTTCAGCCATTGAACGCCTTCTTCATCCTCGATGATCCGGTACCACAGGGATTGGAGACATGGCGGATCGTAACAGTCCGTGTCAAGGTTGGGCATCCAGGTTATCATCTGTGCCTGTCGTGTGAAGGGTTGTCCGGACAATTTACCAATGATCTTTTCAATCTGGTTTATTTTAAAATACCCTGTTTCCGTTGATTTGCCGTTCTTTAATTCTTTCCAGACGCCATAATTCTGAAGCCTTCCATGGTAAGTATATTCCCACCTTGTATCATCGGGATCATTAATATTCTTTACCCAGTGATCTTTATAACCCTTAAGTTCAAGTACATATTCCTTAAGGTCATCAATACCCCCCGGGAATGCCATATGTATCATCGGATCGCTTTCCGGCTCCAGCACGGTAATATTCATAGTGCAATCCAGGCTCAAAGGGTCCCCTGGCTTGTCGTACTGGGTTTTAAACCTTATACCGTGATTGTAAAGCTTTATTAATGCTGTCTCATAAGCCTGGGCCAGGGATTTTGCCTTGACACAGATAACAGGTATATTTTTCATATTTATTGAAATTTGATTATTCAAATTTCAATAATATTATCTATACAGCTATGTTTTTTTCAAAAATTATATTCACAAGTTATCAAGATCAGCTATTTTACCACAGCAAGTGCCTGGTCAACAGATTCAAGCAAAGGGCCGCACGACACTTTTTCTCCCACGGCCTCCTTCATCCATACCTGGGGAGTGAGACGCCCCTGTGTATATATTCTTTGCACCTCCTCCGCAAAGTTCCTATCTTCCATATACTTTTCTATCTGGAACTGAATTAACTGTCCGACCGGATAGGCGGATAGGTAAAGGGGATAGCTGATCATATGCGAATAAATTGCGAGTATGGTCTGATCCTTTATGCCAAATGTCGCTGCATAATATTTATTCCATATATCTCTGGCAATAGTTAATACAGCCTCCTTAAGCTCGCCGGCCGTAGCATCGGGATGTTCATAAAGCCATTTCCAGACATTCATATCCACAAGCGAAACACCCATAATTTCGTAACATGACCATACAATGTCCAGTGCCATAAGTTCATCATTAAATTCCTCCTTTTCTTCTACTCCCAGTATCTCAAGGTCCCTCTTCTGGAAGATAAATGCCAGGGCTTCGGTGAACGCAGTGCTGGGCACTCCATGCATAAGGTAGTAATCCATATCATAAAGGGACAGGGTTTGTTCAACATTATGTCCGAGTTCGTGCATTGCAACATTGTATCCCTGGTAGTTCATGCCTCCTTTTTCAACTCTTGTTCGCAGGTGTGCCTTGTCCGTACGCATTTCTGAGCCCCATGCATGACCTGCCCCGCGTGAGGGGTCAACGATTATTTTGGAGGCTATGTACGCGGCCTTGGCACCGGTAAACCCGAGGTCTGTCAATATTTTTGGTATATCTTTCTCAAAAGCATCACTTGTGGGGTACCTGGTCTTTGTAAGTTTATTCAGTTCATCTTCTGACACACTTTTTACAGGGCCGAAGCCGTTATACCACAGATCAAAGGGTTCAAGCTTCCTTCCCAGCCTTTTGCTTACAAGTGATGCCACCTTCTTCACCTGGCCGGAAGAGACGAGTTCAACAAACAGTTCCTCAACCTCTTTCTGCGGTATTTCCATGTCCAGCTCAAATGAGCGAATGATATTATCGGGATAATTAGGATAATAATTATCTATCTTTTTTGTCTCATTAAATATGTCGATTATTTTCTGGTAACGTGTGTCGGGTTCATTAGCAGAAGCTATTTTTTCTTTTCCGTCAAATACTTCATTGGTATAAGGATTCCAGAGATATTTATCTGAATTAATTACCTCCGACGGTATTTCCTGGCTTATTATCCTCTTCATTATTTCATATATCATCTTTTGCTTTTCCAGTCCGTTTCCGATTCTGTAATTTGCTTTTAACTCATCTCTCAATCCCCAGTGAGTTATAAGCCTTAAGTCATCGGGAAAGAGCTTTTCAGATTTTTCATTGATGACTTTACCCATATATATATTATATTCGGCGATATATGACTCAACATTTGTCGATACCTGGCTGTATTCCTGGATAATATTGCCGGGAATCCTTGAGATATATATGTCGCCCAGGCGGGCATATGCCCACTCTTTCCTTGACCATTTTTCCCCCAGAGTATTTTTTTCTTCAAGCGTATAGAAGGGGAAATTCAGCAGGACATAGAAAGCTATTTTATTCTTAAAAAAGTCCTCTTCAAGGTGGCTGGAAGGATTATAACTACCGTACATCATATCAACAGGTTTTATTTCTCCGGTATTGAGGTCAAGGGGAGTTCTGAGGCCCAGTATCATCCTGTTCATATTACCTGACAATATTTCGGTGTTTTTTGATATTTTATTGAACACTTCTTCAAGCTCCTCACCGGAGCCAACAAAATTATCAAGGCAGAAACTTTTAAAGTCGTCAGCATTTCCATCTTCTCCCCCCCAGAAAGATGCTACATGGTGCACGCCTTTTTCTATTCTTTGTTTTTCAGTATCACCGTATTTATCTGTAAGTTCCTTTATTACACCTTCTATCATTTTTTCGCCAATGAATTTCTTGCTTTTGTCCATCTCTTTATTTTTTTCAGATTTGTTAATATTGTTACAGCCGGCCAAAACCAGCAATCCGGTTATTACACATACCAAATATTTTTTACACATAGCAAATAATTTTAAGATTTATAACAAAATCACTTATCCTTAAAATTAGCTTTTTTAGTAAAAAAAATAAAGCTAATACAATTTAATCTTTTTAATATCTTATAATTTCCTGCATAATTCAATTTTTTTATCATCACCTCCATCTTAATATCTTGTTAATAGTTTTTTTATGAAAAACCTTTCGCCCTTTTAATTAATTGATACTTTTGATCAAAGGATTATATGTGCCATGTTTTATGTTGCCGATCTGCATATTCATTCTCATTACTCCCGGGCAACCAGCAGGGATTTAACCCTCGATACAATTTACCAGTGGGCGAAAATTAAAGGGATAAATGTTGTGGGGACGGGAGATTTTACTCATCCTCAATGGTATAACGAGATAAAAGAAAAACTTGTTCCTGACGGCGCTGGATTTTTTAAATTAAAAGACCCCCCCAGGTCACAGGCATTGCCAGGCATAAAAACAAAAGATATAGATGTCAGGTTCTGCCTTAGTGCAGAAATAAGTTCAATCTATAAATTTGATGGTAAAGTAAGGAAAAATCATAATGTTATTTTTGCACCTGACCTCGACTCGGCACTAAAGATAAACGCAAGGCTCTCGACAATAGGGAACCTCAAATCAGACGGAAGGCCGATACTGGGACTGCCATCAAGGGATTTGCTTGAGATTGTCCTGAAAACTTCGGATAACACTTTTCTTATTCCTGCCCATGTGTGGACACCATGGTTTTCAACCCTGGGGTCCAAAGCCGGTTATAACAGTATTAATGAGTGCTACAGGGATCTTACTGAGCATATATTTGCGCTTGAAACGGGATTATCTTCTGATCCTTCAATGAACTGGAGACTTAGTGAGCTGGACCGCTACTCTCTTGTTTCAAATTCCGACGCCCATTCTCCGCAGAAGCTCGGAAGGGAAGCGAATATCTTCGATACGGAACCTGGATATTTCGAAATGTTTAATGCACTTAAGACTAAGAAAGGATTCCTGGGCACCTATGAGTTTTTCCCGGAAGAAGGAAAATATCATCTTGACGGTCACAGAAAATGCGGGATAGTTTTTGAACCTGATACAACAAACCAATATAAAGGTATTTGTCCGGTTTGTCAAAAACCGCTAACCATAGGTGTATTACACAGGGTTGAAAAGCTTGCAGATCGAAAGAAGGGATTGAAGCCCGAAAAATCACCGGGATTTCATTATTTAATACCATTGCCTGAAATAATATCTGAAATTAAAGGGTCGGGGCCATTCAGCAAGACGGTTCAATGTTTGTACCAGCAGGTTGTTTCTGAATTCGGCAATGAATTCACATTCCTGAGAGATGTGCCTGTTGAAGATATACAGAAAAAATACGGATATGTTATGTCCGAAGCAGTGAGGCGGATGCGTGAAAACAAAGTAAATCCCGTCCCCGGATATGACGGGGAGTTCGGCACTATCAGAATCTTTAATGACGGTGAACTGGATTCCTTGCTGGGCCAGTCGAACCTGTTTGGCTTTAAAGCTTCCAAAATGACAAGGAGAAAATCAATACAGTCAGGCACCATAGATTTCTCAGGAGAAACAGAGGAAAAGGCTTTTAAATCTTTAGACCTGAACGCTGAGCAGGAGCTTGTTAAAAATTCAAGGGATAAAGCTGTTCTCGTCAAGGCAGGTCCGGGTACCGGCAAAACGGAAACACTAATCCGGTGGATAATAAACCAGGTTGTATGTAATAATACAGACCCCCGGGAAATACTGGCAATAACCTTTACCAATAAGGCAGCCGATGAAATACAAACAAGATTAAAAAACCTCCCCGGGGAGGGCTCCAAGGATATAAAAACCGGTACTTTCCATTCAGTATGTTTTGGGATTCTCCAGGAAAGGCATCCTGAACTGACAACAATCTATGACAGGGAAGGGCGCTGTATTGTTCTGCGTATGCTGCTTCCGGGAAAGAATGATACTGAAATAAAAAGGCTGTCGGATGCCCTGTCAAAATATTTTGAGAACGGCATACAGTCAGAAACAATAAATATCGAAAATATAGCAGGCCTTTACAGGGAGCACAACAGGAAACATAATTCAATAGACCTGGCCGACATAATAGGACAGACTGTAAAACTGTTGATCGACGAACCTGAATTCCTGGAAAGAATGCGCCACCGCCTCAGAGTTATTGCAGTTGATGAGTTCCAGGATATTAACCCCCTGCAGTACAGGTTCATTGAATTGCTGGCAAGAGATAAAACCATCCTTGCCATCGGTGACCCCGACCAGGCCATATACGGTTTCAGGGGTTCCGATGTAAGCCTGTTCTTTAAATTTAAAGGAGATTTTTCAGCCACCGAAATAAATCTGAGCCATAACTACAGATCTTCCGGGGTAATACTGACTGCTGCAGGTAACATAATCAGAAATAATACGATGAGAAGCGGGTTGACCCTCACTGCCAGCATAAATAACGGGAAAAAGATAAAAATATTTAATGCGGAAGATACGGTAGCAGAAGCAAAATACATACTGAATGAAATTGACAGGTATATAGGGGGGACCGAGAATTTATCCATAGGTCCCCGCTCCTGCCCCGGCACCTATTCCTTTTCGGATATCTCGGTATTATTCCGTACCCACCATGTAGGCAGGGAACTGCTGAGGGAGCTTAAAAAAAAGGGCATCCCCGTGCATTATGGCGACGGGTCATCGTATCTTGAAGAGTCTCCCTTTAGTTTAATTTCCGATGTCCTGCGGCTTATAGTTAATCCCGGTGACCTGGTATCATTGAAAAACCTCATGGTAAACGGACTTGAATATGCGGTGGCTGATGCTGAAGCAGTTATTAATAATATATTTTCAGGCAGGATTGACTGGACGCAAAACGCTGATGAACTGCTCAAAGGACAAGACATACGTAAATTCACAGACTGGCAGGCATTTTATAACGGACTGAAAGACAAGTATAAGACAGAAAAACCTTTAGGTATTATAAGTTCAATATGTGACTTCTTTATACCTGAAAGCAAGCTTGATGATATACATATCCTGAAAAGGGAAGCTATCCTTAACCTTGCAGGCGAGAGTGAAGATAATTCCCTTATGTTTCTCCGCAAGATGATGCTTGGCAATTATTCCGACGTTGGCCGTCTGAAGGCTGAGGGTGTTAATCTTCTGACTTTTCATGCGGCAAAGGGACTGGAATTTCCTGTTGTTTTTATTGCAGGTGCGGAGGAAAATATTACACCGCTTGCAAGCCAGCGCGCAGATATAGAAGAAGAACGGCGGCTATTTTACGTTGCTCTTACAAGGGCAAGGGATGAGGTTCATATTACCTGTGCCAGGAACCGCCGCCTTTACGGAAAGACGGGACTTATGGAACCTTCCCGCTTTATCAGTGAAGCAGGACCCGCACCGGTGGAAAAAGTGAATGAAGAACCCAAAAAGAAGGAAGTCATAAATCAAAGGCAGCTTTCCCTGTTTTAATTCACTTCCCGGAAATATTGCAGGCCCTTCCGCCCTTCTTAATGAAGAAGGACGACAGCTATCCTGCACTCTAAAAGTCTTCAGCGAACCTTTTAAGGTCACCCGCGTAAAAAGTCCATTCAGGAGTTCTGATTATTTCATCATCCTCATTTGCTTCATACCAGGGATTGTCAGTATTTTCCGGATTTTTCAGAATATGAATTTCCTGTGCCGGCATATAACCCTGTGCCAGCAAATATATTTTTTTGCCAGTATCCTTATTGACTGCCATATCCACGACTATAACGGCATGCCCCGGCGAACCACCCTGAATAAAAATATCACCCGCGCATATATCCCTGTATTCTTTTTTTATGAGTTCTTTTGACAGAGACAATGTTCCTGCATAGGTAAAAACAAGGTCGAGATACTTTCTGAAATCATCATATGTATTTGACGGAGGCCCGGATTTTACCCAGTATGTCCGGTTACCTTCAACCTTCACCCTGTAACCCTGCATCCACTTCGAATAACCGGCCCTGAATCCGTTCGTGAAATTGAAGTGTATGTTGTCATATTCCTGCTTATTGTAAAGATACTCTGCCCTGAGCCTTATTATTGCATCAGCACATTGCTGCAGGTCCCTTTTACCGGGGTCCATGTCAACTACTGCTGCGTGGGCATCCTGGTTTGCTTTAAGGTTGCCATTATATAGTTTTACTTTTGAATTGTGCGGTTTAAGCGGTAATTTTCTGAGGAATGCAGCGAAAGAGTTATCGTCTGCCTGCACTCTGATGAAGCTTTCAGGGACAATAAATCTATCCTCAATTGTTTTGCCGGATTCATTTATAAGATCTGAAGCTGTAACTCCCTGTAAGCCTGAAGTACCTTCCCTGACTTTGCTTTCGGTCTGGCCGCATGAATATGTAACTGCAAAAAGAGAGAATAATGCAATTGTCAATTGTTTCATTAATATATATAATTATTAATTTCCGGTTTCCTGCATTTTGAAATTAAACTGGCCTGGCCCCTGAAAATTAAAACTAAAGTTTTATTTTTATAAAACAAATAATATAAAACATTAAAAAATGAAAATTCTTGTTTCTGTCATCTTTCTTGGCCTGTTTTTAAATATTGCAGGCCAGGAAAAAATTGAACTGCCTGCTTCCCAGCCACATGAGCAAATTGTACACCATAAATACTATTCATTATCATATATTGAAGCTTATGAACTTGCATCGTGGGTGGCGTATGAACTTACCAGGGAAGAAGCACAGGCCAAAACCGAATACAAAGAAAAATACAGGCAGGATCCTGACATTAAAACAGGATCGGCAACGTTGAAAGATTACAGGGATGCAGGATATGTCATGGGCCAGCTGGCGCATGTTGAACACATGATGATGTCAGAGGATGCAGTGATGGAGTCTTTTTACCTTTCCAATATTGTCCCCCACAAGCTGTCGTTTAACAAATATGTGTGGAATACGCTGGGTGCTTTAATAAAAGCCTGGGCTTATGAATGCGGCTCTCTTTATATTGTATCCGGACCTGTTCTTGCAGATGCCCCCTTTCCAACATTCGGCCCCAGCAAAGTAGCCATACCCGAAAGATATTACAGTGTTGTCCTGGACCTTGCAGATGAAAGAGGTATAGGATTTGTGATAAGAAACAGCATGTCGTCGGATAAGCTGAAACAGTTCGCCGTATCAATTGATGAAGTAGAAAAGATCACGGGATTGGATTTTTTCCCTGCTCTGCCGGATGAGGAGGAAGAAAAAATTGAGAGTACCTTTGAACCGGGGAAATGGAATTTCGAAATTCTTGAAGAATAATATAAGGTGATAATTTTACCCCGGGTTATTTACCTGCATTTTTCCTTATCCACTCTCTTGCATTAACAAAAGCCTCTACCCAGGGCGAAATTTCATCATGTTTTCTTTCCCCGGGATAACAGGCCCAGTTCCATGGAAATATTACTCTTTCTATATGAGGCATTATTACCAGGTGCCTGCCGTCATGCGAACAGAGTCCGGCAGCATTAAATTCAGAGCCATTCGGATTCCCGGGATACCCTGAATAACAATATTTTAATGGAATATGATACATGTTTTCGGCGTAAGGCAAACTAAACCGGCCTTCAGTATGTGCAACCCAGATGCCCAATTTTGAGCCGGCCATGGATTTAAACATTACCGATTGGTTGTCAGGAATATAAACATTAAGAAAAATTGATTCAAACTTATTCGATTTGTTAATCAGCATTTTAGGCTTTTCTGCATGTTCAGGGGTTACAAGTCCCAGTTCAATCATAAGCTGGCAGCCATTGCAAACGCCGAGGCTCAGGGTATCTGTGCGGTTATAGAAGTCTTCCAGTGCTTTTCCGGCCAGGGAGTTATAAAGAAATGCCCCTGCCCAGCCTTTGGCGCTGCCAAGGACATCAGAATTAGAAAACCCCCCTACAAAGACGATCATATTAATATCTTCCAGTGTTTCCCTGCCGCTGATAAGATCAGTCATATGAACATCTTTGACATCCATACCTGTGAGGTACATCAAATAAGCCATTTCACGATCACCGTTCACTCCTTTCTCACGAATGATGGCTGCTTTTATACCAGTGGATTTTCTTCGCTTAATATTGATGCCATAATCGAGAAGTTTACCTGTAAAATTCTTGCTAAAACTAAACTCGAGCTTTTGATTCTTATAATTCAGAAATCGTTCTGCTGCCAATTCATTTCCGCACTGTTTTCTGTCCAGCAAATATGAAGTTCTGAACCATATGTCCCTCAGATCGTCGATATTAAAACTGTATTTTTTGCCTGATTTCGATATTGTAATTGTCCTGTTTTTTACAGGCTTCCCTATAACTTTATGGTCAATGTTTTTTTCCTTAAGTTGAGCCTTAACATATTTATATTCGCTAACCTGGATAATAATTCCCGGATTCTCACTGAACAATATTCTTATCAAATCATTTTCACCGACCGACCCGAGGTTAATTTCCAGTCCGGTTCCGGGGCTGGGAAAAGCCATTTCAAGGAGCGTGGTTATCAGTCCGCCTGCTGAAATATCATGGCCTGCCAGTATTTTTTCTTCATTAACAAGAAGCTGTACAGTGTCAAACACTTTTGTAAAATAATTTGGATCTTTAACTGACGGTGCTTTCCTGCCTATCTTTTTGTTAACCTGGGCAAAGGCACTGCCGCCCAGCTCAGGGTTATCTTTTGAGACGTCAATATAAATAAGAGCGGAGTTTTGATTTTGTTTGAGCACGGGCTCAACGACCTTTCGTATATCGGTTACCTCGGCAGCTGCCGATATTATGACCGTTCCCGGTGAGTAGACGACATCGCCGTCGTTGTACTTCTGGGTCATGGACAAAGAGTCTTTTCCCGTAGGTATGTTTATTCCCAGCGCCAGGGTAAAGTCACTTGCTGCCTTCACTGCCTTGTATAATCTTGAGTCTTCCCCCTTATTCCTGCAGGGCCACATCCAGTTAGCGCTGAGAGAGACTCCTTTCAATCCATCTTTTAAAGGTGCCCAGATAATATTCGTCAGTGCCTCGGCGATAGACAGAACGGAGCCGCTGGCGGCATTTAACAAACCGCTTACCGGGGCATGGCCCAGTGACGTAGCTACTCCTTTGTGACCTGAATAATCAAGTGCAGCAACGGCAAGATTATTTAAAGGTAGCTGTATGGAGCCGCAGGTTTGCTGTTTGGCTACCCTGCCTGTCACTGACCTGTCAACCTTGTTGGTTAGCCAGTCTTTGCATGCAACGGCTTCAATTTGCAAAACGTTTTCAAGATAGCCGTACAGTGCGGATTCGCTGTAATTCGGCCCGGCATAGTCAGCTTTTACAGTTTTATCTTCAATAATTGTTTTGGGCGGATTTCCAAACAGGCTTTCAAGCTGCAGATCGAGAGGCTTTGAACCATTATTATTGTTAATAAATGTGAACTGCCTGTCCCCTGTTGTTTCTCCGATAACATATAAGGGGGCCCTTTCCCTTTCGGCAATTCTGCTTATTAGCCCGGCGTCTTCATCTTTTAATATTAGTCCCATTCTTTCCTGTGATTCATTGCCAATAATTTCTTTCTCTGAAAGCGTGGGATCGCCGACCGGCAATTTATCTATATATATTTTACCACCAGTTTTTTCCACCAGTTCGGACAAACAATTAAGGTGTCCCCCTGCCCCGTGATCATGAACCGAGACAATCGGGTTCTTATCATATTCCGCCAGTGCCCTGATAGTATTGTATACCCTTTTTTGCATTTCAGGATTTGAACGCTGCACTGCATTAAGTTCAATAATATTATCGTATTCGCCTGTAGCAACTGAAGATACGGCACCCCCGCCCATGCCAATACGGTAATTATCACCTCCCAGCATAATAATTTTATCTCCCGTGTGAGGTGTATCTTTCACGCTGTCTTCGGCTTTTCCGTATCCTATGCCTCCGGCCAGCATAATTACTTTATCGTAGCCATATTTCTTTCCATTTTCATAATGTTCGAAAGTCATTACACTCCCGCATACCAGGGGCTGGCCAAACTTATTACCGAAATCACTGGCTCCGTTCGAGGCTTTAATAAGTATATCTTCAGGAGTCTGGTAGAGCCACTTGCGGGCGTTCATTACATTTTCCCAGGGCCTGCCGCCATTGAGCCGGGGATAGGCGGTCATATATACGGCAGTTCCTGCCAGGGGCACTGCTCCCTTTCCTCCGCCAATCCGGTCACGTATCTCCCCGCCAGTGCCTGTTGCTGCCCCGTTAAAAGGCTCCACGGTGGTCGGGAAGTTATGGGTTTCGGCTTTTAACGATATGACGGAATTGATATCGCGGACCACGAAATAGTCAGGCTTATCCTGTGTCCCGGGAGCAAACTGCTCAACAGCAGGACCACTGATAAATGCACAATTGTCTTTATATGCCGATACCACTTTGTTGGGATTTATCTCTGTCGTAAGCCTTATAAGTCCGAACAGGGAATATTCCTTTTTCTTTCCGTCAACAATAAATAAGCCGTTGAAAATCTTATGCCTGCAATGTTCGGAATTAACCTGTGAGAATCCGAATATCTCGCTGTCCGTTAGTTTTCTGCCAAGCTCCTTACTCAAATCCTCAAGATAATTTATTTCTTCAGTGCTGAGAGCAAGGCCTTCCTGGCGGTTATATTCAGGGATGTCACTTATAAATATTACAGGGTCAGGTTTTTTGTTAATAGTGAAGATTTCCTGGGTCAGCCCGTTATAAACTGACTGCAACATAGGATCATGGTCTGCATCCTTGCCCTCAGCCTTTTTAAATTCTTCAATTCTCTCTATACCATCTATTCCCATATTCTGGGTTATTTCAACCGCGTTGGTGCTCCAGGGAGTTATCATTTCTTTTTTGGGGCCTATGAAGTAGCCTTCAACAATATCTGCATTAAGAATATCTGAATTGTCAAAAAGCCATTGCAGTTTTTCAACAACCGGCCTGCTTAGCTCCTCTCCTGTTTTTACGGCAAAACATATGTTGTTAGCGGATTTAAAAAACCTTATCATTAATATATTTTTTATTTCAGGTCCCGCCGCAAAAGTATAAAAACAATAATATTTTACTGATTTATTTATTACATATTTATAAATATATTTTGCACATAATAAAGTATAATAGCCCGTAATTCAAAGGCATATTAACTGATTTATGTTCTGATGGGAAAATTAAAAATGAGGAGCTGACCCTGATCCGGAAGATGTGAATCAGTCCTTGCAGGCAGGAAGAGTGAAATGTACATCTGTTCCTTTTCCGGGTTCACTTTCAATCCACAGGCGGCCGTTGTTCTTTTTACTAAAATCCTTGCATATAATAAGTCCCAGTCCCGATCCTGCTTCATCTCTTATCCGGGACACCGGCATATCTGTTCCCTCTGCCATAATTTTTTTAATCTCCTTTTTATTCATTCCTGTTCCGCTATCACTGACAATAATCTCTATATTGTCATTATTCTTTAAGGCATCAATGGAAATCCGGCCATTTTTATTAGTGAACTTTATGGAATTAGAAAGCAGGTTTTTTATTATCGTATCCAGCATCTTTATGTCGGCAAGGGCGAAGATCCCTTTCTTTACGTTATTAACGGCAGAAATGCTTTTTCTCCGGGCGTAATTAATATAGTAATCAATATTGATGTCTATGATTTCCCTTATATCGATTTTTTCAGGTTTATAAGGCACAACGTCCCTTTGCATTTTTGACCAGGCTGAAAGGTTTTCCAGGATCGTGCAGCTATACTTTACAGAGTCATCAATGATGTTTACCATTTCCCTGATCTTATTTTTATTGTAATTCATGACTTTTCTCCTCAGTAATTCAGAAAATCCCATTATAGAGCTGAAGGGATTCTTCAGGTCATGAGCTGTTATTTTGAGAAACTTATCTTTCATTGCGTTTAGCATAATAAGCTCCTGAGTTTGTTTTCTCAGCAGTTCTTCCGCATGAATTCTTTCCAGTTCGGCTCCTGCCCTTGATGCAAATATTGACAGGATATACCGTGAATTTGGCTTCTCCTTCATCGGCTTATCATCCATTAGTACAAGCATACCCATAGGATTTTCACTATTGTTATATATGGGTGCGCCGATAAAACTTTCAATACCCATGGTTGCCATAAGCTGATCTTCAGGAAACATCTCCTGCAGATTCCGGGGGTAGAAAGTAATGTATCCTTTTAAAACATTAGCACAGGGCGTTACATTATAATCAAAAACAAAATTCTTCCCTTCCAGGTTATTTGACCAGAATTTTATTGTTTCAGCCTGATGTTTGTCACTATCTGACACTTTTGCTATATAGCAATATTTTGTTTCAAAGGTACTCGCCAGGAGTCCGGTTAGCTTTCTAAGCAAGGGATCACCTGTCAGCTTTGATGTATTCTTAATAAGAGTGGCCAGCGTTTCTGCTGCCTCAATATAATCGATAACCTGCTTAACACGGAGAATAATTACTGTTTCTCCGTTGAGCTGTACTTTTTTTTCTGAAATACTTCCCCAGAAAATGTTACCTTTTAAGGTTTTTAAAGCGAGTTCCTGCTTATGCTCATGGCCCCTGCCAATTTCTTTTATCATCATCTCTTTGCTGAATTCGGCAGGTTCACTCTCATACAATTTGAAAGACTCAAGATTTATCAGATTTAACCTGACATCTGCCTGGAACAATTCTATGGCTTTACGGTTACATTCGGTAATTTTAAAATCATTGCCATCAAGCAGGAAAATTGCTTCGGGTGAGTCGTTAAATATTGCCTGGAACAGAATATCAATTTTCAGTTCATGAACCTCAAGTTGATCTTTGTAGATTTTAAACTTTCGCATCAAGGAGACTAATTAGATTTTCTTATAATTGCATATAATACGGATAATTGCAATACGAGCATAATATTAAAAGGTTATATCAATTTTGACGAACTGACGGTTTTTGAATATATATATGCTAAGCATTGGTTTTAAATAACAATAAATAAATATTTGTTAAGTGCAATATCATTTCAGGATAATTAGTTAATTTTAATATATAAACTCTAAAATATCTGATCATGAAAAAGTTTTTAAAAATTCTGGCCATAGTAATAGCGGTTATTTTAATGATATTAATCGTTGCACCCTTTTTATTCAAAGAGAAAATCATGGAAATAGCAAAGCAGCAAATAAATAAAAATGTAAATGCAAGGGTTGAATTCGGTGATCTCGGCCTGTCCTTTATAAAGAACTTTCCCAATGCCAGCATATCCCTGAAGAAGCTTTCCGTAGCAGGCATTGATAAATTTGAAGGCGATACGCTGCTAAAGCTAAATTCCTTTGATATCAGGATTGACATAATCAGTGTAATCAAGATGGAGAATATAAAGATTAAGGGAATAGTCATAGATAAGCCTGAAATATATGCGCATATCCTCGGGGACGGATCGGTAAACTGGGATATAATGAAAGAAGCCGGGGAGGAAGTACCTGAAGAAGTTGATACCACGCAGGCGGAGTTTACTACAAAGGTAGCACTAAAGAAGTTCGAAATAAGGGATGCTGTCATTTCATATACTGACGACAGCTCAAACATGTCGGCCTCGCTTGGGAACTTTGATTTTCTTTTAAAAGGAGATATGTCCCAGGACTTTACTACTCTTTCGGTAACATCTTCAACAGAGCTGGTAAACCTCCTCATGGATGGCATAAGGTATGTTAAAGACGCATCACTGAATATTAATGTCAACCTTGATGCTGATCTGAAGAATTCAATTTATATTCTCAAAGAGAATGAGATAGCATTAAATGACCTGTCACTGGGATTTGACGGGAGTGTGAAGATGCCCAATGAGGAAGATATAGAGGTGGACATGATATTCAGAACTAACAAGCTTGATTTCAAATCATTGCTGTCACTTGTACCTGCCATATATATGAAGGACTTTGAGGATGTGAAGACAACAGGCAAGCTTAAGCTGGATGGTTTTGTCAAAGGAACATACAATGCGAAAGCAATGCCCGATGTCGGACTGGATCTTATTGTGGAGAATGCCATGTTTAAGTATCCTGACTTACCCAAGTCAGCGGACAATATTCAAATTGACATAAACCTGTTTTTTGACGGGGTAAATAATGACAATACAAAAGTGGACATAAACAAATTTCATGTCGAGCTGGGTGAAAATCCTGTTGATCTGACCATGAATATCAAAACACCGGTCAGCGATCTTCATGTTAATGGTAATCTGACGGCCAGCATTAACCTTGCCAGTCTCACAGATGTCATCCCTATGGAAGGTGTAAGCCTGACCGGTACTATCAAATCCAATCTCGATATGATGGGCTACATGTCCTACTTAGAAAATGAGGAGTATGAAAAGTTTAAGGCTGACGGCTACCTGAGAATTAACGGATTTGAGTTTAATAGTCCGGATTTGCCTGCTGCGGTGAAGATTGTTGAGTCCTCATTAAATTTCTCGCCCAAATATGTGGAGGTAGCCTCTTTTAATGCAAATATAGGGCAAAGCGACATGCAGATGACAGGAAGACTTGAAAACTTTATACCATACATGTTCAAGGATGAGACTGTCAGTGGCCGGTTTACATTTACTTCGAACCTTATAAACTTAAATGAATTCATGACTGAGGGCGGGGAAGTGCCTGAAGCAGAAACGGCGGAAGATACAGTGCCCCTGTCAGTGTTCCCTGTTCCTTCAAATATTGATTTCAGGCTTGTCTCAAGCATTGATAAGATCATTTATGATAAGCTTGAAATTGATAAGACATATGGCATAATCTCAATAAAGGACAGTAAGGTGACGCTGGAAAATCTTAGCATGGATATGCTCAAGGGATCAATGAAGCTGAACGGTGAATACAATACGCAGGATGTTTCTGCTCCTCTTGTTGATTTTGGAATTCAGGCTTCAGGTATAGATATACCTTCAGCATTTGATGCTTTTGATGTTATAGGGGAGCTTGCACCTGTTGCAAAGAATGCGACAGGCAAAATTAACCTGCAGATGACATATAACAGCCTTCTCGATGAGCATATGAATCCTGTGCTGAACTCTATCGCAGGGAAAGGAAGCTTTTCATCACAGCAGATAGGAATTTCCAATTCAGGAATCTTTGACAAAATTGGCAGGGAGCTGAAAACAAATAAATTCGATAACCTGGCCCTGGAGAATATTAAAGTTGACTTTGAGATAAGGGACGGCAGGGTTTATATTGATCCCCTTGAGACAAAAATGAAAACCACCACATTTATCATTGGCGGTGATCAGGGTATTGACCAGACGATGAATTATACTATTAATATAAATGTTCCAAGGTCAGAGCTTGGGTCCGGAGCAAATCAGGCTGTAAACAACCTGTATGCAAGTGCAGCATCTAAAGGACTAAACCTGTCCCAGTCTGAGAATATGAACCTGGGAGTAAATGTCGGAGGCACATTTTCTGATCCCAAGGTCAGTTTGAATCTTAAAGACAACGTTACGCGGACCACCGAAGAGATCAAGGCTGCAGTTAAGGAAACAGTGAAAAAGGAAATTGAGACCAGGAAGGAAGAAGTTAAGGCCAAAGCAAATGAAGAAGCACAAAAGATACTGGAGGAAGCCGAAAAAACAGCATCACAGATCAGGGCAGAAGCAAAAAAGACCGCGAATTCGATACGCTATGAATCAAATGATAAGGCTGACCGGCTTGTTAAAGAAGCTAAAAATCCGGTAGCAAAGAAAGCTGCGGAAGCATCTGCAAAAAAGATAAGGCAGGAAGGTGAAGATAAAGCTCAGAAAGTGGAAAGTGAGGCCGATACGAAAGCAGAAAAAGTGATGCAGGAAGCAAGGGAAAAAGCAGCCAAACTTCAATAGAAAATGAAATGCCTGGCTTCTGCCGGGCGTTTTACTATTTACCTGTTACAATCTTTTTTATATACATAAGCTTATTCCCGGCTTCCAGGCGGCAAAAGTATATTCCCGGGGATAAATCCTCTGCAGAAATATATACTTCCTGTTTGCCCGCACTCCGGAACCCTGACACAAGTACCTTTATAAGCTGCCCATACTGGCTGTAAAGGGAAACCCTCACCACGCCACTCTCAGTCAGGTTAAATGCCAGTCTCGTTTTATCGCTGAAAGGATTGGGATAAATGTCAATATTAAATTTGTTGTCAGGGTTATAAACAACATTAACACCACTGACAGAAACACTGAAACTGCAGGAAAATGTGCCTCCCCTTTGATCATACGCGCTTATTTCCATATCAGTGACTCCTTCACTTATGGCGCTGATTGCCAGGTCATGACCTGCAAGCACAGCGTCCAGTATTTCAGGGTTACTGTTGTATGTTTCATATTGCAGAGTATCACCATCGGGATCAGTAAAGACAGTATCAAGATCAACATGAACAGGAGGAGCCCCTAAGGTCAGTATCATATCAGCTATCTCCCTGTCCAGCCGGGGACGGCCATTTACATTAAAACTGAAGGTGAAGCCTGCGAAGCTTCCTTTATCATCATAGGCAACGATATACACCAGGGTATGGCCATTCAAAAGGGATTCAAGCTCCAGCAATTGTTTATAGATGTTAAAAGCTATAACTGCAGTGTCATCTGCAGTTATTTCATAGTAAAGGGGATCATAATCCTTATCATAAAATATTGTATCGAGGTTAACAAAAACCGGGGGATCATGTTCCTGCAAAAACAGGTCCGGAATAAGATTAATAACTTCAGGCATCGTATTGACAATTATCCCGAAGCCGAGGCTGGCGGAGCCTCCCCTGTCATCAGCGGCAGACAACTCGATGTAGTTGTCCCCCGCAATTGCCGGAGATATTTCAAGCAATGAATTTATAAGCCTGAAGTTTACTGTAGAGTCATTATCAGATAAAAGTGTATAATTCAGTGTATCCCCATCCTCATCAAAAAATATGGTGTCAAGATCAATATACAGGGTATCGCGGTATAAATTAACCACCACATCCCCGATTGTCCCTATAGCCGCAGGAATATGATTAAGGGGATCAATTATCACCACATTAAATGTATCGGAAACTGACTGGCCCGTAAAGCTGTCAGATCCACTGATAATTATTGTTGATTCACCGCCTGCTACCGGCTCCACAACAAGGTTTCCATCTTCTATGGCAGCAGTAGCTTTCATGGTATTACCGGAATACGCAGTGTATGCAAGCCCGTATTTTGATTTGTCAATAATAACTGAACCAGGGTCTACAGTAAGGTTGCCAAGGCCGAGAATAAGGGTGGTGTCAGGAATATTGCCATCCAGGTATGCGGCATTAGTATCAAAGTTTATTGTAAGGATTTTTGTAACCGTATCAAGAAAGCAGTTCATGGCGGCAATCTTAACAGAAAGGGGGCCCATGTGAGACAGATCCTGTGATGCAGCCAGGAAAAGCGAATCACCGGAAACAGTGAACAGCGAATTATGGGCGAATGAGTAAGTATTTGTGAGAGTACAGGAATGACTTGTTGAACCGCTGCTGTCAACAACTGAAATTTTACTTACAAAATCCCCCTGGTCAAGGGCATATGTCAGTGTATTATTCGAAAGGATAATATCATAAGGCTTTTTATTAATATTCCTGAATCGTACAGTATGATTATCCATTAGTCCATAGCTGTTAAAAACAAGGTGGTTGTCGTAAATTTCCAGTATTGAAAAAGAATTATTGCCGGCTGTTTCAACCATACCTTTCTGTGTTATATAATGCCTGCCGTTAAGAAATCCATAATTGCCATCATGGTTATGCCCGTTTATATATGCTGCAACATTATCATACTTTTCCACGATTTCAATTATTTGTTCACTGTTCCACAGGTTAAGCCTGTGAAAAGGGTACACGGGAAAATGGCAGAACAATATTACGTTCTCATTATTGTCTGCAGCATCCTGTATTTTATTTTCCAACCAGTTTCTTTGTTTTCTGCCAATACCTCCATTCCATGTCAGGGCATTTATTTGTCCCTGGATGCTCTGCCACAGGCTGTCTCCTTCGTCCCTCAGGTCAGGATGCAATAAACTGTCATATTCGGCCAGCTCCGTTCCGTCAAGAACGATAAAGCGCCAGCCGGAGTAACTGAAATAATAGTAATAATCAGGTATATTAAGCAACTGAATGACAGAATCTTTATAAATTTCTTCGGTATATTCAAATTCATGGTTGCCCAGGAGCCTGTAATCAGGCATGTTAAGGTTATTGTAGAAAGGCAGAACGGAGTTAAAGCTTTCGAAATCCCTGTCTATAAAATCGCCCAGGGTTACGACAAAATCTACTTCATATTTATTCAGGGTATCAATTGCTGCTGGCAGCTTATTAATTGTTTCCCTGTAGAACCTTGTCCCCGAAGGGTCGCAGTCACAGTACTGGGGATCGGCAATCAGTCCTACCTTAAATGCCGGTAAATTATTGCAGAGCGGCGGATTAATATTATCAAAGGGGGAACCTGCTGTCCAGCTCCATCCGCTTCCTGATATGCTGACATTTAAACCCGGGGTGCCTGTATACAGGATTTCATCTCCCGTACCTTCATTTAAACCTAGCCCTGCAACAAGTCCGGGCCGGACTGATGATATTTCCTCATTTATTTTACTATTAATCTCTTCCTGGCTCTTTGCATAGTTCCATATTCTTATTTCGTCCATGGTGCCGGCAAATGAACCTTCAGGCATATCACCGGCAAGCAAAACACTTCCGGCGGCAGTGTTAACCGGACTGGCAGTGGCGGGGGGTTCATTTATTTCGAGAGCGCTCTCCAGTATGCCGTTAAGATACAGTTTAATATATGCGCCGTCATAAGTTACTGCAGCATGGTACCATATATTTCTGCGTATTGCTGTAAATCCTAAAATATGATGGTTTTCACAGGGATTACTGCCAGCCGCCGACTCTTCAAAACCTGCGACCATGATGCTGTCTTCCTTCCTTATTCCCAGGAAGTAGTTCATATTGGGTACGCCCGGATTTTTCCCGATCCCCTTTGCTATTAAAGGTATGGCATAAATACTGTCAGTCCCTGTAATTACTGCCACCCCTGTATCTTTCCTCATAAACCAGCATTCAACGGTGAAAGCTGACAAGCTGGTCTCAGGTGAATTCTCAATAGATATATATGAATCATTACCTGCGAAGTTTATTGCAGACTGGCCACTGGAATAAGCAAGAAAAGATTGCAATATTGAAAAAACAAAAATTATAAGGGGAAGTTTTTTCATTTACAGGTTGTTATATATTTTACTGACTGTAAATGCAAAAATAAGTGTAATAATCTATTATTTTTAATATTCTACAATGATTTAAAAAAAAGCGGGTCATATGGCCCGCTTTAGATAATGAAGAAGTAACATTAAAGTCTTTTTTCCTGAATTTTGGCTTTCTTGCCTGTTAGTTTCCTGAGATAAAATATACGTGCCCTTCTAACCCGGCCCCGCTTATTTATTTCTATTTTTTCTATGAATGGAGAATTAACGGGAAAAATTCTTTCAACTCCAATATTACCTGACATCTTTCTTATTGTAAATGTTTCCTTTATTCCGGAGCCCCTTCTTTGAAGGACTACTCCCTTGAAAGGCTGTGTTCTTTCCTTGCCGCCTTCCTTTATTTTATAATATACGGTAATAGTGTCACCTGAAGAGAAAGCTGGAAATTCATTCTTTGTGGTAAAATTACCTTCAGCAACTTTTAACAAATCCATCTCTAAAAGATTAAAAATATTAAAAAAATTCAGGTCGCAATATTACAAATATTTTTTCAGACAGGGAGAATAAATTTTTAATTTATTTTCAGATTATTAAAAACAGTTATAAAATTTCAATGGTGGCCTCCTTCAGGATCTCTGAATTTATCTCCTGTTTCCCTGATGAGTATCCTGTACCATTCATCACCGTAACCCGGTTGGTCGAGGTCGGGATTTTTCCGGCCCTCAACTTTTACTTTGATGTTTCCATCCATATATTTGGTAAACAGGTACCTGTAAAGCTTTTTCCATTCTGCAACAGTTGAGTTTCCCGTCTCCACGGAGAAGCCGGTAATATAGTCCAGGGCGAGGTTCCTGTTTTTTCTGTACAGGTCGGCTGCTGTTTTGTCGGTCTCTGCACATTTCTGAATATAGGAAGTCTCAAGCTCCTGTTGTTTCACGCGTATTTCAGGTATCATATAGCTATATTTTGTATAGGCAAAGTTTGATACCTGGTTAAACACCCAGAATGCGGCATCATCGCTGAAGTCCATTATTGATCCGTTTCCTTCCGCATATGATTCGGGTACTTTTGTAATACCGCAGTACATTGGTGAGTAGACAGTGCTGTACGTATCATCCACGCCGAACCAGAATATGCCGCCTACAGGATCAGGAAGCCATGATCTTGACTGCGCGATAAACGAAAATCCGGTTTGCTGTGTCGATGTTGCCCTTTCATTGAAATAGGTGATGCTGTCTATCTCCCAGAATAAAGGACGCCAGCGGACAATGCACTGAAAAGGGCCTGCACCAAAATCTTTGGTCATATCCAATGGAGTATCCTGAAAATAGTCGCGCATAAGCTCCATGACGTCATGAACTGTCAGTTTTTTTCCTGGCTTTACCCACAGGGGCAGCCTGTTCTCAAGGTTTGTCCCCATGGCATAATCGGTATATTTGTCCATCCCGTCGGCTACCCTTCTGAAAGCTGACCATACACGGGCATCACAAATCCTTGCGCCTGTAAAATTCAAGGGACAGTAAGCATCGGCGAAACTGAAATCTTTATCCTCTCCTTCATAGTAGCCCTTATCTTTTGCAAAGGATATAACATCTTCTGAATACAGGCAGTTCAGGGAATCATCAAGAGGGAAGGTAGTAATTCTTGCCTGGTTGGCATGGCCGCTTATATATCCGTCGGGAATCCTTCTTGCAACCCATACTGCTCCTTTATTTCCCGGCCCCTTTCCTATCATTTCCATTATCCATACCTCGTTTGGATCGGAGACAGAAAAAGACTCACCCGTACTGTAATATCCGTATTCAGAAACCAGGGCACCCATTATTTTAATAGCATCCCTGGCAGTTCCGGCCCTTTGAAGCGTAACATACATTAAGCTGCCGTAATCCAATATGGCAGTAGTATCCTGTAATTCCTCCCTGCCCGTATATGTTGTTTCACCAATGGCTACCTGGTGCTCATTCATGTTACCAACAACCGAATATGTATGTCTTACCTGTTTTATTTTCCCCAGGTATTTTCCCGTATCCCACTCATAGATATCAAAAAATGAGCCTGCAGGGTGATCCGTGGCGGGCCTTAAGTAAAGCTCGCCGTATAAGACATGCGAATCCGCGACATATGTGATCATAGTTGAGCCGTCGGCAGTAGCTCCTTTTGAAATAATAAAATTTGTGCACGATGGGGATTTTACCTGGTGAAGAACTGTCAGAAGTATTATTACAATTAGCTTTTTGTGTAACATAGGTGTTAAGTTTATTTGGTTCCTGAATTATAGTAATAAATGGTACCTGCCGAAGAATCTGCGGTTGATCCTGTCGCTGATGAAAAACAATTGATCTCATTCCTAAGCCTGAGAACTCCCAGCAGCCCGAAGATCAGCGCCTCTTTATATTTAACCGTCATGTCATCCGGAATAAAAATTTCATTTTCACAGTTCTGTTTTAACAATTTAATAAGGAATTTGTTGAATGCTCCCCCTCCGGTAATCAGGATCGTAGCTCCTGTTTTTACATTTACACATTTTTCAACCTGGATTATGATATGTTCATAAACAGTCCTTAGTTTATCCTCAGTACACAGATCATACTCATCTACAACAGGCATAAAGGCAGACAGAAGCCATTCCCTGCTCAATGATTTGGGCAGGGGTCTTTTATAATAATCAATACTGTTAAGTTTCTCAAGCAATGGCACAGATACGCTTCCCCTGCCTGCTAACCGGCCATCCTTATCAAGTTCATGTCCATGCTGCTTTGCTATGTTATTAATAATAATGTTTACCGGACATATATCGAATGCTCTTCTTAACTTTCCCTCCCTGAATGAAATATTTGCAAAACCACCCAGGTTAAGGCAAAAGTCATATTCACCAAATAATAATTCATCACCTGCCGGAACAAGCGGCGCTCCCTGTCCCTTTAAAGCAACATCGAGGGACCTGAAGTCAGATACCGTCGTTAATCTGCATCTTGCAGCTATCTCGGCACCGCTTCCCATCTGAAATGTTATCCCCTCTTCGGGTTTATGGCATACGGTATGTCCGTGCGAAGCGATTAGATCTACTTTCTTATGCGCACCCTCAAGAAACCTGTTAATGCAATCCCCGATATATGCACCGAATGCGTTGTGAAGCCTGATAAAATCAAATGCCGGCATACTGTCGGCACTGCCAAATACTTTTAGCCAGTATTCAGGGTAAGGAATTGTCGCAGACTTATCAATGGAATACTCCCAGTGAGAATTATTTTTTATAAATTCACATAGTGCCAGATCCAGTCCGTCCTGACTTGTTCCTGACATAACGCCCACAACATTATAGACTACCATTGCAGTTTGAATTATCAATAATAAAAAGTACTTTTATATACACCGGTATTATCTTTATAGTCTGCAACGACTATTTCCAGTTCATGGTTTGTATCTTTGGAAATTCTTTCAGGATCAAACCAGTAGGTCAATGTACTGCTTTTTGCATCGTATTCAAACAGCGCCCACTTGTTATCAATATATCCGTTATATGTTTTTATTCCCGAAAGGTCATCGGTAATCTTAAAGCTTATACTGCCGCCGTTCCTATAGTTTCCGTTACTGTAAAAACTTAAAGGACTGATCACAGGGGCAATGGTATCAACGGAAACTTTAAATTTTCCGAAACCTGATGTTGAGGCAGTAACATAGCCGTTTTCCCAGCTACCGCCAACGCTTATGAAATTCGTATCTTTTTCAATATATACAATCAGGGCCTTATCCTGAAGGTTTTCAGGCAGGTCTTTTGCTTTTATGGAAAGGGTGTATTCCTTATGCAGGGCCGTATACTCATCGTGTACGCAATGAATACCTGAATAATCTGACGAATCGCCGATAATCCTGGAGTACCTGAAATCAATATTATCATACAGTGCATCCCGCGGCAGAAATATTCTAAGTTCATCATTTTGATATTCGTTAGGCATATTATAATAGAAGGTTTTAACATAATCGGGGTCGTGCCGTATTTCAGTAATAAACTCTTCCTGTTCCATGCTGCGTACTGAAAACAACAATTGAGATTCGTTCTGTCTTATATCTTTCACCACAATTTTAATATCTATGAGAGTATCCTTTTTAAATTCGTAAATCCCCCTGTTTATCAAATGTGTGTAAATGCCAAGTTTGTTATTTGGTTCAAGGAAGAGCTTATGAATTATCCTGCCGTTCTTCATTTTCTCTTCATAATCCGCATGGCTGTTCACATATCTCAATTCGCTGAATGAAAGTTCATCCAGTTGATGAGAATATATAAGAGTGTCGCTGACATATAAATCAATTGAATAGACAGCACATTTGTTATTTGAACCGTTGAGGAAGTCAAAAGTCTCTATGCCAAATCCTATTTTGCCTGATACGCTGATGCCGCCGTTATTATTTATTTTATAAAGCCCGTTATTTCCTGATACAGGGATAATAAGCTTCCGGTTCATATTATTAACAAGGCTGTACCTGTCAACAGGATAAACTGCCAGGTTATAAATTTTAGGTCTGATGTCATCTTTTATGTTAAAATTATACATGAGCACATTCCGGGGATTCTGGTTTTTAGCATCACGAATTTCAAAATGCAGATGCGGGCCGCTTGATCGGCCCGTATTTCCTGAATATGCAACCACCTGGCCCCTCACAACCTTAAATTGATTTACTTCAGGGAACAGGTTAACTTCGTAGCTCTGCCTCAGGTACTGATTTTTTTTGACATACTCTTCAACATCCGGCATAAATTTACTAAGATGCGCATAGACCGAAACATAACCATTTGTATGGGTTATATACAAAGATTTTCCATAGGCTCCGCTTTGCAGGTTTATTCTCGATATGTACCCCTCATAAACCGCATATACTTTCAAGCCTGTCTCCTGTTGAGTCTTTATGTCTATTCCTGTATGGAAATGGGTCGACCTTATTTCCCCAAAGTTACCCGACAGGTATAAGGGGATACTTAAAGGCATGTGAAAATTTTCGTGTTCATCCGGCGGTTGGGATAACGATTCCCTGGCTAGGCTGTGTAAAATGACAGCAACGCAAAATATCAATGTTTTATAGTTCTGAAATCGTATAATTTTTAGCATTAAATCAATATATTTTTAAAAGTTGTAAAACTAAATATTTTAATAATTGTTTTTAGAATAATAAAGGAATAAATTTCTATATTTGTTCATATTATAATTAATTTTATTAATGGATAGCAAAAATGATGAAATACTAAACGGTTTAAGAAATAACATTAAATCGATAATATCATTGTATGAACAGCAGAAGGAAAAAAATCGAGAATTCATTGTAAAAAATAAAGAATTAACACATAAAATAACTAACTTAGAGAATAAAATAAAAGATACAGAATCCAGGTATGATACTTTAAAATTGGCCAGGGTTTTTGCATCATCTGATGAAAGTACCCATGATGTAAAAATTAAGGTCAATAGAATTGTGCGGGAGATTGATAAATGTATTGCTCTTTTAAATAGATAAACACTTTTTTAAATATAATGGAAGATAAGCTATCGATAAAAGTAAATGTAGCCGACAGGTATTATCCATTAAAGATTGACAGAAGGGATGAGGAGAAAATAAGGAAAGCAGCCAGGATGATTAATGAGAAAGTTCTTCAATACAGGCAAAAATATGCCGACAAGGACACACAGGATTTTCTGGCAATGGCTGCATTGCAATTTGTGACGAAGATTATTGAATATGACCAGAAATTTGATGTTGGACCTTTGGAAGAAAACATCAGAGAATTAAATGAAGAACTGGAAGAATATTTAAAGGGAGAGTAATAAACGTTCTTTAAAATACTTAAGAATCAGCCCGCATAGTTTCTTTTTTTGTTTGTGAAACTCAACATTAACTAAATTGGAGTTTAGCTCAATTTGTCAAGAGCAGGCCTTAATCCCAATTTATTGGGATTCTTCTCAGGAAGACGTTGGAACCTCGAAATAGATTGGCAACTCCACCCATGACAGAATGGGGTTTTATCAACACAAGGAAGCTTATGCGGGTTTTTTTTAACAATAAACCAAATAAATGATGAATATATTAATGATAATAACAGATATTGCAGTTTCAGTTAAATGTGCAATTATCGGCATATCCACGTTCATTGCGGGAGGCATAGTTTCTTATTATGTATGGAACACACTGTTTAAAAGAAAAAGGCAGACTATTATAAATGACGCTGAACTGGAGGCTGAAGTTATAAAAAAGGATAAAATTCTGCAGGCAAAGGAAAAGTTCTTCCAATTAAAGTCAGAACATGAGAAATATATCAGTGAAAGAAACAGTAAAGTAATGGCTGCTGAATCGAAGCTCAAACAAAAGGAGACCCTTTTATCTCAAAAATTTGAAGAAACCCAGAGGGCAAAAAATGAGATAGATGCGATACGTGAAAACTTAAATATCCAGATATCTCTTGTTGATAAGAAAAATGAGGAACTTGAGAAGATGCATAAGCAGCAGGTTGAACAGCTTGAGGCTATTTCGGGCTTGTCCGCGAGTGAAGCAAAGGAACAGCTGATAGAATCCCTTAAGGAGGAGGCAAAATCGGAGGCTATGTCCTATATTAATGAGATTATGGACGAAGCAAAGATGACTGCTTCCAGTGATGCAAAAAAGATAATTATAGAAACAATACAGCGTATTGCATCTGAAACAGCTATTGAAAACTCGGTTACGGTATTTAATATTGAAAGTGATGAGATCAAAGGCAGGATAATAGGAAGGGAAGGCAGGAATATACGTGCCCTGGAAGCTGCAACAGGTGTGGAGATTGTTGTTGATGATACGCCTGAAGCTATAGTGCTCTCCTCTTTTGACCCGGTACGCAGGGAGATTGCCCGTTTATCATTACACCAACTGGTTACTGACGGAAGGATTCATCCTGCGCGTATAGAAGAGATTGTAGCCAAAACGCAAAAGCAGGTTGAGGAAGAGATAGTGGAAGTCGGGAAGAGAACAGTTATTGATCTGGGGGTACACGGACTTCATCCCGAGCTCATACGGCTAATAGGTAAGATGAAATACCGTTCTTCTTACGGACAAAACCTTTTACAGCATTCACGTGAAGTTGCTAATTTAAGTGCTGTCATGGCCACAGAGCTGGGCCTGAACTCAAAACTGGCAAAAAGAGCCGGCTTACTTCACGATATAGGGAAAGTGCCTGATGATGATCCTGAAATACCTCATGCAATTCATGGTATGAAGCTGGCAGAGAAATATAAGGAGAAGCCTGAAATATGTAATGCCATAGGAGCACATCATGATGAGGTAGAGATGACAAGCCTTATATCCCCGATAGTGCAGGTATGTGATGCAATATCAGGAGCGCGTCCCGGAGCAAGAAGAGAAGTTGTGGAATCATACATAAAGCGTCTTAAGGATCTTGAGGCATTAGCCTTATCATACCCGGGAGTTATGAAGACATATGCTATCCAGGCAGGCAGGGAGCTCAGGGTAATTGTGGGAAGTGAAAAAATTTCAGATAAGGAAGCTGACAGCCTTTCCTACGAAATAGCAAAGAAAATCCAGGATGAGATGACCTATCCGGGACAGATAAAAATAACCGTTATAAGGGAAACAAGGGCGGTAAGTTATGCTAAATAGGGTCTTATGAAAAGTCTTTGAAGGATTCTGACAGTTCCCTGTATTTATCAGCCTTTTCAAATAAGCTGTGCCTTTCATAAGACAGCACCAGCGTATTTATCAGTTGTTTTATTATCTCAACATTGGAACAGGGAATAAAATAGTCCTCTTCCTGTCTAAGCATATTACGTGAAATGAAATATTCTATTTCGCGCTTCCCTAAAACTGCACCTTTGTCAAAGGGATTTATATAGAACAATATTTCCTCCGCTTCACCGGTTGAATCAAAGTGTCCGTAATCATCCTTATACGCCAGTATAAAGTTATCCGGAAGGGTTACCCCGTATATCGGCAGATCAAGCCTGCGTGCAACAGACAGGTAGATTACCGATAATGAAACCGGATTGCCTTTTTTTGTATTTATAACCTGGTTAATAAAAGAGTTTTGGGGCGAGTAAGGATCAGCAATGTTTTTAGAATATTTATAGATGTCAAAGATTATATAATTCATTATTCTGACTTTCTCAAGGGCAGTAAGATTATTATTAAATTCAAGCCACACATCCTTACGTATATTTTCGATTTCTCTTTCAATATCTTTCAGGTTTATTTCAGAGAATTGGAACTGGGCTACATAGAATGCTCCCTCAAGAATATTCTCAGCTCCTGAATTGATCCATTTTTCAATATTAATCCTGGCATAGTCAAGCTTGATACTCTGAATTACATTACCCAGCCGGTTCTGCAAAACCTCATCATAAGTGTTATCCCATGCCCTTTCAAGCTCAGGGATAGCCTTAAGCCCCTGCTTCAGTAAATTATCTGACACAAGGCTAATTATTTCAGCATCGGGATCATCGAGAAGAGAGATAAGAGCTTTTATTTTACCTGCATTCATATATTATCAATTGTAAATTAACATGACTGGCCGCAGCCTTATCAACCGGTAATATATTTTAACACTAAAGTTATAAATCTATTTAAAATTTAAGTCAGGTGCAATTTTACTAATTAACATATGTTAGTAACATTGATTGATAAAAACTGGAATATTTATTTATCTTTGGTTTGGCAATTATTTATTATACCGACCATAATTATGATACAAAGAATACAATCAATATACCTGTTAATTGTTAGTGTATTAATGTTGTTTATGCTGGTTTTACCAATGGCGGAAATAGCTGTGGAAAGAAATGACGATGTTAATAAGGACAAAGCTGCCAAGGTGGAAGAGGTCGTAATTTTCAGAAATTACGGGGCAAAAAGATATTCAGAGAACGAAGCAAAGCTGTTAATATCCACCTTCCCTGTAACTATTCTGACAGTAATAATAGGATTAATAAGCTTTTTCAATATCTTCTTTTATGTTGCCAGGAACACACAGATGAGAATATGCATATTCAACATCTTGTTACTTGCAGGGTTAACCGGACTAACCTTCTATTACTTCACATTCATTAAAAAACAGATTTTTAACGGCGGCTTTGCCATTAGCTACCATTCATTAAAAATAGCTGCAATTTTCCCGCTAATCTCAATTGTTCTCACATTTCTTGCTTTCAGGTCTATAAGGAGAGATGAACTGCTGGTGCGTTCCTATGAAAGGTTAAGGAAATAATATCAAATTATTGCGAAGTGCTCCTGGTCAGTTATTTTTTCGCAATAATAACATTTCAGTTTAACATATTTTTTTGATACAACCTGGAACTTTGTTATTATCTTTTCTGCATTTGTAACGCATGAAGGATTCATACATTTAACTATTCCCGATATTTCATCAGGCACTTCGACAATCTTTTTTTCTGTCACCTGGTAGTTCTTTATTATATTAAGTTTTGCCTGGGGGGCAACGAGGGCAATTTTATTTATATCCTTGTCAAGGAAGAATACGTCGGAGAGCTTGATTATTGCTTTCTGCCCGAGCTTTTTACTTTCAAGGTTAGTGCCAAAAGTTATCTTGTTACATATTTTATCAAGTCCCAGTATTGATATTACTTTAAACAGGCTATTGGCAGGTATATGGTCTATCACTGTTCCGTCTTTTATGGCACTAACTTCCAGAATTTTATCTTTCATCAGTAAATGGTATTTAAAATTAAATTAATCCCAGTATAGATGTTATTATAGCCTGGCGTATAAAAACGCCGTTCAATGCCTGTGTAAAATAATATGCTTTGGGATTCATATCCACATCCTGTTCTATCTCACTTACACGGGGTAAGGGGTGCAGCACTCTCATATTCTCCTTTGTATCAATTAAAAATTCATTCTTCAGAACATAGGCATTTTTTGTCCTTTCATATTCAATAGGGTCAGAAAAGCGCTCTTTCTGGACCCTTGTCATATAAATGATGTCAGCTCTTGAGATGATGTCAGTGAAATCTTTATGTTCGTAGAACTTAAGTCCCCTGTTTTCAAGGAATAGCTTATATTCTTCAGGTATCTTAAGCTCATCGGGAGCAATAAAGTTATAGGTAGTATTGAACTTTGACATAGCCATAAGTAGTGAATGGACCGTGCGCCCGTATTTTAAATCCCCTACC
This sequence comes from uncultured Bacteroidales bacterium, assembly GCA_964461435.1. Taxonomy (GTDB): domain Bacteria; phylum Bacteroidota; class Bacteroidia; order Bacteroidales; family UBA10428. Next base: position 44,659 of record CAYWUI010000009.1, on the reverse strand, counting down.
ATGAAGATATTCAGGTTATCGAGAGTGCCCTGGGTTTTTCTGATGGAATACAGATCCAGCAATGTTTGCGTAGGATGCTGGTTAGCTCCGTCACCTGCATTGATTATAGGCACTTTTGTAATTTCACTTGCAAATCGTGCACTTCCTTCAAGCGGATGTCTCATCACTATTAGATCACAGTAATTGCTTACTGTTTTTATAGTATCGTAAAGAGTTTCACCTTTGGTGATACTTGACGAGCTGGTATCACTGAATCCTATTATCTTGCCACCAAGTTTATTTACTGCGCTTTCAAAACTCAGCCTTGTTCTTGTGGACGGTTCAAAGAAAAGAGTCGCTATTACTTTTCCCTGGAGAATATTTTGTACCGGGTTTTTTTCAAATACTTCAGCCGAGTCTAATATCTTTATATATTCATCTTTAGTGTAATCATTTATAGATACCAGACTTTTGCCTTTCATTATTTAAAAGGATTTTCCGTTTATTATTAAGTAAATATATGTAAGAATTAAATTTTAATAAACAGTTGTTAATATAAAATTAAAACTTTTTTGACTATAATGTATTGTCATCCACGGCTGAAACTTTGACAGAACTTATTCTTTCAAGCCGGGATATAATGTCCTTCTCTTTATTCGCTTTTATCCTTGTTATGATAGAGCAATGCAGGCCGAATTTATTGTCTGCCTGTTTAAGTTTTTCTCTGTCCAGAATTTTCAATACCTCATTCATGGCGGAGTACTCAAATTCTATTTTATAAAGTCTTTCAACGGTCCTGGTTGCTATTCTGGCATTTGACAGCATATTGGCGGCAGCTGATTTATAGGCTTTAATCAAACCTCCCTTGCCCAGTAAGGTCCCTCCAAAGTATCTTACGACAACAACCAGGATATTTGTCAGGTCATTTGATACGATTTGTCCGTATATCGGTTTTCCTGCAGTATTTGGCGGTTCACCGTCATCGTTCATACGCGATATATCATTTATCAGGCCAATTCTGTATGCATAACAGCGGTGTCTTGCGTCGTGGTATTTTTTCTTTATCTCTGCGAGGATTTTTTTTGTTTCTTCTTCGGAAGAAACAGGATAGCCAAAAGCGAGAAATTTACTCCCTTTGTCTTTATATATTCCTTCAGCTGTAGCGTCAATTGTTTTGAAAGTATCGTATGGCATAAGATAAAAAAACAGGTCCTTTGTGCAGACCTGTTTCGAGCGTTTAATTTCAGAATTTCAACTTTTTCTCAATATCTTCAATCTGGCTTCTAAAATGTTTATCGGTGTCAATAAGGTTATTAACTGTTTTACATGCATGTAATACTGTTGCATGATCTTTACCCCCTATTTGAGCACCAATAGTGGCCAGTGAAGACTTGGTAAGGTTCTTTGAAAAAAACATAGCAACCTGGCGAGCCTGCACTATTTCTCTCTTTCGGGTTTTTGACTGTATTGCATCAATGCCGATATCGAAATAGTTGCAGACTACTTTCTGAATATAGTCTATAGAGACTTCACGCTTAGTATTCTTAATCAGCTTATCGATCATCTCTTTAGCGAGATCGAGCGTTATTTCTTTTTTATTCAGTGTTGATTGTGCCAGCAATGAAATAAGGGCTCCCTCAAGTTCTCTTATATTATCAGTTATTTGAGTAGCAATGTATTCGATCACATCTTCAGGAAGCTCTATGCCATCTTTATATGTTTTTTGTCTGAGGATAGCTATTCTTGTCTCGTAATCGGGGATTTGCAAATCGGCAGATAATCCCCACTTAAATCTTGACAGTAATCGCTGCTCCAATCCCTGCAGCTCCACAGGCGGCTTGTCTGACGTCAGTATCAACTGTTTGCCTGACTGATGCATATGGTTAAAAATATGGAAAAAGGTGTCCTGGGTCTTTTCCTTTCCTGCGAATTCATGCACATCATCAATTATTAAAACGTCTATCATCTGGTAGAAGTGCAAAAAATCATTCTTATTATTGTTCCTGATTGACTCAACAAACTGGGTCTGGAATTTGTTGGCATTAACATATAGCACGGTCTTGTCAGGGAACTTTTTCTTGATCTCAATACCTATGGCTTGAGTAAGGTGTGTTTTACCCAATCCCGAATCGCCGTAAATAAGAAGGGGATTAAAAGCCGTACCTCCGGGATTATTTGCCACGGCATAACCTGCAGACCTTGCCAGCCTGTTGCATTCACCTTCGACAAAGTTATCAAATGAATTATCAGGATTAAGATGGGGATCAATGTTCAGCTTCTTAATTCCCGGAATAATAAAAGGATTCTTTATTGCATTCTCCTCTATATTAATCGGGACATTAACCGGTTTGTTCTTTAATTCTGTCTTATTCTGCGTAGGAAACTTCACCGTATATGGCCTTGAATTGGAATAGCTCGGATTTTCCATAACGATACTATATTCCAGTTTTGCGTCATATCCAAGCTCTTTCCTCAAGGTCTTGCTAATGATCTCTATGTACTTTTCTTCCAGGTACTCGTAGAAAAAGGGACTTGGTACCTGAATGGTCAGTACTTTATTTTCCAGCCGTATAGGAACAATGGGCTCAAACCAGGTTCTGAAGCTTATTGAAGGAACGTTGTCTTTGATAATTTTTAAACAATTATTCCAGACTTCCTTATGCATTTTTAATTATTTTGTTAAGTTTTAGGTGTTTATAATTTCGAGGCACTTATTTATTTCCTATAGCAATTTTGTGAAAAAAAAATTAAAAAAAAAATAAATTTCCTATTGACTTTATTAATAAAAAGATATTGATTTTATTATCAGAATATTAAAATTTTAAAAAAAACAAAAAAAACGTAATTAATTGAATATCAATGAATATAATAATAGATAATTTAATAAATTGTTTATTAAATGTTTAATGACCTTTAATTAAAGCTTAAGTTAATTTTTAATGTTAAATTTAATTTAGACTTTGTTTAAATTGAAAATAAAATCAACTTTTTAGCTTTTTTTTTAAACAGTTTTTACCTGGATTTTTTGGACTCATTTTTGCGTCCAAAGACTGAAAAATGAACATATTTTTTTGGATGTTCATTAAGGTCTTTTATCAGTATATCAAGGTTCCCTGCAGCATTTTTTAAATTCTGGTAGAGGGTATCACTATTTACAAGCATGCCGGCTGTACCCTGTCCCCTGTTTATTTTTTCAAGTATCACGGATGTTTCAGCCAGTGTTTTGTTTGTATTATTTATTGCAGCCTTGATTTCAGAACTGGCAAGAGAATCGGAGAATGCCGAAAAATTAACTAAGATGGAAGATAATTCCTCGCTCTTGTTTCTTAAGGCAGAAGTAATCTTTTCCAGGTTGTCAAGACTTTTTGTTATGTTCCCGTCTGCGCCCAGCGAGCCGTTAATACTTGCGGTAATACTGTCGAGATTTGCAATTGAATGCTGAATATTGACCCGTGCGGTTTTATCAAGGATGTTCCTGATAATGCAAAGTACTGAATCAATATTGGCAAGGGTTTCTTCGGCCTGGTACTTTACAGGTTCGATAAACGCGAACATCCCTTTATCCAGTCTGCCTATCAGCGTATCTCCCGGCGATGCTAATTTGCTGCTGTCACTAAGAAAAAGAGATATATCCTTAATTTCCGAAATCATGCTTGAGCTTGTAATCATTGCAATTGAATTTACAGGAATTTTAACTTTTTCTTCCAGCGCAAACCTGACTATTATTTTGCCCGGGTGTTTACTGTTGAAATGAATAGATCTTACATTACCCACTTTGTAGCCGTTCAAGTATACTATCCCTGATTCCAGCAAGCCCTGAATATTATCATATTCTGCATAGTATTCATCTATCGGCTTGAAGATATTTATGCCTTTCAGAAAGTTTAATCCCCAGAAAAAACCAATAAGTGTTATCAATGCTATAATACCAATCTTTGCTTCTTTAGATAATTTCATTTTCATTCTTTTTGTTTCTAAAATTTTTATAAATATAAGGATACTTTTTTATATCAGTTACTCTTTAGTTCTTTTAACGCTTTGCTCAGGGGAATTATTTTATCATCCTTAACAGCTATTACAAATGCATCGGGATACTGTGTCTTAACTATTTTGCTGTACTCCACAATTTCTTCATAGGTCTGTTTATTTCCTACGGCATATTTATATATATCTGATATGCAGAATTCCTGGATATCGTTAAAATCCTTGAAGACATCGGAATATGAGGGTATGCAGTGTGTTGATGCAGTTATCTGGACTTTAAAATATATATCAGGATTACGCTTAATGATTTTTAGGGGATTATTTACCGAATCGTCGGGATATGTATTAACATTCTCATCAGTTCCCGTTCCTTCTGTTGCACTTTCAGGGAACTCAGCCGAAATAGCATCATTATTGAAAGTCTCATCCTGGTTATTTAGCCGGGTCATAATGCTTCTTGACTCTATAGAGTTCTTGTATTCCCTGAAAGCCCTGAATATGGCAGAAGCAATATAATCCTGGCCCTCTTCTGACATAAGGTATTTTTCTTCAGTTTCATTTGTCAGGAATCCCACCTCCACCAGCACGGCAGGCATCGCAGACTGAGCCAGCACAAGGAATCCCTGTTGTTTTACTCCCCTGTCCTTTCTCTGGGCCCTGTCCCTGAACTGGTCCTGCACATAACTTGCAAAGTTGATGCTATGGCCGAAATATACCTTTTGCATAAGTGCCAGCATTATATAGGTCTCAGGTGAGTTAGGGTCGAATCCTTCATATCTTATAGAGTAATCATCTTCAAGGAGGATAACCGAGTTTTCACGCTTTGCCACTTCAAAATTTTCTTCTGCCCTGTGAAGTCCCAAAACATATGTCTCTGTGCCCATGGCGTCCTTCCTGGACATGCCATTTGCATGAATGGAGATGTATAAATCTGCATTATTCATGTTTGCAATATTGGCTCTTTCATGGAGAGGGACATATTCATCTGTCTTACGCGTATAAATAACCTTAACACTGGCGAGCCTTGTTTCGATATATTCACCCAGTTTAAGGGCTATGGATAATACTATGTCCTTTTCATTTACATATTTTCCGCATGTTCCGGGATCCTTCCCCCCATGCCCGGGATCAATAACAACGGTATCAACCCTGTAGTCACCGTTATTAAAATTGCTCTGTCCCGAGATCATGAAAATAAAGAGAAAAAATGCAAGAATAGCAGCAAATGAACGTTTACTGATAATTATGCTCATTTTTTTTTTATACATTCGACAAACGTATAATTTGTTAGATTTGCTGGTTTATTTTTGAAAATATTTGTGCAAAAATAGTATTAATACTTTTCATAATCTTCAATTATTTTTAAAGAAATAAGACAATAATTACTGAAACACACTATTTCAAACAATATGCAATAATATTAACTGTTGAAAAAAAATCTGCCTTGCGGTTTATAAGCAGGCTTTAAATTATTTATTAATAAGCGAAATATTTTTTATGTTTAGTACTCCATATAAAAACAAAAACATACAACCGCAATCTTATTGCACTTTGAAATTACTGTTCGCCATTGTATTCTTAATTCTTATAACTCCTGTCACCCGGGCACAAGATTCAATTGCTTCCGGGGATACTTCACTTCTGCTGAGCCCCGGTACAATTGCTTCCAGGGACACTTTTCTGCTTACAGGCGGTGACACACTGGTTCAGCCTGGCGGAAAGGTAACTGAAGACACTACTATAGAGGCAACTGCAAGGAAGAAAAAGAAGAGCCCGATTGAATCAGAAGTACTATATCATTCAAGAGATTCATTTAAAATTTCAATAGCTGAGCAGAAGGTATACCTGTATGGTGAAGCCAAAGTTAATTATCAGAACATTGAACTTACTGCCGATTATATCGTGTTCGACATGACAAATAACATAGTTATGGCAACAAGCCTGTCCGACACAATGGGAAAACCTACGGGTAAGCCTGTCTTTACGCAGGGAACAGAAACCTTCCAGTCAGATACCTTACGATATAATTTTGAAACACAGAAAGGAGTTATAAAATATGTGTTTACACAGCAGGGGGAAGGATATTTGCACAGTAAACAGACCAAAAGGCTGGCAGACGGACATATACATATTAAAGACGGGAAATATACTACCTGTGATGCTGAGCATCCTCACTTTTATATAGGATTGACAAAAGCCATAGCTATACCTGAAAAGAAAATAATCAGCGGTCCTGCCTACCTTGTTCTTGAAGATGTTCCGCTGCCCCTGGTCTTACCGTTTGGCTTTTTTCCAAACACAAAAGAGAGGTCTTCCGGACTGATAATTCCCACTTATGGTTATGAACAAAGGCGCGGACTGTATTTACGAAATGGAGGATGGTATTTTGCAATCAACGATTATTTCGACCTTAGTCTTATGGGTGATGTTTATTCTCATGGAACATGGGGCATAAGCGCCTCTTCAAAATATGTTAAACGCTATAAGTATACCGGCAATTTCAGTGGCCAGTATTATAAGAACGTTATTGAAAATGAAACTCCGGTTGCAACCAAATCAACGGATTATTCGTTAAGATGGAGTCATACGCAGAGTCCCAAAGCAAATCCCTCACGTTCGTTTTCGGCAAGTGTAAATGTCTCGTCCTCTTCATATGATAAGAACCATAGCTATGGCTACACAGATTATGTTACCAACACAAAAAGCTCAAGTATAACTTTTTCCAAAAAGTGGACAGGCACACCTTTTAACCTGGCGGCGAGCCTGAACCACTCTCAAAACAGTTTAAACAACTCGGTAAATATGAACCTGCCGAAGGTATCATTTAATATGAGCCGTATTTATCCTCTGAGGTTCGGAAAAAGCAGCGGCAAGTTCAAATGGTATGAGAATATACAGCTCAGTTACTCTGCAAATTTCGAAAACCGGATAAGTGCAATAGATTCAACATTATTTACAGAAAAAACTCTGCATAACATGAAAAACGGTTTTACCCATTCCATACCGATTACCATGGCCAATCTTAAGCTGTTTAACCTGCTGAATATCAATCCTTCATTGAATTATAAAGGTGTTTTATATGGAAGCCACATAGAAAAGTCGGTTCCTGACACGGCATTTTTTTATCACGGCGGAAAGTCCGGTCTCGTAGTTGATACTGTCAGGGGACTAAACTATGCCCAGGCTGTTATTCCTTCTATTAGTTTCTCTGTAAATCCAAAACTTTACGGGATGATACAGTCTGCGAATGAAGAATCATATTTTATGGCTCTCAGGCATGTTATGACACCATCCATAAGTTTTGGGTTCACCCCTGACGTGTCACGCTTAACGCCTGAGTATTACAGGAAGGTAAAGTATCCTACATCCGTTCAGATAACTCCTGAAGAATATGAATATTCCATATTTGAGGGTTACATATATGGTACACCTGTGGAATCAGGAAAGAGTGGTTCCGTGAGCCTCGGTCTGAATAATAACCTGGAGGCAAAAGTGAGGCCAAAAAATGACACCACGGGAACTCCCAAAAAAATAAAACTGATTGAAAATCTGAATTTTGCGGCCAGCTACAATCCCTTTGTTGAAGATAAAAGGTGGTCGAACATAAGTATGACCGGCTCAACAAGATTATTACAGAATATGGTTAATCTCAGAATTAACAGCACATTCAGTCCCTATGCCCTCGACAGCATGGGCAAGGAATCAAATTTATACCTGCTTAAAGAGTCTAAAAAACTTGCAAGGCTCACAAGGGCGGGAATTGACATTAGCATGTCATTAAGGTCAAAAGCAGGGGGCGAGAAGCAGGAGGGAAAAGAAGTTCCCGCATCACGGGCGCCCGATATGTTGCGGGATACGGAAGACAAAGATTATGGTGATTATGTTGACTTCAGCGTTCCATGGAACTTATCGGTAGCATATAACTGGTCATATTCAAAACCCGGATTTGCTGCTTCGAAGTCAATTATAAGCACTATCAGGTTATCAGGGGATATCAGCCTGACAAAAAAGTGGAAAATCGGCGGTAACACAGGCTATGATTTTGAAGAGAAGAAGATAACTGTAACTAACTTAAATATACACAGGGATCTGCACTGCTGGGAAATGCGGTTTGCCATAGTACCCTTTGGTCCACATAAGCACTATTCTTTTACAATTAATGCCAAATCGGCTATTCTTCGTGATTTGAAGTATGATAAAAAGAAGAGCTGGTATGATTACATGTAGTGTTGTTCAGGGTATTACTCTGCTATGATCTCAAAAGGTATTTCTGCCTGTATTTCTTTATGCAGCCTTACCAGTGCGGTATATTTGCCTACCTCTTTTATTAATTCTTCCTTGAAAGTAATATTTTTTCTGTCTATGTTATATCCTTTTTCTTTAAGGGCCTCGGCTACCTGGACAGTATTAACAGATCCGAATATCTTGCCTTTTGAACTGGTTTTGGCTCCAATTGTGAGTTTAAGCTCTTTAAGCCTTTCAGCTAGTTCCATGGCCTCATTTTTTATTTTTTCTTCCTTGTGAGCTTTCTGCTTTATTATTTCCGCATGTGCCTTTTTAATTGAAGGAGTAACACCTGTAGCCAGTCCTTTTGGTATGAGGTAATTCCGGGCGTACCCGTCTTTTACTACCACGACTTCGTCTTTATAGCCCAAGCCCGGTATATCCTGTTTTAAGATTATTTCCATTATTACCCGGGTTTATTTCAAAAGATCAGTAACATAAGGCAGCAATGCAATGTGCCGGGCCCTCTTAACGGCTGTAGCCAGCTTACGCTGGTATTTCAATGAGTTTCCTGTGACTCTCCTCGGCAGTATTTTGCCCTGCTCATTCAGGAATTTTTTTAAGAACTCGGGATCTTTATAATCAATATATTTAATCCTGTTTTTCTTAAAACGGCAATATTTTACCTTTTTAATTTCTACAGCAGGCGGCGTTAAATATCTTATCTCTGATTGATTCTGGCTCATCTTATTCCTCCTTTACCGGTTCTTCAACCTCTTTTTTAGTTTTCCTTTTTTCACTGTATTCTATGGCATACTTATCAAGTTTAACTGTCATAAATCTTATGATACGTTCATCTCTCCTGTAATCAGTCTCAAGTTTAGGAATAAGTTTTCCGTCACTTTTAAATTCTATCAGGTAATAAAAGCCTGTGGATTTTTTCTGAATAGGGTATGCCAGCTTCCTGAGGCCCCAATTCTCCTCGTTTATTATTTCTCCTTTATTATTCGTTATAATAGCTTTAAATTTATCAACCGCTTCCTTCATCTGAGTTTCAGACAAAACGGGAGTTGCTATGAAAACGGTCTCGTACTGATTTGTCATATTCAATAAATTATACAATATAAAATTTCAGGGACGCAAAAATATGAACTTTTTTGTTCTATTCAAACAAAAAGAAAATGATTTTTAAATTTTTATTAAAAACAGGCATGGTAAATTTCTTTTCGTTTTAAGTTAATATTTAAATATATTTGCCAAATCATACTCATTAGTGCATGGAAAATTTCATTGTCTCTGCGAGAAAATACAGGCCTGATACTTTTGATTCGGTGGTCGGACAATCTTCTATAACTGCCACCTTAAAAAATGCAATAAGGGCAAAACAAGTAGCTCATGCTTTTCTGTTTTGCGGTCCCAGGGGTGTAGGAAAAACCACATGTGCAAGGATATTCGCCAGGACAATAAATTGTATGAATCTTACTGAAAATATTGAGGCCTGCAATAAGTGTGAATCATGTAAATCATTTAATGAATCAAGGGCTTTTAATATCCATGAGCTTGATGCAGCATCCAACAACACTGTTGACGATATGCGGAACCTGATAGACCAGGTCCGTGTTCCTCCCCAGGTAGGCAAGTACAGCATTTATATTGTTGATGAAGTACATATGCTCTCACAGGCTGCTTTTAATACATTCCTTAAAACCCTTGAAGAACCTCCCCCGTATGCTATATTTATCCTGGCCACTACTGAAAAACACAAGATCATTCCTACTATTTTATCACGGTGCCAGATTTATGATTTTAACAGGATTAAGGTTGAGGACATAGTCAGCTACCTGGAGTTCATATCAAAGAAGGAAGGGGTTGAATATGAAAGGGATGCTTTTAATCTTATTGCATTGAAAGCTGACGGTGCAATGCGTGATGCCCTGTCTATTTTTGACCAGCTTGTAAATTTGCTGAACAGGAAAATTACTCATAAAGGAGTTATTGAGAGTCTTAATATCCTGGATTATGATTATTATTTCAGTTTAACTGAAGCCTTCCTTGAGCGGGATGTTTCACGCGCCATTCTTATTTATAACGAAATACTGAATAACGGGTTTGATAGTCTTAATTTTATCAATGGATTGAGCAATCATTTGAGGGACATGCTTGTATGTAAAGATAAACAAACCTTGCAGCTCCTTGAGGTGGGCAATACAATAAAGGAAAAATATAAAAAGCAGTCAGAAAAGTGTACACCTGATTTCATATTTAAAGCCCTTGAAATATGCAGCGCTTGTGATATTGGCTACAGGATGAGCATAAATCAAAGACTTCATGTTGAACTTGCACTTGTTAAGCTATGTAACATTACTGAAGAAAAAAAAAACAACCTGACGCAAAAGGCGGAAATTCCTCAAGAACAGGAGGCGGATAAGCCCGAGGCAAAGAAGGCAGGTAAGCAGGAAGAACAGGAGGCAGATAAGCCCGAAGCAAAGAAAGCGGATGTTAAAGAAGATTTCATTTCCGGCCATAAGTTTAAATCGTCAATATCCATAAAAGACACGCTGAAGAATATTGACAGGCTATCCAACGGAAATAATGACTCTGGTGATCCTGAAGATATTAAGCCGCAGGAGCCGGAGGATAGAAAGGGCGATATTGGCATCTCTGATGTTATGCTGCAGAGCCTGTGGAATGAATTTGCCGAATCGGTAAAAGACAGTATGCCCAGGATGTACAGCACATTAACAAGCCGGAAGCCGGTCTTGGGCAATAATGGCACAATTGAACTTGAATTAAGAAACAAGGTACAGTGTGATGATTTCAATTCAAAAATTAAACCCGAATTGTCAGGTTTCCTAAAGGAAAGATCCGGTTACAACGCCCTGAATATTGAAGCGAAAATTGAAAAGGGGGTGCGCGAAACTAAAAAACCCTATACAGCTGATGAAAAATTTAATTATCTCAGCAAAAAAAATCCGGTATTAAAGAAACTTAAACAGGAGTTTAACCTCGATTTTGAATAAGTATATCATACATTTTTAAAAAATTATCAGATGGATGGTCAAAAAATAACAATGAGCGGTGGAAAGTTAAATATCCCGAATTTCCCGGTTATACCTTTTATTGAAGGAGACGGCACAGGGCCGGATATCTGGTCTGCTTCTGTCAGGGTGTTTGATGCGGCAGTGGAAAAAGCATACAAAGGTGCCAGGAAAATAATATGGAAAGAAGTTCTTGCAGGTGAAAAATCATATAAAAAGTCCGGTGAATGGCTGCCCCGGGAAACGCTGGATACCATAAAAGAGTACCTTGTTGCAATAAAGGGCCCCCTCACTACTCCGGTTGGCGGGGGAATACGTTCCTTAAATGTAGCATTGCGGCAATTGCTTGACTTATATGTGTGCCTTCGACCAGTACGATATTATAAAGGTGTTCCCTCTCCCGTCCGGAATCCTCAAAAAACAGATATGGTTATATTCAGGGAAAACTCTGAGGATATCTATGCGGGAATAGAGTGGATGATGGGGACAAGCGAGGCGGAAAAGATTAAATCCTTCCTGATTAATGAAATGGGAGTTACCAGGATAAGGTTTCCTGATACTACATCGATAGGGATAAAGCCAATATCAAAAGAAGGTACTGAAAGGCTTATGAGGGCAGCAGTTAATTATACTATAAAGCATGATCTGCCTTCAGTCACATTGGTGCATAAAGGTAATATTATGAAGTTCACAGAGGGTGCTTTTCGTGACTGGGGCTATGAGCTGGTAAAAAGTGAGTTTGATGCCGTACTGATTGACGGGGGGCCGTGGTGTTCATTCAATAATCCCGTGACAGGCAGGGAGATAATCGTTAAGGATGTTATTGCTGACGCCTTTTTACAGCAAATACTGACAAGACCTTCAGAGTACTCAGTGATTGTTACTATGAACCTTAACGGTGATTATATCTCGGATGCCCTGGCAGCAATTGTCGGAGGTATTGGAATAGCCCCGGGGGCGAACATTAATTATGAAACCGGACATGCGGTATTTGAAGCGACGCATGGCACTGCACCCAAATATGCCGGCCAGGATAAAGTAAATCCAGGCTCACTGATATTATCGGGGGTTATGATGCTCGATTATATGGGATGGGATGAAGCTTCCCGGTTAATCATCAAAGGGCTGCAGTCATCAATAGCAGCCAGGAAGGTAACGTACGACTTTGAAAGGCTCATGGAAGGGGCAAAAGTTTTAAAAACTTCTGAATTCGGTACTGAAATAATCAATAATATGTAGAATCACTTCTATTTATCTCCCATGCATGTACCAACGGCCCTTGCACTTTTTATCCATTCATGATCCAGCGGTACTGTCTTTCTCTGTCCCACAACTTTTTCAAGAGGCACAGGCACTGTTCCATGACCTCTTATTGCCACCATAACGCCGAATACTCCCTTTTCTATATAGTCGGCGCAGGCTGTGCCCAGCTTTGTTGCCAGGAGTCTGTCAGCTGCCGAAGGTGTTCCTCCTCTTTGAAGGTGACCTAATATCGTCACCCTGGATTCGAGGCCTGTCAGTTCCTCAAGCATAGCTGCCAGCCTCATTGTACTGCCTTCCTGTAATGATCTGACGGCTGCCAGTTCAGTTTTAAGCTTTGTTTTATCTTCTGTATTCCCATTCTTTTTAAATTTATTACTCATTTTTTTCAAAGCTGCATCCTGCTCTTTTGATTTTGCTCCTTCTGCAACAGCGACAATGCTGAAGGGTGAGCCATGCCTGCTTCTTTTTAATATTGATTCGGCAACAACGTTAATGTCGTATGATATTTCAGGAATCAGGATAACATCGGCCCCACCCGCCAGTCCGGCACCCAGGGCCAGCCATCCTGTAGAATGGCCCATTATCTCCACAACTATAATCCTGTGATGACTGTGCGCCGTGCTGTGCAGCCTGTCAATAGCATTAACGGCTATGCTTAATGCCGTATCAAAGCCAAAAGTTATATCAGTCAATACTACATCGTTATCAATAGTCTTGGGCAGGGTTATTATGTTTAATCCTTTATTTACAAGCTTATATGCATTTTTCTGAGTGCCTCCCCCACCAATGCAAACAAGGCAGTCAAGATGATGCTTTTCGTAATTTTTGACTATCGCATCCCTCATGTCGAGTGTCTTTCCTCCAACAGGCATCTTATGAGGTTTATCGCGACTTGTACCAAGTATAGTGCCTCCAAGTGTAAGTATTCCCGAAAGGGTCTGCCGGTTAAGCAGGACTGTACGGTTTTCCATCAAACCGCGAAATCCATCCCTGAATCCTATAACCTGCATTCCGTACTGTCCGTCAGCAGCCTTGCCAATGCCTCTTAAGGCTGCATTTAAACCCGGACTATCACCGCCTGAAGTGAGAACGCCAATATATTTTGCCATCTTCCTGAATTTAATTTATAATGATTAAATATACTAAAAATTATTAATTTTATTATAATCATTAAATATGTCCGGTCAGCCTTAATAAAAACAAAAAAGTATAAAGTGCAAAGTACAAACTGGTTTAAAGATTCAATAATTTATCATATTCTTATTGACAGGTTTGCAGGATACAAATCACCCGAATACTGGAATAAACCTGTCTTTCTGGGCGGCAATATTAAAGGTGTCACGGACAAGCTGCATTACCTCAGTGAACTGGGAATAAATACCGTCTGGCTTTCACCTTTCTGTAAAACCAGTGCTTATCACGGTTATCATATAACAGATTTTTTCAGTACGGATCCGCGATTCGGTACGGAAAAGGACCTGAAAGAGCTTATTTCAAAGGCTCATAAAGCAGGTATAAGGATTATGGCCGATTTTGTTCCCAATCATTGTTCATCAAAACACCCCTTTTTCCTTGAATCACTGAAAAATAAAGCAAGCAGGTACTTTAAATGGTTTTATTTTATAAAATGGCCTGACAAATATCTGTGCTTTCTGGATTTTAAACAGCTTCCAAAGTTAAATACTGAAAATCCCGGAACATTTGAACATATTGTGGAGTCGGCCAAATACTGGCTTAAATGCGGGATTGACGGGTTCAGGCTGGATCATGTGGTCGGCTGTTCAAATATATTCTGGAAGAAATTTGCAAAAGAAATAAAAAATTCTTATCCCGAAGCGGTTCTTATTGGTGAAGCATGGATCCAGGGAATAAGTTTCAGGCTGCTGAGGACTATTAATATTAAGAATAAGTATTTTAAATGGTTGCTTGGCATGAGCCAGCCGGGCATACAAAAAGGATACGCCGGTATACTGGACGGAGTGCTTGATTTTAATTTCAGAAACAGAATAGTTGAGTACATAGCATGGAAAGAAAAACCTGAAGAATATAGCGGTATTTTGTCACGTTCGTTAAGCAAATATTACGGTAAGTTTCCTTCCGGCTTTTACCTGCCCGGCTTTGTGGATAACCATGATATGAGCAGGTTCATGTTTGAATGCGGACAAAACAAGGAAAAATTAAAAAGTGCGTTAATGCTTCAGTTTAAGTTACCGCAGCCTCCAATTATTTACTATGGCACTGAAGCGGGATTATCACATGATAAGCCCGTAATGTTAAATGAGCCGTATTCTGACCTGAAAGCGCGCAAACCTATGCCCTGGGGGAACACAGACAGAGAACTAACGGAGTTTTGCAAAGATCTGATAAGAAACAGAAAAAAATCCGGTTAATTTTAAGCTTTATTTGGAATTTTTGCTGATAACTGATAAATTTCAAATTTTTAAACCTGATAAAGTCAAATAAGGAGTTATAAAATGGATAGTAAAGAATTAGGATTAATCGTTCCGCAGCAGCTTTTGGGCCTTGAAGACCTGCACTACGGATTCTGGGATAAGGGTCAGAAACCGGCTATTGCAGATTTTGTAAAGGCGCAGAAACGATATTCAGATTTTCTTTTAAAAGCGATCAAAGAATCAGCAGGTAATAAATCTGCAAGGTTGCTGGATGTGGGCTGCGGTACAGGGGCTATGATATATGAACTTGCAAAATCAGGTTACGATGTTGACGGTGTTATACCATCTGCCTTTTTAAAAGAGAAAATAGAGCAACGGCTGCAGGATGTCAGCATCATTAACAAGTCCGTTATTTATGACTGTACGTTTGAGAACTTTCCTGAAGAGAAACGCCTTAAACAGTATAATTTGATATTCTTCAGCGAGAGTTTTCAGTATGTATCAATGAAAAAGAGTCTTCCCGTTTTAAAATCACTTCTGGCAAAAACAGGAAAAATAGTGATATGTGACTTTTTTAAAACAGTCCATCATGGAGATGGATGCCCCGGTGATAAAAGTATGGGAGGAGGGCACCGCCTGGATGAATTTTATGAACTGGTTGAAGGCAGTTTTAAAATAATCAGGGATGAAGATATCACTGAAAATGTCAGTCCCAATCTTGAACTTCTTAACGACATTCTCATGAACAGGCTTGATCCTGTGATTCAGCATATAGACATATTCCTGTCCGGGAGATACAGGTTAATTTACAGGTTTCTGAAATTTTGTTTCAGGAAAAGGCTCAAGAAACTGAGATACAAGTATTTCTCAGGATACCGCAGTAAAGAAACATTTGAAAAATATAAAACATATCATTTGATAATTCTTGAGAATAAGTCTTAAAATACGGCACATACCATGTTTGTCATTACAGTTTTGGATACAGGTCCTGAATAATAAACCAATTGAATAAACTATGGAAATAACTGAAAATGCAAAAAAAAGACTTTTGCTGTTCCAGAAAAATGAGATTACAGAATATTACATTTATAAAAGGCTTGCAGTTAAGGCAGATGATAAAAACAGGGAAGTTTTATTGAAAATATCCGAAGATGAGCTTAATCATTGCAATATTTGGAAAGAGCTCACAGGAAAGGAAGTAAAGCCTGATAAATTTAAAATTTTTAAATATTATTTCATAAGCCGGGTATTCGGACTGACATTCGGTCTTAAATTGATGGAACGCGGGGAGGAAAATGCACAGGAGAATTATAGGGGACTGGGACTTAAATCTTCGGAAGTGGACAAGATCATTAATGAGGAGAATGATCATGAAGATGAACTTCTTAAGATGCTGGATGAAAACTATCTTAAATATACCGGTTCAATAGTACTTGGGTTGAATGATGCACTTGTCGAGCTGACAGGGGCACTTGCCGGGTTTACGCTGGCCTTGAAGAATGCGAAATTAATAGCGCTGGTCGGACTGGTAACGGGTATAGCAGCGGCTCTATCAATGGCTTCTTCAGAATATTTATCCACCAAGGCCGAAGGTGACGAAAAGTCACCTGTAAAAGCATCGGTTTTTACGGGGATAGCATATATCTTAACGGTATTACTGCTTATCTTTCCCTACCTTATATTTACAAACTATTTTGTATGCCTGGCAATTACACTGCTGGTAGCAGTATTTATAATTTTCATTTTCAATTATTACATATCCATAACCAAGGATCTGTCTTTCAAAAGGCATTTCCTTGAAATGATATTACTAAGCTTTGGTGTAGCTGCCTTAAGTTTTTTTATAGGATATATACTCCGTTATTTCCTGGGAGTGGAAGAATAGAAGATCCGCCACTAAGGAAAAATACCACGAAGCCTGACGGCGGTTGCGACTCTTGTTACTGCCAGTCTGTAAGCTGCGTTTCTGAGCGATACTTTCTTTTCCTTGGCAACTTTTAATACGTTTTCAAATGTGCCAAGTATAATATTTTTCAGTTCTTTATTCACCCTGTTTAAATCCCAGTAATATGCATTTATATCCTGCACATATTCAAAATAGGAGACTATTGCCCCTCCCCCGTTTGCAAGGATATCGGGTATAACGGTTATCCCCCTTTTTTCCAGTATCTCATCCGCTTCAGGTGTTGTTGGTCCGTTTGCCCCTTCAAGAACCACCTTGCACTTAATATCTTTTGCATTGTTTTCAGTGATCTGATTTTCCGTAGCTGCAGGGATTAGTATATCGCAATTAATACTGAAAAAATCCTTGTTAGGAAGAATTTTTAAGGATTTATCATTAAAATCAATAAATGACTTTCCGCTTCTCACCCATTCAAATAACTTATCAACGTTGATACCATTTTCAGAATGGAGAGTACCAGCCTGGTCAGAGATTGCAATAACTTTGTTCCCATTTTGATATAGTTTTTTAGCTATAACCGAACCTACTTTTCCAAATCCCTGCACAGCAGTAGTCATAGATTTGAGGTCGATGTTCAGTTTTTTACAGTATTTTTCGATTATAAAAAACAGTCCGTTTCCCGTGGCTTCGCTTCTTCCCGGGGAGCCGCCAATTTCTATAGGCTTGCCTGTAACCACGCCCGGTATTGTCTTCCCATACTGCATTGAATATGTGTCCATCATATAGGCCATTGTCTGCGCATTTGTTCCTACATCGGGAGCAGGAACGTCCTTATCGGGACCAATAATGTTAATGATTTCTGCAGTATACCTCCTGGTAATACGTTCAAGCTCTCTCGGTGATGTTTTGGCGGGATTGACACATACTCCTCCCTTTGCTCCTCCCAGGGGCAGATTATGAAGACTTGTTTTCCATGTCATCCACATTGCCAGCGCCTTAACCTCGTCAAGGGTTACCAGTTCGCTGAACCGTACTCCTCCTTTCCCCGGTCCGCGGATAGTTGAATGCTGAACCCTGTAACCTTCGAATATTTTGAATGTTCCGTCATCCATAACAACAGGTATGGATACTATCAGTGAACGTTCCACTCTTTTCAAAAAATTAAGGATATTCGGATCAAGATCCATCTGGCGTGCTACAATTTCAAGTTGCTTTTTGGCCATTTCAAAAGGATTCATAACTATTATGTATTGATTTTCCTTTAAAAGTAATTAATTTTCTTCATTTTTTATTAGCCTGCTTTTAACTATAGTCATGTCTTTTTTGAGGTTGGCAACTGTCCTGAGAAGTTCATCCTGCGGCAGGGCAGGCTCCGGAATCTCAGAGCTGATATAATGAACGAACTTCCAGACTTCCTTAACTTCATTTACCGTTATATCATATGGTTCGTACACCGGATTCAGGGAATAAAGCCTTAATTTATTTTCTTTTTTTATCATATTTTCCACAATCTTAAATACAATACCTTCGTCGAGTGTAAGAATAATGTATCCGTGTCCGCTAATAATGGTATTCCAGTCCTGTACAAATTCACCCGTAACCCATGCACCATGAGGAATAGGTAACATGGAATCACCGTTCAGCTGGAAAGTGCGGTATTTTTTTTGTTTTGACAGGAAGGGAAGGCTGAATACCGGCAGTTCCTTAATAAATTCGGGATCGGCGAAACCTGTCGCATATCCGGCTTTGGCCTTTTCAGGCACCAGTTCTATATTTTCTTCATTCCTGCTGTTAACTGTAGTTGCCAGTACACGGATGTTGCTGCCCCTGAGGTAAACATCTCCTCCTCTCTCCAGTTGCGAAAGCAGGCTTTCAGACAGAGACCCCAGGTCAACCAAAACAAGGGTGTCAATTGCAATACCAAAATATTTTGAAAATGCAATAAGCACGTTTACTGTTGGCAGGCTGACCTCGTTCTCATAACCGCTGAGGGTGGAACGTTTCATTTTCAACGCATGCGCAACCTCATCCTGGGTGCGGCCTTTGCGTTTACGCATTAGTTTGATGTTGCTGCTGAAGTACATATTTTTAAGAATAATAAAAACTAATTTCCAATAGGTTTTTTATAAAAAAATGATTATATTATAATCTTATAATTTGATTATTATGTAATCAAAAATAATACAATTAATTGAAAAACAAAAAATTTTATTTAAAAAATTGTAACAATAAAATAAACAGGCTTTATTCATGATGCAGTTCAACGGCGAAAGAAATATTGTACACATGGACATGGACACGTTTTTCGTGTCGGTAGAGCGGCTGATAAACAGCAGGCTTAATGGAAAGCCGGTAATTATAGGGGGTAATTCGGGCCGCAGTGTGGTTGCCAGTTGCAGCTATGAAGCCAGGAAATACGGGGTACACTCTGCTATGCCCATGAAAATGGCCATCATGCTTTGTTCCGATGCTATTGTAATAAGGGGAGACCTTGAGGTTTACAGCAAGTATTCGAAAATTGTCACGGAGATTATTGCGGAGAGGGCCCCGGTATACGAAAAGGTCTCTATTGATGAACATTACATTGATATTACAGGGATGGACAGGTTTTTTGGCTGCCTGAAGTGGACAAAGGAATTGAGGCAGTCTATCCTGAAAAATACGGGCCTTCCCATATCTTTTGGGTTATCTGTAAATAAGACAGTCTCAAAAATAGCAACAGGAGAGGCCAAGCCTAACGGAGAAAAGGAAGTCCCCGGCATACTGGTGAAGCCTTTCCTGCATCCTTTGCCCATAAAAAAAATTCCCATGATTGGGGACAGGACTTATCATTTATTGCGGTCCATGGGAATTGTTACTATTGGTACCCTGAGCATGATTCCGCCTGAGATGATAGAAAAAGTCCTGGGCAGAAATGGCATTGAAATCTGGAAAAAGGCAAACGGGATAGATGCTGCCCCTGTTAGGCCTTATTCCGAACGAAAATCAATAAGTACTGAAACGACCTTTGACGAAGATACAACCGATATTAAGAAGCTTAATGAGATACTGGCGGGAATGATCGAAAGAACAGCATTTGAACTAAGGCAAAAACAACGCCTTACTTCCTGTGTAACTGTAAAAATACGTTATTCGAACTTTGACACGCATACTCTGCAAAAGCGTATTCCTTATACCTCGTTTGACCATAAGCTTATTGAGGTAGCCAGGGAACTGTTTCAAAAACTTTATCAAAGAAGAATGCTGATACGATTGATTGGGATAAAATTAAGTCATTTAATACAGGGTACCCCTCAACTGGATTTATTCGAAGATACTCCCAAAACGGTAAATCTGTACCAGGCAATGGATATGTTAAGAAACAGGTATGGGAAAAGATCGGTGATAAGAGCGGTGGGATTAACGATTTAAGATTTGTATTGATGTACCTGAACTGTCACTCATATTACAGCTTGCGGTATGGGACAATGCCCGTGGAAAAGCTGGTTTGCGAGGCAAAAAGGAATGGAATACCTGCCCTTGCACTTACCGACATTAACAATACTATGGGCACAATAGATTTTGTGAGGGAATGTAAATTAAACAATATAAAACCTATTGCAGGCATTGAATTCAGGGACGATCAAAACAAACCTGTATATACTGTCATAGCAAAGAACAACGCGGGGTTCAGGGAAATAAACGAATTTCTTACGTGGCATAACCTCAACGATGCTTCTCTCCCCCCCTGTCCCCCTGTTTTCAGCAATGCATACGTTGTATACCCGTTTCAGTCAGAGCTGCCCCGTAAATTGAAGGAAAATGAATTTGCAGGCCTCAAACCCGGCGACACAAGAAAACTTATTTCCTCAAGGTTCCGTTACAACCAGTCGCAGCTTATTGCTTTTCAGCCGGTAACTTTCTGTGAAGATACGGATTACCTGTTGCATAAACATCTCAGGGCAATTGATAATAATACTTTGCTGAGTAAACTCACACCTTCACAACTCGCTTCTCCCTCGGAAAAATTACTTCCTCCCGACCTTTTATGCATTGCTTATGAAGATTACCCCCAGGTAATAAGGAACACTGAAATGCTCATTGAAGAATGCAGCATTAATTTCGATTATAATACTGTTAAAAACAGGCAGACATTTACAGGAAGCAGGTATGACGATAAGATTTTGCTGGAAAAGCTGGCTTATGACGGACTGGCTTACCGGTACGGAAAGTCCGGTAAAGAAGCATTAAACCGTGTAAAACATGAACTGCAGGTGATTGATAAACTCGGATTTTCGGCATATTTCCTGATTACATGGGATATTATACGTTATTCGATGAGCCGTGGATTTTATCATGTGGGAAGGGGCAGCGGGGCTAACAGCATTGTGGCATATTGCCTAAAGATCACTGACGTCGACCCTATTGAGCTGAATCTCTATTTCGAGCGTTTTATTAATCCCAGGAGAACAAGCCCACCTGATTTTGATATTGATTATTCGTGGAAAGACCGCGATGAAGTCCAGGATTATATTTTTAAGCGTTACGGGGAAAAGTATACCGCGTTACTGGGTACCATCAGCACCTTCAAAGGCCGGTCTATTCTCCGTGAGCTCGGGAAGGTTTACGGGTTGCCCAAAGAGGATATTGACCGCCTTGTGGACGAGCCATCTGCAGATACAAATAAGAATGATATTACCGAAAGGATGTTCTGCATGGGAAGTCTTCTGATAAATTTTCCCAACATCCGCAGTGTTCATGCAGGAGGAATTTTAGTGTCTGAAGAACCGGTTACATCCTATACTGCCCTTGACCTCCCTCCCAAGGGCTTCCCCACTACGCAGTTTGATATGTATGTGGCTGATGAGCTGGGGTTTGAAAAACTGGATATTCTCAGCCAGAGAGGCATAGGCCATATCAATGAGAGCGTGGAGATTATCATGGAGAACAAAGGAATAAAAGTCGATGTCCACCAGGTAAAGAAATTCAAGGAGGACATGAAGGTCAACGAAAAACTATTCAGCGGGGAAACAAACGGGTGTTTCTATATTGAAAGTCCTGCAATGCGCGGACTGTTAAAAAAATTACACTGCAACAATTACCTGAGCCTTGTAGCTGCAAGTTCTATTATTCGTCCCGGTGTAGCCAAATCAGGAATGATGAAAGAGTATATAAAGCGATTTCATGACCCGGACAACTTTGAGTATCTTCATCCCATAATGAAGGAGCAGCTTCAGGAAACCTTTGGTGTAATGGTGTACCAGGAAGATGTTATAAAGATTTGTCATCATTTTGCCGGACTGGATTTATCAGATGCAGATATATTACGCAGGGCCATGGCCGGGAGGTTCCGGTCGAAAAAAGAATTTGAGCGTATACGCGGAAAGTTTTTTGATAATTGCAGGGAACGGGGATATGCTGATGAACTTACACGCGAGGTGTGGAGGCAGATTGCTTCCTTTGCAGGTTATGCCTTCTCCAAGGCCCATTCCGCGTCCTATGCCGTTGAGAGTTACCAGAGCCTGTACCTTAAGACATACTTCCCCCTCGAATTCATGGTAGCCGTCATAAACAATTTCGGGGGATTCTACCGTACACGTATATATATCAATGAGGCAAGGCGCAGTGGCGGGAAAATACACCTGCCCTGTGTGAATAAAAGCCATTATAAGACATGCATTTATGGAACTGACATCTACCTGGGGTTTGTTCATATCATGAACCTTGAATCAAAGGTAGCTGATGCTATTGTCGAAAACAGGATAGCAAAGGGCCCCTATAAAAGCCTTGAAGATTTTGTATCACGTATACCGGTTGGAATTGAACAACTGGTTATTCTTATACGCCTGGACTCACTGCGCTTTACAGGAAAGCAAAAAAAACAACTGCTGTGGGAAGCCCATATGTTACTCGGAAAAACCAGTAAAGAGCATAATAATAATCTTCTTTTTCAAGAAAGACCCAGGGAATTCAAACTTCCTGAACTTGAACAGACAAAAACTGAAGATGCGTATGATGAAATTGAATTGCTTGGATTCCCGGTTACAGTAACCTGGTTCGATTTGTTAAAGACAAAGTATAACGGAAATATTTTTGCAGGGGATCTGATTAATAATGTAGGCAAGACAATAAAGATCCTCGGGGACCTGGTAACCATAAAAAATGTAAGAACTGTGAAGGAAGAATGGATGCACTTTGGATGCTTTCTTGATGCCAGGGGTGAATTCTTTGATACTGTGAATTTTCCTGATTCCCTCAAATATTACCCGTTCAGGGGATATGGGGTTTATCTTATTCTGGGGACTGTAGTTGAGGAATTTGGATTTCCCGGCATAGAGGTTAAAAAAATGGCAAAACTGCCATTTGTTAAAGATCCCAGGTACTGATTGCAATAATGAGTATCAGGCCGCTATGTACCGGAAAACATCTTTGATAATGTCATAGTGTGTCATATAAAATCTTTGTCTTAACCATGCATGTAATTTATAAATCTCATATGACTTTAACCACTTTAATGATTTCAATAATTCCTTTCTGAACAATTCCCTGTCATTACTTACTTTTTCGAGTATCAGTTTCTGATGTTCAAGCATAAGGGAGCAGAATTTAGTTTTTTTAAATTACAACATTTATAGCAGAAAATCAACAGCTAAATTAGACTGACACTGGACATGTTTGTTTTGATCATTTAAATGTATAAACTCAATTAGTTGTTAATTAGTATCATGTTATAAACATATTTTTATTAATAATAAATATTATTTATATTTAATTTATATAATGAAAATAATTTATGAATACAACTATTGGAAAATATTTAATAATTATAGGCCTGTTCATAGTCGTAATCGGCGTGATTCTTTATTTCCTGGGAGACAAGATGAACTGGTTTGGCCGCCTTCCCGGAGATATCAGGGTTGAAAAGGAGAATTTCAAGGTATTCATACCCTTAACAACCATGATCCTGCTCAGTATCTTAATTACTCTTATTCTTAATTTTTTTAAAAAGATATTTTAAATATTAAATATTTCTTTTTTAAGATCTTTATATTGAGAGGAATTTATATTTTTAACCCTTCAAAAATTTTCAATTAAATTAATAAATATGGGAAAAGGTGATATTAAAACACGTAGAGGTAAATTATTCAGGGGTACTTACGGGGCAAGAAGGCGCAGAAAGAAAGCAAGGAAAACGATTCCTGAACCTGCAGCAAAGATAATAGCCCCGCAGCCGTCTAAAGTAACTGCCATGGAGACACCTGATAAACAGCCAAAGGTGATTGAAAAAGAAACTGAAGTTGCTGTGGGAGCTGAGGCAGAAAAAGCTGAAGCAGGGAAGGTACTCGTAAAAAGCGATGTTAAAAAGCCTGAAAAAGTAAAACAGGAAAAGACCGTGGCAGAAAAGGTACACGAAAGAGGTGAAGTAAAAGAACATGAAAAAATAAAGCAGAAGGTGGTAACAGCCGAATCCAAAGATGTCTCCGAATCAAAGACGGACAAATTCAAAAAGAAACCGGAGCGGCAGAAAGCAAAAGCAAAGCCGGGTATAGAGAACGCCGGTAAAACAGTAAAGAAAGAAGAGGTAATAACTGAAGAGCCAAAGGAAAAGGCCAAAACAAAGGAAGTGCAGGCCAAAAAGAAACACGCACAAACCGGGCAGCAGGAAAAGGCAAAAGACATGACCAGGGTAAAAGCAAAGAAACCACAGGTAAAAAAGCAACCCTCAAAATAACAGAAGAAAATAGTAATTAAAGATCTTTCAGAAAAGAGGATATTATAGTGATGGTATCCTCTTTTTTTATTGTTGAAAACTTCTGTTAAATTATGTTAAAATCAACAGGTTAGTAATCAAAGTCTATTGTTTTTTTTCATAATTTTATATAAAAATATATTCAGTGCAGATAAGAATATAGACTTTAATTTATCGTTTATAATTTAAATAATTGTTGAGTTATGAAAAAAATGCCGGATTTTTATTTAAAGAAGATTTACACATTAATAATAATATTAATGTTGCCGGGAATTTTCCTGGCCGGTAAGTCTGTTGCACAGAAGAAAGATAAAGGTCAGCCTGATGTAAAGATAGATGTGAAGAAGGAATATGATGAAAAAGGAAACATGGTGCTTTATGATTCAACATACTCCTGGTCATGGTCAGGTAATTCAGATGATATGGATCTTGATTCCCTCTTGGAAAAATTTCACCATCATCTTGAAATATATAATCTTTATGACGATGATTTCTTCCCTCATGCATTTATGTTTCCGGAATCACCTGATTCCGGTCGCGGGTCCTTTTTTGGCCCTGAAGATTCGACTCGGAGCTGGGAATTTGGCAGTGATACGACATTAAAAAATTATTTTTTTGATGATTTCTTTAACCGGAACTTCCCTTCTTTTGACAACGAATACCTGAAGGAATTTTTTAATGATTTTCTTTTTGGATTTCATGCTTTCCCGGGAATGCCTGAAAGTCATTCTCCGTCTTTAAGTCCGGAAGATACGACAGGATCCTGGTACGGTCCTTTTGATAAATATTTCCCTGATGATTATTTAAAAGAGCTGGACAGAAGCATACAGGAGATGAGAAAATACTTTGAAAAGAATAACATGCCTTCGCCTTTTTTGGATAATTATTTCCTGTATTACGATTTAAGGGATAAAGATAACAACAGGCAAAAGAAAAATCCCAATACTTCCAAAACCTAGGCTGCCTTTGTAAACCAATTTGCGTAAATGGCAGTATTACATTCAGTTAAAAAGGCAAGGATCATAACCGCACTTTCATTGCTGGTCATTACTCCTGCCGGATTTTATACAAAGTTTTATGGAGGACCTGCCTTTGAATGGGTAAATAATTCCCTGGGAGGTTTATTATACGTGGTATTCTGGTGTCTTATGGTATTCCTTTTTTTTCCGCGGGCAAAAGTATGGAAAATAGCAGCCGCTGTTTTTATTATTACATGCCTGCTTGAGTGCCTGCAACTTTATAGTACTCGGTTCCTGGATTATCTGCGCAGCTTTTTTATCGGACAGGCAATTCTTGGAAATTCATTTAATCCTGCTGACTTCATTTATTATGTTGCAGGAAGCATTACCGCCTGGTTGTGGATTTTTGTAATAAAAAGGATTGCTTAATGTTGAGGCAATAAGTTACTTATCGAAGGAGGTACATTTTTTTTGCCTGTGACAGGTCACCTGACTGTATCTGGTAAAAGTAAATCCCGTTTGATACTTTTCTGCCATTGTAATCCCTTCCATTCCACTTAATTGAATGACTGCCTTTTACATATTTCCTGTCGGCAAGTTCATTGATCTCCTGCCCCAGTATATTAAATATTTTAATCTTTACAGTCATATTTTCGGGGATCTCAAAGGTAATCTCCGTTTCTGAGCCGAAAGGATTAGGATAATTCTGCTGCAAAGCAAACTGATAATTGAAATCCCCGAATCCCTGGTATAATAAAACCGGCGTGTCAAAATCCAGCTCATCAACAGTATAATAAGAACCTTCATGATAACCGTCAGAACCTGCAGGACCGCATATAGTAAAAGTAATTAAGCAGGTATTGGGAATTTCTTCTGATATGTAACTAATATCAATATTAAAAGGTGTATATTCGATTGCTCCTGTCTCTATCATTTGTGCTCCAATGCCTACAGTTGTTGTATCATTAAACATTATGACAGTTATATGAAATTTATCACCCTCAACAGGATTAAACTTATAGAATCCTGATATTGAATAGTGCTTCTCAAACACTGAAAAACCAAGATTTTCACTACCATAGGAGATTGAAACCAACGTAGGGGTAAGGATTGATAGAGGAGCACATAATCCCGTTTTCATTACTTCACCTTTGGCTGCATAGGTCCCTGAGTGACTTTCCGAGGTTCGTGTAACAGGAACGGCAACACCCTCTACTCCTGCGAATGTCCAGCCGTCAGGCATACGTAAATTTGAAAACAGGGACCAGTCTTCAAAGTCTGAATTAATAATTTGTGCATGGGATATAAGCGTGGATATGACAACTAATACAAGAGATATTGACCTTAATATGTAGCTTTTCATTATGTCTTCCTGTTACAGGTAGTGGGATAAGCTCTAAAAATCACGTTAAATTAATATTTTAAATAGAAATTTGAAATTATTTACAGAAATAAATGAATTCTATCTGCAGGCATCCCTATTTTATATCACCGATATTATAGGGAGTCATCTGATAAATATAATAATTCAGCCAGTTATAGAATAAAAGGTTAGCATGGCTTTTCCATCTCACCTTAGGGATTTTCCCGGGATCATCTCCCGAATAATAATTCCTGGGTGGATCAATAGCCAGTCCCTTATTAATATCTCTCTCATATTCTTCTTTCAGGGTTGCCGGATCGTACTCCGAATGTCCGGTTACAAAAATCTGGCGTCCGTCTTTTGTCATAACTATATATATGCCGGCTTCCTTTGATTCAGATACAATTACCAAGTCACTGACCTTTTCAATATCCTCTCTCCTTACCTCGGTATATCTTGAATGGGGAGCCTGGAATTCCTCGTCAAAGCCCCTGATAAGTGGTATTTTCGGGTCATTGACAGTATGGTAAAAAACGCCGAACATTTTACGGCCAAGTGTATATTTAGGTATTTTATAATAATGGTATAAGCCTGCCTGCGCGCCCCAGCAAATGAACATTGTGGATGTGACATTACATCTCACCCAGTCCATGATCTCCTTTAATTCATCCCAATAGTCAACTGCCTCAAATTCAAGATGCTCTATCGGGGCCCCTGTAATAATCATACCATCGAACTTCCTGTCTTTTATTTCCTTATAGGTCTTGTAAAAAGACTTAAGGTGCTCAATAGGCGTATGCCTGGACACGTGGTCTTTTGTATGCAGCAAAACAATCTCTACCTGAAGGGGAGTATTTGACAGTAATCTTAATATATGGATTTCAGTGGTAATTTTTACAGGCATTAAATTTAAGATCACAACCTGCATGGGCCTGATATCCTGATGAGTAGCATTTGTTTCATGCATCACAAATATATTTTCTTCCCTTAGGATTTCTATTGCAGGCAGATTATCGGGTATATTTAAAGGCATATCGGGTGTTTTAAACAAGTTTGTAAAATTAGTGATATATTTTTATTCAATCTGAAATATTACTGCTATATTTAATTTAAATATTCCTGCTATACGGACTATGTATAATTAATTGAAATATAGCATATTACAAGTTTGGCATTCTATTTGCAGTTTGATTTTTGAAGATTTTAATTTAAAAACTAAAGACATGAAAAAATATTTACTTATATTGGTTATGTTGTTGATGGCGGCAACTTCATTTACTCAGCCCTCCAGGAGGACTACCAATAATACGAAGCCTGCCGGACAGGAAAGGCCTACTAATATAAATGATAATAAAAAACCAAACCAGGACGCAAAGAAATCCAGTGTTCGCTCACAAGATAGAAAATCTCCCAAACAGCCAGGGACAACCGAAACCCGTCCGGATACCAGGAATGCCGGTCAGCCTGGTAACAGGCCAGGTAACAAGCCTGATGACAGGTCCGATAACAGGCCGGGTGATCAGCCAAGGCGTGAATATAAAAGCACAAGCCCCCAGCAACCGGTAAAGGACGATGCCAGAAGGCCTGATGTAGATAAAAACGACCGGAGACGCCCGGGAAACTATCAGCAGGAAGGCCCGAGGGGCGTTACAACTAACAGACCTCCCGAGAATGTTGACAGAACAGCAAAAGGACATGTTGTTCCGCATGGACCGAATCGTCCTGAACAGCCCAAAGAAAGGCCTGTTTACCATTCAACCAGGCAATTTGTTCAGCCAAGGCCGGTGAGGCATCATTATGTTCGTCCTCCCCGTCCAAGGGAATACAGGGCACAAATATATCCGTACCGCAGACCTCATGATATACATATTATATGGTCACCTAACATGAGACTTGAGTATCTCAGGATATATCCCGAAGTTAAGAGGTGGAACTATGCCGTAGGATACACAATACCTACAATTTCAGCATATGATGCTTTATACTACGAAGGTGAAGTTATGAACGTATACGGTAAGGTTTATGAAGTGTATTATTCAGCAGTTACAGATGAGTACTTCCTGTATTTCGGAGCCTACTACCCGTATCATGATTTTACCGTTGTTCTGCCGGGCTGGATAGCAAGGGGATACAGCGCTTATCCCGAATCGTACTTTGAAAGAGAACATGTAATTGTCACCGGACTGATAAGTACTTTTGATGACAAACCGGAGCTTGTAGTAAAAAGGGAAAACCAGTTAAGTTTATACTAAAAAGTTTTAAACTGCTCAGGGGGTTCTGCATGAACCCCTTTATTTTTTTATAGTGCACAATGAAGGATAATCTTTTCGGCAAAACAATATCAGAGTTAAGACCTATCGTCAAACTTATAAATTTACCGGCGTATACCGCAAACCAGGTAGCTGACTGGCTATATAAGAAAAACATCACCTCTGTTGACCAGATGACCAACCTCTCCAAATATGCAAGAGAAAAACTGGACGAGAGCTATACTATAAATTTCAATACACTGGTAAAAGAAGAAACTTCCGCTGACGGGACGATAAAGTACCTGTATTCGGTAGGGGATGAAAAATACATTGAGACGGTCTGCATTCCCGAACAAAAAAGAAAGACATTGTGTATATCCACGCAGGTAGGATGCAAGATGGGGTGCATATTCTGTCTAACAGGGAAGCAGGGCTTCCAGGGGAACCTCAGCACAGCAGGAATATTAGGTCAGATCAGGGACCAGCTTGTAAAGGGCAATGTCTCCAATATAGTATTTATGGGCATGGGCGAGCCTCTTGATAACCCCGGCGCCGTTTTAAAAAGCCTTGAGATACTGACTTCGGATCACGGCTATGCCATGAGTCCGGGCCGCATTACCGTATCGACCATAGGTATTATTCCGGCCTTACGGCAGCTTATTGAAAAGAGCAGGTGTAATATAGCAATAAGCCTGAACTCCCCTTTCGAAGATGAGAGAAGGTATCTTGTGCCGCCTGAGAAAAAGTACCCTGCAAAACAAGTTATTGAAATGCTGAAAAAATATAATATAAGGGGACAGCGCCGTTTATCATTTGAATATATTATGTTCAGGCACTATAATGATACGGATGCACATGTTAATAAGCTGGCATCTTTACTGGACGGATTAAAATGCAGAATTAACCTTATAAGATTTCATACTTTTGAGGGATGCCTGCTTGAGGGCTCCGATGAACAGGCCATCCGGCAATTCAAGGATAAGCTTAACAAAAAAGGCATACTAACAACTATAAGAATATCAAGGGGGCAGGACATTTCAGCGGCATGCGGAATGCTTTCCACACGCCAGCTCCAAAAGAAGCATTCCCCTGCTGAATGACGGTCATGTTAAAAAATTAATTAAGAACTTCCAATTTGTTTTTATATCTTAATTCCTGATTTTATTGTTCAGGATGATGCAAAAACCCTGTCTTACAATATTGCTTGGAGTTCTTTTTCTCGGCCTTCCTGGTATCTCCGGATGCCAGACAAGATATGGAGGGGAGTTAGGCGACAGTATCCTCACTGCTGTTAATTCGAGAAGTAATATCCTGTATACAGGTATAGACAATGAGATATGGGTGAATTATTCAGGTCTCGGCGTTTATAACGAATACCTTCTGACTGTAAATAATGGAATTGCGTTTCCTGACAGTTTTCGTTATATTTCGATACCCGACAGGGCCGGCAAAGCGCGCTTCCTGGTTTTTGGAATAAAAGGGACTGACACTACCCTTATCGGTTACAGGTATTTCCTGGTTGAAAACATTCCCGAACCATTGCTCTATATAGACTCTTTGCTTGTAAAAAGAAACGGCATGGTCAGCAAACAGCATTTTTTAAACAGTGACAGCCTTGGAATTTTCATAAGTGATGATATTGTCGGTGCAGAAGACTGGTTTAAAATTATAAAGTTTACTTTGGGCTATATATATGGCGGTTATTATGTGGAACATACGAATAATACAAACAAAATCTCCCGGGAGACGAAGCAAATCATTTACACTATTCGTCCCTCAAAAGAGATAATAATAAAACCCATAGTTGAAGGAGAAGGGAAGCTGATCAAGGAACTGCCGATATTCAGGCTTACGCTTTATTAGGAAAATTGGTCACATATCAATTTGCTCCCGGCCGGCCATAACTTATTTTCTGCAGCAACCTGCATTTTATCGAGATTCATCTTTATGAGGAGAATCCTGATAGAATATATGATATTGGATTTATGCATGGTTATGTTTTAAAGAAGGATTATGGATTTGCAAATTTTAATTCAGAGTCATCGTATTTCGGAGGATTGCTTTGTATCCAATTTAGCAACCGAGAGAACAAGTCATGATTACAATTTAAATGTTTTTAGTCGCGGATATTCAGGATTTGCACCGGTTGGCAATATTACTTTTGGGTTTAAATTCTAGAATCAGACAATAAGCAAGTTAATTACTTTTTTTTAAGCTTTTCCTGGAGTGCCAGTCTTTCCAGGGCTTCCTGGATGGTCAGCTTCTTCCCTGCCTGGTAGGCAGTGATAAAAGCCTTTTTAACATTACATTCTTCAAGAGTTTCTGTTGCCTCTTCAAGGGTTTTATACCTGCCTATGGAGTATTTGTACCATTCTTCTTCGTAGATCATATCAATTGTCATTCCCCCCAGGTAAATAGTACGCAGGTATTCTTCGGTAAGAGGTACCGTATGTGCGGCTATCTGGACTTTAAAAATTATGTCTTTGAGCAGTAACGAATCAATTTCCACGGTCTTATCAACAGTACCAAAAATATCCTGCGGAGGTTCCTTTATTACAGGGTTCCTGTTCATGGCCAGCACTTCTTCAAGAGTGATATCATCATCCCATCCATAGTTATACTCAACGGGGAAATCCTGGTAAATCTGGATAGCTCTTCCCTGGTCTCTTATTGCGAGCTTTTCAAGATCAAAAGCTTCTTTCATCTGGTACAGGGCGGCCTCATACCTGTCAGCATCAGTGACTATATCCCTTTTAAGGAGGGCCCTGCTCAGTCCTTTCAGGGCTTTTTTCTCATAATACTTTGCTTTTTCCATGCCTGCAGCATAGTGATTGTCTTTATCCATTGTATCCCAGAATTCGCGGGCTTTATCTTTGAATACGGAATAAATCATCGTATGCCCCTCTTTGTAGCCGTCTGATGCTTCAACAAGCTTTTTAAATGCCTTTTTGTAGGCCGGTGATTCGGCCAGGTTCTTTTCAGCCTCATCAAGTGATTCATATATCTGGTTGGCTTCATTTAAGAGGACGTCAGCATCATCAAGTATTTTTATTGCTTTTTCAAACTTCTTCTCATCTGCTGCATTGAATTTTAAGTTCAGCTCCTTATAATATTCGCTTATCTCATGGTTCTGGGCAACAATATAAGAATTACAGAAGATGCACAGTAATGTTATCAATGCGGGGAATTTCAGAATACTCGGGTATTTCATAGAATACGCTGTTACTACGTTCTTATTATAATAATAAGAGATATAAACTGTTATTAATATTTATCAAAAATAATTAAATATATAAAGATGGTAAAAAAATGTTCAGGAATATATTCAGGAAAGGAGATAAAAAAAAGGAAATAAAATATATTTCCTTTGAAGACTGAATAACTCTTTGTATTCCTAGTTAAGTTCCTTGTGTTCGGGAGCGGTTATAAGCATGAATCCCAACACTAGCAAGGATAATACAGGTATTAATAATAATATTGTTACTCCCATAATTAACTAGTTATGAATAATTATGCATGAGTTGGTCACAAATATAAATAAATTCGTCAAAAATAAAAGCATGTTTGTCAAAAAATTCATATTTAACTTTAAATATTTATACATTTTATTTCAATAAAGGTTACTATTTTGACGAAAATTATTTTTAAAAATTCTGTAAAACAGGGACAGCGCCCATATTTTTTAAACGGGAAAGGCGCTATAAATATGGGCGCTGTCCCTGTTTTATTTCATATAAGTTCTCAGCTTATCAAAAATCATTTTAAAATTTCTCCTGGTATCACTGTCAAAATCAGAAAATCTAATCTCCTCATCCTGTATATGCCTTATAAATTCCGAGGCAAGGATGGACCGTGACAGGTTATTTGTTTCAATGTATTCAGAAATTGATTCGGTGATACCTACTCTTTTGTGCAGGATATATTTTTTAAAGTCTATAACTGAAAACAGTTCTTCAATAATACTATAGCCGTTAAGTATAAATACTTTATCTTTTGAATATTCCTCGCTGTTAATAAAGATGTTTCTCTTTATATCATCCGCAACCTTTTTTGCTTCGGTATTATCTGTCAGCATTATGATAAAATCCAGCTTCCATCCTATCATGATATTAACGAGGACAGGAATATTTGATACGTTGGAAGCAGGGATGAAGAAAGCGTCATTGAAGTCAAGCAGTTTGGAGACTGTCGTCAGGTAGTAATAAGTAACAGCATCTTCGATTAAAATATTGTTTTTCTTTTGTATAAACTGCTGTTCGTTAAGGCGAGTACCCATCAGGGAATATATAGGTGATAAGGTATCCAGGGATGCTGAGTGCAACGATTTGGCATCCAGAATTATAGTTGCACTGGTTTCAACATTCTCATTAATACGCTGTACTGCCAGAATTCTGTACAGTTTATTTATATCAACCAGGTGCGGTGAATGGGTTGAATATACAATCTGCATTTTATCTTTCAGATCCTCAAAAACCTTAAGCACATCCTCCTGTGCCCGGGCATGCAGGCTTAAGCCAGGCTCGTCAATGAGCAACACCCTGTTTACAGTATTTTGTCTGGCAGTAGCTTTAAGTTCAAGGTAGAAGGATAAAAACCATCTTACGCCCCTGCTCCTTTGTTTCGGATACAGGCGTTCCTGTTTGTCTTTTATCCAGAATTCAAGATAGGGCTTGCCGCTTTTTTCAGGAACAGTATAATCGTAATGCTCGAGTTCAAAATTAAGCCTTATTTTATTGTCTTTCCCCACGTTTTGTCTCCAGTAATCCTGGAAGTTTATTGTTATTTCACCGTTAAGATTTTCTATTTTCTGTTTAAGTATCCTGTGATTTTTTTCCCTGAAAAACTCGGCATCGAGTCCGGCAATCCTGAGGAAGTTCTGTGCGGCCTTATATCCTTCGGCACTATGGTTCTCGGTTAACAAATCCTCGAGGTCAATTTTATTTGGCAGGAGGCTGCTGAAGTCCTCAAAGAATTCAAATACAGGTATATGTCTGAACAGTTCATTGCCTATATCTTCAATTTTGTAATACTTTTTCTCCTTTGCTCTTTCTATAATTGCCTCTTCTTCAGCGATTTTAAATTTCTGTCCGTCAAACACTTTTGCTGCAACAACTTTACGTAATGAAGATTCTTCCTGGAGTTCATGGTATCTCTTTACTGACTCCGAGTGCTCAAATTTTACGGACTGGAGCTTCTGGTAGGCCGCTTTCCTTTCCTTGTCGCTCGAACATATTTCATATATATGTTCAGCATCTTTAAGGGCTGCACTTATTTTCTTAAGGTCCTCTTCTGCCTGTTTAAGCCGGTCGATTATTTCGGTGCATGATTTACAAATACCGGATTTCTCCGAGATTTCCTGAATCTGCATTTTAATTTCTTCATAAGCCTTAACCTTTTTATTAAACTCCTCTTCCTTCTTCAGGCATATTTTCTGTGTAGATTCCAGTTCCTGCTGTACCAGTATTTTTTCATCGTTCTTTTTGGCCCTTCTGTGAGTCTTTTTCACCTCATCACGTTTCTGGTACCAGCCGTTAAGCTGTTCTTTTGCTTCCAGCATATCATGCTCAGCCAGTTCCATATCCTTGAGTGTACCTTCAACTTTTTCAAGTACCTTTTCAATTTCCTTCCGGACTCTTTTTTCCAGTTCAGCTTTTTCCTTTTCGCGGGTTTCATAGAACTGCAGTACATCCTCATCAATAATTTTCAGCCTGCTTGACTTATCTTCATTCCATATCCTGGAAACAGTTATCTCCTTCTTATCTTCGAGTATCTTTTTCAGCTGCTCAGGTAAAAGTCTCGGATTCAAAAGGTCGAACATCTTCCTGTTTTCGAGGTCAAATGAGCAGCTAACTGTTGGAAAGGTAAGGTCACTTCTAAGGACATCGTCAGAGATTTTCCCTTCGTAGTAACTTCTCAATGCCTCGAGCACCGATGTTTTTCCGGATTCATTTTGTCCGATAAGGGCAGTAACATTATCATAGGCAAGGTAGCTCCACCCCGAGTTGATTATGGATCTGTAGTTTTGTATGTTGAACGATAATAATTTCATTAAATATTATTATAAATATTTAATATGTCATGTTTCCCGTTTATTGTATGTTATTTTCAATTAAGTGTTAATGTGATATCTGAAACCAAACATTAATACGTCATCAAGCTGTGCAAGGTTACCTTTCCAGTGATTAAATGTTTTTAAAAGTTCATTTTTTTGTACATGCATTGGCAGATTGCTGATACCAAGAAGCAGGTTCCTGAATGGCTGGTATTTGAATTTTTTCCCATTGGAGCCTCCAAACTGGTCTACAAAGCCGTCAGAAAAGAGGTAAACAAGATCACCTTCCTCCAGTTCGAACTTATGGCTGGTAAAGGAATTTTCTTCCAGTGCTGCAATGCCTATAGGCATTTTGTCACCCTGTATTTCAATAAGCCTGTTTTTTTTAATAATATAAACCGGATTAAAAGCACCGGAGCACTCCAGCATATTTGTTTCGAGGTTCACTATGCAGAGGGCCATATCAATACCATCTTTCTGCTCTTCCTCTGTGCCTCTCTGGTTAAGAGCCCTCATTACACTTTCACGAAGCTGGTTTAATATGCTTCCTGCGGAGGTATAGGAGGCCCTGTTGACTATCTCGCTCAGCAATGTGATCCCCAGTATGCTCATAAACGCACCTGGAACTCCATGTCCGGTGCAATCTGCTACAGCAATGATAAGCTCCGATTTTCTTTTGGTGATCCAGTAAAAGTCACCACTTACGATATCACGGGGAATGAATATTACAAAATGTTCGGGCAGGTATTTTTTAATATCTTTTTGAGCAGGAAGTAAAGCACTCTGGATATAACTGGCATACTTAATACTTTCGGTTAATTCTTTCCTCTGGCGATCAATCTCGTCCCTCTGATAACTGATTTTTTCTTTTAAGTCTTTTTCCAAAGACATAGCAGGCAGACCCTTATAGTACAATAGTGTTAATGAATATATTTAAAAATAAGATCAAAATTGAACAAACTGTTGTAAAACGAAAATTAATATTGTAATATTGTTAGCGCAAATAGTAAAAAAATTGATCTGGTGTCAAAATTACTACTTTTTGGCATATTATATTTTTTTATCATCTCTTTTATAGTTTTTATTATAATCATTCACAATGCTCCCGAGTATATTGAAAGAGAAGACGGTTCACTAATTCCAAAACCACGGGGAGACAAATCTAAAGATTAACTCCTGAATTCTTTATCACAAGAATATCCTTTGTCAGCACCTCTATTAAAAGGTTTCCGTTTTTATCCGTAGTCATATCCGTTATTACAAGGCCGTGGGGCAAAGGCTTGATGGACATAAGGTTGCCGGCTGAATTGAATGCCTGTATAAATGACTGGAGCACGGTGTTTCCTGAAACAAATATCCTGTCCCCGTAACAAATAATACCTGTCATGTTCTCAACATCGGAGAAGCTCTCATATTCCCTGGCCCATTCCCTGTAGCCGCTGGCCGAATATTTATATAAAACAGGATTTTCCGAGTTTCTTATACCTGCAAAATACACATCGCCGGTATTTGCTGCTGCAGCGCCGGTGATGCTGTCTGCAGGGTCGAAAACCGCTTCCCACAGCAAATACCCCCTGCTGGTCATTTTTACTGCCCAATTGTTTCCTGCCATAACAATATTGTTGTCGGGGGTCAGGGCAAGTGAATTTACCTCTCCTGTTCCCGTGTAAGTTCTTTTCCATAGCTTCCGGCCTTCGTCGTTTATAACCATAAGGGAGTAATGATTCACAGAATCATTATTTATATAGCCGCCAATAAAAATCTCGTTATTGTTATTTACAAGCAGTGAAGTAATTTCCCATTTGCCCAGGCTCCTGTTCCATATTTTCTTCCCTTCAGGGTCAATTTTAAAGGCCCATACTTCCCTGGAGGCGGAATCGGCGCTCAAATAAGTGTATCCGGCAGAAATAATATCATTCTTTGAATTTACGGCCACTCTCAGGATATTATCTTCAAACCTGCTGCCTATCATTTTGTTCCATATCATTTTCCCGTCCTGGCTCACTTTAATTATCCAGGCGTCGTTATAAAGGCTGTCTTCCTGCAATGTCGTTGTGGCTATAACATAATTATTATCCGATGTCACGGCAAGGCTGCCGCTAGTTTCATTGTTCCTGTTATTGTCAAAACTTCTTGCCCATAATATGTTGGTCCATTCCAGGTTGTTCTTACCCAGGAATTTCATTCCAAGGTCCAGTGATTTAAGATTAAAGATATCGATATACTGGTTACCTTCAGGATATTTCTTAATGAACTCGTTGTATGCTTCGAGGGTTTGTATTCTTTTGGCCTGTTCGTAGAGAAGCTGTTTTTGCAGTATTTTGGCCCCGGCGATCTCCAGTGCTTCAGGATAGTTGTTTATAAAATCCTCATAGGCTTTAAGGGTGTTTAATCTTTTGGTCCTTGCAAAAGCTGCGGCGTTGCGGCCCTTCACGGCGGCACTGTACTCGGCGGAATTAGGGTATTTTTTCATATAGTCTTCATAGGCTTCAACAGTGTTGGTCCTTTTTACCTCTTCGAAGGCCAGCATATCTATATACTTTTTGGCCTTTCCAACCTGGGCGGCATCGGGAAACATGCTGATAAATTCGAGGTAGCCTGCAAGAGTGTTCTGCTTCTCATATTTCCTGAATTCAAGCTGGTTCCTGAGATGGACAACATTATTATAATGCCTGTAGTCGGGAAACTTATTTATTATCTCGTAGGCCAGTTCAAGGTTATTTTCTTCCCTTATATATCTTATGAGTTCCGCTTCAAGGGCATCAGCGGCATGTTCGATTTTCTTATCCACAGCCCTGCTGCTTTTTCTCTCTTCGGTATTGGTAAAGTACTCACCTATGGTTTCCGTTTCTTCCGTGGTGAGGTTAGCAAGATTTTTTATAGTAATTCTTACACACGACCATGCTTTGATCAAATCATAATACGGCGATTCCTTATCTCCATAGACCAGGGCCAGCCCGAAATTTACCGCGGGATTATCTTTATATACTATTGCTTCTTTGCTAAATGCTTCTTCTGCCTTAACATAGTCGGGCTTTTCAAGATGCTTAAACCCCTTTTTAACATCCTGTCCGTTAACCCAGAATGATACCAGGAGAACCTGGAAGATCAGTAATAGCTTTTTCATAATTTTATATTCATTGTTAGGTTTTAAACGTATAAAATAAGGTTATCTTTTGACCAGCATGAATTCGACCCTCCTGTTTTTGGCCCGGCCTTCCCCGGTGAGGTTGGTGTCAATGGGCCTTGTCTTTCCGTATCCTACCGCTTCCATGCTGACGGGGTGTACGCCCCTGCTTACCAGGTAGTCCACTACGGCCTTTGCCCTGCCTTCGGACAGTTTCTGGTTATAGGCATCGGAACCCTCGCTGTCGGTGTGTCCCGATATCTCAATGCGGTTAATATTATTCTCGATCATAAAGTCAGCTATTTTGTTAAGCTCAATATATGATTCGGGCAACAGTTCCGTTTTGTTGAACTCAAAGAATATATTTTCAAGAACGATAGCCGAACCCTCTTCAATGTTTTTCAGTCCCTCTACAAACTCATCCTTCACTATGCGGGGTTCCACAAAAGTGACGGTTCCTGTGGACAGGCAATTGTTGTCATCCGATGCCACATACGTGTATTTTCCTCCCGGCAAATTCCTCAATTCCGCGCCCGTGCTTTTATTGCTCCATGTCACTTTATAGGGGGGAGTACCGCCTAGTATCCCTATTTTAATATACCCGTCATTAACTATGCGCTTTACCTGTCCGGTTACCGGATCACGGCCTCCCGTGTAGGATGTATCGACGATCCTTGTTTCAAAGTCATGTTGCACGCAGGGACAATCCTGGCAGTTGTCCAGGGGACTTATGTCAACATCATCAAAATAATAATAGGCATATGCCTTGTTACGCTGGTTAACGATGTTCTTGTCCGTCACCACGTAGTTTGTATTGTCATAGTTCTTAAAGTTGCCTATAATAAAATGTTTCTCATTTCCTTCTGCCGTATATACATAGCATATCTGCTCCCAGTCCTCCACATCATCGAGGAACAGTCCGTCTATATTATTCAGCTGGGGCTTAACTCCCAGGGCCACAACACCGTCTTTAAGTATCTTATCTTTGGCAAAGCAGACACTCAGCTGGTCCACTGCAAAACGGGAACCTGAAGCAAGCCTGTAATAGAACCTGACGCAGTATTTTTTCCCTGCTTCCATAGGCTTTTTCAATTCTCCCTGTAAATATTCCCTCCGGCCTTCAAAGGTCCCGCTAAGTATGGCACCCACATACCCGTCGCCTGTATTGGGCTCGCTTGTTCCGGCAAAATTAACGGGTACTCCTGCGTCGTGGGGGCTGCACCTGTTGAAATAATCGGGTGCTGCGAATGTAGGGTATGTCCAGCCGGGAATGACTTCATGCGACTGGTTTTCGGGATTGTGGGAATCGGGACAGACTTTATATTCTTCGAATCCCGGGTTAAGAACAAGGTTTTTATCCTGTGCGAAAGAATTAAACCATGTAAATACCAAAATTAAAATGCATGTTAGTAGTTTCATATAAGTAGTTTTATAATGTTTTTGTTGCGGAAGATTTAATATCTGATGTTATGCATAATAAAAATAAGTAATTTTTACAATTTATGCACAATTTATTTGATTTCCCCGTACAGATCATACTCATCGGCAGCATATATTCTGGCTATACAAAATTCTCCCGGTTCCGGTTTCTTTTCTTTTCCCCGGACAAGAATTTCATCGTCAACTTCAGGGGAATCGAATTCAGATCTGCATATATAATAGTCCCCTTCCCTCCTATCAACTATTACTTTAATTAACATTCCTATCTTGCTATTATTTAATACTTTAGAAATATTCATTTGTTCTTCCATAATTATATCTGCACGTTGCTTTTTTACATATTCAGGTACAGTATCTTCAAGATTTATTGCTGACCATGTATCGTCTTCTTCGGAGTACGTAAAAACACCCAGTCTGTCAAATTTTGTTTTAACGACGAATTCCCTGAGCTCCTCAAACTCCTTTTTCCCTTCCCCGGGAAAACCCGTCATGAGGGTTGTTCTAAGTGCGATGCCTGGAATTTCAGTCCGGATGTAATCTATAAGTTCATATATCTGCTTCCTGTTCACCCCGCGCTTCATATCTTTAAGTATGTGGTCATTTATGTGCTGGAAAGGGATATCGAGGTACCTGCATATGTTTTCCCTTTCCTTGATTACACTTATAACATCTTTGGGAAAATTTGCGGGGTAGGCATAATGCAACCTTATCCATTCGATGCCCCTGATATCAGAAAGATATTTCAGCAGGCCGGCCAGTCTTTGTTTGCCGTAAAGGTCAATACCGTAGTATGTAAGGTCCTGGGCGATGAGTATAAGTTCTTTCACTCCCTTTGCAGACAGTGATTCTGCTTCCGCGACAAGGGCTTCTATTGGCCTGGACTTGTGTTTGCCCCTCATGAAAGGGATAGCACAAAATGAGCATGCACGGTCGCATCCCTCGGAGATTTTAAAATATGCATAATGCGATGGAGTTGTCAACAGCCGTTCCCCTGCGAGTTCTTTTTTATAGCCGGCACCTATTGTACCGAGTATGGAGTTAATTTCATCCGTCCCGAAATACTTATCCACACCTTTAATATCTGCTTTAAGTTCATCCTTATATTTCTCAGATAAACAACCCATTACATATAACCGGCTTATTTGTCCTTCCTGTTTGGCCTTAACGAACTGCAATATAGTATCAATAGACTCCTGTTTTGCATCTTTTATAAACCCGCATGTATTAATGATCACTGTTTTTGCTTTATCCGGACAGGCATCATGAATTGTACGGATGTCATTTGCCTCAAGCTGCTTCATCAGGAATTCCGAGTCAACGACATTCTTTGAGCATCCAAGGGTAACAATATTGACAGTATGTTTTTTTTTAATAATCTTAAATTATCTGGTGAAAAGGGAATCTACAAATTCATGTTTATCAAATACTTGCAGGTCTTCAAGTTTTTCTCCTATGCCTATGTATTTAACAGGAACCTTAAACTGGTCCGATATGCCGATTATAACGCCCCCTTTTGCCGTGCCATCCAGTTTTGTTATTGCAAGGGCGTTAACCTGTATTGTGTTTGTAAATTGCCTGGCCTGTTCAAACGCATTTTGTCCGGTTGACCCGTCAAGTATAAGGAGCACTTCGTGCGGTGAAGCCGGTATTATTTTCTGCATTACCCTTTTTATCTTGGACAGCTCATTCATGAGGTTTATGCGGTTATGCAGCCTTCCGGCGGTATCTATTATCACGACATCAACATTATTTGCCATGGCCGATGAGATAGTATCATAAGCCACCGAGGCGGGGTCGGAATTCATTCTTTGTTTGACAAGAGGCACTCCTGCTCTTTCCGCCCATATTGTAAGCTGGTCTATTGCTGCGGCCCTGAATGTATCTGCCGCACCAATAAGAACGGACTTGCCGGCCTTCCTGAAATGGTATGCAAGCTTGCCTATAGTGGTGGTTTTTCCTACCCCATTCACGCCCACAACCATGATAACATAAGGTTTATGGCCCAGGTCTGATGTGAAATCATTAAACTCACCTGTTGTATTCTCTTCCAGCAGTCCGGCTATTTCTTCCCTGAGGATAACGTTCAGCTCGGCCGTTCCCAGGTACTTGTCCCTGGAAACCCTCTGCTCTATACGTTCAATGATTTTAAGTGTAGTGTCAACGCCGACATCGGAAGTAACAAGCACCTCTTCAAGTTTATCCAGCACCTCGTCATCAACGGCGGATTTACCTATGACAGCCCTGGACAGTTTCCTGAATACACTCTCCTTGGTCTTCTCGAGGCCCCTGTTCAGTTCTTCCTTCCCTGATTTTGAAAAAATATTAAGTGCTGCCATCTGCGTATTATTTCCGGTATATAAAAAAAAAGCCTTCTTATAACAAAGAAAGCTTACAACAGTATAATACGGACCGGTATATTAATTCTGTGCGAAGAAATCCTTAATATGCTCGTTATTTACTATCTCTTCCTTGAAGGAATAGGAACCTGTTTTTTCATTTTTCACCATTTTGATACATTTTGTGAAATTCCTGCCTATGCCTGTCCGTAATGTTGATACTACTTTCTTTGCCATTATCCGGTTTATTTAATTTCTTTATGAATTGTGACTTTTTTAAGGATAGGATTATATTTCTTCAATTCCAGCCTTTCAGGATCATTTTTCCTGTTCTTGGTTGTAATATATCTTGACGTTCCCGGCAATCCGCTTTTCTTATGCTCGGTGCATTCAAGTATTACCTGTACCCTGTTTCCTTTTTTTGCCATAGCTAATAATTATTCTAGTATTTACTTATAAATCCGTTCTTTTTAGCCTCTTCCAGCGCCTTTTTCAGTCCTTTTTTATTTATCAGTCTTATCCCGGCTGCTGATATTCTCAGCTTTACCCACCGGTCTTCTTCCTGTAAATAAAATCTCCTGTCAAAAAGATTTGGATTGAATTTTCTTTTTGTCTTTTTATTTGAGTGGGAAACATTGTTCCCGACCATTGACCTTTTACCCGTTATCTGACAAACTCTCGACATTTTCTATATTTTTATCATTTCTCAAAAATCAGTTCGCAAAGTACGTTAATTTTATTCAAATTTTCAAATTTATTTTATTAATTATTTATAATGAGTTTTCTCAGCATACCAAGGGCTGTTATTGATGCTTTCAGTATGTTTCTTCCCCTGTCCCTGCCAAAATTATACTTCATGGCAACTGCTTCTTTTGATGAGGCAACACATATCCAGGTCGTACCGACGGGCTTTGTGCGGGTACCCCCGGAGGGGCCGGCTATTCCTGATGTTGCAACAGCATAATCAGTATTATATATATTCATGATATTCAGGGCCATGGCTTTGACGGCCTCTTCACTGACTGCCCCGTATTTGTTAAGGGTATTTTCGCTTACTCCCAGTATTTTAATTTTTATTTCATTGGAATAGGCTATTACAGATCCTTTAAAATACTGAGAGCTGCCGGGCACCGAGGTTATAAGTCCGGATATTTTGCCTCCCGTGCAGCTTTCGGCAACTGCCACTGTATGGTTCTGCTTTGCAAGCAGGCTGCCGGTTATCTCCTCAATTTTGTCATCATCATAGCCAAAGATATAGTCAGCTATAAGCGCATTAAGCTTGTCTGACTGAAGATCTATGTCTTTTTGGAGTTTATCCCTGCTGCTGCCGGTTCCGCTTATACGCAGCCTTAAAATGCCCGGTGAAGGCAAATAAGCAAGTTTCAGTGAAGATGGCAATTTACTTTCCCAGTCTTCCAGCATATCTGCCATCACTGACTCGGCCACACCGCTTGTAAGAATTGTTTTATGGATAATGACCGGAAGTTTGAACCTTTTCTTAAGCGAGGGTATTATATCATTTGTGATCATGGCTTTCATTTCGTATGATACTCCGGGCAGTGAGACAAATATTTTTTCCTGTTCTTCGAACCACATTCCCGATGCCGACCCGAAATTATTTACTATGATCTTACAATTGTCCGGCAGCTCGGCCTGTTTTGCATTTCTTTCGCTGATATTCACGGAGAGGTGAGAAAGAAGTTTTTTTATATGATCAAGCACATCCTTATTCAGGACAAGCGTGGAATTGAAATATTCAGCAAGGGTATCTTTTGTGATATCATCTCCCGTGGGTCCCAGTCCGCCCGTCATAATTACCAGGTCTGCCTTCTCCCTGGCAATATTCAAAGCGTCAATAATGCTTTCTTTTCTGTCTGGCACGGATGTGATTTTTATGACTTCAATACCAGCCTCGTTCAACTGGGTTGCGATAAATGCCGAGTTAGTGTCAACAACCTGGCCTATG
Organism: uncultured Bacteroidales bacterium; assembly: GCA_964461435.1. Lineage (GTDB taxonomy): Bacteria > Bacteroidota > Bacteroidia > Bacteroidales > UBA10428. The sequence goes on along the minus strand of CAYWUI010000009.1, from coordinate 654 downwards.
GTTATTTCATCCCCTATGGTAATAATTTCAGATGTCATGTTTTTGTAATATATTTATTATATATTTGAGTAAACAACACTGCATTTTAATAAAGCCTAATATAGTCACTATGAAAAAAAGCAAAAAGAAAAAGAAGGGTTATTTTAACCATAAACGAGTAAAAGCGATATCTTTTTATATAATCATATCCTGCATTGTTCTGGCTGTAGTGATAAGTAACCTGAGGGTATGGCAGGTTCTTGATCCCGGAATTTTCTGGCAGCTCCTCATATCCTTTGCCATCCTGGCAGTCGGCAGCGCACTATTTACAATTGTAAACGGACTTTTCCGGACTAAAAAATAATATTAATAAGTCTGAAAGCTAGCGGCCAAGTGAGCATTCTTTGGCGCATGCTGATCTTTTGTTGTTTCGAGCGGTAAACGGGGTTCGAACCCGCGACCTTGAGCTTGGGAAGCTCACGCTCTACCGGCTGAGCTACTACCGCTTGTGAGAGGGACAGCGCAGTAATAAATGGGGACAGCGCCCCTATTTTTTTACTATTCAAATTTAATTAAAATTAGGGACAGCGCCCATATTTTGTAACAAGAAAATTCTATGCATCGGATTGGGCAGATTTTTCTTCTTTTATCTTCGATAAATATGGGCGCTGTCCC
>CAYWUI010000008.1:0-94420 GCA_964461435.1 uncultured Bacteroidales bacterium | reverse complement strand
ATCTTTCTTTATCCTCGGGCTGGACTTCCCTTTTAATAAATTTAGGAAGAGGAGTTTCCCCGAGTTTATACAGGGTCTTTTTAAATTCTTCATATTCACCGTCAAACAGGAACCTGAGAGTTCTTCCACGTGATGTCGTATTATCAATTACTTCCGCAACCAGTATATCATCTTCTCCGAAATATAATTTGTTTCCTATTCTTATTTTCCTTGCAGGGTCGACCAGAACATCCCATAAACGTTGTTCTTTGCTTAATTCCCTGAGCAAAAATACTTCAATTTCTGCGCCTGTTTTTTCCTTATTGCCGTAAAGTCTTGCAGGAAATACTTTTGTGTTATTGAATACCATAACATCATTTTCATTGAAGTATTCAATAATCTCTTTAAAGATACGATGTTCAATGTTTTTTGTGTTCCTGTACAAGACCATTAATCTTGATTCATCTCTGTTTGGAGCAGGATATTTTGCTATAAGGTCTTCAGGTAAATTGTATTTATACTGGGATAGTTTCATGGTTTGATAAGAATTATATTTTAGGGTTTAAATAAAAACCTACTTTATACGAAAAAAATAAAAATTTGTTACAAAAAATTCAATTGTTTTTCAAAAGCATCAATTGACATTGCCTCGCTGAGTTTATAGTCACCAATAGCTGTTCTCACAAGTTTAATTAAATGCGCTCCTGAATTAAGGCTGCTGCCAATATCCCGCACTAATGATCGTATATAGGTGCCTTTGCTGCATGTTACCTTTATTTCAAGAAGAGGTAATCTAAATTTTACAATACTTATCTCTTTTATAAATATTTTGTTCGGGCTGAGGTTAATTTTTTCCCCGTTCCTTGCATATTTATATGCCCTTATTCCATCTACAAACTTGGCAGAGAAACTCGGTGGCACCTGGTATTGGGCACCAGCAAATTCTTTAAGTGTCGTACTAACCAGATTTTTGTTAATATGGGAGAAAGAATAATTTCTGTCGATTTCAGTCTCCAGATCAAATGATGGTGTTGTAGCGCCCAGCCTCATCGTTGCCAAATATTCTTTATGATATTCCTGGTATTTTGAAATCTCTTTTGTCAGTCTCCCTGTGCATATTATCATTAATCCCGTTGCCAGGGGATCCAGTGTACCTGCATGACCGACTTTAATCCTTGGCTGTTTATATTTTATTTCCAGGGCTTTTCTTATTCTCTTGACCACATCAAATGATGTCCAGTATAAAGGTTTATTTATAAGTACAATTTCACCTTTAATGAAATCCGTCATACGATTTTCAATTCAAATTTGAGACTATATAATATGAGGATAATGAGGCCGGCAGCTATACGGTAATAACCAAATACTTTAAAGCCATGGTTTGTAAGGTAAGTAACAAATGATTTAATTGCCAGCATAGCGACAATAAATGCTATGATGTTTCCTGCAATTAACATTCCTATATTATTAACCGTAACGGACTCATAACTTTTATAAAGTTTGTACACTGAAGCAGCGAACATTGTAGGTACGGCAAGAAAGAAAGAAAATTCGGCCGCATTCCTGCGGTCAAGCTTTTGTGTTAGTCCCCCTATTATTGTTGCTGCCGATCTTGAGACACCCGGGATCATGGCGATTATCTGAAATAATCCTATTTTAAAGGCTTTAGTATATGTTATTTCCTGGTTTTTGGCCGGATTCCTGAACCAGCTGTCAACAAAAACAAGTATTATGCCGCCTGCAACTAATGAAATTGCAACAATAACAACATTATCAAGAAGCTTGTCTATATAGTAGCCAAAAATTAAACCGGCAACTGCTGCAGGAATAAAAGCTATAAGCAGCTTATAATAAAACGCAAGGGATTTTATAAATTTCTTCCAGTATAGTACTATTACCGATAAAATAGCACCAAACTGAATATTGACGATAAAGATCCTGATAAATTCATTACTCTGGATTCCAAGCAACTTTTCAGTTATAATCATATGCCCGGTGGATGATATAGGAAGGAACTCAGTTATCCCCTCGACAATTGAAATAATAATAGTTTCAATCCAGCTCATTGCTTAAGATAATTGTACTTTTTATTAAGGGGGAATTACTTTTCTTCTTTAGGCTTCTTCATAATAGCCCATATCTCGAACATAAATCCGAATAATACAACAACAGGAGCTATTGTTATTCTTCTTACACTGAATATTTCATCTTCGTTGAAAATTTTCGGATCGTGGGATTTGCCTCCAATCATCAGTATGAAGCCTGTAATAATAATAATTAATCCTATAATCAGTAAAATGTAATTAACTGTTCCCAGGGCTTGGCCGGAGGTATTGGTATCATCTGTTTTCTTTGTCATAACTTAAGATTTATGTATATAGATAATCTGTTTTCATATTAAGGTACCTGTTCACTGCAAAATATGTCGATATCCAACTAATAATAATACCTGTTAATAGTACAATTATAAATAAAATGCTTAATAATTTATAATCCTGAAAATTTATTATGCTTTCCATTTCATTTTGGATAAGATAAATCATGCCTCCAAGCATTCCTATTGCTATTAAAGCGCCGACAGTTCCGTGCACGGCACTTTTATACAGAAATGGCCTGCGGATAAAGCTGTTATTGGCGCCAACCGTCTGCATGGTTCTTATAAGAAATCTTTTTGAATAGATCGACAGACGAATGGTATTATTTATTAATGTAACTGCAACCAGGAACAATAATACACTAATAATCAAAATAAATAAACTGATCTTTCTCAGGTTTTTGTTTACCAGATGGATTAGTGATTCCTGATAATATACTTCATCGATTTGGGAATATTTTTTAAGGTCTTTTTTAATTTCCGCTATGCTGTCTGAATTTGCATAGTCGGCATAAAGACGCACATCAATAGAGGGTGTAAGCGGATTAAATCCTAAAAAATCGATAAAATTTTCACCAAGCTCTTTTTGAAATTCAATAGCTGCCTGCTCTTTGGTAATATACCTGGTCTCCTTAACATAATGCTTTGCATCCAGGTTCTTTTGTATCCTGAGGATATCCACTTCTTTGACATGATCCTTCAGATATACAGTAAACTTCAGGTTTTCTTTTACATAGTCAGAAATTTTTTTGGTATTCAGCAGCAGCAACCCGATTAATCCGAGTAAGAATAATACCAGGGATATACTCACAATGGAGGTTATATATGAACTTCTTAGACGGCGTTTGGTAATTTTGTTATCTACCTTCTGCATTTGAATAATTTATTCAATAATGTCTATCCATCCAAACTTGTCTTCTGAATCGCCATTTTGAATAGCAGTAAGCTTATAGTAAAGTTCACTCGAGACAGGTCCGGGGTTACCATCTTTACAATATTCGTATATCCTGTTCATTGCAGGATCATGTATTTTTTTTATGGGTGTAATTACGGCTGCCGTTCCGCATGCGCCGACTTCATCAAATGACGGAAGTTCGCTTACTTCCACAGGCCGCCGCTCCACTGTCATGCCCATATCCTTAGCCATATCCATGAGGCTCATATTTGTAATAGAGGGTAAAATAGATTTTGATTTGGGAGTTATGTATTTATTATCCTTAATTCCAAAAAAATTAGCCGGCCCTGCTTCATCTATAAATTTTTTCTCTTTTGCATCAAGATAAAGAGCTGTAGCAAAACCAAGACTATGGGCAACCTCAAGTGAGGTTAAGCTGGCGGCATAGTTCCCTCCTATCTTGATAGCTCCTGTTCCCAATGGGGCAGCCCTGTCAAAATCACGGCATATCATAATGTCGACGGGATAGAATCCCTCTTTGAAATAAGGGCCTACAGGAGTTACAAAAACAAGAAATAAATACTCTTTGGCAGGTTTTACTCCAACTTCTGCCCCTGAACCTATTAATAAAGGTCTTATATATAATGATGCCCCGTGACCGTAAGGAGGGACATATTTTTCGTTCAGCTTTACAGCCTTAAAAACCGCTTCCCTGAATATGTCTTCCGGGACTGCAGCCATTTTTATTCCTATAGCTGTATCACTCATCCTTTTTGCATTATCTTTCCACCGGAATATTCTTATTTTATTGTCTTTTCCCCTGAATGCTTTCATCCCTTCAAAAGCTTCCTGTCCGTAATGTAAACAAGTAGCCGCCATATGCAGATTTATGTATTCCGAGTCAGTTACCTCTACTTTTCCCCACTTGCCATTATTGTAATAACAACGCAAATTGTAATCAGTCTTTATATAGCCGAATGGCAAATTCTTCCAGTCTTCAGATTTCATGTTTAAGTATTTATTAAATAAAATTTAGTTCTTTGCCAAAGTTAATTAATAAGAGCCATGCAAACAATTATGAATCGCAAAAATATAATAGTATAAAAATTATAGTAAATTAGCAAAACATATAATAATATTTATTGGTTTTTATTTTCTTGTCTTAGAATTAATTAATAATTTTAATTCCATTGTTAATTATCATTGATTAATAAAATTGTTTTTAAACTAAATTTTTATAAATTTTGAACAATTTCCGATTTAATATATAGTTATATACGTAAAATTACAAACAATGGAAGAGTATTCTAAATTAATCCTTGTTACCTGGGATTTTACAGATAAGTCTGTTTTCGCTTTGGAACATGCTATTAACATAGCAAAGATTATACATCATGATATAGCGTTAATTAATATTGTCAAAAAAGACTCTGAAGTTGCTGATACTGAGAGGGAAATAGCAGATGCTGTACGTGCGAAATTTGAAAATATAGATGTTAAGCCTAAAATTATAGTTAAGGCAGGTACTATATTTACTACTATAGCTGAACTGGCAGCTGAAATAAAGGCTCAGATGGTCGTGATGGGTACTCACGGCATAAGGGGCATGCAAAAGGTTTTGGGCAGCTGGGCATTAAAAGTAATAGCAGGGTCCAAGTCTCCGTTTATTGTAGTTCAGGATTCACCTAAGAGTGATACGCTGAAAAATATTGTGCTGCCAATAACTTTTAAGAGAGAAAATAAAGAATGTGTTAACTGGGCAAACTATTTTGCTAAGAGATTTGGTACAAAATTTCATATATTCAGGGCAAAAAATACAGACCCCAGGTATGTGAAGGGCGTGGAATCCAATATCTATTTTATTAATAAATTTTTTAATTCAAAGAATATAAGATATGATATTCAGACGGCTTCTGCTACAGGAGATTTTGCCAAGGAGACAGTAATTTATGCTAAGGACATAGATGCTGATGCAATTCTTGTCATGACTACCAGAGATATCGGATTTACTGATTATGTGCTGGGTGCACAGGAACAATATATAATAGCTAATGAGGAAAGGATACCCGTTATTTGCATAAATCCAAGGCCTATGAAGATAGGTGGTAGTTTTAGTACCTCCGGAGGATAAAAAAATATATTCATTTAAAGACTTTGCTTAAATTTTTTTAAAGCAGGGATTTTGTCCTTGTATATGTTATTTTTATGAAACGTAAACTGGTCTTTGCCACAAATAATCAGAACAAATTCAACGAGATCATGGATATTTTAAGTGACAGGGTGGATCTTATAAGTCTGAAAGATTTAAACCTTTCTGAAGATATGCCTGAAGAGAAGAACTCTTTGGAAGAAAATGCGATGGATAAAGCACTTTATATATATAATAAGTATAATTTTGATTGCTTTGCCGATGATACGGGTTTGGAAATTGATGCATTAAATGGTGAACCGGGGGTTCATTCGGCAAGATATGCCGGGATTCAATGCAATTTTGAGGATAATATAAACAAAGTTCTGAGGAGGATGAAAGGAGTGAAAAACCGTAAAGCACGATTTAGAACTGTAATATCCCTTGTTGAAAATGGAACTGTTATTAATTTTGAGGGCAGTATTAATGGTAAAATAATTAACAGCAGGAAAGGCGAGAATGGATTTGGATATGATCCGATTTTTCAGCCGGACGGCTATAAATTAACATTTGCCGAAATGGGAATGGACGCGAAAAATAAAATTTCACACAGGGCCAAGGCCATGGAACAGCTAATAAATTATCTGCTGGTTAAAAATGATAAATGAATATTACTTTGGAGATTGACAAAATAAATTTAATGAACATTCGTATATATACTATCTTTCTTATTACTATAGAACTAAAATGAAATCTATTTATTTTCAGCTGATTTGCGGCATTTGCCTTCTATTCGCAGGGATAACCACGGGACAGATACCTAACGGGTCCTGGCGCGACCACCTTCCCTATACAAAGGCCATGAAGCTTGCCGAGGTGGAGAATAGCATATTTTGCAGCACTGACGGAGGATTGTTTTCAATCAATAAAAATGATAACAGCATCCGGAAATATTCAAAAGTAACCGGACTGTCTGATGTTGAGATAAGTGCGATTAAATATTCGGAAAATACAAAAACACTTGTAATTGCATATATAAACGGCAATATTGACCTGGTAAAAAATGATTCAATAATCAATGTGCCCGATATAAAAAGAAAACTTATAACAGGAGATAAGAAAATAAGTAATATCATATTTATTGATAATGCGGCATACCTGTCGACCGGATTTGGAATTGTGGTTCTTGATATAAGCAGGAAAGAAATAAAAGAAACCTATCAGTTCGGAGAATCGGGGGCCAAAATATCGGTGAATGACGTGACTTTTGACGGCAGCAACTTGTTCGCGGCAACAGACCAGGGAATATATAAGGCAAATATTAACAGCCAGAATCTCGTTGATTATAATTACTGGTCCAGAATTTCAAATGTCCCGATAGTCGATTATAAATATTCCTTTGTTACATATTTTGGCAATCAGCTGCTGGCATGTTATAAAAATCCTGCTACCAATAACAATGAAATTATTGTAATCGGAGAAAACTCATGGGAGAAATGGGAATACGGAGATAATTATTGCATATGGATTTATGAACATAACGATCATTTAATCGTTGTTGCAGCCTACAAAGTAAAGGTTTATGATCAGCAATTTAATATGTTGAGCCAGGTGGGCATAGCATGGGCAAGTCACGCATTATATGACAAAGATAATATAATGTGGATTGCTGATTATGGTGAAGGATTGTTGAAATGGGAATCAGGAGAATTTGAGAGAATAGCACCGAACGGACCGGCATATAAAGATGTCGGAAGTATTGTATTTGAGTCCGGAAGAATATGGGTAGGCGGAGGTAATGAAGCAACACAATGGGCTGATAAGGGGGCATATTCTTTTATTGATGAGAGATGGGAGAGCTATAACAAAATAAATTTCCCGGAATTAACCGGATTTCGAAATATAGACAGAATCGCTATTGATCCTTCCAATCCGGAGCATGTTTTCGGAGGATCATACGGATACGGGATTGTTGAATTTAAAAATGGGGAAATAAAGGATATTTATGATGAACAGGACGGTATTTTAAAGCCTGTGGAAGGATATGGACATGGGTATATTAGAGTGATGGGCATGGATTATGATGAAGACAATGATCTCTGGTTTTGTGTGGATATAGTCGAAAATCCCGTATACGTTATAAGGTCTGACGGGGAATGGGAAAATCTGAAGTTCAAGAGTGACATCTTTGGTATTAATACCAGGCTAACGGGAATTTTGGCTACTTCTTTCAACCAGATATGGCTGCTGGTAAAAAATGACGGAATTTTTGTTTTCAGGGAGAATAGCAACGGTACTGTGAGTGAACGGTTTTTTACCGTTAAAAACCAGGATTCGGAATTAATAGAAAGAGTATTTTCCATTGCAGAAGACCTTGACGGCAATATATGGGTTGGCACAAACAAAGGCCCTGTTGTATATTATAATCCTGTTAACATTTTTGAGGAGCAGAGTATTATAGGGTACCAGATAAAGATACCCAGGAATGACGGGACTATTTATGCAGATCTTTTGCTGGAAAACGAGACGATAAATACTATTGCTGTTGACGGAGCAAATCGCAAGTGGTTCGGCACCGAAAATTCAGGTGTTTTTCTGATGTCTGAAGACGGGAAAGAAGAAATCCACAACTTTAACCAGGATAATAGCCCCTTATTCTCAAATAAAGTAGTCAGTATTGCTATAAACCACAATAGCGGGGAAGTATTTTTCGGGACCGATAAGGGTATCCTGTCCTTTATGGGACAAGCAGTTGCAGGGAATGAAGATTTTAATGATGTATACGTATACCCGAATCCTGTCAGGGAAGATTATGAAGGCGACATTACTATTACCGGGCTGGTAACCGATGCTAATGTTAAAATTACAGACGTCAGTGGAAACATAGTATATGAAACTACTGCACTCGGGGGCCAGGCAATATGGGATGGCAGGAATTTTTCAGGAAAAAGGGTGCATACGGGAGTATACCTTGTTTTTTGCACTAATGAGGATGGCAGTAAAACCCATGTTACCAAACTATTGTTTATTCATTAATAATTACTTTCTCATATACTGACTTCATATTAATTGAATGCTGCACAAGACCAAAGGTATAGTACTTCATTATGTAAAGTATGGTGATTCCAGCATAATAGCATATATATATACCGATATTTTCGGGAGGCAGGCTTTTATTGTGAACGGAGTGAGAAGTAAAAAATCAGGAATCAGGCTGAATTACTTTCAGCCCCTCTCAATACTTGAACTCGATGTTTATTACAGGCCAAACAGGGATATCCAGAGAATTAAGGATTTGAAGATTTTCGTGATGCTACATACTATCCATAATAATATTGTAAAAAGTACGGTTGCATTATTTATTGCTGAAATCCTGTATAAAACATTAAGGGAGGTCGAGCCCAATAAACCTCTATTCGATTTTATTTATAATTCAATTCAAATATTGGATTTAAAAAACGAGGGTATAGAAAATTATCACCTGGTGTTTCTTTTAATGCTATCAAGGTACCTGGGGATTTCTCCTGTAATTGAAGATAATAAGATTATAGAATTTAACAATATAAAACAGCAATCACTATTTAAAAATGATCGGGGCATTTCATTGATACTTACAGAAGAAGAGAAGAGGGCACTAACGCACATATATAAATATTCTTTTAATAATCTTGAGAAAATTAAACTGGGGAATAACGTAAGAAGCAGCCTGCTTTCGAAATTTGTCGAGTATTTTAAAATACATCTTGAGGGAATAGGCAATATTAAATCTCTGGCTGTATTGAAGGAAGTGTTTAGTTAGAAAGCTGTCCGACCAGGATTCGAACCTGGACAGGCAGAACCAAAATCTGCAGTGCTACCATTACACCATCGGACAATTTACTGTTATAAAAGCCGTGCAAATTTATAAAAAAATAAACAAGAGGGGATTTTAATTTTTATTATTCTGACTGCCTGTTATATAATTTAAGCCCATTCTTTGTCATAATCCACCTTTTATCTGCCATATCATCCTTAAGATAGAAATCAGCATTGTCAACCTCACCCAGAATATCCTGCATGCCTTCAGACAGGTAAATTACCTTATCTTCGGGTATACTTAAAATTAACTCCACTTCAGGGAATCTCCATTTTTCGTCCTCGTTCAGTGAATAAAACTCGTCAAAATATACTATTGAGTCTTTTTGTTCCCATTTGTATGCTATTTCATCAAGATAACCAGCAGCATTTTTCATGCTTACATTCCTTGTGTATTTCTTTATTGTAAGCCGTGGTTCATCCTCATAACCCTTAATTATTTCGAGCTCCGGTTTACCCATAATAGTCTTATCGGACCTGTTATAATATATATCATAATCAAATATTGAATAAACCGTCATACCTTCAATAAAATCATGCTTTTGATTAATATCAAGATATAATGTTGAATAGTTATTGTCTTTTATGGTATATGTGTGGGATTCCGAAGCTTCGAATGCATAATTTTCACCCTCGATAAATGCCAGGGTAACAAGACAAATAAGGGCGAGAATCCATGCTGTCAAAGCTATAGCACCAAGAAACCTGTTTCTGGTCCTGATGTTAAATACCAGTTTAATGCCGCCGTAAATCAAGGCAATTAGGGGGACTAATATAAGAATGGCAAGGGAGATTGTCATCAGATTAAAGTTGACAGGATCAATAAAAATATTTGATAGATCAGGTAAATCAAATCTTGGCCATTCTATCTGTCCGAATACATCAAACCTTGTAAAAAAGGCTATCCCCAGGCCTGCAATAAGAACCACTCCGGCCAATATAAAAGCTATTCCTATTATATATATGATAATTTTTAATATAGCCCTGAAAAACAAACCTGCCATATGGAGTATTTCATAAAATACATCCTGGGTTTTCCGGAATTTCTCCGAATCCCTTATTTTATAAATATTATTTTTCACTTTATGATATTCGTCGCTGATTGACCTTTCGATATTCTTTATTGTAACGGGCTCACCTTTCATTTGAAGTTTCTGAGCTGTCGTCCTGGCTTTGGGAATAACCACCCAAAGTATGAAATACAGGATTACCCCGAATCCGTTTGCAAATATCAGGGCAAAAAACAGTAACCTGGGCCACATAGGGTCAACATTAAAATAAGCACCTAAACCTCCTGCTATACCTGCAATGTAGGAGTTGTCAGGATCACGGTAAAGATGCCTGTTTTCTTTCCTGCTGTAGGATGGTTCTTTTTCCTCTTCTTCATCGCCGTACTCCCCCTCTCCATCCATAAATTCAAAATCTTCAATCTTACCCAGTATCTTTATTGTTTCCAGTACGTCCTCCAGGGAAATAACCTTTTTATTATCTGTTAACCTGGATTCAAGGAGCTCGGCCATTCTTTGTTCAATATCCCCTATAATTTCACTTGCTACTTCCTTTTCCTTTTCAAAATGAGTTTTTAATGAACCCAGATATTCATTCATAACCTGGTAAGCATCTTCATCCATAAAAAAGTGCCTTCCTCCAATATTTGTTTGAACAACTTTTTTCATTTCCTGATAGATATTTTATTTATTATAAATAGATTTTACAGCTTCAACAAGCTCACTCCATGAAGAATTAAGTTCTTTAAGAAATTCGTTCCCCTTATCAGTCAGGGCATAGTATTTTCTGGGTGGACCCTGTGTGGATTCTTCCCACCTGTAACTTAACAATCCGGCGTTTTTTTGCCGTGAAAGCAAGGGATAAAGGGTCCCCTCAACAACTATTAGTTTGGATTCCTTAAGCCTTTTTATTATATCAGAGGCGTATGCATCACCCCTGGATAATATTGAAAGGATACAAAATTCAAGCACTCCCTTTCTCATCTGTGCTTTAACATTCTCTAAGTTCATTTCAGACATATTTTTATGTTTTTTTCTTTCCCTTGATGTTGTCCTTAATATTTTCAAATTCTTCCTTTACAAAGCTCCCTATGTTCGATACATTAACAGGGTCACCGCGCATTTCAATTTTTTGGGCTGTTGTCTTTGCTTCGGGAATGATTATCCATAATATCAGGTAAATTAATAATCCGAATCCGAAACCAAAAAATGCAACTATGAAAATTATTCTGGGTATTATGGGATCAATACCCATGTAAGCCCCCAGTCCGCCGCATACTCCTCCAAGTATCCTGTTGTCAGGATCTCTGTATATATGTCTTGAAGCAGAATGGTAATATGTTTTCTTTTTTTCTTCCTTATCAAAATCCCCGAAATCATGGGGCTCTCCCATGATCTTTATTATCTCTTCAATATCCTGAAGGATTATTACCTGTTTTCCCGAATTTATTTTTTCTCTGAGCAGCTCAGCAATTCTTGATTCTATGTCAGTCATTATGTCATCAATTTCCTTTTCCCCTGAGAAATGCACCTTAATCTTTTCCAGGTATTCCTTAAGCCTGTAATAGGCATCCTCATCAATATTGAATACTGATCCTGCTACATTGATTGTCAAGGTCTTTTTCATTTTAATGTTTTTTAAGTTGTACTATAAAAAATATATTACTATGTATAAAAATGATAAATACAATGCAAAGATATATAAAAAAATAGATACTATGCAATACATAGTATTAAAAATTTATTAAATAATAATAATAAGAATTATAATGGCCTATATATCAAGGTAATACGGAGAGCACTTTTTTATTAAGTTTTTATTAATTTTATGGGATCACTATAGAATAAATATAATGGTTAATGAGGGTAACATAATTAAGATGAGGGTCGGGTATGATTCTCCAATAAGTTATTATCTCCCGGTAGGAGGAAAGGAAGTTTTTGTAAATAGTATGCTGGCAAAGGATATTTCTGTGAAATATCAGGGAAGAATTAACTGCATTAAATGCGGAAGGGAGACAAAAACATCATTTGCGCAGGGTTATTGTTACCCTTGCTTTATTTCAGCTCCTGAAACCGAAGAGTGCGTGCTTCATCCCGAATTATGCAGGGCACATGAAGGAATTGCACGTGATATGGAATTTGCCAGGAACCATTGCCTGATTGATCATTATGTATATCTTGCCCTTTCAAGTGATATTAAGGTAGGAGTTACCAGGGAAACTCAAGTACCTGTCCGGTGGATAGACCAGGGAGCGACTTATGCTGTTAAGGTGGCAAGAACACCGAACAGGTACCTGGCCGGATTAATTGAAGTTGCTTTAAAAAATGTTTTTCCGGATAAAACTAACTGGAGACGTATGTTGAGCAGTGGTTCTACTGAAAATATTAATCTTCTTGAAGAAAAAAGAAAGGCAGAGTACGCAGTGCCTGAACAATTAAAACGTTATATTATCAATGATGATGAAGTATTTACATTTAATTATCCTGTCAATGAATATCCGGGAAAGGTGAAAAGTATAAGCCTTGATAAATTACCGGAATATACAGGAAAACTTAACGGTATAAAGGGCCAGTATTTAATTTTTAAGGATGGCAGTGTCCTGAATGTGAGGAAGCACGCAGGATACTTTATTCAGTTGAAAGCATAGGAACAGGTTTTTGGCAGTGATTGTTTAAATTGTATTATAAGTAATTGCTATATTTCGAAAAATTAAAAAAAATGAACAGCAGTTTAATATGGAAACAGGAATATTCAGAGCCTGTAATTTCCCTGTCTGTGACCTTAATAAGTTTCCTTATTTATTATTTCGCAGGTAATTCCGACATACTTGTCCACAAAATTAAAAGAAAGTATGGCATAAAGAGGATTCAGGAGTTCCGTGTTTACTTCAGGCATATATCAGGATTTATTTTTTTAGGAGCTGTGCCTCTTCTGGTTGTTTTAATACTATTGCCAGGCAGGCTTACAGATTATGGCCTGGGCCTTTCCATTGGCATGAACATATTTTATTACACGGTCTTAATATCAGCTATAATAATACTTATGAACTTTTTTGCTTCAAAGAGCGCAACTAACCTTGAAAAGTACCCGCTGATCAGGACTAAAAACTGGAATATGAAATTACTGGTATTAAGTTTATCAGGCTGGATAATTTATTTGGCTGCATATGAGTTTTTATTCAGGGGATTTTTGTTTTTTACATGTATTCATGCTTTTGGCATATGGCCTTCAATCGTTATAAATGTTTTGATTTATTCATTTGCGCATATTCCCCAGGGAATTAAAGAAACTGCAGGAGCAATACCTTTTGGATTTTTATTATGCTGTTTTACTATATTATCAGGGACAATATGGCCTGCATTAATTTTACATATTGTGCTTGCTGTATCGAATGAGTGGTTTTCAATTTATAACAGTACTGAAATATCTGCAAGGTTTTTTAGTTCGGGAAAGTAAAAAATTATGAAAATACTGGTAACCGGAGCTACAGGATTTATAGGCATTCATTTATGCAGGGAATTGGTCAGGCAGGGATATATTGTAAATGCTTTATATCGTTCCAGGGGAAAGGCCGAACAAATAAAACACAAGAATATTCATTTGTTTAAGGGTGATGTAACTGATACATTAAGCATAAGAAAGGCCATAAAGGAATGTGATTTTGTTTTTCATCTGGCGGCATGTGCTCAGGTGTGGTCAAAAGATCCCTGCTTATTTTACGAGATTAATTACACGGGGACACTAAATGTATTAAATGAGGCGGAAGGGGCAGGGATTAAAAAAATTGTTGTCACATCTACTGCGGGTGTTTTTGGTCCATCTGACGGTAAAATGGTAGACGAGAATACAAAGAGGCAAACAGAATATTTTACATTATATGAAAAAACAAAGGCCGAGGCTGAGGAATTAATTTTAAACAGGACAGCAAAAGGAATGAATATTGTTATTGTTAATCCCACACGCGTATACGGGCCGGGATTGCTGAACATAAGCAATAGTGTAACCAGGATTGTAAGGTTATACACCGAAGGTAAATTCAGATTTTTGCCGGGTAACGGGAAAAGTATTGGTAATTATGTTTTTATTGATGATGTCGTTGCCGGGCATATCTTAGCTCTTGAGAAAGGTGTGGCAGGTGAAAGATACATCCTGGGCGGAGAGAATATTTCCTATGCAGGTTTTTTCAAGGTTTTAGCAGAAATATCGGGTAAAAGTTATTTGCTTTTCAGATTTCCTTTAAATTTGATGCTTTTTGTATCCTTTATTATGCTTATGCTTGCCAGAAGCTTTGGCATTAAACCCTTAATTACGCCGGGATTGGTAAGAAAGTACAATTACAACTGGGTATTATCGAGTAATAAGGCTCAAAGTGAACTTGGCTATAAGATTACACCTTTAAAGTCAGGAATAACTGAAACCCTGAAATTCATTTATGCAGAAAAAACGGAAAATGAAAAGTAGCTTAAAACCTTTTGCATTAATTACCGGCGCAAGTAACGGGCTTGGCAAAGAATTTGCACACGAATTTGCAAAAAGGGGGCATAATCTGATCCTGGTATCCCTGCCCGGTGAAAATCTGGACAAATACTGTAAAGAGCTGGAATACAAACATAAGATTAATGCCAGGTATTATGAAGCAGATCTGACAAAGGAGAATTCACCTGTTGAACTGACAAACTGGGTAAAGGAAAATTTTTCTGTAAATATACTGGTAAATAATGCGGGAGTGGGAGGCAGCAAGCATTTTGAAGAATCTTCAGTTGAATACCTCGATACAATTATACTGCTTAATATAAGAGCTTTGACATTAATAACAAGGTTAATGTTATCTGAACTTAAAGGGTATAGCCCTTCATATATTCTTAATGTTGCCAGCATGGCAGCTTTTAGTCCTATTCCCTATAAAACCGTTTATCCGGCATCAAAAGCTTTTGTATATTCTTTTTCAAGAAGTCTGCATGAAGAGTTAAAGGGGAGCTGCGTGAAGATTAGTGTTATAAATCCCGGTCCGATAATGACCAATTCAGATACCGTACATAGAATCAAGAAAATGGGATTTTATGGCAGGTTCGGTTTATTATCTGCAAATAGAGTTGCTCAAATAGCTATCAGCTCAATGTTCAAAGGTAAAAAGGTCATTATCCCCGGTGTTTTGAATAAGGTGAACTTTTTCCTGCTTAGGGCCGTGCCCCTGAGGATCAGATTAAACCTTTTGTCACGTCTTATAAGAAAGGAAATTATGGGAGAAGCGGGAAATCAATCCTGAAACAATTACCTATCTTGTTCTGTATCTTTTTATCAATCCCTTGTAAGTCGGACAATCAGTGTCATTTTTACCGGAGTCGCATATTTTGTATGCTATCATAAATTCATGTGAACCATAATTGGTCAGCTGAATTGATGTCAATCCCAGATCAAATGCATAGGCAAATGAGAAATTGCCTGTGGTAGCGCCGAAAACTGACATTATTGAGACACCTTTTACCCGGGAAGGGGTTAAATTATGCCGGAATGAGAAAATGTACCAGTATTTATCATTCAGGACAGTCCTGAAATTAATGTCTACCTGGCTTTTAAAGCTTTCGGTCAACTTTAGAAGTAAAGAAGGTTCAAATTTAAAAGGAGATGTGCCATTTTTTATAAAGAATCCTGTATTAAGGTATAAATGTCGTTCAGATTCCTGCAATATGGCTGAACCTGATATAAGTCTTAATCCTGAAAGTCCGGCATAAAATTTCGGATTATATATAAAAATACCTGTTCCTGCATCGGGATTTAAAGAGCGGTTAATTCCTTCGCCGGTCAAAGGATCATAAATCGAAGTAAACTCTGATTCATCCAACGAGTTCTGAAAGACAGATATTAAAAGTCCGAGCCCTATTTTAAAATCGTTTTGGCGGCTTATTTTAAAGTGATATGCATATATAAGATCTCCTCCGCTTTTTCTGTATGCACCGTTTTTATCATGATACAAATTCAGTCCGATACCATGTATCCTGTTATATTTAATAAACATTCTTTTTTGTATACCAATTGTTTGGGTACCTGGAGCATCGGGAATACCTATCCATTGATGACGGTCTGTTAGCAGGAAGGACGTACATGCATTATACCCGGTTATTGCAGGATTTATTAAATTGGGATTTAATAAATATTGCTGATATACAGGCAGTTCCTGTGCAGTTATTAGAATATACCTGAATACAAATATGATAATAGCGGCTGGTTTTATCTTCATCTCTGGTATTTAACTGTAATGTTTCCTTTTACAGGGCCGGATCCGTTTTTTAAATCTATAATATACCAGTATGTATCGGGATTTACAAGCTTGCCATTAACCGTACCATCCCATCCCCGGTCTGTTCCTTTATAGGAAATAATCAGATTGCCAAAACGATCGAATATTTTAATGACAGAATTGTCGTTGTCCCTGAGAAGGGGTAATTCCCAGGTATCATTATAACCATCGCCATTTGGGGTAATGAAATTTGGGATACCGGTATCAACAGTGACTTCTAATTCATCTGAACCGGGACAGCCATATTCGTTGGATACAGTCACTGAATAAACTCCTCCGGAATTTACTTCTATTACCTGGCCGGTTTCACCTGTTGACCAGTAATAACTTGAATATCCGCTACCGGCATCTATCAGCAAATCTGTTCCCAGAGCAATTGTTGTATCATTACCAAGCCTGAATTCCGGATTATTGAATACATAAATATTTTTACAATAGTATTCCTGGTCAATTGTTCCTTCATCAAGGACTAATGATATCTTATAAACACCAGGGGAGTCATAAAAAATATCCGGGGGATTCCTTTCATCCGAAGAGGATATTGATGAATTATTACAACCGGTAAGCAATAACCTTGTAAGGGTTGAATTATTAATATTGGTAACGAATGTATATAGTGTATCTCCAATTCTGAAAACTTCAGAAAAGCTACGCGGATTTTCAAGATTATCCATTGCTCCCAGGGAAGTGAATTCAGGTTCTTCGAGGATTCCGGCATTGAAGTCCAATCGTACAATATTATTATTATCGTTGAGAATATAACCGAATATTATATTGCAGTCTTTTGACAGCACGATGTCTGCAGGCTGATCCAGAAAATCCTCGCCGCCGATAGTTTCTCCTTCAGGTATGTTGGACAGGGAGCTTCCAAATTCAAGCCTTGTAATATTATTAGAGTTGGAATTAGCTACAAATAAATACCAGATATCATTCTCCCGCCATAATATAAAACCTGCCGGTCCGTTCAGATTCCCAATATTACCAAGGTTTAAGCCATTGGGGCGATTATTCAGGCTGTTTCCGAAGTTTAACCTGCTGATAGTGCCGGAATTATAATTTACAGTATAACTATACCAGTAGTTGTTCTCTTTAAACATAAACAAGTCCGTGGGCGAATCCAAATTCCCAATATTTCCGAGGTCAAGAGGTGTAGGATAGTTATCAAGAGAATTGCCGAAATTGAGTCTTACAATTTTCGAGTTTACCCCTTGTCCCCCTATTATAAATGCATACCAGGTATTATTATCTTTGATAACCCGTATTCCCTGGGCATTTACCGGGATTGCCGATCCAAAGTTTCCCAGATTCTGCGAGACAGGCTCTGATAGCAAACCTTCACTGAATATGTACCTGGATATTGTGCCATCCGTCTGATTGGTAATAAATGCATAATATGTCCCGTTATCTTCCACAATATCCAAAAATGAAGGGCCATTTAAATTTCCCGGGTTTTGAAGATTTTCTGCCTGGGGTGTATTGATTATGTTTCCGGTGCAAAAGTTCCAGTAATATGTACTGGCAGGCCGTGAATTATTGGTTATCGTGACCGTATCATATATGCATACCGTATCAGGGGCTTCGAATAATGCCTGTGAGCTGACCGCCGGGCAGTTTAAATATAAATAAACAAAGGCTAAAGCAGCAATATATGATATTATCTTCATACCTATATTCTGCCTTCCATTGGTTCATAGTCAACCCTGCCAAATACATTTTTATAGGCAGGCCTGATAATCCGTTTTGATGAAAAAGTTATCTCTTCCAGCCTGTGAGCGCACCATCCTGCAATTCTGGCAACTGCGAAAATAGGAGTAAATATCTCTTTAGGTATGTCGATACATTTATATACAAATCCTGAATAAAAATCAACATTCGGACAAACGACTTTTTGATTATCTTCTTTAAACTTGGCAAGGACTTCCGGAGCAAGTTCTTCAATATTCTCATAAAGGTTGTATTCATCTGTTTTACCCTTTTCATTGGCAAGCTCTTTGGCTTTTTCTTTCAGCAGGACTGCCCTTGGGTCAGAAAGGGTATAAATGGCATGTCCGATACCATAAATTTTACCTGATCCGTCACCTGCATGTCCTCTGAGAATCTTTAAAAGGTATTCTGTAATTTCTTTTTTATCAGTCCAGTCTTTCACATTTTTTTTAATATCTTTCATCATTTCCATAACCTTCAGGTTTGCTCCCCCGTGGAGGGTACCTTTTAAAGAACCGAGAGCAGCGGCGATAGCTGAATATGTATCGGTATTGGATGAGCTTACTACTCTTGTTGTGAATGTTGAATTATTGCCTCCCCCGTGTTCGGCATGAAGTACAAGTATCAGGTCAAGCAGGTCGGCTTCAAGTTTAGTATATTCTTCTCCTTTAAGCATATAGAGGAAGTTTTCAGCACTGCTCAATGCAGGATCAGGATGGCGTATTATTAATGATTTTCTCTGGTATGAATGACGAAACCCGAAGTATGAATATGCAGTTATTACAGGAAACTTCGCTATAAGGTTAATAGCCTGCTTAAGCTGGTTCGAATGAGTATATACTTCTGCATCTTCATCAAGGGTATATAGCACAAGGACCGATCTTGCCAGCATGTTCATTATGTCTTTGCCTCTGATGGTAAGAATCATATTCTTTGTAAAATATTCCGGCAAATCCCTTAATGCATTCAGGCATGATGAGAACTCGTCAAGTTCCTGCTTTGTGGGCAGCTTGCCATATATCAAAAGAAAAACAGTTTCATCAAAACCATGACGCCCGTCTTTCTGAAATCCGTGCACAATATCATTAATGTTTATACCCCTGTAAAACAGGCTTCCTTCACAAGGATATAAGTTATCACCCTTTTTTTCATAACCTACCACATCCCCAATATTCGTCAGTCCGACCAGCACACCTGATCCGTCCTGGTTTCTCAGACCCCTTTTTACATTATACCGGGTAAATAGTTCTTTATCAATCTGCGAAGCATGGACAGAGTATGGTTCCAGTTTATCAAGTATTTTATTCATATTTTTATATAATTAAGTTAGATTATTAAATATCATTTGTAAGAGCTTTTATTTTCTGATCTGCCCGCTGCCAAAAATAATATATTTCGGTGCGGTTAGTTCTTTTAGTCCCATGGGTCCCCTGACATGTAATTTCTGGTTGCTTATGCCCATTTCTGCACCCAGTCCGAATTCATTTCCATCGTTAAAGCGTGTTGATGCATTAATAAAACATGCTGCCGAATCGACCTCATTTATGAACTTAATGCCATTTGAATAGCTGTCCGTCACTATTGCATCCGAGTGATGAGAGCCGTATTCATTGATATGGGCTATTGCTTCATCTATACTGTCTACTATTTTTACAGAAAGGATAAGGTCAAGATATTCTGTTCTCCAGTCCTGTTCACTGGCATCTTTAATACCTGGCAGGATCCTTTTTGTTTTCCTGCAGCCTCTGAGCTCAACATTCTGTAAATCAAATTCCCTTTTCATTACAGGCAGGAATTTTTCTGCAATTGCTGAATGAACAAGCATTGTTTCCATGGCATTACAAATGCCGGGCCTTTGAACTTTTGCATTATAGCATATCGAGACAGCCATGGCAGTATCTGCAAATTCATCGACATAAGTATGGCATATTCCCAGATCGTGCCTGATAACGGGGATGACAGAATTCTCTACAACAAACCTTATGAGTTCCAGACCCCCGCGCGGGATAATTATATCAATATATTCTTTCATTTTCAATAACCGGGTAACGGATTCCCTGTCAGTATTATCGATTATTTCCACATAGTTTTCCGATAAACCTGCTGCCTTCAATCCTTTTTTAACAATATTTATTAATGATATATTGGAATTTATTGCATCCGATCCTCCCCTTAAAATAACCCCATTCCCCGATTTTATTGTCAGAGCCGTAACTTCAACACATACATTGGGCCTTGATTCAAAAATAATACCCACAACACCTATTGGAACCCTTAACTGGCCAACCCTGAGACCATTGGGGAGGGTATTCATATTAATTATTTCTCCTACCGGATCTTTAAGATTAATAACATCATTGAGAACGCTTATCATTCCGTCAATTCGTTTATTATTAAGGGTAAGCCTGTCAATAAAGGCACCTGAAAGCCCCTTTTTTGCAGCATTTTCTATATCTTTTTTATTCTCTTTTTTAATCGATTCCCTGCTCTTTTCAATCTCTTCTGCAATACATTTGAGAGCCAGGTTCTTTTTGGCAGTTTCAAGTATTGCGAGTTCTCTTGAAGCTGCTTTGACCTTTTTTGCCTTTTCTAAAATGGGTTCTTTCATTATAATTATCAGATTATCACAGTTAACAGTAATACTAGTTTTTATTTGCATTGTTTGCGTCGGCCAAAATCAGTGTTCCCAAATTTTCACCGTTGAGTATCTTAAAAATTATTGTGGGGTCGGAGCCGTTTGTTATCACCGTATCAATATTGGCTTTGCCGCCTATTTTAGCAGCTGCTATCTTTGTTGACATACCGCCCGTGCTAAATATTGTGCCTGTATTGGTAGCAATTTTTTCAAGCCGGGGGGTTATTTTGTGTACGATATAAATTATTCTGGCAGATGATTTTGTTTTTGGATCAGCAGAATATAAACCATCAATATCGGAAAGCATAATCAGAAGGTCTGCTTTTATCAATACGGCCACATATGCAGAAAGAGTATCATTATCTCCAAATACTATTTCATTTGTTGATATAGTATCATTTTCATTGATAATGGGAATTATGTCCATTGACAGTAATTTTTCGAGGGTATTTTTGGCATTACTGTGTCTTTTGTTTATGGTTACTATATCTTTAGTAAGTAAAACCTGTGCAACTATCTGATTGTTCTCTTCAAAATATTTTTGATAGATTTTAATCAGTTCAGCCTGTCCGATTGCAGCAAGAGCTTGTTTTTTAGCCAGTTTCCCGGGTTTAGTCGTAAGTCCGAGGCGTCCGGCACCTACTCCGATGGCACCCGATGTTACAAGCACTACATGAATTCCTTTTTTTCGAATTTCACTAAGCACAAATGCCAGTTTTTCAACAAGCTGGAAATTCAGTCTTCCGCTGGGATATGATAAAGTAGAGGTGCCTATTTTAACTACTATCCGTTTTTTATATTTCAGATTTTCCCTGTAATCCACGAGTTTACAATATGAAATTAATATTCTATTTCATTAATTGATTCCGGGTAATCGGATTCAGCCAATTTCTCCTGATTGATATTCTGGCATATATCATTGATTTTTTCAAATAATTCGTATTCATCATCTACGGCAACTGCCTTTTTTTCTCCTTTCGGTACTAACAGGAATTTACCATTTGCATCAAGTTTTATTAATATGATATCTGCATTTACAATTTTTGCGACATTCAATGCAAGGGGATAGTTGTCATTAAGCTCTATGTCAGCCGTTGACACAGCATCATTCTCATTTACTATGGGAATAATATTCATGTCAAGAAGGGTATCGAATGTATTCCTGGTATTTTTTATCCTGATGTTACTGTCAATAGTATCGCTTGTCAACAAAACCTGGGCAACAATCTGGTTATATTCATCAAAATACCTTTTGTAGTTCTTTATTAATTCTACCTGTCCCACAGCTGCGGCTGCCTGCTTATCGATAAATGATGAGGGCTGTTGATTTAATTTCAGTTTTTCCGCACCAAGTGCAATAGCACCCGATGAAACAAGTATTAACTGTTTGCCGCTATTTTGCAGATTTGATAAAATCATAGCCAGCTGATCCATTTTCTTTTTATTTAGCTTCTCATCATCATCAGATAGAGTTGCAATTTCTATTCTTACTACTATTCTCTTCTTTTTTCCCCCCTGTTTCATCATTCAAGTAATTTATTTATTGCTTTTTCCGTTTTCTCAAATTGAAAATCAGATAAGATTTTATTCATTTTTTCCCTGATTTTATGATTACATAAATTGCCGATACTGCCTTCATGCGTATGGTTAATAGTTTTGCCTGCCGCATATTTATTCTCCTGTATTCTTTTTTTTATTTTCATATATGCTTCACGAAAGGGAACACCCTTCAGAACCTCTTTGTTGACTTCTTCAACTGAGAATAAATATTTATATTTCTCATCATCAAGGATATCTTTTTTTATTATAAGCTTCTCTATTACGTCAGCAGAAACTGACAGGCAGTCTTCAATGCATATAAAAGCAGGAAATAAAGATTCTTTAATAATCTGTAAATCTCTGAAATACCCCGAAGGGAGATTGTTTGTTATATATGATATTTCATTATGTAATGCTTGAATTTTATTGCATCTGGCTCTCAGTATTTCAAAAACGTCAGGATTTTTTTTGTGAGGCATTATGCTGGAGCCTGTAACATATTCATCGGGGAGACTCAAAAAATTGAAATTCTGGCTCATATATAAACAGATATCGTTTGCCAGCCTGGATAATGTTGAAGCTATAAGAGCAATGGCCATAGCTGTGATTTTTTCTGTCTTGCCTCTTCCCATCTGAGCATAAACCACATTATAACTCATCAAATCGAATCCCAGCAGTTCTGTTGTTAACTGGCGGTTTATCGGGAAGGATGAACCATATCCCGCAGCAGAGCCAAGCGGATTCTGATTATTTATCCTGTAGGCTGCAAGCAAAAGCTGCAGGTCATCAGTAAGGCTTTCAGCATATGACCCGAACCAGAGGCCGAAAGATGAAGGCATTGCAATTTGGAGATGCGTATATCCGGGCAACAGGACATCCTTATATTTCTCGCTCCGGTTTATCAGAGCATCAAACAATGATTCGGTTTTATATGTTATAGTTTTAATTTTGTTTCTGATGAATAGCTTAATATCGGTTAGTACCTGATCATTTCGTGACCTCCCGGCATGAATTTTTTCTCCCAGGGAGCCCAGTTTTTCGGTTAGCATGAATTCAACCTGCGAGTGAACATCTTCAATGTCTTCGCGGATTTGGAATTTATTTTCTTTTATTTGCCTGTGAATTGCCAGAAGTTCACTTTTCAATTTATGCAGTTCTTCTTTTTTTAACAGGTTAATGCTTTCAAGCATGGTTATGTGAGCCAGAGTCCCCAATACATCAAATTCGGCCAGATAAATGTCAAGTTTCCGGTCATCGCCAACGGTAAAATCTTCAACCTTTTTATTTATTTTTTCATCTTTATTCCAGAGTTTCATTTATTTATTAATAAATAATTTATATACAGTTTAATAATAACTGAATATTTTGGAGTAATTAAAATGATTCAGTTTAAATTTTAACTTTCTGATTTTTTTGCCTGCCTTTTAAGAATTGCATTATGTGCCATTAACCTGATGGCATTAATTTTTATAAAACCGGCACTGTCTTTCTGATCAAATCCTCCTTCAATATCCATGCTGGAAAGTTCTTTATCGTATAATGAACTGGGGGATTCCCGGCCATCAATTATTATATTTCCTTTATAAAGAGTCATATACACGATACCATCAATTAATTCCTGGCTTTTATCAATGGCTGCTCTAAGGAAATCCATTTCAGGGCTGAACCAGAAGCCGTTGTATACTATTTCTGCAAAAACAGGAGAAAGCATATTTCTCAGCCGCATTACCTCTCTGTCCATTGCTATACCTTCAATATCAAGGTGGGCTTTCATTAAAATAGTTCCTCCGGGAGTTTCATAGACACCCCTGGACTTGATGCCTACAAACCGGTTTTCAACCATATCAAGCAAGCCAATACCATTTTCTCCCCCTATTTTATTCAGGTAATTGAATAGTTCCAGGGGCGATGTTTTTATAATATTTTCTCTCTTATTTACTACTTTCAACGGGATCCCGTCCTTAAAGTGAATTTCAATATGCGTTTCTTTATCAGGAGCATCCTGTGGCAAAACCATTTTTGTATATATGTCTTTTTCAGGCTTGAATTTTGGATCTTCCAAAATGCCGGCTTCATGACTAATGTGCATCAGGTTATCATCTTCACTGAAGGGTTTTGACAGAGACGCCTTTACAGGTATATTATTTTCTTTTGCATAATTAAGCATATCAGTTCTTCCCTTAAACTGATCCAGAAATTCCTGCATCTTCCACGGGGATATAACCTTTATTTTCGGATTAAGTGCATAATATGAAAGCTCGAACCGTACCTGGTCATTACCTTTTCCTGTGGCTCCATGTGAAACATATTCTGCATTTTCTTTATTTGCTATTTCTATTTGTCTTTTTGCTATAAGCGGCCTAGCCAATGATGTACCCAGCAAATACCGGTTTTCGTATGCAGCATTGGCTTTAATTGCAGGGAATATATAATCTGTGATGAATTCTTCTTTCAAATCTTCTACATATACTTTCGTTGCACCAACGTTCTCTGCTTTTTTTACGGATTCCCCGAAATCATCATCCTGTCCGACATCTGCAATGTATGCAATTACATCAAAGCCTTTGTCAATGAGCCACTTAAGGATCACTGATGTATCTAATCCACCGCTATAAGCCAGTACTACTTTCTCTTTATTCATTTTAACCGGTATTATTAAATTTTATCCTTTAATTCAGGGATTATCAAAACAAGTGCATTAATAATATTCTTTTCAGTAACATTATTACGCGGGATAACCAATATTGTATCATCACCGGCAATAGTACCCACTATTTCAAACGGATTTGAGCTATCAATTAAGGATGCTATACTGTTTGCATAGCCAGGTAATGTTTTAATAATACCCAGCTGGTTTGCAAATTGAATAGATATAAAACCTTTCGCAGCATAATTTTCGGCAACATCCTTTTCTTCACCTGCATGCTTTTCAGGAAGCTCATAAATATATCCTTTTTCAGGATCAGCAATTTTATTTACTTTTAAAAATTTTAAATCCCTTGAAAGAGTAGCCTGAGTATAATTCAGCCCCTCTTTCTCAAGAAGATGAAGAAGTTCTTCCTGGCTTGATACTTTATTATCAGTAATAATCTTTTTAATAATTAAAAGTCTCTCAGTTCTGTTTCCCATATTGAATAATTATACATTACAAATGCAAAAATATACATTTTTAAAAAATATACAACATTATTTTGTTAAATAATTGCTACATTTAGACCAAAAATAAGATTAATTTTCTTATCATATTAAAAAGCAATGGATAAATCAATTAAGAAAGTTATTGTATTAGGCTCTGGAGCGTTGAAAATAGGGGAAGCTGGTGAATTTGACTATTCAGGATCGCAGGCATTAAAAGCGTTAAGAGAAGAGGGCATATATACGGTACTTATTAATCCTAACATTGCTACAGTGCAGACATCGGAAAAGATTACGGATAAGGTTTATTTTTTACCCGTCACGCCCTATTTTGTCGAAAAGGTTATTGAAAAGGAGAAGCCCCATGGGATTTTGCTTTCTTTTGGAGGCCAGACAGCATTAAATTGTGGAATTAAGCTATTTGAGAGTAATGTATTTGAAAAAAATAATGTAAGGATCCTGGGGACTCCTATACAGGCCATTATTGATACGGAAGACAGAGATTTTTTTGTTAAGAAATTAAAGGAGATAAATATAAATACTATTGAGAGTATTGCGGTAACTTCCGCATTAAATGCGATTAAAGCTGCAGATGAGCTTGGTTATCCGGTAATTATCAGGGCGGCATATACACTGGGAGGACAGGGCAGTGATTTTTGTCATAATGAAGAGGAGCTTAAAAAAGCCGCAGATAAAGCATTTTCATATACAAACCAGATACTTGTTGAAAGGTCACTTAAGGGATGGAAAGAGGTTGAATATGAAGTAGTACGCGATAAATACAATAATTGTATCACCGTATGTAATATGGAGAATTTTGACCCTCTTGGAATACATACAGGTGAAAGTATAGTTGTGGCTCCTTCGCAAACATTAACTAATTTCGAGTATCATAACTTGCGACAACTATCTATAAAAATAATCCAGCATATAGGAGTGATTGGAGAGTGCAATATTCAGTTCGCCCTGGATCCTGATTCTGAAGATTATAGAGTTATTGAGGTAAATGCAAGGTTGTCAAGGTCAAGTGCGCTTGCATCAAAAGCTACCGGTTATCCCCTGGCATTTGTTGCTGCAAAATTGGCCCTTGGGTATGGATTACATGAAATAAAAAATTCCATCACCAAAACAACATCAGCCTTTTTCGAACCGGCACTTGATTATATTGTATGTAAGATACCACGGTGGGATTTAAACAAATTTACAGGTGTTTCAAAACAGATAGGCAGCAGCATGAAGAGTGTGGGTGAGGTAATGGCAATTGGCAGAACATTTGAAGAAGCAATACAAAAAGGAATAAGAATGATTGGCCAGGGGATGCACGGTTTTGTAGGAAACCGTGATCTTGAGTTTGAAAATATAGAGAGAGAGCTTACTGAACCTACGGACATGAGAATTTTTGTTATTGCAGATGCATTTGCAAAAGAATATTCGGTAAACAGAATTTATGAGTTTACAAAAATTGATCCCTGGTTTCTTTATAAACTAAAGAACATATTTGATTTGAAGAATATACTGGAAAAATATAACTCACTGGAAGATGTTCCCTTGAATTTTTTTAAAAGGGCAAAGGTTTTCGGATTTTCGGATTTTCAGATTGCCCGATTTGTAATTAAAAGCGTTAATGAGAATATAGAGGAGGGATTGCTGGATGTAAGAGAATACAGAATTAAAAATAATATAATCCCTTTCACAAAACAGATAGATACGCTGGCAGCAGAATACCCGGCCAAAACAAATTATCTTTATCTTACCTACAGTGCATCCGAACATGATCTGGATTATAATGACAGTAACAAATCAATTATTGTTCTGGGTTCAGGGGCATACAGGATAGGGAGCAGTGTCGAATTTGACTGGTGCAGTGTTAATGCTCTTTATTCAATAAATAAAGAGGGCTATCGATCGGTAATGATAAATTACAATCCGGAAACAGTTAGTACCGATTATGATGTATGTGACAGGCTTTATTTTGATGAGTTGTCGTTCGAACGTGTTTTGGATATTATTGAACTTGAAAAACCCAAAGGTGTTATTATTTCGGTAGGCGGACAGATACCCAATAACCTGGCAATGAGATTGTACAATCAAAAAGTCAATATTCTGGGCACTTCACCTGTATCGGTTGATAATGCTGAAAACAGGCATAAATTTTCTATGTTGTGTGACAGGCTGAGAATAGACCAGCCAAGATGGAAAGAGTTAACCAGCATTGGGGAAATATATGAATTTGTTGATATTGTCGGATTCCCTGTATTAATAAGACCTTCATATGTTCTGTCAGGAGCAGCAATGAATATTGTATCCAATAAGGATGAGATGGAGCATTTTTTGAACCTGGCCGCTAAAGTTTCCAGGCAGTATCCAGTGGTTGTATCTGAATTTATTCAACAGGCAAAAGAAATTGAAATAGATGCTGTTGCAAAAAACGGAGAACTTATAGTATATGCTATCAGTGAGCATGTCGAATTTGCAGGCGTGCATTCAGGAGACGCTACAATGGTATTCCCTGCCCAAAAAATATATTTCGAGACTATGCGAAGGATAAAGCGTATTTCAAAGCAAATTTCCGAAGCATTAAAAATAAACGGACCTTTTAATATTCAGTTTCTTGCAAAAGATAATGACATAAAAGTAATTGAATGTAACTTAAGGGCCTCAAGAAGCTTCCCCTTTGTATCAAAGGTCCTGAAAATAAATTTCATTGAGATTGCAACACAAATAATGATGGGTAAAAGTGTCGAAAAACCAAACAAATCAGTGTTTGACCTGGATTATATTGGAATTAAGGCTCCCCAGTTTTCTTTTTCAAGATTATCCAAAGCAGACCCGGTGCTGGGTGTCGATATGGCTTCAACAGGAGAAGTAGGATGTCTGGGAGAGAATTATTATGAAGCAATTTTAAAATCTATGATCTCGGTAGGATACGGAATACCAAAGAAGAACATTCTTTTGTCAACCGGACCAATGAGATCCAAAGTCGAACTAGTAAATAGTTGCAGACTTCTCGCTGCAAAAGGTTATAATTTATTTGCAACAAGGGGGACAGCACAGTTTCTTGAAATGAACGGGATTGAAAGTACTGTCCTGCATTGGCCGGATGAGAATAAAAAGCCAAATACACTTGATTATATTAAGAACAAGTTAGTTGACCTCGTGATTAATATTCCGAAAGACCTCAGCTCATCGGAATTAAGTAATGACTATACAATAAGGCGCAGTGCCGTGGATTATAACATTCCTATTATTACCAATGCACGACTGGCAAGTGCATTCCTATTTGCTGTCTGTAATTTGAAAATCGAAGATATCGCAATAAAAAGCTGGGATGAATACTGATTAAAATTATAACCTTGACATTTATAAAGGTTAAATTACCATATCACTTTAATTGGCGTAATTTTGTGGTAATTTTTTATATATTTTGGTTGATATCTGTTCAAAATTTTATTAATTGTCTCGCTATTAAAAATAATAAGATAAAGAAGGGTAAAAGGTCTGCCAGTGAGATTGATCCTGAAAGGAAACGCATATTCTCTCTAATGATGTGGCTTGTCCCTTTTATAATATTATTAATTATTGAGTTATTCCTGAGAATTTTTCATTACGGAGAAAACTATAGCCTTTTTGTGGATTATGATTTCTATGGTAAAGAATACAGGACAGCTATCCGGGGAAACAAATTGAAGTTATTAATACTTCTATTACAGCAGTGAACAGTTACACATTTTATGATAAAATTGATGATATTTTAAAGGAAGATCCCGATGCTATACTTATCTATGCGGGGCATAACGAGTTTTACGGAGCGCCGGGCATAGGTTCCAGCAAAAGCCCGGAAAACATAAATAACATGATTATTTATACTCCTGCCAGCGTCAGACAATTCATAAATCAGGCATTTAGACATTTGCAGTCAGGAAAATATGATGATGCGCTGGCAGTTTTGCATAAAGCAAATAAAATTCAGGAGACAAATATTGCAAACAGGTTGATAGGAGAAATCCTTTTAAAGAAAAATGACAGAAATGCCCTGGGATATTTAAAAAAAGCATATTATGAATTCAGTTCTGATCCCAATTTTCTGAATACATTATGCTACGCATGTATATATAATGATGATCTGGAGTATGCCGAGAAAATACCTGGAGAGCTGAAACAGCTTTCACCTGATAGTGAGAGGATCAGAAATTATGAGATGATAATTGCGCAAAAAAGAAAGGCCGGTAAAGTAAAATAAAAGGCAAACAGGCTTACCAGATATTCTCCAAATCTTTACCCCCATACTTATAATTACGGATAATCCAGTATGATTTGTATTTTTTCCTTAGCATCATCGTATCTTTTTTTATTAGCCTGTATATTAATGCAACGGGTAGCAAAAAAGCAAAGAAAATAATGGTTAATACAATTTTTGATATTACAAGTCCCATTAAATTCCCCAGTTTCTGCCAGACCCATGCGATTTTAAGTGCCAGCGGTTTGATGAAAATTCCTGTAATACCTGCAACAAATGCAATGATCAGTAAAACTTTAATTTCAAAAATATAATATAGCAACAGAAATCCTGTTGTAATAACAAGACAGGTTTCCAGAGCATTTTCCCTTTTCATGGCACCTTAGAATAAAGTATAAATAAATGGTGCAATAGCACTTCCACTGCTTATTACTATTAAAATACCCAGAAGAAGCAGTATAATGATAGTAGGCAGGAGCCACCATTTTTTCCTTTCTTTGAGATATAGCCAGAAGTCACGCAGAAATTCCATTTTATATTCAATTATATTAATAATTCAGAAGACAAAGGTAAATATTATTCGGATTCATTCGATTATTATATTTCAGTCAAGGGCAAATTCTTTTTTCCAGCTTTCATCTTTGGGCCATGAAGGTTGGTTTTGCTTATCATAAAGATAGTTGCCCATTACCAGGAAATCCATCTCGGTGCGCATAAAACAGCGATACGCATCTTCGGGGGTGCAAACAATGGGTTCTCCACGGACATTGAAGCTTGTATTTACAATCAGGCCGGTGCCGGTTTTCTTTTTAAATGCATCTATCAGCTTCCAGAAGCGTGGGTTGGTATCTTTATGGACTGTCTGTATTCTTGCTGAAAAATCAATATGAGTCACAGCAGGGATATCAGATCTTGTGAAATATAATCTTTCCAGCAAAGGAAGATTGTTATAATCAGGAGGGACCTGATTCCTTCTTTCTTCTTTAACATTGGCAACCAGCAACATATAAGGGGAATCAGTATTTAATTCAAAATAATCTTTTGTGTCTTCAGCAAGCACTGATGGAGCAAAGGGTCTGAAACTTTCACGGTACTTTATTTTTACATTCAGCTTTTTCTGCATATCCCTGCTGCGGGCATCTCCCAATATGCTCCTGTTGCCTAAAGCTCTGGGTCCGAATTCCATACGGCCCTGAAACCAGCCAATGACTTTTCCCTGTTCAATAAGTTCTGATATTTTATCGGACAGGTCGTCAAAATTTTCATATTTCGTATATCTGGCCTTAAGCTTTTTTGAAGTAGTTTCAATATCCAGATCTGAAAATTCGGGGCCGAGGTAAGCATTGCGCATTATCTCTTCATTATTTTTACCCCTTTCATTATTAAAATACAGGTAAAATGCTGACAGGGCGGCCCCAATTGCACCACCTGCATCACCTGCAGCAGGCTGAATAAATATATTTTTGAAAATATCCAGCTGCAGCAATTTACCATTGGCCACGCAGTTTAATGCGACACCTCCTGCAAGACAGAGATTTTCCGTATTGACAAGTCTTTTTGCTTCCTTGGCCATATTTATCATAATTTCTTCGGATACTTTCTGAATAGCCATTGCCAGATCACAATGCTGTTGCTCAAGCTTGTCTTCAGGATACCGTCTGGGAAACCCGAATAATTTCTCCCATTTTTTTTCATTAACCATTTTGAGTCCGGTTGAATAATTAAAATACTTCTGGTTAAGCCATACAGAACCATCTTCTTTAATATCAGCCAGTTCATTTTTGATTTTATTAATATATTCCTTTACTCTTTCTGATCCCGGATTTCCATATGGAGCTAATCCCATAAGTTTATATTCCCCTGAATTAACCCTGAACCCAAGCCAGAAGGTGAATGATGAATACAGTAATCCAACAGAATGCGGGAAATGGAGTTCTTTTATTACTTCAATTTTATTTGCGGAGCCTGAACATATAGATGCAGTTGCCCATTCCCCGACACCGTCGACTGTTACAATAGCCGCTTCCCTGAAAGGTGACGGATAAAAAGCGCTTGCGGCGTGAGAAAGGTGATGTTCGGGGAACAGCAGCCTGACCTTCCTTTTATCAAAATCGTCAATTTTTTTCAGTTCATCAAAGATTAACTTTTTAAGGAAGATTTTTTCTTTCAGCCATACCGGTATAGATGTGACGAAAGATAAGAGCCCTTTTGGAGCAAAAGCATAATAGGTCTCGAGCAATCTCTCAAATTTAAGAAAGGGCTTATCATAAAATGCTATGGCATCCAGCTCATTTATCTTTAAACCGGCATACTCAAGGCAGTATCTGCATGCATTAACAGGGAATGATGAGTCATGTTTTTTCCGCGTAAATCTTTCTTCCTGTGCTGCCGCAATAATTTTCCCATTGTCTGCGACAGATGCTGCAGAATCGTGATAGTATGCTGAAATTCCCAATATTTTCATGGATGCAAATTTAGCAGATTATAAGAAATTATTTTCAGGAATCCCGACCTTTTAAAAGTTTTTCCAGTTGGGGTATTCCCTGGTAATCAGGATTTATACGCTCTATCCTTTTTAGTATGTCTTGAGCTTCACGAGGCTTCGCGTTCTGCAGATAGGAAAGAGCCAGATTATAAAGAAAGTTGACATCATTTTTGAAATCAGGAGAAGCTTTAAGCAGGTAATATATAGCGTCTTTATGGTTTCTTTTAAGAAGAATCTCCCCCGTTATCCTGTTGGCTACAGGCGTTTCTTTTATTTCCAGTGATCTTAGTAATTGTTTGAGTGCTGTATCCGGATCGCCATTGTTATAATTATTAAGGGCATTTATAATAAGCTTTTTGACCTGCACCGGGAAAAGTAACATATAGTTAATCCTTGGTCCGGTTAAATCAGGATTAAAGCCGGGATTTATTTTTCGCATTTCATTCAATAATTCCCTGGATTTTTCGACTTTCCCGCTAAAATAACAGGTCTCAATTTGTTTGGCCAGAAGTTTTTCTTTATTATTTGCACCGGATACCAGTTTTGATGCTTTTTCAAATGCATCCGAAGCTTCTTTATAATCTCTCTTTAACAGAAGAATTTCGCCCTTTCTGAAATAACCGTAGAAAGTTTCTTTTAATTCAAGGGACTTATCAAGATATTCAAGTGCTGTCGGAAAATCATTAATTTTAATGAGGCAGTAGGCTGCATCCAGGTAATCCTCTGCCCAATACGGACTGCATGTTATTGCAGCATTATATTCTTTAAAAGCATTGTAATAGTCATTTCCTTTTTCATAATACCTGGCTAATTCGAGATGCACATCCACGATGTTCAGGTCTGGCGATTTCATTACGGTAAAGGCAAGCGAATCAACAGTTGATACCGGTTTATATATTTGCCTGTAGTCAGTAAAAGGGGCATCCAGGGGCTTAAACGGCCAGTGATATTTTAAATTATTAATTCTGTGAACAGCCAGAAGACTGTCAAGTGAAGTATATCCCCAGTTTAATTTGTAATATTCCGGGCTCTGGTAATTAAGGATATTTATACTATTGCCAATAATCCTTGAATTTGCAATCTCATTATAGAATGCATCGGCCATGAGAAAATACCCGTCAATATTAGGATGAACATGTTCAGTAAGCAAGTTATTACCTATCAGTCCGTTAGCTGACTCGTTCTCGAAACGGGTTTTCATCGGGACAAGGATAACATTGTATTTTCCGGCAAGTTCCCTTATAATATCATTGATTTCTTCGGATGCCCTGAAACGTATGCAATCCAAATCTTTAGCCCGGTAAAAACTGTCTTTTGCCATCAAGTATTCTTCTTCTGCTTCGTAACTCACAGCTTTTTCATATACATCTATTGCAGCGGGGTAATTAGTTGTATGTGTCGAACAGAACGGTTTAAGGTCCCTGATATTACATATAAGCTCGCTGATAAAAACAGGAACATCCTTTTTACGGGCTTTTTCAAGTATTTCTGCCATATTCTCTTTGTACCGCTCAATTCCGGTGTTATATGTTTCACCCCTATAGGCTATTTCCTTGTTTCCTGCAATACGTTTCATCAATGTACCTCTAGCCTCTGCATCCTTATTGCTGCCTGATAATAACCTGCCTGTGCCGAAGATTGCATTTTGCAGCAGCTGGTAAATCCTTAAAGACATCAGGTCCAGGTGCATAAATGTCAGTTTTCGGTATTTGCTCGTTGTTTCATTTGAACCGGCTCCAAATGCCCCGTAAAATTCATTATGCCCTGCATAAATGAGGATCGCATCAGGCTCTTCTTTTAAAATGTCATCCATATAATCCAGCAGGGTATAGCTATTTATTGCTGTTATAGAGGTATTTATGACTTCTATATATTTATCGGGGTAGCTATCCTTCAACCTTACTTGCAGTATCCTTGAAAACATAAGGTTATAATTGTAAGGGAATCCTATGGTTGTAGAACTTCCCATTACAAATATCCTGAAACAATTGCCAGGTTTCTCTTTAAGGAATATATCATTTGCAGGGCTCGTATATTCGAGCTTGTGAAAATATTTTTTGCCAATTAAAGGATTGACGATTTTGTATTTTTTAAAGTCCTTATCGGGATTATTGATAAACAGGCTCAGGTCATCACCATAGCCGGCAATTCGGAGTACAACTTCAATTATAAATAAAAGTAAAAATGTGATACATATGAGCATAAAATTATATATGAGCTTTTTCCGGAAATTAATTTTTGGTTTATTCTTTTGCTCAATCATTTTTTACAGGTGTTATGAATATTTAAACCATAGCTTTTTTAGTTATAAAAAGTTAAATTTAATCAGGAATTAAATATAAAATATTATTTTCTTTAATTTGAAAAATTTATTCATGGTGTTATCCGGCCATTAAACTTATTTTTATTGATTATCCTGTCTGAACAGGTAATATCAGTCAGGTTTATACAAGTACTTGATAAAGAGCATTATAAGGATTTTTTATTAATACAGGCAGGCTTGCGATATATATTTTTTAAAGCATTCATATAGTATTTTGCATATGAGAATCTAACAGGAAAAGAGCTGTATGGATGCAGGATGGAAGTGATCCGGAAAATGAAGCATGGAACAACATGGACGGTGCAGGTGTGGTAGTATTTAGCGATGATGAAGTTGATTGCGGCGGCGGAGATGCAATTAAAAACAAAGAAGTTGGCAGCTTCAATATTTATCCTAACCCGGCAATGGATTATCTGCATATTGATGCTATTTTTAATGAAGTTGTTATAACCAATATCATTGGCCAGGAAGCTTTAATACTTAGAGATGTTAAAGGAACAAGGACTGATATATCCAGCCTTGAAAGCGGATTATATTTCATCTCCCTCTATAACAACAATAAGTATGTTGGCACAGCCAGGTTTACTATCCAGTAAAAATATTTGAATTTTATTAAAAGCCCGGAATTATTCTTCCGGGCTTTTTTTATTATATTCCTTATACCAGGTTAAGGGACAATCTGTATGTAATTATATATATACTATATTTGGCGGCAATATTATTCTTTCAGTAATGTGTATTTAAAATCTATACTTTAAATAATATATTTATTACAGAAATCTAATAAATAATATTAACGTAATAATTGTATCATGAGGCTAAAATTTTGGGATATACTGATTATTAGTATCTATTTATTATCAACTGTAGTAATCGGACTGGTTTTAAAGAAGCGTGCACAGAAGAGCAAATCGTCATATTTGCTCGGCGGCAATAAACTGCCATGGTACATGCTGGGTCTTTCGAATGCTTCAGGCATGTTTGATATATCGGGAACAATGTGGCTGGTAACGCTGGCATTTGTATACGGACTGAAAAGTATATGGATTCCTTGGCTGTGGCCGGTTTTTAACCAGATATTTTTAATGGTTTACCTGTCAGCCTGGTTAAGACGATCAAATGTAACAACCGGCGCCGAATGGATATCCACGAGATTCGGGAGGGGATTGGGAGCCTCATTGTCGCATAATATTGTTGTGGTATTTGCATTAATAAGCTGTCTGGGATTCCTGGCATATGGATTTATAGGCTTAGGCAAGTTTATCGAGATTTTCATTCCCTGGGAGGTAATATTACAATGGCTGGCAGATACCCCGGGCTGGATTCAGAAGATAGGCTTTTTAAATGATTTATATAGTTTATTCGTGGATGCTTTGTTTAGAATTAAACCGGAATTTGTGCCTCATCTCTATGGAATAGTGTTTACGGCATTCGCAGTTTTCTATGCTGTTCTGGGGGGCATGATAAGCATAGTATGGGCTGATCTTGTTCAGTACTTTATAATGACGGTTTCTTCCCTTGTTATAGGTATAATTGCTATGAAGGCACTGGCAGTTCATCAGCTTAATGTGCCTGACGGGTGGTTTTCTCCTTTTTTCGGATTAAATCTTAATATTGACTGGAGAGGAATAATAAGTGAAGTAAATGATAAAATTCAAAGTGACGGGTATTCACTTTTTTCGCTGTTCTTTGGCATGATGTTGTTTAAAGGTATACTTGTCAGTGCAGCAGGTCCGGCTCCTAACTATGATATGCAAAAAATACTGGCAACAAAGAGTCCGAAAGAAGCGGCAAAAATGAGCGGATTTGTATCTGTGATATTAAATCCTGTAAGGTATTTTCTGATTACAGGCTTTGCAGTACTGGCTATTCTTTTTTATACCAGACTCGACCTTATAGTAGCAGGCAAAATAGATTTTGAGCAGATACTCCCTTCTGCAATAAATCAGTTTGCCCCTGTGGGGATATTGGGGTTATTGCTGGCCGGACTGCTGGCTGCGTTCAATTCTACATTTGCAGGGACATTAAATGCTGCCCAGGCCTATATTATTAATGATATATATCTGAAATATATTAATCCTGAGGCCAAGGGCAGACAAATTAAAGCAGTAAATTATTCTGCAGGATTGCTGGTGGTTGCGGTAAGTGTAATATTCGGCCTTTTTGCCAGGAATGTTAATAGCGTTCTGCAATGGATTGTTTCGGGCCTGTGGGGCGGTTACCTGGCAGCAAACGTGTTAAAATGGTATTGGTGGAGGTTTAACGGGCATGGTTATTTCTGGGGCATGCTGGCCGGAATATTGGCAGCCCTTGTATTTCCCAAAATATTGCCACCCTTATTCCCGAATATTCCCCAGGATATAATATTACTATATTTCTTCCCTGCATTGGTCGTTATATCTCTCATAGGATGTATTTTAGGAACTTATTTAAATAAGCCTCAAAAAATGGAAATCCTTATGAATTTTTATAAAACCGTCAGACCATGGGGATTCTGGAAACCAATACACTGCAAGGTTGTTGAGCAAAATCCTGGATTTGAAAAAAATAAAAATTTCAAGAGGGATATGTTCAATATTTTCATTGGAATCATATGCCAGACTTCACTTGTCGCTTTGCCAATTTTTATTATTACCAGGCAATGGAAATCCCTGATGATAACTATTGGAATTATCTTAGTAACGGGAATAATTCTTAAAAATACATGGTATGACAGACTTGAAGACTGAGCATAATATATATTTTGAGCGTATCTATCATTAAATGACAGGGAAAGAAATATTTAAAATATTAAATTGAAATATAATATAAATAAAAGATATACAGTGGAATATAGAATTAATATAAACTAATACTTTAATATATTGAGCTGAACAATCACCGGGAAGAAGATAACAATATATAAATGATTAATATATAGTAATATTAATAGATTTATTTATTTTAATTCTTTAAGTATTAACTTGAATGAATCAATAATCTTCTGTTCAATTTCTTTATAAGGTAAAATATCAGAACTTATGTATATATAAGCAATTACTATTGACTTTTCAAGAGATTTTAAACTATCATATAATATATTTTTTTTTAACCGGTATGCTTCTTTGATTCTTCTTGTGATTAAATTTCTTTTATTGGGTTTCCTGATTATTTTGCTTGAGGCATTAATAAGCACCTGTGCAGGGAATTTCTGATCTTCATCTGTCTCAATCCAGTATATCTTCAGGGGATATAGTGAAAATATGTTTCCAGAATTAAAAAGCCGGGCAATGATTTTTTTTCTGGAAAGTTTTTCCTCTTTGTCAAATCCGAATTTTATAAACACCATTAATATGAAGAGGGATTTATTATTTTTATTTCTTTAATACTATTCTGATAACAGTGCCTTTGCCAATTTCAGATTCATAGACAAATATTTTACCGTCATGGTATTCTTCTATTATTCTTTTAGTTAGCGAAAGTCCAAGCCCCCATCCTCTTTCTTTTGTTGTATAACCAGGTTTGAAAATTGTTTTAAATTTACTTTTTGAGATCCCTTTTCCTGAATCTGTTATATCAATGTATATTACCTGCGTATGATCTGTTATGGACAATTCAATTTCACCTCCACCATTTACGGCGTCAATTGCATTTTTACATACATTTTCTATTACCCATTCGAAGAGTGAGGCATTTAATGGTATATTTAGTACTTCAGAGGGCATATCAAGTTTAAAAGTGATTCTATCAGAAGAGCGGGACTTTAAATAATTAATGGCCGTTGTTATAATTTTTTGAATATTTTCTTTCCTTAATAAGGGCTTGGACCCGATTTTCGAAAATCTGCCCGTGATTTTCTCAAGGCGTTTTATATCTTTCTCAAGCTCGACAAGCATTTCTTTATCAGGACTTTTAAGCTTCATCATTTCAAGCCAGGCAAGAAGTGAAGATATCGGGGTTCCCAGCTGGTGAGCCGTTTCTTTTGATAAACCAAGCCAGACCTGGTTTTGTTCAGCTTTCCTTGAGTAGCTGAATGCAAAATAAGAAACAAGAATAAACAGTAATATTACCCCCAGCTGCACATAGGGATACCATGTAAGCTTTATCAGTATAATAGATTTACTGTAATACAGGTATTGCTTTTGGTTTTCCGACAGGACAATTTCAATCTTATGATCCTGCTCCTTCATCTTCATTAATTTGCGCCTAAGATACCGCGGGTTGTCAGCTCTTTTCGGATTAAGATTTCTATACCTGATGATATTGTCATCTTTGTCAACCAGAATTACAGGTCTTGTTTCATTGTTTTGAAGGACCTTGATATATAATGCCAGAATATCATCTGATAATGCTTCATTTGGAATTTTGCTCTGCGCCTCAGACCATAATTCTCCCATCTTTCTTTCCTCATCTGCCAGTTTACCGACAAGCTTACTGGTATACCATAATGAACCTACACCAATTATCACTGCCGATACAAAAAGCAGTAATTTCCATCTGAACTTAACCGTATATATATTCAAACCAATATAATTTTATTGCTTCAAAATTAATAATTTTTTCTATCTGAGGTATCTTCATTTTCATCCCAGTCTATAATATAATCGGGGGAATGTGATTTATTTATATCCTGGTTTTCAAATATAACATCTTTTTTATCATATTGTTCCTCCCATGAAATATTATAGTCCATGCTTTTTTTATTGATATAATTCTCTTTATCGGCAGTATCCTTTCGGGAATAATTAAATTCTTCCTGAAATATGTTACCAATAACCTTCTTTTCATTTTGAATATTTTTCTTCAGAGTGCTCAGGGCTGTTTTTTTATCAAAAGTTATTTCATACTTGTCTCCTTTTCCCGTGAATCTCAAAGGAATACTTATTTTGCCCAGTTCGTCGTCTTCAATTATTCCAAAATTCTCTATCTCTTTTCTTTTTTTCCTGGCTTTATTGAATAAAAGATCGGTCATTGATACCTTTATTCTGTAATCATAACTGTTGTCAAATTTATGAATACCCAAAGCAGTTATATTAATGGCTGAAGAATATATATCCATTTCCGGAATTGTTATGATTTGGTCTTTAATGAGTATTTCATTATTTAATGTTTTGAATTTTATATGACTTAATTCTTCTAATGAAATATATTTTGATAGTCCCATCATCGGCTCAAATTGAATAAGTTCACCATTCTCTATTTTTAAATTGCCATCAGCCTTAATACTTTCCATTTTAAAACCAGTTTTTTTGTCCATTGTAGCTGAGAAAATTACATCACCTGACAGGTTGCCTTTAAGGTTTTTATCCACAATGAAATTTTGACCAAAATTATTAAATACGTAAAAAAACCTATTAATATCAATTAATTTCAGATCTGACTGACATTGAATAAAATAATCTTCATCTCTTTCAATAATTGACCCATGGCCTGTCATGGTACCGTCTAATGAATTCAACTGCATTATCCTGAAGTTTATTATGCCAGGGCTGTAATTTATAACACCGGAAATATCTGAAGCATCAAATTTATCATATTTTAAATTTTTAAAGCTGACATTTGTATTCACAAACACATTTTCAGATGACGGGATTTCCGGGTTATTGTTTTTGGTTTCATCATGTAAATGATTTGCTAAAAGGCTTTTAACATCAAAATTGTCGGAACTTATGTCAGCGTTAAGGACCAGATTTTTATTCTTAAAAAAAACAAATTCAAATAAATTGTATAATATCCCGTTGACCAGGAAATTATTATCGCCAATACCCAAATACAGGTTGGTAAACTGTATATTGTTATTTATAAGTACTTCTCCGTTAATGTTGTCAAATATAAGTCCTGTCCCGGTTATTTTGAAATTTGTTCCGGAAAAATTAAGTATGCAATTTTTTGTAAACCCGATAAAATCGGTTTTAGAGATTTTAGTAAGATCTGATATTCTTCCGGCAATTTCGATTTTGGCATTTAACTTGCCATTTACATATTCCAGGGTATCAAAATCAAAAAGGTGGTGCATTTCGTTAAGGTCTATATCGGCATTCAGGTCTAATTTAACATTCGGAAGATCAAAGTTAGTAATGATAAATCTGCCATTTATCTTACTGTTATGAGCAGAGGCAAAAAATTCCTCAATAGTAACTGACGACGTGTTGCTGTTATTTTGTTCTCCATTTGTAAATGATCCTCTGAGACTTATTCCTGATAATTTTTCCCTGGAGCTCTTATTAAGCAATGTCCCGTTCGTGATAGTAAAACTGGTAACGATATGAGGGAAGGAGTTTCCCGACAAATTACCCGATATTGAGGCGTCGAAAAATGAGTTTCCTGAAACAGAGAATATGCCTGATGAAGATCCGGGTTTATTTTGAAACAATGATAATATTTCCGGTAATTTTGCCCTGCCTGATGAGATATGCAGGTTAATACCTATAGATTGGCTATATAATATATCTCCGCTGACATTAAAATTCATGCTGCCTAATTTAACTTTGCTTTTTCTGATCGCATAATTGTTCTTTTTATTGAGGAGATCGCTTTCGAAATACAATTCTTTATCCCCTAACAGATGTTTATTATTTGAAGTAAAGTCGGTTATATGAAAATTACCTTTAATAATCAGGGAATTTAATGAATCAGATAGATTGCCTTTGAGGCTAAGCTTTTTATCGTAAGCTGTTACTGAATACTTGTCTTTAAGATTTATTATATATAAATCAATGTCTGAGAGAACGAGACTTTGCAGATTCATATTAAACCCCGATGAGGATTTCTTTTCCCCGGGATCCCATATACTGTAATTAGGCCTGCCGTCCCTGTCAATTAATATTTTAATTTTTCCATTATTAATATTGATATTTCTGATTTCATATTTGCCTGCAAGTAATTTCAGCAAGCCAAACTCAAAGAAAATACTGGCAGCAGTGAGAAGAGTGTCAGTATCCTGTCCGGCAAAATCAGATGCTGAAAAATTCAGTGAAGACTTGGAATAGACATTTTTAAACCGGACTGACGCATAGGGAAAGCTTTTTAACAGGGAAAAGTTTATATTGTCTACTTCGATCTCGGTAATTAAATGATTGTCGAGATATTTTTTCAGGTATTTAATTGCAGTTTCTTCATAGGCAGTCGAAATAAATATTCCTCCGGAAATTGCCAGAATGATAATAAGTATAAAAATAATAATCCCTGTTCGCCTTGCTATTTTCATATATTAATCCGATAATATGAAGTAAAAATATTATAAAAGCATCCAAGTAAGTCCAAATATCTCAAATATTATGGGTGTTAATACAAAGACCTGAAGAGCCTATGAATCAGTAAATGATTCATGGGACGTTTTATTCTTTATAACGGTAGTATCAATATCTTTGTTATTTGCAGGTTGAGTTAATGTCCTGGCCTTTTCAAGAAACTGATTTATTTTTGGCAGCAATTTGTTAATATTTATTGGCTTTGAAATGTAGTCATCGCACCCGGCCATTATGCTTTTCTCTTTATCTCCTGCCATAGCAAATGCAGTTTGGGCAATTACAGGCAATGATTTTCTGAATTTTTTAATTTCGCGGGTGGCCTCATACCCGTTCATTTGGGGTAACTGAATATCCATAAGAACAATATCTATATTTAAATTGCTTTTA
Organism: uncultured Bacteroidales bacterium; assembly: GCA_964461435.1. Classification (GTDB taxonomy): domain Bacteria; phylum Bacteroidota; class Bacteroidia; order Bacteroidales; family UBA10428. The sequence continues at coordinate 52,206 of CAYWUI010000008.1, read as the reverse complement.
CATATATCAATAGCTATTTCACCATTTTTAGCACGAATAATATTTGCTTTTGTTTTCTTTAATGTTTCTTTTAACAGCGAGTAACTATTGTTATCATCTTCAACAACCAGTATTGTTATATTTTCCCAACCATAATCATGAAAAATATCATCATCATATGAAAATTGCTCATCAATCCTGGTTATTTTAAGATAAGGAAGCGTAAAATAGAAAGTTGTTCCCAAACCGGGATGTGAATCAACCCACATTTCACCTCCGAGAAGTTCAACAAGGTTTTTGGATATAGCAAGACCGAGACCGGTGCCAACAATATTTTTTTCTTCAGATGCTACAGCCCTTTTAAATCTTTCAAAAATTATTGAAATTTCATCTCTGGTAAGCCCAATACCTGTGTCTTTAACAAAAAACTCTATCGTTTTCTCGTTAGGAATTTTATAGCCAAACTCTATATGACCCGCATCAGTGAATTTAATAGCATTATTAATAAGGTTACCTAATATCTGTTTAAGCCTGTATGGATCTGTCTTAATAATAAGGTCTTTAATATCAGGCGGATTAAATATTATTCTTAAATGTTTTTTACTGGATTTATTGATTATCTCTTTGAAGGTATGCTGCAACTCCTGAAACATTTTAAGAATATTACATTCTTTTTTATCAATTTTTATTTCTCCGGCTTCAATTTTTGCAATATCAATTATATCATCAATAAGCTTTAATAATAACTCTCCACTTGATTTAATATAACTGGCAAATTCAGTTTTCTGGTTTTCAGGTATTTCTTCAGAGGAAAGTAAATTAGAGAAGCCTATAATAGAGTTCATAGGTGTACGTATCTCATGTGACATATTGGCAAGAAATGACGATTTAAGCTTATCGGCAGTCTGTGCTTTATAGGTTTCCTTTTTGAGGGCACTTATATACTGATTTCTTGCTGTAATATCAATAATGATACCTCTGCGTCCGCAAAACCTGTTACCTTTAATAATATTATCAGAATATACAGAAGCCGGAAATTTGGAACCATTTTTCCTTATAGCGATGAAATTGGAATTTTCAATCTTATGGTGCCCAAGCAATTCGTTACTTGATTTTGTAATTATTATCTCGATAAGGTTTAGTCCTTCATCCAAATCTTCATTAGTGTAGCCGAATGTTTTGTGCCAGGCTTTATTAACATAAGTAAAATTGCCCAGTTCATCGGTTTCATATATACTCTGCGGTAACATATCAGCAAGCTCACGGTACCGAAGCTCATTATCTTCAGCATTTTTTATAGCTGTATCTCTCTGTTTTTCCCAGACACGCAACTGGGCAATCATATTTCTGAATTCCTTATATATCTGCCTTATTTCAGTTGCAGAATTTCTTAAGTTGATCTTATCTATATATCTGAAGTTATGTTTAGTAAGATTTGAGATATAACTTGTTAAAGTCTCAAGGTGTGATACCAGGTGTTTTGATAAAACGTAGCTTACAACTACAGACAGTAAAATAACAAACCCTATAAAAATAGCATAATAGATGCTGGTTTTTCTCAGTAATGCCTGCTGGGTGTTCACTGATTTATTTTCCAGCTGTACCAGCAGCGATTCTATTACTGTGCATTTCTGTCGCAGGTCAAACCATAGTCCCGAGTTGTCTTTTATGCCAATTTGCTTATCTACTTTAACTAAAAGGTGAAATACATTTATATAATTATCTAATATAGACGTAATTAATGACCTTTCACTATATGAAAATCGATTATTTGTGGCTATTGAGGATTTTAAATTCTGGGAAAGCCTGTCGAAGTTTTCAATATAGAATTCATCATTTCTTAAGAAATAGTCTTTTTCGTTGCGCCTGATTTGTAATATTCTGGCTTTACTGATTTTTGAATTATTTTCGAGTCTATTTATATAATCTATCATTTCACCTTCAAGACCAAAATTTTTATAGCCTTTTTTATATATAAGATAAACCAGTGTATCATAAATTATACAATAATCCTTAAATTCAGCAGTAACCTGCGAAAGTTCGTTATCATGTTTAAATGATTTCCAGGCATTTGTACCATTTATTTTAGCAATTTTTTCCCCGACCGAATTTGTAAGAACCTGATGCTGGTTTAAGATATCGCTTTCCCCAGTAATAAAGAACCTGGGATTAAAAGATTCTGAATAAAAAAAGTCATCAGATAGCCTGAACATTTTAAGGAAATCAATATGAAGAGAATTTATTTCTTTAACAACAGAATTAATTTTGTCTTCTTTTCTGTTGAGTATAATATTAGCCGGGATAATAACACAGGCAATCAATAAAGAGAAAATCAGGAACCAGCCTAAAAGTCTATATCTTAGTGAATTAAGCATTATTGGCACACCATATCATTGTGTCATTGAAAGTAATCATATTTAATTAAAATTTAACAAATAAAGTGATAAAATTTTTTCACATTTTTAAATATGACGAAATACGGATGTCGTTATAATTCATTTTAATGCAGGTATTTTTAAATTAGCGGGATTTAATTTTATATTTTTAAATGAGATGGAGTAATCTGATATATTGAACATAAGTAATTTGCCACTTAATATATTATCTAATTGCAATATAATTTTTAATACTTCATTTGCCATTATAGTACCAACTATATTATAAATAATTCCTATACCCGAAATACTTTTCATTTCAGAGGTTATATTGCCGGAAGGGATAGTCGGGTAAAGGCATCGTAATGTCGGACCTTTGTTAAAGTTAAAAACGGAAACCATTCCCATTGAATTTTCAATTGAACCGGATACACAGGGTTTATCAAGAATGATAGCAGCATCGTTAATTAAATATCTGGCAGGGAAATTATCTGTAGCATCAACTATTACGGAGTATCCTCTGCAAATATCAAGTATATTGTTCCTGTTAATGCAAACGTTATACAGCTCATAATTGACAAAGTGATTTAATTCTTTAAGCTTTTGCCTTGATATAATTGCCTTTTCTTTACCAATATCTGCATTCCCGTAAAGGCTTTGCTTTGAGAGGTTTTTTTCTTCAACAGGGAAATTATCTGAAATACCTATATTCCCTACTCCCGCAGTAGCCAGATTTTTAAGCACAGCAGTACCTTTGCCGCCTGCGCCAATTACTAAAATACTGGCGTCCTTTAGTTTTTGCTGGCCTTCAATACCCAGGGATGGTAATTTTATCTGGGATGAATATCTTTTTAATTCTTTTTCATTTAAGGATTCTGATTCCATTATAAAAAGTATTATGATTGATATATAAAAATAAAAAAAGTGCTATTCATATAGCACTTTTCTTGTTTATTTATTTTAAAGTTATTAAAAGGCAAATGATAATCCTATTGAAAAGGGATAAAGCTCAGGGCCATTATCTTTTTCAAAAAAAGGTGTCAGGTAGTAATTGCCATATAAATTCAGCGCCCTGTAACCTATTCTTGCTGTTAATCCATATCTCAGGGGATTGATATTGAAATCATCGCGTATTTTGTCTTTTTGCTTGTTACCTTCGACTTTGTATATAACCTTTGAGTGGGATCCAAGTTTTAATCCTCCTATAACACCTCCGGAAATATATATTCTTTTTGACCTTTTAGCGTTTAATAATTGCAGTTCAATTAAAAGGGGCATCCGTAAAAAAGTTGTTTTAAGCTTGCTTTTGCTAAGTGAGCTGGGATAATCATCTTTTGTGACAATATTGCCATCAAGTTCCTGGATATTATTATCGCCGTCAAAATGATAACCGTTAAACTCAAGGCCCAGTCCTGTTACAAGCCCAAACCTGTTGGTCCCGAATCCAATACTATATTGTTTAACATTCCAGTTAAAGTTCCATGAACGGTCTGTATTAAGATCCATGAACTCTTCTCCTTCTGTCCTTATCATGGAAAACTTATCATTTACAAAATTGTTAATACCGAATTCCACGCCGGTCCAATGGCCCTTGAACTTCTTTTTCTTTGTTTCGGATTTGTCTTTGTTATCATCTGAATCGGTTACTTTTATGGAAGTGCCTTTATCATCCGCAATAATACTTATATCTTTATCTCCTATATCGATTTTTGTAGTATCATGACTTTGGTTAACTTTTACTATCTCGTCAATTTCTACACTGACATTATCTTCATTATCCTCCAGAATAACTGCAGATGCTTTTTCCCGGTTTTCGTTTATCGTATCCCCATCCTGGGCATTTGCGCCCATGGCAGCTATTATCATTAATGCTAAAATTCCTGTTTTTTTCATAATTATATAATTTTAAGTTTAGTAATAATTATTATCATTTTAATGAAGTGACGTATAAATATCAGAAAAGTTACAAATAAGAAATTATTTACCCCGGTTGGATGAAATACTGAATGATTCGCTGTCGAGTGCAAACGCCACAACCTTACCTTCATTATTCATTTTTTTGCTAATAAGTACTTCAGATTCAGTGAGATAATTGAAACTCTTAACTCCTGCTTCCGCCAGTCTCCATACATTTATTTTATTGAGCTTAATCCATGAATCCCCGGTATCGCTTGTGTTTATTAAGTTTCGCACTGCTAATTCTATTGGTTCGTATTTGTTATTATATAAATTTTTTGTTGCGATATGTGGAGCTTTCATTATAATATCAGAATTTTTATCAGTATTGATTTTATTTACATAGATAGGTGTCAGGTATTCAGGAGTTCCTTTTTTATCAATCTGATTGATATTTTGGCCCCTGGCGGGCAATTTTTCTTCAGGTCTTTTATACCTGATCTTTTCCCCGGAGTCAATTTTTTGTTCTGATAATGCTAAACTTTCAGCAATCACGTTATTATTTTCATATTCTTTCCTTGGGGCATTGTTTACTTCTGTTACATTTTCAGCGACCTGGCTCACGGACAATGCTTCTTTCTCTTTCCAGGGCATAAAAACAAGCATTAACAGAATAAGTATGGCGGCAGCAATTGATGAAGCATATAATAATACATTCCTCCTGCGAACAAAAGGACTAATCTTTTTAATATTATTCTTTTCGTAAAATTTTATGCTATAATCAGGGGTGAGACGAATATTTGAATAGATCTCAAAGTCTTTCTGCTTTTCAGGATTATTTTTAATGTATTCTCTTAATCTGGACTCGTCATGATCACTTAAATCTCCTTCAAATTTAGCAATGCAAAATTCTTCAAAGTTCTCATTATTAATATTTTCAATATCGGAATAATCTTTTTTTAGCAGACTTTTATCAAAGCTGGCTGTTGATGATAGATTTAACCTTATACATTTATAATCATTGAATTCTGCTTCAAGGTCGGGATTCTGGGACAGGAAGCTGATAAGCTCTGCAGACTCAACGGGATCAAGTTTCCCGTCAAAATAGTCTATTATAAAAGCCTCGTAATTTTTCCTGTTAATATTCATGGTATAACGAATGTATAAACCTAAATTACTGTTTCAATACTACCTATATACTTTTTAAGAAACATACGTCCCCTGTATATATATACTTTTACCTGTGATTCGCTTAATCCTGTAATATCAGCAATTTCATCGTATGAGTATCCCTCATAATCCCTTAATAATATAACGGATCTTTGATCATCAGGCAGTTTATTTACTGCTTCTTCAAGTAATTCTGATAAACCCGTATATTGTTTGGTATGTGAGTACATGTCAGTATTAATTTTTTCAAAATCTGCAAGTCTTTTTTCTTTCCTTATCAAGTCTATCATTGTATGGTATGCTGCAGTAAAAAGGTATGATTTCACTTTTAAATAGGTGACATCTGAAATTTTAACCCATAATTTTTCATAGGTATCCTGTATTATATCTTTTGCTTTTTCATCATCCTTAATGTTTTTAAGAATGAATCGATATAATCCGTCAGAATAATCATCGACACTTTTATTAAATTCCGCTACAGTCATTTATATTTAATTCCAGTATTGTGACGCTTAAGTTATCCGGTTTGTTACAACAGAATTTTAAAAATTATACATCTTAATATTGTGATTTAAGTATGCATAAAAAAACTATGCAATATTATTTAATTAATTGACTTAATATTAAGGATATAAGTAAATATAAATATAATAAAAAACTAATATTTAATTTTAAATACTAAATATAACAGCGATTATTAATCCGGTCTGTTCATTAATCAGGGATACCGTTTATCAGTTGGAGATTGGTGCATCTAATGAGGAAGGGGCCGGATACAATTATTTTGAATAATTCTAAATTTAAGCAGGTGGGCAAAATATTTTTTTAAAAAAGTTTGGCAGGGATAAAATAAAATACTATATTTGACTAAACGTTCAGTCAAAAACTTATTAAAACTGATGTATAATGGCATTTTTTAAATACAGAGCTTATGACTGAACGTTCAGTCTAAAAGATGCGGAAATGGCACCAAGAACTGAACAACAATATGAACAAATAAGAGAGCAGAAAAGGGGCATAATACTTGAGGCAGCTCTTGAACTTTTTGCCGATGAAGGATTTCACAATACTTCAATTAGTAAAATAGCCAAATCAGCAGGCATATCCAAAGGGTTAATGTATAATTATTTTAAAAGCAAGGAGGCATTGCTTCACGAGATTGTTATATCAGGTTTAAAAGATCTGACTGGGACTTTTGATCCCAATAATGACGGGATACTTACTACCGAGGAGCTGGAATTTTTTATTAACCAGACTTTTGAAATTTTAAAAACCAACACAAAATACTGGAAACTTTATTTTGCTATTATTTTACAACCAAGCGTACTGAAAATGTTCGGAACGGATTTCCTTAATATCCTCGGGCCTATTTTCAGAATGCTGGAGGAATATTTCCGCAGGAAAGGGTATGAAAATCCTGAGCTGGAGAGCAAGTTATTCGGTGCAATACTGGATGGATTAAGTTTTCATTATATAATAGATCCTGATAATTTTCCACTGGAAGAAATAAAGAAAACGTTAATTAACAGATATGTAAGAAAAAAATAAAATCAAAGTCATGAAAGCAAATCAAATATTACTACTTCCCGGAATATTATTGTTAATTACTGCAGGCACTATACAGGCGCAGGTTTTAACTGCAAAAGAAATTGTGCAAAAGGCCGATGCAAAAATGAAAGGGGAAAAATCAAGTTACAGTGCGATGACAATGACAATTGTCAGGCCCACATGGACGCGAACAATAGCATTCAAAAACTGGACTAAAGGGACAGAGTATTCGCTGGCATTAATCACGGCACCGGCAAAGGAAAAAGGGCAGTCCTTTCTCAAACGGGAAAAAGAAATGTGGAGCTGGAATCCCACAATAAACAGAATGATTAAACTCCCGCCATCAATGCTGGCCCAGGGATGGATGGGCTCTGATTTTACAAATGACGATTTATTGAATGAATCATCTGTTGTGGTTGACTATACCCATAAAAAGCTGGGGGAAGAGGATATTTCCGAAAAAAAATGTTATAAAATTGAACTTATTCCGCTGGAAGATGCTGCAGTAGTGTGGGGGAAAATATATATATGGATTTCCGTGAATGATTTTCTATGGATGAAAGCTGAATACTATGATGAGGATGAATACCTTATTAAAACAGAACTGGCATACGATATTAAAAATATGGATGGCCGGATAATCCCGGCAAAGTATGAACTTATCCCCGCCGACAAGCAAGGGCATAAAACGATCATTGTTATGGATGAAATTAAATTCAATGTACCGCTGTCAGATGACTTTTTTTCTCAGCAGAATATGAAAAAAGTAAGATAAAAGGGCCAATAACTTAAAATTCAGAAAAATGAACAACCTGTTATTTGCATGGAAAAACCTTTGGAGAAATAAGCGCCGTACCACTATAACAGTAACGGCCATAGTTGTTGCAGTACTCATGTCAACCTGTATGAGCTCTATGCAGGAAGGGATATATTCAAAAATGATTGATAACGTTGTAAAGTTTTATTCAGGATATCTGCAGATTCATAATGTAGACTACTGGGAATCCAAATCCATAAATGATGTATATAAGCCCGATAACAAATTTTATGCTGTGCTTGATAGTATTAAGGATATTAAACATTATGTCCCAAGGGTTGAATCATTTAGTCTTATTTCAACCGGTGAAAATACAAAAGGGGGAGCAATTATCGGGATTGATCCGGAGCCTGAAGAGAAGTTGTCCGAACTGTCAAAATGGGTATCCGGGGGAGAATATCTTAAGAAGAATGATGATGGAATTTTAATAGCTGTTAACCTGGCAAAAAATCTTAAGGTTAATATTGGAGATACTGTTATATTATTAAGCCAGGGGTACCATGGTGCTACTGCTGCCGGGTTATTCCCGGTAAGGGGGATCCTTACATTTCCCTCTCCGGATCTGAATAATTTTGGTGCTTATATTGATATTAGGAAAGCACAGGACTTTTTTTCAATGCCCGGAATGGTCACGTCAACAGCTATTATGGTAGAGAATTATTCGGATGTTGCAGATGTCAAGAATGAACTGGAAGCTAAGCTGCAGAATGATTACAGCATAATGACCTGGGACGAAATGCAGCCTGAGATTGTGCAGATGATTGAAGGTGACAGGGCAGGCGGTGTAATAATGAAAGCAGTTTTATATATAGTTGTGGGATTCGGCATACTGGGAACCATAATTATGATGGTGGCAGAAAGGAGGAAGGAGACAGGAATTACAGTCGCTATAGGAATGCAAAAAAGGAAATTGCAGGCTATAATGTTCTATGAAACATTATTCATGGGATTTTTAGGGGTATTTTTCGGATTCCTTATTAGCGTGCCAATAATTATTGTACTGCTGCACCATCCCCTGCCATTGCCCGGGGAAGTCTCGGAAGTTTACGAAAAATTCGGATTTGAGCCGGTAATTTATTTTGGTGCACAGGCCAGGGTTTTTGTTAACCAGGTTATTACTGTATTTGCCATAAGCTTGCTCATATCTTTATACCCGGTATTTAAAATAAGGAATCTTAAAGTTGCCAATGCTTTGAGAACATAAAATATTAATTAATAACTTAAAATTAAACGATATGTTATGGTCAGTTGCGTGGAGAAATATCTGGCGAAGTAAGGTACGAAGCCTGGTAATTATGTGTGCCTTAGCCATAGGTATTTTAGCAGGAGTATTTACATGGGCTCTTTACGAGGGAATGGCAATTCAACGAATCAATTCGGCAATAAAAACAGAAGCATCACATATACAGCTTCATCATAGAAAGTACCTGGAAAATCCTGATGTAAAATATTTTATAAACAATTCAAATGATATAAGGGATCAAATAGACAGTATGGCCGGTGTTAAGGCTGTTACAGTAAGAGTAATCGTTAATTCAATGATTGCCTCGGCTGAGACCGGCGCAGGTGTCCAGGTTGTTGGCGTGGTTCCTGAAGACGAGAGACAGGTTACTAATTTGTATGAAAAAATAGTGGAAGGAGCATATTTTGAAGGGAAAGGGCGTAATCCCATAATTATAGGTAAAAAGATGGCGGAGAAGCTTAATGTAAATGTAAGATCGAAGGTAGTGCTGACAATGCAGCAAATGGACGGGGAAATAACCCGTGCACAGTTCAAGGTGGCAGGCATATATAAAATATCAAATTCGGTATATGAAGAAATGAACGTATTTGTAAGAAAAAATGATTTAACTCAACTTATCGGCATGGATAATGCCAGTGGTCATGAAATTGCAGTGCTCCTGGAAGATGACCGGACTTACAATGATATGCAGAATAAATTGTCTGCCAGGTACAAAAATCTTGATGTGAAATCCTGGAAAGAAATAATGCCCGAAGTGAGCCTTGTTGAAGAATCAATAGATATTTCTATGTATCTTATTCTTGGCATAATTCTCTTTGCATTGCTTTTCGGAATTATTAATACAATGCTTATGGCAGTACTGGAAAGAGTAAAGGAGCTTGGCATGCTTATGGCAGTGGGAATGAATAAAATCAGGGTGTTCACTATGATTATGCTTGAAACTTTACTTTTAGCTTTTACAGGATGTATAACCGGAATAATACTGGGTTATCTGTTTACAGTCATACTGATGAAAACAGGAATTGATTTGTCTGCCTGGGGTGAAGCATATGAAAGACTGGGGTACGACACTGTGGTTTATCCCGTGCCTGATCTTTTCATAGCAGTTAAAGTAACGATTATGGTATTTGTAACCGGACTTGTAGCAGCAATATATCCTGCAATAAAAGCTCTAAAATTAAAGCCTGCAGAAGCACTTAGGATAGATATTTAAAAAGTAATGAATAAATATTTAACAACTGATAAAATAACAAGCTATGAAAGTAATAGATATTAAAAATCTGACCAAAATCTATAATGACTCCGAATATAAAGTCAATGCCCTGAACGGGATTAACCTGTCATTTGAGGAAGGTGAATTTGCTGCCGTAGTCGGACCGTCAGGTTCAGGTAAAACAACATTGCTGAATATTATAGGGGGGCTGGATAAGCCTTCAGGAGGAGAAGTAATAATTGATCATACAAATATAGGGGAGCTGAAATCCTCGAGGCTTATAGATTTCAGATTGAGAAATATAGGGTTTGTTTTTCAGGCATATAACCTGATACCTGTTTTAACAGCAAGGGAAAATGTGGAATTTATAATGCACCTGCAGGGAAAGCCAAAGGCTGAACGTGAAAAGAGGGTAAAGGATCTGATGGCAGCAGTCGGCTTAAGCGACCGTATTGACAGCAGGCCTTCAAAATTATCGGGGGGGCAGCAACAGAGGGTCGCCGTAGCCAGGGCTCTGGCATCGAAACCAAAGTTTATCCTGGCTGATGAACCCACTGCAAACCTCGATTCGAAGTCAACTGAAAACCTGCTGGATATCATGGAGAAGCTTAATAAGGAAGAGAAAACTACTTTTATTTTCTCAACACATGATGCAAGAGTTGTGAGAAAAGCCAGAAGAGTAATTACTATTGAAGATGGCAGGGTAGTAAGTGATGAGACCGGGAAATGATAAATACAGTACTCTTATTATTTAGTTCAATTGAATACAAGAACATAAAATCATGAAACGGGGAGCGATTATAATCGTGCTTATTTCTTTATTTGTAAGCAATACCGCATTTGGCCAGGAGGATGAAAAGCAAAAAAGCTGGGAATTGAACGGTTATGTTTCAAATATGCAGTCTGTAATGTATGAGAACCTTAATGATATCTGGCTTACCGAAAACCAGCTGCATAACCGCCTGAATTTTGAGTGGCACATTTCAAAGAATTTATCTTTTGTCATGCAAACCAGGAACAGGTTTATTTACGGCGACCTGATAAGACTTGATCAGGTAATGAAAGATTTGGAAAATCAACCTGGCGGGGACACTATTTCAGGCATTGCTTCGGCTTTCGGATTGGATCCCGGCAATTTTAATGCCGGACTGGGAGGATTTAGCAATTATGTTGACCAGATTGACGGCGACAATGGAGCTATAGATTTGTCCCTGATGATAGCAAAAGGTAAAACATACCTGCTTAATCTTTTTATAGACAGACTATGGTTTCAGTATACTGCAGGCAATCTTGAAATTACTGCCGGCCGCCAGCGTATTAACTGGGGTCAGACATTTGTATGGAATCCGAATGATATTTTTAATACCTATAATTTTTTTGATTTCGATTATCCTGAAAGACCCGGTAGCGATGCAATCAGAATACAGTATTATCCGGGCACAACTTCTGCTGTTGAGGCTGCCCTTAAGCTGGATAGTGCCGAAAACATAACAGCTGCAGCACTTTGCAGGTTCAGCAAATGGAATTACGATATACAGTTTCTGGGAGGGATATTAAATAGTGAGGATTATGTAACCGGACTGGGATGGTCGGGGAATATCAAATCAGCCAGCTTCAGGGGCGAAATAAGCTATTTTCATCCTATGGATAATTTTAAGGATACAACCGGACTCTTCTTCGTATCCCTGTCATCTGAATATACTTTTAAAAATTCACTGATGATCCAGGTTGAGGCATTGTACAGGCAGATGCCGGAAAATGTTAGTGTTTCAAACTTTTCGGAGTATTATTCAGGTCCACTGTCTGTTAAAAATTTATCGTTTACCGAATATAATTTATTCTCTCAAGCCACTTATCCCGTTACCCCTCTGCTGAATGCCACCCTGGGAGGTATGGTCTTCCTTGGTGATATCACAGGTTATTATATAGGCCCGTCACTAAGTTATTCACTAATGGATAATCTCGACTTTTCTATTTATTTCCAGGTATTCAGCGGCAAGTTCCCCGACAGTGAGGGCGGAAAGCAAAAGCAAAATTTTAATCTCGGGTTTTTAAGGCTCAAGATGAGTTTTTGATGTATTCCGGCTCCTGATATTCCGGCTCATGATAATCCGGTTCGGGATAACGCGGATTCCTGTATAGCCTTACATATACCTGTAAACACCTGTATTCCTTTTCCGGTATCCAGTTTTGCTTAAGCTCATCTATTTCTTCGTTAGTAAACATATTATAGATGTTTGAATAGAAGATATACTTATCGACTTTTAGATCTTTTAAAGGGAAAGTCCTGTCATCATCAGATAAATCAATATATTTTATTCCTGATGTATTTGGGATTTCTGAGCCAACCTCACTGAATGGGATCCCTTTGTCTTCAATGTAATCTATCATCTTCTTTCTGAGATGATAGTAAGGGATGTGTGCAATAGTTGCATCCCAGCCCTTTGCGATTTTATCGGGATAAATCCATAAATTACCTGTTACCAGGCCAAAAATTATTATTACATAAAATATATTAGCTTGTTTTTGGGTTTTTGTTTTTTCAAATACCAGATAAGCAATTATTATAGTAAGAAGAATATAAATTATCATAAAATATCTGTGTCCTGTAAGCAGATTGAAAATTAACATTGGCGGGAGATTCACGATAAAGGCAAAAGATATTAAAGCTATGAGTACTGTTATTTTATCATCAAATTTGATTTTCTTTTTAATAAAAAGAAAAAGAAAATAAAAGCCTATACACCATAAAAATAATCTGCCAAAATCAACCAGTCTCCATATGACAATTAATATATTTCTTAAAAATCCTTTGAAATTTACAATTTCGAAGCATCCTGCCCAGGGGGATTCATCATGCTTTAAAATCCAGCCGGTTGTTTTATAATGATAAACCAGATAAGCCAGATAAATAAACGCAGCAGGTAAATATTGCGGGATAGCGCACAGCAGACTTTTTAAATACTTTTCCCTGTTTTTTGATTTAAAGTAATAATAGTCAAAAATAAATACTATCATACATGAAATGACTCCCCGGAAATGTATTACAGATAAACCAATTAAAGAAAAATACAGTATATATCTTTTTTTATCAAGAATCGAATTTATTGACAGAAAAAAGAAGAAGGCCATAACCAGGTCGCTTGAAACGACAATAACCTGTGATAATAATGTCGTATCAATGACCACCAGAACAAGAGTTAGAAATATATATCTTTTGTTTGCAAAGAAATGGTCTAAGAATATATATAACTGGTAAACAAGGCCTAAACTGAAAGGCAGCATTAAATAATGTCCTACCTGCAGTTTTGTCCCGAAAATTTTCCATAAGACGGCCAGTAAAAGGCTCAGCGCAGGAGTATACCCGGTATCGATTGAATTGGGCAGGTGAAGGGAAAACCCGTTTTCATAAAACCAGTATGCTTTTTTTGAGATAATTATATCTTTATCCCAGAAGAATGAATTATTGGAGACAGCTATTGTAAGGATTATAAAAAACAGGTAAAAAGGGAGCAGTTTTAAAGATTCTTTTTTAAACATATAACATTTTTCGTCATTTTTTAGGGCTATTCATTAAGTGCTTCAGCTCCTCCTACAATTTCGAGGATTTCTTTTGTAATTGATGCCTGACGTGCTTTATTATATTGAAGCTGTAATTCTCTTATTAAATCAGTTGCATTATCGGTCGCTTTATGCATCGCCGTCATCCGCGCACCGTGTTCTGATGCACATGAATCCAGAAGTACTCTATAAAACTGCACCTGCAAGGATTTCGGGATTAACTCGCTTATTATATCTTCCTTTGCCGGTTCATATATATAATAGGGCCTGTCTTCAAAGCGATCCTCGACTTTTTGCCTGTGAGTCATGGGCAGGAACTGTTCCTCCATTAATAACTGCACTGCTGCGTTCTTGAATTGATTATATATAAGGTGAACTATATCGTATTTTCCATTAACAAAATCATCCATAATTTTTGTGACGATGGGAAGGGTATTTTTAAAATTTAACATTTCAAAGATATCAGTATATGATTCTTTTATATTGTATTTTTTTAACTTCAGGAAGTCTTTTCCTTTCTTACCAATAGCAATAATTTCGAGATTCCCGTTCTCATTTTGTAATTTATACTTTTCATCAGCAATCTGCATGGTTTTTTTTACAACATTCGAATTAAATGTTCCGCATAATCCACGGTTTGAACTTATTGCAACCAGCAAAACTTTCTGTGGTTCCGTTTCCCTGGAATAAATATTCTTTTTAATTGATTTAAGATCCGGATCCAAATCTCTTAAAATACCTCTTAATTTATTGGTGTAGGGACGCATTTGAATAATAGCATCCTGGGCTTTTCGGAGTTTAGCTGCAGAGACCATTTTCATAGCATTGGTAATCTGACGGGTAGACTTTACCGACATTATCCGCGTTCTTATTACCTTAAGGTTTGTCATTTTTTGGTTATCAGCTATTTATATTTTTCTGCAATCTCCAAAGCAATGGCTTCCAGTGTTTTTTCCATTTGATCCGTGAGTTTCCCTTCTCTCAGTTCAGTTAAAATACTTTTATGCTTCAGATCAATAAAATCAAGGTATTCCTTTTCAAATTCACTTACTTTTTCTGCAGGGACATCCCTCAGGAGTCCCTTTGTCCCGCAAAATATTATTGCGATTTGTTTTTCAACAGGCAAAGGTGAATATTGTTTTTGTTTCAGGATCTGTACATTTTTTGCACCTTTATCAAGAATAGCCAGTGTTGCGGCATCAAGGTCAGAACCAAACTTGGCAAATGCTTCCAGCTCTCTATATTGAGCCTGGTCAAGTTTTAATGTTCCCGCTACCTGTTTCATCGATTTTATCTGGGCTTTACCGCCAACACGTGATACTGATATGCCAACATTTATTGCAGGCCTGATACCTGCATTAAAGAGTCCGGATTCCAGGAAGATCTGTCCGTCTGTAATAGAAATTACGTTAGTTGGTATATATGCGGAAACATCACCGGCCTGTGTTTCAATTATTGGCAATGCCGTTAATGAGCCTCCTCCCTTGACTATTGGTTTTAATATATTGGGGAGGTCGTTCATATGTGCTGCTATCTCATCATTTTCAATAATCTTGGCAGCTCTCTCCAGGAGCCGTGAATGTAAATAGAAAACATCACCGGGATAGGCTTCGCGGCCGGGAGGCCTTCTTAGTAATAGTGAGACTTCTCTGTAGGCTACTGCCTGTTTGGTAAGGTCATCATAGATTATTAGTGCAGGGCGTCCTGTATCTCTGAAAAATTCGCCAATAGCAGCACCTGCAAAAGGGGCATAGAATTGCAAAGCAGCAGGATCTGATGCTGTTGCAAGTATAATTACCGTGTATGCCAAAGCTCCATTTTCTTCAAGTGTTTTGGCGATATTTGCCACGTTTGAGCTTTTCTGTCCGATTGCCACATAAATACAGTATACAGGATTGCCTTTATCATAGAATTCTTTTTGATTAATAATTGTATCTATAGCTATAGCGGTTTTTCCTGTTTGCCTGTCGCCGATAATTAATTCACGCTGGCCCCTTCCTATAGGGATCATCGCATCAATAGGCTTAATCCCTGTCTGTAAAGGCTCGTTCACAGGCTGACGGTATATTACACCGGGAGCCTTTCTTTCAAAAGGCAATTCATATGTTTTTCCATGTATAGGACCTTTCCCGTCAAGAGGTTCCCCAATAGTATTTATTATTCTTCCAAGTAATCCTTCTCCGACATTTATTGAGGCTATTCTGTAAGTACGTTTAACGGAATCCCCTTCCTCAACCTTTTCGGAAGAGCCAAGGAGAACTGCGCCCACGTTATCATCTTCCAGGTTTAGTACTATGCCAAGGATCCCGCGTTCAAACTCTATAAGTTCATTTGATTCTACCTGTGATAATCCGTGAATTCTGGCTATTCCATCTCCTACCTGCAAAACTGTTCCTACTTCCTCTAATTCTATTCTGGTATCTATACCCTTTAGCTCCTGCTTAAGAATTTTTGATACCTCTGAAGGTTTTAAAATTGTCATAATCCGGGTTGAATAAATTTATATACTTAATAATTCGTTCTTGATCCTGTTAAGATGATTCGAAACACTGGCATTAATTTGTTGATCTTCAATTCTCAAAATGAATCCTCCTATTAATTTATCATTTACTTTTTCAGTAAGTTCGATTTTAAAATCAAATTCTTTCGATATATAGTTCTTTATTATTTTTTTTATACTGCTGCTTGCTGGCTTTGGTGTTGTTAAAACTACAGACTTGATCATATTATCTTTTTTGAATAAGTCTGTAAATGCCAGTAAAATTAAAGACAGGTAAGGTTCACGTTTATTTTTAATAATGAGGTCTAAAAATGAAAGCATTACAGGATGGAATGCATTTTTAAAGGATTTATTTATGATTTCATGTTTCTGCGATGATTTAATTATTGGAATTTCAAACAGATATTTTAATCCGGGAGTTGTATCTATAAAATTAGTGAGAGCCGTTACATTTTCTCTTATCTCGGTTAATATTTTCTGCTCTTTGGCTAACGACAATAATGCTTTCGCGTACCTGACAGATATTTTGCTTTCGTTCATTCCGGCTAAACTAAAGGACAAACATTAATTCAGTTTAATATCTCTTAATGACTTTTCAATAAGTTCCAGTTGTTCTTTGTCGGAACTTAATTTTTTCTGGAGTATTCTCCCTGCTATTTCAATAGAAAGAACCGTAACCTGGTTTTTTATTTCCTTCATAGCGTTAATCTTCTCATTCTGAATGCTTATTCTGGCCTGATCTATTAATTTATGTGATTCATCTATTGCCTGCTCCCTGGCTTCTTCTAAAACTGATTCTTTTAATTCACGTGCTTCCTTTAAAATATTATCGCGTTCAGTTTTCGCTTCGGCAATAATCTTTTCATTATTTACCTGCAGCCGGGACATTTCTTTTCTCGCCTGCTCAGCAGCTTGCATAGCATTTTCAATCGAATATTCTCTTTCCTTCAAATAATTAAGTATAGGCTTCCATGCGAATTTTTTTAAAATAAGGAGAATAATGAGAAAAGCAATTGTTGACCAGAAAATTGTACCAAAGTCAGGAGTAATTAGTTCCATAATAGTTTTTTAAATTATGTTAATACAAAATTAAAAATCCCCAACTAGCAGCCAAACGCTGTTAGTTGAGGATTGGTCAGGGTTTAGCCCATTGTCATCAGGCATACAACTACCGCAAATAATGACACACCTTCAATAAGAGCTGCAGAAATTATCATATTCGTACGAATATCACCTGCAGCTTCAGGTTGCCGGGCAATTGCTTCCACGGCAGTGCTGCCGATGCGGCCTATACCAAAGGCCGCTGCCAAAGCAGTAAAGGCTGCTCCAAATGCTGGTCCAAGAGCGCCTAAACCTTCAGCTAAAAAAATAAATTGTGTTAACATTATAAAACTGGTTTAAAATTAGTGATGTTCTTCAACAGCCATACCTATATATAAAGCTGATAAAAAAGTAAATACAAAAGCCTGTATAAATGCAACGAGTAATTCCAGAAAGGTCATAAATAAAAGAAAAACAATTGATAAAGGTGAAAAAACAAATCCCAGCGCCGGGCTTTTTTCTCCAAAAACAAAAATCAGGCTCAGAAATCCCAGGGCTATCAGATGTCCGGCTGTTATGTTTGCAAAAAGCCGGATCATCAAAACAATAGGTTTTGTAAATACACCAAACAACTCGATTAATGGCATAAGCGGTGGAATTTTTAACCAGACGGGAACCCCGGGTGTATTAAATATGTGTTTCCAGTAGTTTTTGTTGCCGCTAATATTTGTGACGATCAATGTAAAAAAGGCTAATACACCGGTTACTGCAATATTACCTGTAAGGTCAGCACCTCCGGGAGGTATGGGAATAATACCCAGCATATTGTTTATCCAGATAAAAAAGAAGATGGTTAGCAAGTAAGGGGTAAATTTCTCATATTCCTTTTCACCAATGGATTGCCTGGCAATATCATCCCTTACAAAAATAATTATAGGTTCAACAAATGATTGCAGGCCTTTAGGAGGTTTTCCCCTGTTCTTCTTATATAAACCGGCAGCAGATATAAAAATCCATGTAATTAATATAATGCTGAAAAACAAAGAAACAATATTTTTCGTAATTGATATGTCAAAGGGAATGCTGTAAGAGCCGTTTGCAGCATACTCAACTATTTTGCCTTTGTGTTCTCCCTCATGTTCAAGTTTGTATCTATAGCCTTTGTGATTATATGATGAATACCCGTGATGAAACTTTTTAGAAGAAAATACTACTATTCCGGTTTTAGTACTTATGAGAATTACCGGGAGATACAGGGAAACAGGCTTATTCCTGTATGTAAATATATGCCATTCATGTGCGTCACTTATATGATCAAATAAAAATTCTTTTGCGTTAAATTTTTTTTCATTCCCTGGTTTGGGATTATGTGCCTGTCCTTCGGGGATATCATTGCATTCTGCCGGAGAAGTATTAAGGATAATTATTACTGATATTATCCAGGTGATATAAAATCTATATCCAACCAAGCCTTTAAGTATCATTATTTCTGCAATACATCATAAAGTTAATAAAAACTATTTTGATTTTTTATAATTGTTTGATGATCTTTTTATGAATGAAACTATCGATTTGATTTCAAAAGAAGTGTAGATTATATAAAGGAAAAACAAGCCAGCAACAAAAATTATTGCATTTTCTTTATGTGTTTTTATATAGATCATCATGAAGATAATATATCCGAGGAATTTGATGAAAAAAGAGAGCATGTAGGCAGTTTCAAATTTTATTTTTTTCTTTCCTGATGAGAAAACAAGGAATGAGTGAATAATTATATTTATAAAAAAGAAGAATAGTAGCAGGAGGGGAAATACAGGGAGATAATATCTGGCAAGAAAAGTAGTAAAAGCCAATAAACCTGTTAATGCAATTATGCCGGTAAGGATAATACTAATAATTATAAATTTTCTTAGTTCATAATTCATAAATATTTATTTAGTTCGTATCAGCTCTTTAATTGAATAGTATATGGCAATTACTACGGCAACAGCAGTAAGTACAGCAGTAAAGACAGGCAGCCTGGGCTTTAACCACTTATCCAGTTTCATCCCTCCAAAAAAACCAATCAGGATTATAGCAATCATTTGAAAGGCAATTCCTGAATATTTCATATAATTACTTAGCTTTTCCTGCTTCTTCGGTAGCTTTTTCTTTTGGAGCATTTTGTGTTTCGGTATCGCTTGTCATTTTACAATTGCCTGTGAATTTTGAACCCGGTTCAATTGCCAGTTTGCGGGCTATAATATCACCGGCAAGATTTGAAGTAGCTTTTAGGGACAGTAGTTCTGACACGTGAATCTTACCTTCAATACTTCCTTCAACGTCAGAGTTTTTGCATTTTATTTCTCCTTTTACTGATCCTGTTTCGCCAATAACAACCTTGCCTTTGGTTTTTAAATTACCCTGAAGAATTCCATCTATACGAATGTCTCCGTTTGATGATATATCTCCTTTTATCTCCGTGCCCACTCCAATTAAATTTATAGCATTGTTTTCTATTTCAGTATATTTAGCCATTTGTTAAGATATTATACTATTATTAATTTTATTTAGTCTTTAACAAAGATATAAATTAGATTTTAAAAGTCTTTATGCTTAATTACCAAAAAATTAAAAAAAAGTCCGGGTTGAACCGGACTTAAAACGCTAATAAAATTCATTTATTTTCCGTTGTATGCCCATTTTAAATAAATTGAGCCCCACGAAAAGCCTGCTCCAAAGGACGTAAAGATCATCTTATCCCCTTTTTTAAACTTATTTTCAAAATCCCACAGGCAAAGTGGTATTGTTGCAGCAGTTGTATTTCCATACCTTTCAATATTTATAAGGACATGGTCTCTTTCAATTCCCATTCTGTGCGCTGTAGCATCAATAATTCTCAAATTGGCCTGATGAGGTACAAGCCATGACAGTTCATCGGGGGCAATATTATTTCTTTTCATTATTTCCAGCGAGACATCAGCCATTTGCGAAACAGCAACCTTGAATACTGCCTGTCCTTCCTGGTAAATAAAATGTTCATGCCTGTCGACAGTATCATGTGAAGCGGGATTTAACGATCCGCCGGCTTTCATATGCAGGTATTTGCTGCCCGATCCATCAACAGCCAGTATAGAGTCTATAATACCCAGGTCTTCTGTTGTCGGCTCAACAAGTACAGCTGCTGCACCGTCTCCAAACAGGGGACAAGTGGTTCTGTCGGTATAGTCGGCAAGAGCCGACATCATATCTGCTCCAAGCACAATAATTTTCTTATATGCTCCCGATTCGATAAATCTTCTTGCCGTCTCTATTGAATAGACAAAACCTGAACACGCGGCATTAATATCATAACAAAATGCATTCTTGATTCCCGTATTATGACAAATCATGTTTGAAACGGCAGGAACCACCATATCGGGAGTAATCGTAGCACAAATCAGAAATTCAATATCTTCCGGTGATGTATTGGTCTTTTTAAGGAGTTCCTTAACCGCTTTTGTCCCCATATAGGCAGAAGCCTTATTTTTTTCTTTAAGTATCCTTCTTTCTTTGATACCAATTCGTTGCATTATCCACTCGTCACTGGTATCAACCATATTGCTCAATTCATCGTTATTGAGAATATAATCAGGTACATATCCGCCAACTCCGGTTATAATTGCTCTAATCTTTTCCATTATCTGAATGCTTCTTTAAATTTATTTATAAGATTTGCCTTAATAACACTTATTGTATTTAAGATGATATTTTTTATAGCTATTTCATTTGAGATGCCGTGGCCTATTATAACGGGGGCATTAATGCCCAGAATAGGCGTGCCTCCGTAATTTACATAATTGTAATTTTCAATGAAATCATTATTAGGAACCCGTTGTTTAATAAGCTCATAAAATGCTTCAATTTGTTTTATAATTACATTTCCGACAAAACCATCACAGACAATTACATCAACTTTATCATCAAATATATCATTTCCTTCAACATTACCTATGAAATTGAAGTCAGAAGTGTCTTTCATTGCCTGGTAGGTTGATTTTGTAAGAAGGTTGCCTTTCTCTTCCTCGACCCCTATATTTAATAATCCGACTTTTGGAGATTGTATATTATACATATATTTTGCATATAACGTGCCTAATATAGCATATTGATAAAGTACATCAGGTTTCGAATCAGGGTTTATTCCTACGTCGAGAACTAATGTGTGTTTATTGTTGGGTTTTGGAACTGCAACAGTAATACAGGGGCGAATTATTCCGGGAATAGATTTAACAACATGCATAGCACCTACAAGCATAGCACCCGTATTTCCGGCACTTGCAAAACCGTCAATTTTACCGGACTGTAATAATCTATATCCCAGGACTATGCTTGCGTTGGGCTTTTTGGAGAAAGCCTTTGCAGGATGCTCACCCATGGTTATATACTCAGGAGTATGCACAATTTCTATTTTTGACGAATTGATCTTTTTAAACTCATTTATTGAGGCTATTTTTTGTTCGTCGCCAATAAGTACTAATTTGATTTCTTCGGGAATTGATTTCAATGCTAATAATGCTCCCTTAACAGTAGCTTCAGGAGCAAAGTCCCCGCCCATAATATCTATACCAACTTTCATAATGATAAAAAAATTTTTAGGAAATTCAGTATTAAGAAAGATTATGCAGCAACCTCTTTTTCAATAGCCGGGTTCCCCTTATAATGCCCGCATTCGGGACATACCCTGTGGTATTGTACTGTTGCATTGCAGTTTTGACAAGTAGTCATTGTAGGCTTAATGGCTTTGTGATGCGTCCTTCTTTTATTCTTTCTTTGTTTGGATGTTTTTCTTTTTGGATGTGCCATTTTATGTATAATTAATTATTTGTTTCAAAAAAATATTTCAACTTTTCCCAATTGGCAGGTACTTTTTTCCCCTGGTTTTCCGCTTCAAATTCATGAATTTTTTCAATCATTTCTTTTTTACATAAGGAATTGCCATCTTTTGTTTCAGGATGAACCTTCCTGTAAGGGATGCTTAAACTTATGCATTCATATATATACTGTTTTAAATCCAGCTCACTGTCATTAGGATGTAATATAATTACTTCATTAGATTGCCCGGCCATATTTTCGCTGAATTTAACAAGTACACTGTCTTTATAGTTTACAGGATAATCAAAATATTCCAGGCATCTGTCACATTGTACAAGCAGAGTTCCTTCAATAATAATATCAAGCATTAGAAAGTCAGATTTTTTATTCAGTGTGATTAACACCTGAAGATTGCCATCTTTAGCTTCAATTTCAATAAATTCAGTGAAGAACTTTCTTTTAACATCAAACCTGATATTATGAATTCCTTCGTTTAAACCTTTAAACCGGATAATATATTGATTATCAGATTTCAATTTTTTTATTTTAAAGTGGTGCAAAAGTATTAATATTATTTAGAATAAAAAAGCAAAAAGTTAATGATAATGCTTTTGCTTCTTTCATAATATTTAATAAGAATTAAGCAACCACCTGTTATGAAAACTCAATAAATTTTCTGGTTAAAAAAGAAAGTCAGGTCCCGGTATTGATTAAAGAAGTAAAAATACATTGTAACTATTAATTATTCGAGAAATGTTCATCAATAGTTTCAATTAATGTATCAATAAAAAAGTCGTCTTTAATTACATATCTCTTTGCCCCGTAGTCTATGAATTTCTTAATCAGATTTTCGTTTTTTTCACGGCTTAAAATAATTACAGGGATATTTCTATTCTGCTCGGTTATTTTTCTAAGAGTATCGAGACCTGACATTACTTTGGAGTCATCCTCTCCAAGAATATAATCAAGAACAATTAAACTGGGTTTCAGATTGAGGTTTTCAATACATTCTTCACCTGAGAAATATGATTTTACTTCATACCCGTCTTTACATTTGAAGGTATACTCCATCAAATTTAACATCATTCTGTCATCATCAACAAAAAATATCAGTTTTTTGCTCATCCGGGTAAGGATATTAATAAAAAATATAAAAGCTAATTCTTAAAATAATACGTATAAAGAATAAATATCTTGAATTTATCTTGATATACGTTTATAAATATTTAGCAAACAACAATTATTTTTTGATGAACAAACAGTATATGACAGTATGTTCTGTTTACAATCCTATAGTTACCCCAAGAGACAGCCATGCTATGCCATAACCCAGTTCAGCCATAACAGCGAAATTATCTGAAAAGAAGTACCTGCCTCCTACAAAGAATGAGTAGGCAATTCCTGAACTGGAAGCTGAACCTGTTGCCCATGTTTCATCCCCAAAGAATTTAGAACTTATAATATTGAATCCTAATAATACTCCTCCATATGTATCCAGGTTATCAACCCAGTCCATATGATAAGTTCCTCTTGCACCTATAATTATAGAGGTATATTTCCATCCCCAGTTTCCAAGATAATACGAATATTCGTACTTATAACTCGACATACCAAGGTAACCTCCAAGTCCCAATACACCCGGACCTATATCGTCTTTGAATCCAATATCAGCTGAAACAAAAATCGGCGGAAGAGTTGTCTTGTACCAGGTGCCGCTATATAATGTTGAACCTAATCCTATACCGGCATTAATTAATTTGTCGCCAACCTCAAATTCCTGAGATTGAGTTTTTATTGCGGGGCACACTATAAGAGCCAGCAGCAAAATCGAAGAATACAATTTAACACGAAGCTTTTTCATAGGTTGTTTGTTTTAAGTTATTGAATAATTGCAAAGTTATAAAATGAAATAATATTTGATAATTAATAATAAAGTTATTTTATCAACTATAAATCCAAATATACAAATTGTATTATTATTTAAAAAATGTATTAATTGTAGTTTGGTAATTATTGTAAATTGGGCTACATTTATGTTATTGAAATTGCAATTAGCAGGAAAAAGGGTTAATCAAATGTTTAAAATATAGCTTTAAAATGGGGAAAACTGTCGGCGAAATAATTCAGATTATAGGACCTGTTCTGGATATCAGTTTTGAAAAAACAGTTGAGGAACTGCCTAAAATTCACGATTGCCTGGAAATAAAAAGGGAGGATGGAGATATACTTGTTGTAGAATGCCAGCAGCATATAGGTGAAAGTACTGTCAGGGCTATTGCCATGGATTCTACGGACGGACTTAAAAGGGGAATGAAAGCAGTTGCTACGGGGGGTGCTATACGTATGCCTGTGGGTGACCAGATAAGAGGCAGATTGCTGAATGTAATAGGTAATCCGATTGACGGACTGGGAGAGCTTGACAGATCAAAAGGCTATGAGATTCATAAAATGCCTCCAAAGCTTGAGCAAATATCAACAGAAGCAGAGGTACTATTTACAGGTATAAAAGTAATTGATTTGCTTGAGCCCTATTCAAAAGGAGGTAAAATTGGGCTATTCGGAGGGGCAGGAGTGGGCAAGACAGTTATAATTATGGAGCTTATTAATAATATAGCAAAGAAATATGAGGGACTGTCTGTTTTTGCAGGAGTAGGAGAACGTACAAGGGAAGGCAATGAGTTATTACGTGAGATGATTGAATCCGGCGTTATTAAATATGGAGACGAGTTTCTTAAGAGTATGAAAAAGGGAAGCTGGGACCTGGCAAAAGTGGATATGGATGCTCTTGGCAAATCACAGGCGACACTGGTATTCGGACAAATGAATGAGCCCCCTGGAGCCCGGGCGACAGTGGCGTTATCCGGACTAACAGTGGCTGAATATTTCAGGGACGGGGATGAAAAAAGCGGAGGCAGGGACATACTGTTTTTTGTTGATAATATATTCAGATTTACACAGGCAGGATCAGAAGTTTCTGCTCTCCTCGGGAGAATGCCCTCTGCTGTTGGATATCAACCTACACTGGCAACGGAAATGGGACTTATGCAGGAAAGAATAACTTCCACAAAGAGAGGATCTATAACGTCTGTACAGGCTATTTACGTTCCTGCCGATGACCTGACTGATCCTGCGCCAGCCACAACTTTTTCACATCTTGATGCAACAACGGTTCTTAGCCGTAAAATCTCTGAATTGGGAATTTACCCGGCTGTTGATCCGCTTGATTCTACTTCAAGAATTTTAACTCCTGAAGTTGTGGGAGATGAACATTATAACACTGCGCAGAAAGTAAAAGAAATATTGCAGCGTTATAATGAGCTGTTGGATATTATAGCAATTCTTGGTATGGATGAATTGTCTGAACAGGATAAAATAGTTGTCCACAGGGCAAGAAGAATACAAAGATTCTTATCCCAGCCTTTTCATGTTGCTGAGGAATTCACGGGAATTCCGGGTGTTTGGGTTTCAATTGAGGATACTATTAAAGGATTTAATATGATCTTAAATGGCGAGGTTGATCAATATCCCGAAGCAGCATTTCATATGATTGGGACTATTGAAGATGCTGTGGCAAAGGGTAAAAAACTAATTGAACAGGCAAAGCAAGATGAGAATTAAATAAAATTTATCATTAATGAACCTGGAAATCATTACCCCTTCTGTAGACTTGTATAAAGGCGAGGTAAAACTTGTTAAAGTACCCGGCATAAAAGACCCTTTTACCATTTTAAGGAACCATGCCCCTATCATTTCAATCCTGGAGAAAGGGACAATTAAAATCATTAATGAGGAGAATGAGCCCTTTTCTTTTGATATTTCAGGCGGAGTTATTGAGGTAAATAGAAATAAAATTGTAGTATTGGCAGATATATCCTGATTATATAGGATTTTTCAAAGTATTATTAATGAGGTATTGGATTTTATTCTGTTTTTTATTTATCCTGAATTGTAATGGATTCTGTCAGCAAAAAGTATCTTTTTTAGCATCAGATAGTCTAAAAATTACAGCTGATCTTTATTTGAATAATTATAGCTATCCCTTTATTCTGTTGTTTCATCAAAACGGTTATAGCAGGGGCGAATATCTTGGAATTGCCGATAAATTGCTTAACCTTGATTATAATTGCCTGGCTGTTGATTTGCGTTCGGGGGGCAAAGTAAATTATATTAAGAATGAAACAGCCTTCAGGGCACAATCAAATAATATATCGTACAAACTTATAGACTCACAAAAGGATGTTATAGCTGCAATTGAATATGTGAGTAAGTATAATAATAAGCCTGTTATACTTTTTGGCAGCTCTTTCTCTGCATCATTATGTATGATGGCAGGCAAAAATAATGACAGGGTTAGTGCAGTCGCGGCATTTAGTCCGGGTGAGTATTTTGAGCCTGAAATATCTATAAAAGAGGAGATAAGGAATTTTGACAAGCCTTTATTTGTGTCATCATCAGAAAATGAGTATCCCTATATAATGGAAATGCTGGAAAATATACCTGATAATATCAGGACAGTATACAGGCATAGCGGTGATAATAATGCTCATGGAGCAAAGATACTATGGGAATCAAATAAGGAAAGTAAGGAATGCTGGTTGGAATTATTAATGTTTTTTCGAAAAATTAAATAAAAAATAAAAAGGGTGGTTAAATTTCTTGTTGTAAGGTTTAGTTCAATAGGAGACATTGTCCTGACTACACCTGTGGTACGTTGTTTAAAGACACAAGTCAAGGATGCAGAGGTTCATTACCTGCTGAAAAAACAATATGAGCCTGTAATGAAAGCCAATCCTTATATAGATAAAATATATTCACTTGATAATGATTTTAATAAAACAGTCAAAAGACTAAGAAGAGAAAATTATCATTACATTATAGATTTACATAAAAACATAAGGACATTAAGGCTTAAAACGCTGTTAAGGTTAATAGCATTCACATTTGACAAGCTTAATGTTGAGAAATGGCTGATGGTAAACTTTAAAATTAACAAGCTCCCTGATATACACATCGTTGACAGGTATTTTAAGTCAGTTGAAATTTTTAATGTTAGAAATGATAATAAAGGGCTGGATTATTATATAGATGAAAAAGATGTAGCTGATATAAGCAGTGAGTATAATGAACTGAAAAATGGATACATTGCATTTGTGATTGGTGCCCGGCATACCACAAAACAGCTGCCTGTCGATAAAATTATTTCAATCTGTTGCATGATTAAATATCCTGTAGTATTAATCGGTGGCAAAGAGGATTTTAACAATGGAGAGCTGATTAAAAAATCTGCTGGCAGCAGGGTTCATAATTATTGCGGCAGGTTGTCGATAAACCAGTCTGCCTCCCTGGTTAAGCAGTCAATGCTGGTTATTTCGCATGATACAGGCATGATGCACATAGCTGCAGCATTTAAGAAGAAAATTATATCAATATGGGGAAATACAATACCCGGGTTTGGAATGTATCCCTATAAACCGGACAAAGAATCTGTGATCTTTCAGGTAAATGGATTATCATGCCGCCCCTGCACAAAACTCGGATATAAAAAATGTCCCAAAGGCCACTTTAAATGTATGGTTGATATTAATGAAAGTGAAGTGGCTGAATATGCCAATATGCAATGTCGCGTTTAAGCAAATATGCTTATATTTGCCAGCTAATTGTAATAAATAATCTATAAATTACTAACTTTAATGCTTTAATTTGGCAATGCTTTGCTTTAAATAGTAAGGATATTGCGGGACAAACGGATTAACAAAAAATGGTACGCCAGTGTCAGTTATTAATATTTTTAATATTATTGACAGGTTCGGTGAATTCTCAATCTGTTTCTAATTTCGTTATATCTTCCCTGGGAAGTTCGTATGATAATAACTTTGAAATTGTACAATCAACTGTTGGTGAATCAGTAATAGAGACTTTTTACGATAAATCATATTACTATTTGACGCAGGGTTTTCAGCAGCCGGGTGTAAAAACGAAAAAATTCAAATATTCCAGTAATTCGGTTGATTTTTTCCCAAATCCGGTAGTCAGTAACCTGATAGTAGTATTTAACTATGCAGAAGAAACTGAATATAGAATAGAATTGTTCTCGATAACAGGTGTTTATATTGAAAAACATAATATTTCCGGTGCTTTTGAAGGATATAAAATGCAAATTGATTTTTCACGTTTCACACAGGGAGTATACCTGATTTTTGTTTATTCGACGAATAATAAATTGTTAAAGACCGGAAGGATAATAAAAATGTAATACTTTGGAATCTGTTAACAGGTCACTTATGAAAATGAAATGGATAATCTGTATAAATGCATTTTTATGTTTTACTGCCCTGACTTTCCTGGATGGATATTCACAAGGTGTCCCTCAAGGTATAAATTATCAGGCAGTTGCGCGTGATTTTACAGGCGAGGAGTTAGCTAATAAGAACATATCAGTAAGGATTTCAATTATTTCAGCAAGTGTTGACGGACTGGTAGAATGGGTAGAAAATCATTCGGTGACAACAAGCAGGTTTGGATTGTTTACACTTATTATTGGACAGGGAACACGTGAAGGGGGTGAAAGGGAAAAATTTGCTGATATAAAGTGGGGGCTGAACCCTCACTTTCTTAAAGTGGCAATTAGATTCGCTGATAATGGCGAATACCTGGATATGGGAACTACACAATTCTTTTCAGTCCCTTATGCTTTGTATGCCGAATATGCTGCCAACGGAACGGGTGGGGGGAACGGTGACCCCGATGATCATGATAAAGATGCGACAAATGAAATCCAGTCTCTTTCAATTAATACCGAAGATAATGAGCTTCTGCTCATTAATCCCGACGGCTCAGAGCAAAGTTCATTGCCTATAGATTATGAACCTGAAAATGAAATTCAGGATTTATCGGTAAGCAATGATATTTTAAAAATTACAAAAAATGCTGATGCAAATCCGGTTAATCTGTCATCATATCTTGATAATACAGATAATCAGACATTGACTATTGAGGAGGACTCTATCAGAATATCAGGAGGGAATGCGATTTATATTTCAGAACTGAAAAATCCGGAAAGTATTTATTTCTACGCGGAAAAAACTACAGTTAATACGGTTCCTGTGGTAACAGATAACTATCTTATTTTTAATGAAGAAAAGGTTGACGTTGGAGGGGCATATAATCACACAAGCGGGGATTTTGAGGCTTCATCCACTGGCTTATATTCTTTCTATTTTACTTATAATGCAAAAACTACACAAAAGGTAAGCATTTATGTAAATAACGGGGTTTATGATGTACTACTTCAATCAGCTCCAGCAGATTCAAAAGTCAGGTATGCATTTATGCTTTATTTAACCGAGGATGACAAGATTAATATGGTTGTAAATTCCGGTGCTTCTACTGAAATAGGTAATGCCACTTTTACAGGATTTAAAGTTTATTAGATATATGGTATAAAAGAATGAATAATATTTGTATTATGAATTTTTTATATCTTTAACTAATAAATGAAATATTATTACACAATACTTTTTAACTGATTTTGGTTTTATATTTAGTTACTAAATATTAAATTACTGGTAATGGCAAGTCTTAAAGCTTTACTTGGCTTAATTCCCGGCACATCAGAGGTAGAAGCAAAAAGAGCAGCTCTTCAAAGGGAATATGAAGCATTTAATGAATTCTCAAAATCCAGGGAACTTTCCGACTTTAAAAAACTGGAAGTCCGGGTATTATCAGATGAATTTGCGCAAAGAAAGAAGGAAATCCAGGCACAGAAATTTAAAGATACCGATGAATATAAAAAGGAGCAGGAATATCTGAGACTTAGAAATGAGAAAGATATAAAGAATTATTATAAAATTAAGGAGTCAAATGAACTTAAAGAACTGATTGCTTTTGAGAAATCTGATGAATTAAAGAAATATCATAAGCTGGAAGAATTTTTAAAATCACCGGAGTTTAATAAGGTTAAAGATTACATGGCTTTATCACCTAAAAAGAAATTTGAAAACTCGGAATTATATAAAATCCTTCAGCAATACCTCGAACAGAAAAGAATAACCAAATTCAAGAACTATTTTAAGTTTTTAAAGTTAAGTGGCTACTCAGATTTTTATGATCTTTATAAATCAAAAAGGCTAAAGGATTTTGAAGAACTGAGAGATCTTGTCAAATCAAAAGACTTTTTGGCCGCCAGGCATTCCATGAAAAAAAGTGATTTCAAATTCTCGGATGAATATCAGAAAATGCAGCAATATAAGGGACTTAAGAAATCAAAGGAGTTCAGGAATTATTATAAACTGATAAAATTACCTATACTTATTGACTATAATGAGCTGCATGATTCCCATGAACTTGAAGCTTACATTGAACTGGAAAAATATATTAATTCAGCCGGATACAAAGCTGAAAGGAGTAAAATTGAAAACCAGAAATTTCAGGATACGGATGAGTATCGTAAACTGGAGGATTATAAAACTCTTAAAAGTTCCAAAAGATTCAAAGATAATTTCAGGTTTAAGGCATCAGCATTATACGCAAATTATATCAACCTGGAGGGGTCCGACAGGATCAAACAGGTGGAGAAGCTTGAAAAATATATTCAGTCCGATGATTTCAGGAAAGTAAAGGAATACATGTTATTGCCGCCTGCAAAAAAATTAGAATTATCAGATGAGTATAAAATGGAGCAGAAATATAAAGAATTAAAATCCTCGGAAAAGATTGTATGGTATTTTGAGCTCAAAGATTCAACAAGGTTTGACGAGCTAAAAACGTGGGAAGTAAGCTTTGAGGACGATTTTTCATCCGGCAGGCTTGACCGCAAGAAATGGATGACCAGATATTTTTGGGGGGATGCTTTAATAAAGGATAGCTATTCACTTGCACATGATAAACATTTTTTTACTGATGGAGAAAACCTGGAGTTTGATAAGGGTATTTTAAAAATACTGACCAGGAAAGAAAAGGCTAAAGGTAAGGCCTGGAATCCGCAGATAGGATTTTATCCCAGGGAATTTGATTATACATCCGGACTTATAAGTACGGGTAACAGCTACAGGCAGAAATACGGAATATTCGAAGCCAAGATAAAATTTAATGAAAGTTATCCTGTAAGTCATTCATTCTGGATGTTATCTGACCAGATTTTGCCACATATAGATATTGCTAAAGCAGAGAATAAACTGGTAATGAGCAGCTACTGGGGAAATATAAATACCAGGGGGGGTATCAGGAAGAAAATATCCAGACTCGGATTATCGAAATACTCAAAGGAATTTTATATATATTCCCTGGAATGGTCACAGGATAAGCTTAAGTGGAAAATAAACGGTGTTACTGTAGCCACCTCATCACAGGGTGTTCCACAGGAACCTATGTATTTAATACTAAGTTCAGGGCTTCATAAAGAAATAAAAGGGAATAACCTTCCTGCCGCAATGGAAATTGACTGGGTAAGATGCTATAAAAGAAAATAGTTATTACTGCGTACCTTGTCGTTGAGGGAAACCGGACTAATTACTAAATTCATAATCTTTATTCAATAGTTCTATTGCCTCGATCAGCTGGGGTTCGAATCTTACTTTTAATTTATTCCTGTGCAGTATTTGCTTTAGCTGTGCCTTTTTGTCAGGGAGGGTTCGCAGTAAGCTCAGTCGGTTAGCATCGATTTTGTAATAATCATTATTTATCTGCAGATAATATACATTTTTATCATAAATCTCATCTTCATTTTTATTAACCATTACTGTACGGAAAGCATAAAGAGATATATTTCCTTCTTCGAGAACCTGAAGAAAGACATCTGATGAATCGGACTGATACCAGTTTTTAATCCTGGTTTTTCTGAAGTATGCATAGGGGGTGTTATTTTCAGCATATATAATAAATGCATTAACGGCTTCCTTATCAACTGTTGCATTTTTATAATCTGATTTTCTGAGCCATACAAGGTCATCGAAATAACGGTTATAACGAATATACTTATTCTTGACTACCTGTCCGTCAGACATAATAACATCGCCATTTGCCCATTTATAAAAGAATGGTGAACCATAACTCATATTACTGTTTATATAAATCCTGCCAGACAGTTTTTTTTCAAAATCCTCAGTTATACTAATATCTTCAGTACAGTTGCAATAGTATTTCTGGGATATAAGTTCCACATTCGTGATTAAAACAAGAATGATTGATATTATTAGGTTCTTCATATTATCAGCTTTAACTATTTGACCTCTATTTCGCTGGCAGCTTCCAGGGGTATGCCTCCGGAGGTTATGCCCTGCACGGAAATATTATACCCGGCTTCCAGATCAGAAGCAGTGAATTCAATTATTGCTTTATTTGTCCCGCTTATTATAAGGCTGGGATTCCAGTATAATGTCTGCCTGAAATCAGGCTGATTTTTTATCCTCTTCTCAGTCTGCAGTATAATATCATTGACTGGAAAAGTATAAGGCAGGCGGACTTCGTTTTTATAAATATACGCATGGTTATCGAGATAGGCCTCAGGAATCTTTCCATCATATGTATGAATTGACAGCAGTCCGTAAAAAGACAGTTCGCCGTACAGTATTTGTGATTGAAAGACATCTATACGCTTTATATCATTTGAACCTAAAGAAGATATATAATCCAGACTTTGGCAGGGGACGCCGTTTAACAGAACAGTTGCACCGGGGGGCATTATAATTTTGTTTTTAAAATCATAAATCTGGACATAATAGATATCACGTCTTTTCCTGAATTTTACACCGGGTAGAATATTTTCTGATATTTCCCTGAAATCATCCAATTCAACGAAATCTGCAGGGTATATTTCATAATCAGGCTTACCGCAGAAATTCCTGCGTTCACAGGCATTATTTATAACCGGGGGCATACTATTGCTTTTGCCTTTAGCATTGTAGATTTCGTTAATTAGTGTGATTTTTCTGCAATATTCAAGATATTCAATTGCTTCTGGCGACAGCTCCAGTGTGCTGTTATTCAGCGAGGTATATGGATTGAATTTATTATCTATTTCCCAGGTAATACTTTTTGTTCCTGTACCATAGTTAATAAGCTGCAGAATCAGGTCCCTGTTATCATAGGACTGGTCCAGCAAAAAATAAAATTTACCGCTTGAATCGGTATAGCAGTATTTCAGGGAAGTAATACTATCTGCATAAGACAACATAGTCAGTTCATTTTTGATAGGTTCATTGTCTGTTTTCTGCAGGACCTTTCCTGTAAGTACAAATCCCCTGTTTTCCGGGATAAACGTGCATGGCCTTTTATTGTTATCCGGCAGAATATCCCATTCATAATTGTCCGGTTCAAATTCAGAATAAAATAGCATGTATGATGTGATCCCTTGATTATTTATGAAATCCTGAAATGGTGTTTTTTCGGATACCGATACCGAAAGCCAGGCTGTGTCGGTATATCCGGTATTATTTAACTCTAATTCCAGCACGACTTTATCGCCTTTTTTATAAGCCTTTTGTAACGCATTTATTTTCACGGAAGGATAATTGTCCGGATAAATATATGTTAACTTTTCGGCAACCGTATTATTATAATGATTGAGAAGGACAATACAAAGAATACCTGCAGGAATATCATTTTTTGAAATAATAACTTTTGCCGTGCCGTTACTTAATGTAACTGGTATGTTCTTCAATATTCTTCCCCGTGAACGCATAAGAAGATGGAATAATCCGCTATTAAAAATACCCTCATCCTCCGAACTTATATTTATAATAATTTCATCCGGCTGGGCGGTTTCAATATCCAGATTATATCCCGATTTGCAGGTGATTTGCTTTAAAGATAGTGATCCGGTTTCATAGTCGAATGGCATTGCAGGTCCCTGTATCTGTTTAAGTCCGGACTCATTTATTTTTGTTATGATTATACCTGTTTTAAAATAAAATGCAGGTGAGACATTTCTCATCCAGTTGGTATATGCCCTCAAAGTGTAAATACCTCCTGGAATAGTATCGGGAATAATAACTGATCCTGAACAAATACTTTTATTTAGATTGGATCTCCAGCTATATACAAGTTTGTCATTGGAGCCTGTTATATCGAAGTAAATAATCCTGCTTTGCGTACTTTTTTTCAATGAGGACGCATTGACGACATATGCTTTGTACATCAATGGCTGACCGGAGATATAAGTGTTTTTATCAAGTTGCACAAATACTTTTTCATTTCTTTCCAGGAAGCAGTCATTTTGTTCGATATGAAAATCAGTTAGCTGTCCGTTTGAAGGCCGTAAAAAAACGGGAACAATCATTAACAGGCCAACCAGCAGGCATTCTATTGAAAATTTATAATCTTTCACTTTTATAATAATGGGATTTTCATTCTGTTTATTGTTAAAATCATCGAAATGTTATCCAGAAGTCCGGTGCGATGATATCCTGGCATGAGTCGCTTATCGGGACTGAGTATTTCTGCAAATTCAAGATAGAATAATTATTTAGTCCGGTTGCCCAGTCAAAGGCGGTGTGCCTTGAAGTTTTTGCAGCAACTTCAAACAGTCCCAGGACAAGTTTGCCCGTATCATTGATGCAGTGGATATTACCTGTGATTTGGGAGGGCACAGGATCGAATATCCGTTCTTTTGCATTAAGTTGTGTAATAACAGAGTTATAATACTCATAGGCGTCTTCCGTTATTGAGTAAGCTGTAGTAGTTACAATCCAGCCTCTCGGATGTACGGGGCTTGTTGTATCATCCTGCCATGCAGAATTGTATCTGTATGGAAGAAAACCGAGATTATGCTTTTCTATCACCTGTTCGTACTTAAACGGAACTGTGGATTTTACGTTTACCATATCGTTCAGACTCCATGTATACCAGCAATATACATCGACGGGGGCTAGAGGAGCAGGATAGTATATGGTATACTGGCTTTGTGATACAACCCTGCTGTAAAAACGAAAAAACAACCTGTCGCCGGTTTTTGAATTCATATCAGCATATACGTATAAACCTCCTTCTTTATAAATCGACAGCTCGCCATAAGAATTCCTTGATGTAAATTCTTTTTCGCCTATTTCAGCATAAATGGTATCAATTTTTTTGGGAGGTTGCATAAGAACAGGTGAAGATTCATATATACTGCCGTCAGGCAATTCAACATGAAGGGTGTATATCCTGCCTGCAGTGCCCCTTATTCCGTTCTTATCACTATAATATCTGCCATTACCGGTTTCAGTTAAAATTTCAGTATTCCCATAATTATCGGAAATGGTAACAAGTGCATCTGTAATCGCTGTATAGCTTCTATCATAAAAAGCTGCTGCCCAGAATAATTCCACCCTGTACGGACCGGGCCCGTCATGAAGATAACCTTCAATCACCGGTATTTTTAAACCAGCATCAATATCATCGGGATTATACACTTCCTGGCATGCTATAAGAAGTACTAGTGATAATAGGATCAATATTTTTTTATAAGCTGCCTTCATTATTTAGAAAATAAAGTTATAGGTTATTGTGGGCAATGGCTTCCCTATTATATAGAGTTTGAAGAGATTGAATCTCTTATAATCATTATTAGAGTCCGGTTGTTCCTTTTTATAAAAAACCGAATATGCATTTTTTCGGGCATAGACATTTAATAATGAGAAAGTCCAGCTGCCTTTCCATTTCTTCTTTATCCTCAGGCTCTCATCAATGCTTATCGATAAATCCAGCCTGTGATAGGGAGGTAGCCTGTATTTGTTCCTGTCGGAATAATATATTAATTCTTCGGCTCCAATACTATACTTATATTCAGGAAGTGTCACTGATCTGCCTGAGGCGTAAGTAAAGTTTCCTGCAATTCGCCAGCGGCGGTTAATGTTATAATTTAAAAGGATTGTTAAATCATAGGGTTTGTCATAGGATGAAGGGTAAAAATCGTTATTATTGATTATTTCGTCGCTGTATATACCGCTTGTTTTTTTGAAAGTCCTTGAAAAGGTATAACTTATCCATCCATCAAGCTTACCTGTTTTCTTTCTCAGGAAAAATTCAATACCATAGTTTTTACCGGAAGCATTTATAAGTTCCGTTTCAATATGCTGCTTCATTTCAATGCTGGCGTTATTCCTGTATTCAACCAGGTTAGACAGCTTTTTGTAATATAATTCAACAGAAGTTTCTATGCTCTTGCCTAAAAAATTCCGATAATAGCCAATAGCAAACTGGTCAGCCAATATTGGCATAATATAAGGGCCTGACAGTTTCCACACATCATCGGGTGTAGGAATAGATGTATATGAGATCAGTGAAATATACTGGCTGTTCCTGTTGTAACTTAATTTCACGGAGTTTTTGTTGTCAAACTGGAATTTCAGGGAAAGGCGGGGTTCAAGGTTGTAATAAGGTTTTATAATTTCACCTTTGCTGTAATATAAAGAATCGATAACAGAAACTTCACTTATTGGGGCACCTTCCTGGTAAACAGGGATCCTTAGCGGGCCTGTAAAAAAGTAGCAGGAATATCTTATGCCTGCGTTTACAGATATGTTGTTGGTAATATCGTATAAATCATTAATATAAATTGCCCCTTCATACGCCTGCTCATTCATAAGTATTTCAGGTATTATCAAGGAGGTGTCATTTAAAGGCATCTTTTCTCCGGGCTGGATTTCGTAACGTATGCCCTGTAATCCTATATCGATATTATGATTAGTGAGACCTGTATATGAGATATTATATTTGCCATTAAGGTAATTTGTCCGGGACGTTATCCTGCTCTGTTCATATCCTGGCTTTATATCGTCTTTTCTTACATTATAACGGCTGAGAGAAACTATAAGAGACGCTGCCAGGTTAGAGGTAATTGAGTGATTCCATTTAAATGATCCCAGAATATTCTCATATTCGTAGTCCAGTTCTGAGGCATACCTGAACTTGTCATAACTTTTATACCCGAAGAAAGTGATCTGTTGATTTTTTACATTTAGTTTCAGAAGTCCGGTTACATCATAAAATGAAGCGGAGCTTTTCTGAAGGTAATAGTCCGGTATCTTTCCCAGCAGCCAGTTTGAATAGCTTGTTCTTCCACCGATATTAAAAGATATAATATCCTTATAAACAGGGCCTTCGAACATAAGGCGGCTGTTAAACAGACCAATGCCGCCCCTGGCATGCATTTTATCAATATTATTGTCCTTCAGTTTTATTTCCATTACCGATGATACCCTTTCACCGTACCCTGAGGGAATGTGACCCTTGTAGAGGGTAACACTGTTTACTGCATCGGGATTAATAACTGACAGGAGTCCGAATACATGAGAAGTATTAAAGATTGGGGCACCTTCAAGAAGGTAAAGGTTTTGATCTTCACCACCTCCCCTTACATTAATTCCCGAGCCAAACTCACCAATTGATTTGACCCCGGGCATCATTGTAAGGCTTTTTAATATATCTTTTTCTCCGACGAGGGCGGGCAACTGCTTTATATTTTTTGCATCCATCTCTATCAGGCTCATCTGGTTGCCCCTGACATTTTCGTGTGTCCTCTGTCCGTATATTGCCACTTCCTCTATTTTATGTGATTTTTCAAATAACTCGATATCGAGGTTGCCGTTGCTGATAATCTTTAATTTATACTCTGCTGTTTCAAATCCGATGCTTGAAACTACAAGGGTGTATATTCCGGGAGTTATCTCCAGCGAGTAAGCCCCGCTTAAGTTGCTGATGACAGCATTGGTTGTGTTCTCAATATAAACAGTGGCACCAAAGAGGGGTTGTCCTGTTTTTCCGTCACTTACTGTCCCTGTTAAAACCGCTTTTTTGTATTTCCCTGCCTCGCCGGGATCACCTATTTCCACAACACTAACATCTTTCATATCCCTGCTGAGATCAATCATTAATCCCATTAGAAGGGCAACATCCTCCCTGGGCATAAACACTATCATATTGCCCTGAATGACCTGATACATGTAAGGAGTGCCTTTCGTTACCTTATCGAGGACTTCCGGTAAAGGAGTGCTTGTAAAGCTGAGATTAACAGTTTCACCGGCGAACCAGTCATCCTGGTAATATACGGTAACGGGAAACCGGTTTTCAAGATAAGACAGGAATTCTATCAGGGGTATACCTGTATAAGTTGCTGATAAATAAAGAGTATCTATGTTTTGAGCTATAATTTTAAAGTAGAAACTACTTAAAAACAAAACAACAAAACCCCAACTCTTGATTCTTCCTCTGCACATTTAATTTTTCCCTTATCCTTAAAAATTTGTTAGCCCGGATTTTTTGGTAATGATAGTGATTAATTATTAAACAACAGGACTGAAATTAGTTTTATACTCATGAGAGTGCAAAATTCTAAAAAAATTATAAATAATATATTGATAAAAAAAAATAAAAACGTCTGAAAATGACAAGGAACCACAAAGGCTTATTGAATTTTACAATGAGACGATAGGATTTTGCCTGAATAAAAAGGAAAAATTTGCAGATTATACTTAAGCAGTGTACTTAGAATAAAAAAAATTTAGTAATAATTGCAAATTAATAGCTTTCCATTGCAATTTTTAATAACTCACCCTATAAAAAACCGGCATACTTAATCATTTTAGTATTATTTGCTATTATCTCTTCGGCCTATAGCAAAAACCCGTTTCATTTTCATTTTTTTACCAATTAATTTTGATCTGAAATCTTATTAATTACCAGTTATTATACTTTTATTCATTAAAATATCGACATCACATGGAGGTCAATGCTTTGGATTAAAAATGACAAGTTAATATTATGAAAGAGAATCAAACAGAAATAGCCAGATATCATGCGCTGGAAATTAAGGTGGAGCGTGAGCCCGGACAGGATATTATTAATCATTTAAAGAATACTACAATTGGTACTCCGGGGCGGTTATTATATAAAATTACTGGCATTGAGAAAAAAATCAGGTTACTGGATTCGTGTTATTTTTTGGTGCTCAGAAAGTTAGACAGGCTGCTTGGAACGATGGGATTTATCCTGCGAAACACTTGCAACAAAGAGAGTTTATATAGCTCCTGGCATATTCGGTATTTTTCCATCCGGGCCCCATTACGTACAAAAATCCATAAAAAGGAAGATTATAATGATAGACTATCTTCAGGAGATAATACTACCGGAGATAATACTTCAAGAGATAATTCTTCCGGGGATAATATACTTAAAGTTATGCTCAAAGACTATTTTGACGAACCCAACCGGTTACTGAGTAAAATGCAGGGTCCAAATCAAAAAACATTCATCTATGCTTATATTGTGCGTGATAATATCAGGTCCAGAATATTTGGTGATCAGATGGATTTTCAAAAAATCCGCAGCTTCAGCACAACATTATTCAGCCGTTTTAATCCGCGGATTCATCCCGCTGTAGAGAGGATAAAAGAAGAGGAAAAACCCGGTATGCTCAGACTTCTGGGGAGATTTTACAGAGGATTTAATATGTATACTGAACAGAACCTCTTTTATAATAACAATTATTACCTGCTAAAACTTGATAATGAAATAGTTGCAGCAGTTCAGGCCAACCCCGAGACCTGGGAAATTATTAAGAAACCGGGATTCCCGGATGGAATATTATTTAAAATTATTCACCGCTTCCCGGGGATGTTAAAGTATTTTGATCCTCATAATTTCAGGTTTGCAGCTATAGAGGGAATTTACTATAAAGAGGGATATGAAAAATATCTTCTTCCTTTATTTGAAAGTGTCTGTGCCATGACAAAAACCCATTTCGCCTTATTTTATCTTGATACTGACAGTAAGCTTATCAAGACAATAAATAAACTTGGCCATCCCGGATTATTAAGCAGAATCATTAAAAGAGTTAAAGTTGATGTTATCATTAAATTTATAAACTTTTCGCAGGAAGAGCAAGAATCTTTCCGGAACAATCCCGCTTACATATCGTGTTTCGACGTGACGTAACGAAATTGTAGCCCCGACGGGAGTCGAACCTGTATCTACGGTTTAGGAAACCGCTATTCTATCCGTTGAACTACGGGGCCGGTATTATTCGTTTCTCGTTTCGCGCCACAAAATTATTGAAAATGATTTAGCAAACAAATATTTGTTTTTTATAAATAACAAATCTGCAAATTGTTAAAAAGTTTTAATTGAACATATAAAAATATTTCTTTAATTGAGGGAACAATTATATCACTTTACAGTCATTTATGAACATTTTTGATATAGTTTTTCTTGTTATTCTTATATATGCAGCTTACAAAGGATTTTCCAAGGGACTTATAATTCAGGCTGCGTCTCTGGCTGCATTATTACTCGGAATTATAGGAGCGATAAAATTCTCGGGATATACTGAATTTGTACTTACAAAAAAATTTGGCTTTACAGGTGAATATTTGCAATTGACAGCATTTGCCATAACTTTTGTGATAATAGTTATTGCTGTTCATTTGGTCGCAAGACTCACGGAAAAGTTTGCCAAAGCTGTAGCCCTGGATTTTGTTAACAGGATCCTCGGGTTACTATTCAGTGTGATAAAAGTTGCATTTATCATCAGCATAGTGCTGCTTATTGTAGATATTATCGATCATAAAACACACTTTCTGCCAAGAGATAAACAAGATGAATCCGCATTACACAAGTCATTATTATACAAGCCGTTATCTTCAGTTGCCCGCATGGTATTCCCATACTTCAGGCTGGAATATGAAAAAATAAGGAAGAATACACAATCAGATGATAAAATTGTAGTTTAAAGACATAAATTACACTAATAGTTATCATCAAATGTTATATTTGCAAAAATTTTCATGATGAATTTCATAGAAGAACTGAAATGGAGGGGTATGATTCATGATATTATGCCCGGGACAGAAGAGCAGTTAAAAAAAGAATTGACAACGGCCTATGTAGGCATTGATCCGACAGGAGATTCTCTTCATATAGGGCATTTGGTGGGGGTTATGATGCTGAAACTTTTTCAAATTGCAGGCCATAAACCCATTGCTTTAATCGGCGGAGCAACCGGCATGATTGGAGATCCTTCGGGCAGATCTGCAGAAAGGAATCTGCTGGATGAAAACACCCTCAGGAAAAACCAGGAAGGAATAAAAAAGCAGCTTTCCAAATTTCTTGATTTCAATTCCAGTAATCTTAATTCAGCTGAACTGGTTAATAATTATGACTGGATGAAAGAATTTACTTTCCTTGAGTTTATACGCGATATAGGCAAGCATATTACGGTTAATTATATGACTTCAAAAGACAGTGTTAAAAAGCGGCTGGGAGATGATTCAAAAACAGGTATGTCTTTTACTGAATTTACATATCAGCTCGTTCAGGGATTTGATTTTCTTTATTTATACAGGAATAAAAACTGCAAATTGCAGATGGGAGGATCGGATCAATGGGGGAATATTACTACCGGTAATGAATTAATAAGGAGAAAAGATAAAGGGGAAGCCTATGCACTGACATGGCCTCTAATTGAAAAAAGCGACGGGAGTAAGTTCGGCAAGTCAGAGGAAGGAAATATATGGCTTGATCCAAGGTACACATCACCTTATGAATTCTATCAGTTCTGGATTAATACATCCGATGAGGATGCTGAAAAATATATTAAGATATTTACAATGCTTAAGCGTGATAAAATAAATGATTTAATAGAAGAACACCGGAAAGCCCCTCATTTGAGAATTTTGCAAAAAAAGCTTGCCGGGGAAGTTACTGTTATGGTTCATTCAAAAGAGGATTATAATGCTGCAGTCGAGGCTTCGTCAATATTATTTGGCAAAGGAACTGCAGAATCACTTCAAAACCTGGATGAGGATACATTTTTGAGTGTATTCGAAGGTGTCCCCTTATATGAAGTAAGTGCGGGATTATTTAAAAAAGGGATTAACCTCGAGGAGCTTCTGGT
Source organism: uncultured Bacteroidales bacterium (assembly GCA_964461435.1). Taxonomy (GTDB): domain Bacteria; phylum Bacteroidota; class Bacteroidia; order Bacteroidales; family UBA10428. The sequence continues at coordinate 10,163 of CAYWUI010000008.1, read as the reverse complement.
TAAAAAATCACCGGTATTTTCATCTAAAGGTGAATTAAAAAGAATGATTGATGGAGGAGGGCTCAATGTCAATAAGGAAAAAATCAGTGATTCGGGATTTATTGTATCGGACAAAAATCTACTAAATAAGAAATACCTGCTTATTCAAAAAGGAAAGAAAAACTATTATATTTTAAGAAGTTTATAAACTATAACTTTAAAATCAATGAAAGAAGAAAAGAAATATAAGTTTAATTTAAGTTCACTGGACTTAATAATATTTGCCTGGAGTAAAAGATTACCGTTAATAATAGTTACTATTATTGCAGCTATAGTATCTATCATAGTATCATACCAGATTACACCTCTTTTTAAATCAGAGGTTGTTATGTTCGCAGAACCTGATGCATCTGTAGCTAAGTATCTTTTTTCATACAGTTATGTTGGTCGTAAAGGTATGCTGTCATTCGGGGAAGAGGAAGAAACTGAACAACTACTGCAAGTTTTAAATTCAAATCAGATAAGAGACCGGATAATTGAAAAATATGATTTAATGCATCATTATGAAATAGATACAACACAGAGGTATAAACGTACATTATTGAACAAAGCATATAATTCAAATGTTAATTTCAGGCGGACGAAATATTTATCGGTTATTATAAGTGTAATGGACATGGATCCGAATATTGCTGCCAATATTGCAAATGATATTGCCAACCTTGTCGATACAATTATGAATAAGATAGTTTTGGAAAGAGCATCAGTTGGATTACGCCTGGTAGATGAACAACTCGGGGATTTGCACAATCAGATCAGAATTTATGAGGATTCCCTGGCTGTATTGAACAAGTTAGGTATTTATGACTATGAAGCACAGTCGGAAAGACTTATAGAAGCATATGGTTTTGCTTTAAAGGATGGTAATACGGAAGGGGCAAAAAGAGTGAAGGAAGAAATGAAAAATTTTTCAGAATATGGTTCCGCCTATATTTCAATCAGGGATCAGCTTATTCATTATAAACAGCAACTGTATATTTTAAATTCAAAGTATATTGAAGCCAAGATTGAAGCAGAACAGGCTCTGCCTCATAAGTATGTCGTTGATTATGCATACCCGGCAGAAAAAAAATCGTATCCAAAGAAGTCTATCGTAGTCATAACTTCTACATTCGCCGCATTCATATTTGCACTTTTTATATTGCTGGCAGTTGATATTATTAAAAGAAACAAAATAAAAAGCTGAATATCTTGTCCAGAATTATCTCAAAATATATTGTTTACATAAGTTCAGTATTATTTATTTTAATTCACGGTATTCTCATTTATAAAGAAGGGATACCATATCTGATGTATCTTCCCTTGCTGCTTATGGCGTTATTGGTTGCCTTTGTAAGGTTTGACAACTATATGCTCCTGATTATATTCCTGGTACCTCTTTCCATACCTCTGTACACTTTTTTCAGTAATCTGGACGTAAACCTGTCTTTACCTTCTGAACCACTTATTATTGTGGCTTTCCTTTTGTTCTTCATTAAAATGGTGAACAATGAAAGGATTGATCATAAGATTTTTGTTCATCCCCTGTCCCTATCAATATATATAAATTTATTGTGGATATTTATCTCTTCTCTGACCAGCAGTATGCCCGTAGTATCCATTAAATTTTTTCTATCACGATTCTGGTTTGTAATAGCTTTTTATTTTATAGCGGCGGAATTATGTAAAAATACCAGTTTTTCAAAAAAATTCCTGTGGGCTTATATCCTGCCTCTGGTAATAGTAATTTTTTATACAATTTACAGGCATATGTCAATCGGATTATTCGATCAGCAAGCATCGCATTACGTCATGGGTCCCTTTTTTAATGATCATACAGCCTATGGGGCTATTCTGGCAATGATTATTCCGGTAATTTCAGGATTAGCTATTGACAGTTCCAATAGCAGGGGTGTCAGGTTATTCGCATTTATTTTAACCATAATAATTACTATAGGCTTTATTCTTTCATATTCAAGGGCTGCATGGGTAAGCCTGATTTTTGCTTTTGGTATATTTATAATAGTTATTTTAAGAATAAGATTATGGATGATAGTATTAGCAAGCTTGCTGGTAATGTATATTGCTTTTAGCAATTTTACGGAAATTCTTTTCAGGATGGAAATGAATACACAGGATTCATCAGCAAGCCTGGCTGAACATATACGGTCAATATCAAATATTACGAATGATTATTCAAATGTGGAAAGACTTAACAGGTGGAATTGTGCAGTGAGGATGTTTAAAGAAAGACCGCTATTCGGATGGGGACCGGGAACATACATGTTTAAATATGCACCCTATCAGGTGAGTTATCAAAAAACTCCGATTAGTACGGAAGAAGGAGACAGGGGTAATGCTCACAGCGAATATCTTGGTCCTCTGGCAGAATCAGGATTTATTGGGACATTAAGCTTTGTTTCCATAATAGTTTTGACCCTTATAACAGGATTCAGAGTATACAGGAAAGTTGATTCAAAACCTTTAAAAATACTTTCCCTGTCATTAGTGCTCGGACTTATAACCTACTACGTCCATAGCATAATGAATAATTTTTTAGATACGGATAAAGCTTCGGCTTTATTCTGGGGGTTCGCAGCAATGCTTGTCGCTATGGATGTTTCATATGTGAAGGGGAAAAGTGCGGAAAAACAGCAGAACTAAAATATTTCTATTCCCAGTATTGAAATATCATCAAAAATAGCGGCACTACCCTCAATTATACCCTGCTTTTTTATGATTTGCTGAATATTGTCCTCTATGCTATCACTGTTTGACAGGCATTCTTCAATTTCATTTGTCGCGTAGGATATTCCTTTACCGTCCAGAAGTTCGATCAATCCATCAGTATAACAAAGAATTTTTGTATTTTCTTCTACAGTGATTGATCCTTTTCTAATCATGGGTATTTCATCAAGCATTCCAATCCCCACGCAACCTTTATTAAGATGGATTATATTCTTTTTTTTCTTCTGATATAATATGGGATGGTTATGCCCGGCATTTATATATTCAAGCTCCCTGGTTTTGAAATTAAATTTACCCAAAAAAAGAGTTATGAACTTTTCCCCGTTCGCAGCATGCATAACTCTATCATTGAGCTTCTCAACCAACGCAGCCAGTGATATTTCATGAGTGAAAAGAGCCCTTAGATTAGCCTGAAAATTAGACATTAATAATGCAGCTGACATTCCTTTCCCGGAAACATCAGCGATGCAAAAGCCAATTTCATCCCTGCTGAGTTCGAGATAATCATAATAGTCACCCCCCACTTCAGAATGAGGATGATAAAACGCAGTCATTGTGATTTTTTTATTCCTGGGAAGTATTTTCTGGTTAGGTATGAGCATATTTTGCATTTTTGATGCAAGCTCAAGTTCCTTTCTTAAAGCTTCCTGTCTCAGGCTTTCCTTAAACAGTCTTATGTTTTCTATTGCGACAATAATAATATTGGAGAGAGTTTGAATAAAATTCAGATGTTTTATAGTGGGACTAACACCTTCGCCCTCTTCAATATCACCAATTATAACGAATGCAATAGGGGTGCCTTTATTAATTACAGGTATGACTATATCAAAATCATTAAGGGATGTGCTGGTCGAGGACGTTACAAAAGATATTTCATCTATTGGCAACAGGTCTTTTTTAACATCAATATTTTCATAGGCAGCACCAACTTCACCTGACTTAAGAATGCATTTCCAGGCATCTTCATCATATTTAAAAATGAGTACTTTACCTATACTTAAATCTTTGGTCAGAAGTTCCTCGTATCTCTTTAGCAACTGTTCCTGGGTAAGGTTTTCATTGATAGCCTGTGTAATATTCAGCAGAGACCTTAGTTTAAAGGTTGTAAGTTCTAATCTCTTTATTGATGATTTACTTACTTTATTCACAAGTCATGGATTTGTAACTAATTATTCTTTTATTCTTTCAACATATGACTTTGAGCGCGTATCTATTTTTATTTTATCTCCCGTATTAATAAAAAGTGGGACATTAATTTTTTCACCCGTGTCCAATTTTGCTGGTTTCATCACAGTTGACGAACTTGTATCTCCCTTTACCCCCGGTTCGGTATAAGTTACTTCCAAAACTACGAAGGGAGGTAAATCGCATGAAATCGGAGTCTCTGTGTCAGCATGATATACAATTTCAACCTCCTGGCCTTCCTTCAGCAGTCCGGGAGATTCAATAAAGCTTTTATTAATGGTAATTTGTTCAAATGTTTGACTATGCATAAAGTGAAATCCAAGATCATCACTATATAAAAACTGGTACAGACGCCTTTCAATTCTGGCTGTTTCTATTTTTACTCCTGCCCCGAAAGTATTATCTATTACTTTGCCTGTTGTCAGACTTTTAAGTTTTGTCCTGACAAAAGCCGGTCCCTTGCCTGGTTTCACGTGCTGAAATTGTACAATCGTATACAGGTCATTATTAAATTCTATACATAATCCATTTCTGAAATCTGCCGTTGTCGCCATAAAACAGTTAAAGAATGAATACAAAAATACTGTAAAAGGAATAAATACATAATAACGGATGCAAAAAAAGCAAAATTAGTGCAATTTTGCTAAATATTGAGCTATTAATTTGTGTTTATTCTTGCAGCATCTTTATTCTTCCACCGTGATTAACGGATATTTTAAACCTGAAAATTCGATCAGGTCACATTTAATCGAACCTACTATTAAGTCAAAGCGGGCCTTTACCGGAATGAGGTTTTTATCATCAGAGAGCCATATTATCATATCATCTTCAGACTCAAATATCCTGCCGGTTTCGACAACAGGGTCGAAGCGCAAGCACTGAATTTTGCCAAACTTCGTTTTTAATACTTCTTTTCCCCTGTACCTTAATGGGAAGGGAAAAATATCATTATCAAAAAAAGTTACAAGGTTTATGGTATCTCCGGGATTTAGCTCCTGATAATCCAGACTCCTGATAAAATATAATGCGGTAACCATATCAAGGATTTCAGGTGGAACTTTAATGGATGAATCAGATTTAAGACTGTATAATGTACTGTCTTCAAGATTAAAGACAGCCTCATCATGTGCCCTGTAATTTCCTTCCCTTACATCCCTGATAGATTTTACAGGCATACAGGTTTTGGGATGGAAATAGCTCTCATAATGCTCCCTTACCTTGAATAGTTTTTCAGCAATACCAACAGTTTTTGCCAGCATTTTTGCATTATAGAGCGGGTTATTTTTATGCTTTACCAGTTTTAATTCAATATATGCTTCTCCACCGTGGATCGGACCGTATCTAATTGAATATTTTAATAATTCCCCTGATTTAAATGGTTCCAATCCGGTTAAAGACATTTCAAACTGACCGCTGGCAATTGAATATAATGTGATGTATAATATTATTACTGTAATAAACCTCATAACGGAAATTATATAATTAAATTTAACTGTTAAGTATTAATTTTGTTCAATTATGGCATACCTAAAGATACTTCTTCTTTGGAACTGTTGCAATAAAGTCTTTTAAATAGAATGGCTCAAAATATGCCACGTTTTCAAATTCCCTTTTCTTAAAAGCCTCTTCTGATATTTTAATCATGTTACGGGCAGATGTATTATAATTATCAATAAACAATGCATTTTTATTTCTTATGATATTCTTAATTTTAGCTGCACCTGTCCCGAAAAAAATCAGCTTCTTTTCAGCAAAATATTCTTTGAATGATGAGTAGTCGATTATTAATGCCTGTGTATCTTCGACGATATTATTCAGGTGGTCATATACAGCTGTGAACACTTCCATTCTTCTGGCGTCTATTATTGGACAAAAAAGTGTATTTTTTAACAAGGGAGGATTATTTTTGTCCGGTTTATAGCCGCTAATCATTCCATAGGCCATTGCGCTGAGAGTATTCACGGAAATCAGGGGTTTATTGCTTCCGTAACATAAGCCTTTGGCCAGGGAAACCCCTATTCGTAATCCTGTATATGAGCCGGGACCTTTACTTACGGCAATTGCATCCAGTTGATGTGCCGACAATTTGGTCTCCCTTAATGTTTCCTCGATAAATACACTTAATAGAGTTGAATGTGATTTATCTTTAAGGCTTTCTTTCAGACAGGACATTTCTCCATCACGTGCAAGGACAACTGAGCATACGTTTGTTGCTGTCTCAATATTTAGAATAAGGCCCATTTATTACAATGTTGATTATTGGCAGGAGCATATTATTTTTTCTTTTTATAAAGCTCCTTCTTGTCTACTATATTGACTGCTGATCCGTTCTTTAGGTTTTTATTAATAACATTGTAAGGCGCAACAACAACTTCTTCATCTTCTTTAAGCCCTTCAATTATTTCAATATAGTTATTATCCTGAATGCCGGTAGTTATTTTCGTTTGAGTCACTTTCCCATTTTCATAGACATAAACTACCTCTTCGGGTTCTTTATTTTTATCATCAGCAGTAATTGAGTCTGGTTTATTTATTGTATCAAGTCGTGTTGTTACTGCCTGGATAGGCAGTGATAATACTTTTAATTTCACTTCTGTCTGTATATCCGCAGAAGCTGACATCCCAGGACGAAAAGGAATGGGATTTCCTTCTTCAATTAGCTCTTTGTAAGAATCTTCAAGCAAGAGAATTTTTACCTCAAAAGATGTTACCTGGTCTGACGAAACACCGGATACTTTAGCTGAATTTGCAATTTCTGTCACGAGCCCTTTAAATTTTTTATCCATATAAGCATCTAATTCTATAATGGCAGTATCAAGCTCATGTACCCAAACAATGTCGTTTTCATTTACTTCAACTAATACTTCCATCTTACTTAAATCAGCAATCCTGAGCATTTCGGTACCTGTCATCAGTTCAGTACCAACGACTCTCTCCCCTTTCTCAACATTCAAAATTGAAATTGTACCATTCATGGGGGCATAGACAGAAGTTTTTACCAGGTTTTCATTTGCTTCTTTTAATGATGCTTCGGCACTATTGATTGAATATTTAGCTGCCAGGACGGTTTGTTCAGCAGCAGCAACATTAGCGGTGGCAATTTCGAAGTTTGATTTGGCAGTTTCCCATTCGGCTTCTGAAATAACACCTTCGCTCCACAATTTTTTATTGCGGTCAAATGATAAACGGGCCTGTTCATATTGTACCTTGATCTGCTCCAGCTGGGCCTGTGAATTTGCTAAATTTGCCTTTGCGGCATCGACGGAAGCAGCAGCCCTGTCCCTTACCGATATGTAAGTATCAGGTTTTATTTTTAGTAATAATTGACCTTTCCTGACTTTATCACCGTCCTTTACATATAATTCAACAATTTCGCCTGATACATCAGGGGTTATCTTAACTTCAGTTTCAGGTTTAATTTTACCATTTGCAGTGATATACTCGGTAATATCACGTTTTTGTACTTTTTCTGTTGCCACATCATAGACAATAGATTTCCCGAACCATCCCGCCTTCTTGCCAATAACAGCAATTATTATCAGCAAAACGGCAATAATTAATAAATACCTTAAAAGTTTTTTTGACTTCATTTTTAGTAGAATAATTTCAGACCATAAATATAACTATATTTTGATTGCAGAAACTACAATCGGGAGTTTCTTTATTTAACAGTAATTTTAAAATGCCGGGCAGCTTTTTTCTGTTAATAACTATTGGAAAATACAGCATATAATAAAACTGCTACTATTACTATAAATTTATTAATTTGTCTAATTATTCAGAGAATAATCCAATTCTTAAAGTTAAGATTTTTACATCCGGTAATTTAGATTATAATATATAACACATTTAAAGTAATAATATTATCTTGGAACAGGAATTTGTAAATAACAGGATTATCACGCTTGAGGGAATAGGTGAGGTAAGGATGACAAAAAATTACAGGATCAAGAGGCTGGCCATTTCTGTAAGGCCTTTTTCAGGGGTGAAGGTTAATGTCCCGGGCAATGTTAGTTTCAGGAGTGCCGAAAAATTTGTTATTGAAAAGAAATCATGGATAAAAAAAAGTTTAAATAAATTCAAGGGTATTGAAAATCATTATCCTGTATTTGATACCAATTCGGAGTATACAACAAAAGATCATAAACTAAATATAATTCCTCATAGTAAGAATACAATAAAGCTAATTATTAAAGGTAATATTATAAATGTTTTTTATCCTTCTTTTGCCGATGTGAAGGATGAAAGAATTCAGAAGGCAATTAGAAGGGCAATTATTGAAGCCTGGAGAATTGAAGCTAAAAAATATCTGCCGGATAGAGTTAAAAAGCTGGCTTCGGAATACGGATTTAAGTTTAAGAAAATATCTGTAAAAAATGCAAGAACCCGCTGGGGAAGCTGTTCCACTGCAAATAACATTAATCTGAATCTTCAGCTAATGAGGCTTCCCGACCACCTGATAGATTATATAATACTGCATGAACTCACACATACGGTACATAAAAATCATGGAAAATCTTTCTGGAATTTGCTTGATAAAATAAGCGGAAACGCTAAGGCGCTTAACAGGGAAATAAAAAAATATAATCTGTTTTACTGGTGATATATGAACCGGCTAGTTGCTTTTAATGGTGCTCAAAATGATCTTATTCAGACAAGTTATATATTCCGCTGCCTTGCGATTTCCAAAAAATTTGGCAAATTGCTTTTTAAGAATTTCCTTGATATCAGTCTGCCAGTCAAGCAAAGACAAGGTTGATATTTTACCCAATTCCCGCTTTTCAAAATGCCTCTTTAGCAGGTTTATATTATTATAATATGCCATATAGGCTTTAATATTATTTCTAAGCTCTGGAGAAAAGCGATTTTCGATCTTTTTCAAAGCACTGGGAAATACCTCAAACGTGGAATCGTAAAAATCATAGAAAGAATTATTCCAGTTTATGAAATGAATAAGGTAGTTGGAGATCTTAAATATTACTTTTTCCTTTTCTTTATCAACAGATTGCACAAAAATTGACTTAACTTCCTCTATATATTGATTTTTTATATAGTTGTCAAACACATCCGATATCTCAAGGGTATATATTTCATATTCCCGGCCAAGATTTTGCAAATTATAATCCTCTTTTTTATCCGTAATTTTGAAGTCGATCAACTTTCTGATCACGTAAATCTCGTCCTCAAGCAACTGGTATATCGGGAAAATTTGATTAGTATTAATATTGTCCAGGTTCTTCTGTGAAAAATAGCCTGAATTTATGAGTTCCTGGAATTTTTTATCACCCCGGGTGAACTTTTCCAAAGTACTTTTGTAAATCTTCAAATGGTCATCAATCCTGCTTTTAATTTTTGTAGTTTTATTAAAGATGTTAATTTGTATGGTTAAAGGATAATAATTGTCTGACTGATAAATAATAGCTTCAGCTTCTTTATTCAGGACGTGTTGTATCTGGACTGAATTTTGTGCCATTTTAATGCAATATCAATCAGGATATTAATATTTATGCGCTTTTTGAGAAAGCGCAAAATACAAAATGTTATATACTTTTCAAAATACTTTCAATAAATGATATTCACAGATATTAAATAATGTATATTTTATAATATATGTATATTTTAATTTTTGTTTTTACATTTTCATGTTTTCTAAAAGGCGGTGTTCTTAATTTAATTATATTTAATTCAAATTTAATCGTAACTTCAACAAATTAATGTACTTGTAATCAAATTTAGAGTTTTAAAAAGAATTAACTTTAATATTTTCATTTTTTAATTTTAAATTTAGAATTGAATTTTGTAAAAAATTAATTATTAGTTTTTTACGAAACAATTTGCACTGATTAACGTAAAAAATTATTACGTAATTGGTTTTCAGCTCGAGCCTGGTTAATGCATTTTTATAAAAAACTGTCTATATCAATGGAGAATGTTAGGGAAATTAACATTTCTTCCTGTTTCAGTAATGTTGAACCAACTTTAAAGATCGATAAAAAACATTGCCGTTGGTATGATTTATATATTACTTCCCTGAAATCAATACTCACCTTCATTTTAATATGGATCTTCACTCCATATCTTACTCATGCACAGAGTGGTGCATATCCCAAGCCTGTTCTCGGATATTATTTCCAGAAAGAACTTGTTATTGAAGGGGACTCAATAAAGGGCAACCTTACACATTTTCCTGTCCTGGTTAATATCGGTTCGGA
>CAYWUI010000007.1:0-96597 GCA_964461435.1 uncultured Bacteroidales bacterium | reverse complement strand
GATTTTGGTTAATCATAAATTTAACATTTTTAGGAACCTCCCGGAAGAATCAGCTCTTTAATTGCTGATTCTTCCTATTTAAATTTCAACTAAATTTGGGACAACATCAATTTAAAATAAAATTATATTTTTTTAACTAAATGATTATTTTTTACAAAGTATTTTATAAATTAGGGGCGCATAAATTTTAATTAATCATTTTATAAAAATTTATAATAGAATTGATTAGAACGAATAAATTAAGCAGATAGTTTTCAAAAAATATGAAAAACTTGAATTAATATTTTAAATTTTAATTCCTTTATATATGAAAAAAGTTAAAAACATGCAGCTTATATGCCATCAATTCATCATTATATTTTTAGCGATATTTGTTCTTTATGGCTGCGAAGATCCACATGAAAGGTTCAAAACACCAGGATGGCTTAAGGGTGATAATATTAATACTTTAATAGAAAAAGGTAATTGCAACCATTTTCTTGCCCTTATGGATAAGGCCGATTATAGAACCTCGATTGAAAACCAACTTTTTACGTTATTTGTTCCAAATGACAGCGCTTTTGAGGCGTATATGGAAGAACGCGGCATTGATTCAATTGGGGACTTAAGTGAAACTGAAGCTAAAGAATTATTCGGCTTGCATATTTTAATCAATCCCCGGTCACGTAACCAATTACTATATGAATATTCATGGGGGCAATTAGAAACTCCCGAAGGCGAATATGGCAGCTTATTCTTACGAAAGCGGACATATTCAGTTCCCAAGGAATACTTAGAAGTAGCCCGTTATTATCCTACATTTAAAGGAGATACTTTAAGAATTTATACTAACAATACATTTATACCATTTTTTACAACAGAATATTTTCATGATTATTATGGTGATACTGAAGGATCGGATTATTTGTTTATGTATCCCGGCAGTAAATGGGGCGGCACCCAGTGGAATGATGCCATGGTTACCGAAGCTGAAGTCAGGACATCCAGTGGTTTTATTTATTACATAGACAGGGTTGTTAAACCCATCCCTACTATCGATAAATATTTACATGATCACCAGGATTCATTTGGTATATTTTATGATTTAGCACAGCGGTTTGCAAGATATAATGTAGCGGGGGTCAATAAAGATAAAGAAAGAATTTACAATAAATCCTATAGCCAAATTATTGATTTTGCAAATGAATACGGGCCGGACGCGGGAGGTACTGAAGGCACATGGTTATATATGTTTACAGCCTATGTCCCTTACGACAATGTATTTCAGGATTATTTAGACAATACAGTTTTAAAATATTATCCTGCAATTGACAGTGTACCTGAATTATATTGGGTATATCTTCTACAATCACATTTAAAAGACAGGCTTGATCTTATATCCCGTATAGAAAGAGGCTTTAAAAACTTTTATGGTGATATAATAGAAGTTGACATTTCGAAAGATTTTGCTACCGGACAAATGTGTAGTAATGGCGTTTTATACGCAATGAACAGGGTACTTGAACCGAATGTTTTCACCTGTGTACCGGGTCCGATACTATACAATATAAATTATTCCACTTTATTATATGCTATTAATTCCGCAGGTTTGCTTAATGCACTTTCAAATACAGATAAGGTTGTTACACTCTTTGCACCTGCAAATGACCAATTAAGCCAATATGGAATAATTTCCAGCAAACAAGAGGACGGCTCCGTAATTATTATGAGAAAAGGTACCGATGGTATTTTCAGGGAACTGGATGAAGAGGATATATATTATTTTGTACAAGATCATTTTTGTTATGGAAAATATGATGATTTAAGTGGTGAGGGCTTTATAAGAATGGCCTCCGGCAACCATATATACTATAATAATAATTTAATTTATGGAGGAGGTAATTTTATCAGCGGAGATTATAATAATATAGATGAAAAAATAGAAAACGATAAAAACGGCATACTTTATAATATTGATAATGTAATTAAAAAACCTGGTAATATTGCCCAGTTATTATTGGATGATCCTGATTACTCAAGTTTCACTGATTTATTATTTGAAGCCGGGTTAATTGATAGTCTTCAAGACAAATACGAAACAAATATAAAAACTCCGAGAATTGTTTTCTCCTCAGAAACAGATCAATGGACAGTTTTTGCACCTGACAATCAAGCAATTTCTGAAGCTGAAACGGCTGGATTAATTCCATCGGATATTGATTCATTAAGAAATTTTCTTCAATATCATTTTATAAGAGAATATTGTATATTTGATGATGGTTTGGTATCCGGAACATTTCCTACACAACGTTATACTATTGAGGAAGACAATATAATATATTCAAATTTAACTATTGTTAATAGTCTAAAAAACCTTCAGGTTCAGGATAATTCAGGTCAAATAATTTCTTTATTACATGCAAATGCCAATAATTTGGCAGAATATGCCGTAGTACATAAAATTAACAAATGTTTAAAATACGAATAATAAACTTTATGAATTATTTTATATTATAACTGTTTATTCTAAAACCATTAGCTTAATATGAAAGACAAAAACCTTCAAATTATAATTATCGGAATACTGATGCTTATTTCATGCAGTACAAACGCACAGGTTTTTCTTGTAAATGGGCACATCTCCGATGAAGATGATAACCAACCATTAATAGGAGTGAATGTAGTTGAAGTTGATAAAAATGGCAGATACTTAAATGGAACAACCACAGATTATAATGGTAATTACATTATTAAGTTAAGTTCTGCCAATGCACAAGTTCAAGTTTCAATGATCGGGTACGAAAAACAAGTAGTAGATATAAATAGTCGTACCCGGATTGATTTAATACTCAAGCCGAAATCTACATTGATGGATGAAGTTACAATAACAGGGAAAAAAATGGGAAATGATGGTGTAGTTCCCATTCGTGACCGGGCTATTGCTGTTTCACGTATTGAACTTAAAGAATTGCATTCAAGCATGACAACAACAGTAGAAGAAATGTTACAAGGTAGGCTAGGTAATGTTGATATAACATCAGTTTCGGGAGATCCGGGGGCTGGATTAAATATTCGAATTCGAGGAACCGCAACACTCAATGCACGCAACAACCCTTTGATAGTAGTCAATGGTATTCCTTATGATACTCAAATGGATGATTTTGATTTAGCCGGCGCTGATATAGAAAAATTCGGTAACCTTATTGATGTGGCGCCTGAAGATATTGAATCTATTGAAGTATTGAAAGACGCCGGTTCATCTGCCATCTGGGGTTCCAGGGCATCAAACGGCGTTTTGATGATTAAAACCAAAAGAGGTATTAAATCTAAACCTATTTTTGAGTATACCGCAAAAATCACTTTGGCCCATGAACCCGATGCAATTCCTATGCTTGATGGTGGCGGTTACGCCATGCTTATTGCAGAAAGCCACTATAACTTGGAATCCAGGAACAATTTTTTTCAAACAGATTCAAGAGCCCGAGAAATTGCATTTGACAAAAACTGGGAAGAATATTATAATTATGCTCAAAATACCAATTGGATCAAAGAAATTACCAGGGATGCATTAACTCATCAACATAATTTTTCTGTTAATGGCGGAGGTGAAAAATCCAGGTATAGCATATCTATGGGATACCAGGATGAAAATGGGACAACCATAAATACCGATTTGAAAAAATTAAACATAAGAACGGCATTTGATTATGACCTGTCTTCGAAACTTAAATTCAATAGTGATGTATTATTTACAAGATGGGATCAGGATGCGAATTATGATTTTGAAGATGATTATTTTAAATTCGATAAATCATTACGGACAATGGCGTACCGAAAAATGCCAAACCTGTCAGTTTATGTAAGAGATACAAGCAATGTAGTCTACGATGAATTTTTCACGCCGACAACTACTTTACAGGGAAATGCTAATGATATAGTCAATCCGGTTGCATTTGCTACTTTAGCGAAGCACAAAAGAATAAGGGATGATTTAAGAGCAGGTTTCACTGTTTTATATGAAATAATTCCTTCTTTAACATTTCAATCATCAGTTACTCTCGATATGTTTGATAATAAAATTGAAAAATTTTTACCATATAATGCTGTCGGATATAATTATGATGACGATATCACAAATAAAGCAACTGACGAGTATAAAAAGAAAACATCGCTATTTAATTTCACAAAAATTATTTATAAACCGGTTATATCTGAAAATCACGACTTAATTTTACTTGGGCAATTTGACGCTGAAGCTACAATGACACGCGGATTTCGTGTAACCACAAGCCGGTCTTCATCACCTTTCGAACAAACAACCATCAATAATTCCATTACCGGGATGGAAGCATTATTCTCAGAATATCATTCGCTCGGATATTTTTTAGGCGCTAATTATAAATTTAAAGATAAATATATCATATCACTTGGATCAAAATTAGAAGGGAATTCAAAATACAGCCGTGAGTCCAGGTGGAATTTATTTCCATCAGCCTCTGTTGCCTGGCGAATATCTGAAGAATGGCCGCTTAAAAATAGTAAATTTATTGATGACTTTAGATTAAGAGGAAGCTGGGGTAAATCAGGTAATAATCCTGAAGATAATTACCTTTATTTTAGTACATATGGGGCAGGATCAGACCTTGCTTACCTGAATATGCCAGGAGTTGAGCCCAATGGTATTGAATTAACGGCTTTAAGGCCCGAAATTATTGAACAAATCAATGTCGGTTTATCTTTTGCAGCGATTAAATACCGGTTAAATATTGAGTTTGACGTGTACGATAAAACTACCCACGATTTATTTATGAAAAAGGAAGATACGAGAATACCCTCACAGTCTGGATTTGAAAATATGGCAAGAAATGAAGGACAGCTTAAAAATAAAGGATTTGAATTTTCTGTTGATTATGTAATACTTGATAGACGCGATTTTAAATTTAGTGCTAACTTCAACATTGCACACAATCAAAATATTGTAATTAGCTGGCCGGAGAATGTCAGCCAGGTTTATGGAAACATGCTGGAAAACGGTAATTATAGACAAATCATTGTCCCGGGCTATGCGATAGGAGGATTTTTCGGATATAATTATCTGGGCGCTTACCCAACTATAGAGAGCACGTATGTTCGGGATGAAAACGGCAATTATATTTACGCAGTAGGAGAAACAACACCCATGCGAATGATTCACGGAGGTTCAAGCGCTTATGTTTATCAACCCGGAGACGCTCACTACCAGGATGTGAACTATGATGGAAAAATTGATGAGCTTGACATTATTTATTTGGGTGATACAAATCCGGAATTGACAGGAGGATTAGGCCCTCGTATACAAATAAAAAATTTTGTTTTAAATGCGTTCCTTTATTTCAGACTTGGAAATGAAATCATAAACCAAACCCGTATGGATACAGAAAAAATGTACAATCACGATAATCAAAGTACTGCAACAAACTCGAGGTGGAGATCAGAAGGTGATACAACAGATATGCCCAGGGCATTATACAATGAAGGATTTAACTGGCTTGGATCCAGCCGGTTTGTTGAAGATGGATCATTTTTGCGTTTGAAGACTATCTCATTAACTTATGAGTTGCCAAAAAAACTGGTTGAAAGATTAAAACTCTCAAACATGAAAATTTATATTACCGGTTATAATTTACGTACCTGGACAAATTATTCCGGTCAGGACCCGGAAGTCGGACTTCCATCCCGACCCGATCAATTACCAAAAGATTACAGCCGTACTCCGCCAAGTATTAGATATACTCTTGGTTTGAATATTGCATTTTAATCATATTTAGAACTTAAAAAATGAAAATTATGAATATAAAAATCAGTAATAAATATATAATTAAATCCATAGTTATTTTAGTTTTTGTTGCATTACCTGGTTGTAATGCATGGCTTGATATTGAACCTGAAAATGATTTGATAAAACAGGAATTCTGGAATACCAAAGAAGATGTAGAATCTTGTATGGCCGCAGCATACGATGCCTTTAGAGGAACTGTCATGAAATCTCTTATTTTCGGAGAGTTACGGGGGGACATGGTAAATATTGCCACACGAGCTGAATTTAGCGGTTATAACCGTATTGCCAATAGTGACATCACGTCTACAAACGGG
Source organism: uncultured Bacteroidales bacterium (assembly GCA_964461435.1). Taxonomy (GTDB): domain Bacteria; phylum Bacteroidota; class Bacteroidia; order Bacteroidales; family UBA10428. The sequence continues at coordinate 90,486 of CAYWUI010000007.1, read as the reverse complement.
GATGTAAAATGGAGCGAATATTACAAAGCCATAAACCTTGCAAATACAGTAATGTATTACGCGCCTATTGTGAAAGAAAAAGATAATTCTTTTTCCCAAAGTTTGATAAATTTCATGGATGCAGAAATGCTTTTTCTCAGATCATTAAGTTATTTTTACCTGGTAAGGTTATGGAAAGACGTTCCTCTCGTTCTTAGGGCTTCTGTTTCTGACACGGTTGATATTTATCTGCCTAAAAGTCCTGAGAATGTTGTTTTAAATCAGATAGTTAATGATTTAAAAAAGGCCAGTGGAATAGCTTATACTACTGAATTCATATCGGAACCAACATTTTATAAAGGACGGGCAAATAAATATTCTATTCAAGCCTTGTTGGCCGATGTACTGTTATGGAGCGAAAGATACGATGAAGCTATCGTATATTGCGACTCCATAATAAATACAGGAATGTTCGGTTTAGAACCAAATAGTAGCTGGTTTAGCTTATATTATCCGGGCAATTCCATGATTGAAAGTATTTTTGAAATTCAATTTGATGATAACCTGGAAAAGCAGGAGAATCCTATTTATACCTCGCTTCTTGGTGCAATGAATCCAACTACCAAATTAAAAGGTATTTATGAAAGAACTGATATCCGATTATGCGGAAGTATAGGACCTACTCAAAAGTATGAGGGTTTAAATGAAACCTTACCAAGAAATGCTAATCAGCGGGATGCAAATTATATATATTACCGGTATGCAGATGTACTTTTAATTAAGGCTGAAGCGTTAGCAGGAATCGGGAATCTTACAGATGCAAATTACCTTGTAAGACAAGTTGCTGAAAGAGCCGGTCAAACTCATATTATCCAATTAACATACGATGGATTTATGACCTCTTTAATGAATGAACGCGCCCGGGAATTTGCAGTTGAAGGAAAGAGATGGTTTGATTTACTCAGGTGGGCCAAAAAAGAAAAATTTGATAGAAAAGAAATTATAATGGATGTTATTCTTTCAAGAGCATCTAATGCTCAACAGCGTGCAATATTAAAATCAAAAATAACTGATACATTAAGTTATTATTTACCAATTCATCAGGATGAAATACTATATAATAATCAACTTAAACAAAATCCTTATTATGAGAGATAAAAAGAGGATTATTCTTAAATTTATATTTATTTTACAATAAAACACTATTTTATGAGCTTACAACAAAAAATAGAGAGAAAACCAAAAAAATTCTTGTTTGGTTTTCTTGTATCCTGTTTATTAATTATGATTGCAGGTTGCGAAGATAAGATAGATGAATGGAAACCGAAATCAGAAAACCAGGTAATAACTGAATACGTAGCTGCTAATTCTGACCAATTCTCTGAATTTTACGGTATATTAGAAACAACAGGTATTAAAAACCTGTTACGTGTTAGAGGACCATTTACTTTACTACTGCCTACTAATACAGCCATGGAAGAATTTTATAAAACTAAAAATGTAAGTTCTTATAACGAACTTGATTCCACTTACTTAAAAGATTTAGTTTATAATCATCTATTTCCTATTGAGATTGCAACCAGTAGTATCGGATTCGGAGCTTTACCCGAAAAAAACGCTTTAGGGGATTATATTACATCAGAATTCTCAGGATCTGATATTATTCTTAATAAAAAAGCTAAAATTATAAAAAGAGATGTTAAAACTTCTAATGGTTATGTGCAGCATATTGATAAAGTATTAGATTTGGTTACAGATAATATTTTTGATGTACTTGCAGCTACTCCGGGATATTCAATTTTTCTGGAGGGATTGGAACAAACAAAAATAAAGGATACATTAAAAACCATTTCATTCCCCTACGGAGATATTGAAGTGCGTGCATATTTTACCATATTAGCCGTACCGGATACTTTGTATAATCGTTACGGGATTAATAATATTAATGATCTTATTAATAAATATTCAACTGGCGGTGATTTAACCGATCCTGATAATGGATTCTATAGATATATGGAATATCACTGTTTGTCTGAGACATATTATTTATCCGATTTTAGCGGAGTAAAGGTTTATCCTGTCATTTCCTTTAATAGTTATCTTAATATCGATGTAAGAAAAGAATATAAAATAAATGAAGAAGCTGATACTTTTACAACTTTTTATTTAGAATTATCGAATATACCTGCTAAAAATGGTACAATTCATACGGTAAACTCTCTTCTTCCTTATGTTGAAGCCAAGCCGGCGACGGTAATTTTTGAAACTACAGATTATTTTGATCTCAAACGATTAGCTTGCTATGGAAAATACTATAGAAGATTTTACGATGGTCAAAATACGTTTGAAGGAATTAAATGGGAGGGTGATTATCTGATGTATTATTATAAGCAAGGTCAAAATCTTGTAAACGATGATGGCTTATCCACAATGGGATATTTTTGGATAGAATTGACGACTCCTAAAATTATGAAAGGGAAATATAAATTTTCTTCATTCTGGTTTGGAGGTTTTGGAACAGAAAACGCATCTTTTGAATGGTACCTCGATGGGGCTCCATTGGGTGTTGTGACACGTTTTTCTCAAGGAGTATGGGGTGGTTCGCCTGTAAATATTGCAGAAGTTGAATTTACTGAAACAAAACAACATACTGTTAAAATAGTTACCATAATACCTGGCGCTATTTGGTGGGATAGATTGATATTTACACCTATTTAATTAAAAATAAAACATAGAAGTATGTGTAATAAATGTAACTAATTTATACTTACATATTTAATAAGAATTGACTTAACTCCTTAAATAAAAGTGAAATGACAAAAGCTAATAAACAAATACTTTTTATCCGGTTCCTGTTATTCTTTCTCTTTCTTGGAATTTCAATAGCCAATAGCCAGCAAGTGCATGACACGCTTCATGGTATTATTCTCGAATCAGGTTCGGGAATCCCTTTGAAACAAGCAATAGTTTCACTATCCTCAACCGGAGAATATACAAGTACCGACGAAAATGGCGCCTTTACTATTCTGTTACCTGGTAAAAATGAAAGGCTTATAGTTAATTTTCCGGGATACCATACTAGCTCGTTTATTGCTAAAGATAAAAAAGTAAATATTATTTACGTTACAAAATTAGTTTATAAGTCAGATGAAGAAACCTATTTAAATCCGATTGAAGAAAATGTAATCAGGAGTTCAACAAGTGCGGTATCCGTTATACCAAAAAAAGAATTTGATAAAACCAGCGCCGCTACATTTGATCAGGCAATGAAAGGTAAAGTTGCCGGCATGAATGTGATTGAGCATTCGGGTATGCCCGGGCATAATACATGGATAAATATTCGTGGTTTATCCTCTATTTATGCTAAAAATGAACCCATTGTTTTCGTAGATGGAATGATTCATGAAACAAGATATTCAATTAATTCACTTATAGATGGATATATGTTAAATAATATGGAATTAATTGATTTAGATGATATTGTAGATGTATCAGTAATAAAAACAGGAGAATCTCATCTTGGTTCTGCCGGTTCAAATGGAATTATTTATGTCAACACCGAACAAAGTAAAGAAACCAGTACCGCTATTTACTTTAATTCATCAGGAGGATTATCATTAGCGCCTTCAAAGCTTGAAGTAATGGATGCAGGGCAATACAAAAACTACTTTACTGATATGCTTACGAGCCAGGGATATTCATCAGATCAGATTAATACGATGTACCCCTGGTTAAATGGAGGGCCTGAATCATCTCCGGAATATTACAGGTACAATAATAATACCGACTGGCAGAAAGAAAATTTTAAAATGTCAGCTTTACAAAAATATCATTTATTTATTAAAGGCGGAGATGATATTGCTACTTATAATATTTCTACCGGCTATTTAAGACAGGGAGGCCCTTACGATAATTGGCGTTATTCGAGATACAATTTAAGATTAAATGGCAGGATTAATATCACAAATAAATTTTCAGTTATTCCAAATAGTAAACTGTCTTTATCGGATATTCATTTGTCAAATATGGGCCCATATACTAATACAAATCCGGTTTTGGCAGGTTTACGAAATCCTCCTCTTGCAGCGCCTTATGAAAAAACAATTTATGGAACAGAGTTAGCTCATTTTGATGATGTTAGTGTATTTAACGAAAGCAATCCATCGGCAATTATTGAAAACTCTTTAGGATCAGGACGAGATGTGCATTTAGTAACTTCAGTTAAAGCTTTATTTAAATTAAGTTCTAAACTGTCAGTTTCAAATCTTACAGGGATTAGTTTTAACAATGACCGGGAAAGTATATTTATACCCGGACTTGGCATTGTTCATACAGGTATTATAAGAAATAGTCCTCGTGATATGGTTACTGAATTTAGATCAACGCAAAATTTTACTACCATCAATTATAAAAATATTTTCAAAAATATTCATTTAGTAGGTATTAATGCAGGATTTCGGTATATGAGTAACACATATAAAAATAACATCGCAGTTGATTATAATACGCCAACAGACGATTTCAGGAGTTTAGGTCTTGGTTCCGGGTATGAATACTTACGAATATCGGATGGAGAAGTAAACGGATTAAAATGGCTATCTTATTTTGGGCAGGTAAATTATTCTTTTCTTGATAAATACTATTTAAGCGGTTCCGTTTCTGTTGACGGTTGTTCGGGATTAAATGAAAATAACCGGTTTAATGTATACCCGTCAATATCTGCTGCATGGCGAATAATAGAGGACCGTCTTAACGACAGAGCATTGTTAAATGATCTGAAAATGAGAGTTTCGTGGGATTTGTCAGGCAACATGTTCTCCCAGGTATACAACTTTTCTAAATTATTATATACCGGAAGGCCTTATAACAACCTTGGTGTTGTTGTAAGGGATTATAATCCGAATTATGACCTGGAAATAGAGAAAAAATCAACAATAAATGTCGGATTTGATTTATCAATGATGAAAAAGGGGCTTAATCTGCAACTCGACTATTATTATTCTAATATTGACAATCTTATTATAAATCAGCAACTCCCTGATAATTATGGATTCACAAATTATTATAATAATGGCGGGAAAATGTATAATAGCGGGATAGAATTGTCAATTAATTCCAGGACATATAGTAATGACTTGACAATTATACTTGATGGAACCTTTGCAACCCAGTTAAGCAGGGTTAAAAAATTGGATTTTATTGATAGTGAAACGTCTTTTTTAACCACAAATGTTTTTAACGCCGAATATATTACATCCGAAAACCAACCATTGAATGCATTTTACGGATATAAAACCCTTGGAATATATAAAAGCAATGAGGAAGCTAATGGTATAATTGGCCCAAAAGGATGGCAAATGGGAGCCGGTGATGTAATATTTGAAGATCTGGATGGAAATAATATAATAGATGATAAGGATAAACAAATTATCGGGGATCCTAATCCTTTCATTTTTGGCGGATTTTCAGCTTCCATTTCATATAAAACGTATGAGTTTATTGCTGCATTTAATTATTCTGTTGGCAATGATGTATTCAATTATGTTCGTTATCAAATGACAGCAATGGATAGCTATGCAAACCAGAGTCCTGATGTATTAGACAGATGGTCGCCGAATAATATGGATGCGAGCTTGCCAAAAGCCACATTTGGCGATCCCGTTGGTAATAACGTGTTCTCGGATCGTTGGATTGAAGATGGTTCCTATCTGAAATTGAAAGAACTAAAGATTAGTAAAGAACTGGAAAAATTTCAAAGATTTGGAAAAGAAATAGTTGTATATTTATCTGCATCGAATATTTTTACCTTAACCAAATATACAGGGTACGACCCGGAAATGATGTACTTAAACGATCCGTTCTTACTTGGTCAGGATTTAGGGAAAATTCCGCCTTTAAGAACTATTATATTCGGTATTAAATTAGGATTGTAAAAAATTATTGTCATGAAAAAAATTATAAATAGATTTTCATTTGGATTTATATTATCAGGTTTTATTTTAGTTTTTAATTCCTGTTCAGATGAGTTTTTTGATACACCGACAGGTAATCGTATCAAACCATCACAGCATTATGCATTTGACAGAGATGCATATAATTCTTATCAAGGTTGTTTCGTGTATTTACAAGACCTGATGGATAAAGTTATTTTAGTTGACGGATTACGTTCAGACCTTATGGATGTAACTGAAAATGCCGATAAGGATATGATTGATATTTATAATCAAGTATTATCCCCTGCAAATCCATACCTTAATCCGTCAGCTTATTATAAAGTAATTATTAATGTTAACGAAGTTCTCCCAAATCTTCCCGGTGTACTTGAAAAAGACAGGGACTTCGATTCAACCATTCTTTATGTTTATACAGGCGCCTTAGTTACTCTTCGGTCATGGTCATATTTTATGTTGGCTAAGTTATATGGCGAAGTTGCGCTTATAGAAGATAACCTAACTACAATTGATCCCTCCAAGCCCCTTAATTATTTAAGCAAAGATGCCATAATAGATACGCTAATCGCAGAGTTGCTGCCATATTATGAGGAGGATGATCGTTATAGGTTTTCTCCTTTTATTGATCATTTAGCCCTCCTCGGCGAATTATATCTTGAAAAAAATGATTATACCAATGCTGCATTTTATTTAAAGGTATGTATTGACGGAGTTGGATCTAATGGTTATATGGTAAACACTGATTATGACGATGAAAACTGGAAGAACATATTTATAAATTCAGCTGCTCAAGGTGAAACCGTAATCTCCGCCGTACCATATTCTTATTGGGACAAACAACCAAATCCTATTGAATTATTTATGAATTATTATTATATGGTCAAACCTTCATCGGTTATTATTGATGCTTATAATTCTCAAGTTCAATTAACGAGTGATACAGGAGACATTTATCGTGGATTAGAGGTCACATTTAATTACACTGAAGACCAGGAGCCATTCATTACAAAATATAGTCTTGAGGGAATACCGTTAAGTTCAGATGTTATTATATACAGGGATGCAGATATTCATTTATTATTAGCCGAAGCAATTAACCGTTTAGGACAAAGTGATATTGCATTAGCTTTGCTTAATCATGGGATGAGCCAGGTAAACCCAAGGCCAAAAGACTATTCAAGATGGAGTAAAAATGCAGGCGTCAGGGGAAGGGTTTCATTGCAGGCTTTAAATGATAGTACTATTGAAGGCATCGAAGATTTAATTATCCAGGAAAGAGCGCTTGAATTAGCTTTTGAAGGGAAAAGATGGTTTGATTTGGTACGAATAGCAAACAGGAGAAATAATCCTGCTTACCTGGCTGATAAAGTAGCTGCCAAATTTAATGATCCTGCTAAATCAAATGAAATAAAAGCAACGCTTATGAATCCAAATAATTGGTATTTGCCCTTAAAATAAGATTTCTGCAGAATAATCTTAGTTAATATTGTAAAACAAACAAGGTGCTAACATAAAGATTTATTAGCCGAACTATTTTTCTCTTTAAAAAGTTGATTACTTTCAAATTTTTATTTTATTAAATATCAATATACAAGTAAGTGCTTCGCACTCCCGGTATAAAAGAAATGGCACGGAATGAGAGCGTAAACCAAATTGCTTATCTTTATTTATAATTTGAGCCGCTTTAGCGGCACATTGAGTGAAAACGGCACAGAACATTTGTGTGAAACGCAATTTGGTTCCGCTTCTCGGGATTTCCTTTTGTGGAAAGCAAGCTTTCACAAAATCGCCCTGCGAGGCGGAACTGCGGTTACTCTCTCATTATGTTTAAGCGGGACAATTTATAGACAAATTTGGCTTTAAAAAATAATTAACTATTGATTTTAGTAAAAAAACTATAAAAAATAGTTGGTAAACTAAAAATAATAGTTATATTTGCAGAAACAAATAAATAATTTATGAAACATCTGACCAATCGTGAAGAAGAGATTATGGAATTCTTTTGGGAACAAGGTCCAATGTTTGTCAAAGAACTAATCGAACTGTTCTCCGACCCCAAACCACATTATAACACTGTTTCGACAATGGTACGTGGATTGGAAGAAAAGGGATTTCTAAATCACGAACAGTTTGGGAATACATACCGCTACTTTGCCATTATTTCGCGCGAGGAGTTCAGCAATAGCTCCATCAAAAATCTGGTGAGCAAGTATTTTAACTCCTCATACTCGTCAGTAGTATCAATGTTTGTTGAAGAGCAGAAAATTTCAGCAGAAGAAATTAAGGAATTAATTCGTCAGACCGAATCTCGTAAAAAACAAAAAAAATGAATAGCTGGTTGTTATTCCTGTTAAAGTCAACACTGGTTTTAAGTCTGTTGTATCTTTTCTTCCGTTTATTGATGCGGAACGAAACTTTTTTCAGAATCAGCCGATCGGTTTTATTATTCATTGTATTTGCTTCAGTAGTTATTCCATTCATTTATTTACCGCAATCAAACCATCCAATCATTTCAATTAAGTTAGATCCAATTTTTCAGAGCAATACAATAATTGAAAAGCCTGTTCAAATTGATGAAGCCACTCCAGCAACTTTTTCTTCCGTAACAAATTCAAATACTTCTCAACCAATAGTTATTTCAACTAAAATGGTTTTGCTTTTCATATATCTGACTGGCGTTTTCATTTCATTGTTACTATTTGTTTACAGCATCTTTTCAGTTTTGCGGTTGTTTAGAAAATCACGAAAAACTACCCTGAATGGCATACAGGTAATGATTCATAATGCAGATATTCCAGCTTTTTCATTTAGACGCCGTATTCTGATTTCTAGACGCGATTATGATACAAATGCCGAAGCCATCTTAACTCATGAATTATCACATATCAGACAAGGACATTTTTACGATCTGATGCTGATGGAAATGGTCAAAATCATCTATTGGTTTAATCCGCTTATATATCGGATGGGACGCGACCTTAAAGATATACACGAGTTTCAAGCTGACGAATATACCATAAATTCAGGGATAGATTCGACTAATTACCAATTACTTATTATTCAAAAATGCGTTGGACAACAATCGTTCGCACTTGCAAATAGTTTTAATCATTGTCAAATTAAAAAGCGTATTACTATGATGAACAAATCAAAAACCAGTAAAGCATGGTGTTGGAAGGTGGCGACCTTTCTCCCATTGCTTGCCCTTTTGCTGATGGCTTTCGGCAAAAGGGATGAAATTGTTACCCATATTAGCAGTCTGCCTCAAACTGCTATTATTACATCCGAACCCATTCAAAACCAGTACGAGCAGTTTAAACGAAAAATTGAGATCAAAAAGGATGGTAATTATATTGACAATAAATTGTGTTCGTTGGAAGAAATAGCTAACAAAGGGAAGGAATGGTACAAGGCCAGCAATGACTGGATCTTCCTATTAATTGATGAATCAATCCCATTAAGCCGTATCGATGAAGTCCGGGAAGCCCTGATACATAATTATTGGATTGTCCAGTCAACCGTCAATTCCAATGATCTTATTTATTTCTCCGGAGATGTGTCTGATTTAGCCAAGTTCACACAAGGGAATTTTAATGATTGGATTAGCAAGCAGTTAAATAATTATCCTGAAGTCAAATCCAAAGCTCTAAAATATACAATATCATTCAGTTTCATTATAGGTAAAAATGGGAAAGTCAGAGATGGACATATAATCAAGGGAAGTGATTATCCTGAGATAAATGCAGCTTATGAAAAAATCCTCACCCAAATCCCCGACTGGGAACCAGCAAAGAGATTAGGTGAAAGCGTAAGTGTTTATAATCGCATAGGCGGTGGAGGAACAGTTGTTTTGAAAGAATAAGAAAAAATCTATCAGGTGGTTAGGGTAGAAAAGCAAGCTGTCGGTTTTGGTGCGTACCCATTGCCGACAGCTTCAATCATTGTCAAATGATATTGTATTACTACAACATGACAAATTTATGAATTTTGCACGATAGACGACTTTATAATGACAAATTTCTCATTTTCATCGTGACAAAAATAAACGCCTAAACAACATTTAGGATGTAATAAGCTTAAATTATAAAAATAGGATTGGATTTTGATTAAATTTTCTTAAAATAAAATAAAGTGGAACATGAATAAATTAATATGGTAACAAAAATATAATATGGAAACCATATTAAGCCATTTACAATCCCATTCAGATAAAGTGTAAAAATTATTACCATAGCTGGCATAGATATTCCAAAGGTAATTCCACCCGCTTTGCCCATATCATATACTTGTTTTTCATCTATTATTTCAGTGGATTTTCTTATTTTCATAACTATTAATGTTTGCTTATAACTTACTTTTTTTCAATTTTTACTACGCAATATTGCCTTGAATGCTATATTTTGCTTACTACTTATAAAAGTAAATATATATTAAGCAGTATTGTTAAAGTCAAGTAATATTGAAATAAAACAAATGAACGGTTATGTAAAATAAATAATATGTTCTATTTTAGATTAATTATTTAAACATTATAAAAGTTACTTTCTAATCACAAATTTTTTTAATTGACTTTAAAATTATTAAATTGTTGCATCCAAATAATATTCTGACAATTATTAAATAATCATACCGGGAAATCCGGTCAAAGTGGTCACCTAAAATCGGATTTTCCACTTCTGAAGATTAATTAACCTTAAATTGCGTTCTTAGTGTCACTAAAGTGCTACTTAATAGAATTCTAATTATTATAATGTAACATATTGAAAATTAGTAGTCGGGATGGCGAGATTTGAACTCGCGGCCCCACGCCCCCCAGACGCGTACTCTAACCAGGCTGAGCTACATCCCGAAGTTAAATATTTTCAAAGTTATATTTTTTATCGATATTCCGGTCTGAACATTTGTTTAATTATTTCAGCCGGTATCCTTATTTGACTATCTGACATTATACTATATAATCATACCGGCACATACGGTCTCGTTTGTCCCCTCGTCAATAAGAATAAGGCTGCCTGTGATCCTGTTTTTCCTGTATGAATCATATAAAAGCGGCTTGGTAGTTCTGATTGTTATCTGCCCAATCTCATTCAGTCCTATTTCATTATTGTCATAGATCTTTGCCAGCGTATTGATGTCTACTTTATAGTTAACTTCTTTTATAATGCACCTTGCATCGTTGGTGGTATGTTTTAAGCCGTATTTGCCTCCCAGTTTCATTGGTTTCTCGTTAAGCCAGCATATCATCATTGTAATTTCCCTGCTGTCCTGAGGCATATTATTTTCTTTGACTATCATGTTGCCACGGCTTACGTCAAGATCGTCTTCGAGGGTCAGTGTGACCGATTGAGGGGGAAAAGCCAGTTCAAGGATTTCATTCATACTATCTATTGATTTTATTCTTGACGTTAGTCCGGATGGCAGGACCATCACTTTTTCGCCCGGCTTGAAAACGCCTCCTGCAATCCTTCCTGCATATCCGCGGTAATCATGGTAATCATCAGATTGGGGACGAACAACGTACTGAACAGGAAACCTGGCATCAACATAATTCTGATCATTGCTTATATGTATATGCTCAAGCAGGTACATCAATGTTGGTCCGTCATACCAGTTCATGTTTGCGGACCGCTTAACGACATTGTCTCCTTTAAGGGCACTTATCGGGACAAAGCGTACGTCTTTTACATCGAGCTTGTCAGAAAAGCTGATAAAATCCTTCTGTATCTTATCAAACACCGTCTCGCTGAATTTAACAAGATCCATCTTGTTCACACAAACAATAATATGGGGAATCTGAAGCAGGGAGGCAATAAAACAGTGGCGGATAGTCTGTTCAACAACACCGTTCCGGGCATCTATAAGTATTACGGCAGCGTTTGCCGTGGAGGCGCCCGTTACCATGTTCCTTGTATACTGCACATGACCCGGTGTGTCTGCAATGATAAACTTTCTTTTAGGTGTTGCAAAATACCTGTAGGCAACATCAATAGTAATACCCTGTTCCCTTTCTGCCCTGAGCCCATCAGTGAGCAAGGCCAGGTTAACATGAGCCTCTCCTTTATTTATGCTGGCCCTCTCGAGGGCTTCCATCTGATCTTCAAATATGGCCTTGCTATCATAAAGCAGCCTGCCTATCAAAGTGCTTTTACCATCATCAACGCTCCCTGCTGTAGTGAACCTTAGCAGTTCCATGTCCAGGTAAGCTGACTGGTAATCTTTCTTAGTATTAGTCATTGCAATTTGCTTATTTGTTATAAAATATGGGCGCTGTCCCTATTAAAAATAGCCTTCTTTCTTCCTGTCTTCCATTGCTGCATCAGATCTCTTGTCATCATACCTTCCGCCTCTTTCAGTAATGCGGGTAGCCGCCACTTCCTTAATAATATCTTCCAGTGAATTGGCCCTGGATAATGTAAGACCTGTGCATGTTATATCACCTATCGTCCTGCATCTGACATCTCTGATCTCTGGCTTTTCCTTATCTTTAAGTTTCATGAAGGGCGCACTGGCCAGCCATACACCGTCGCGGTAAAAAACTTCCCGCTTGTGAGTAAAATACAAACTTGGTATTTCAACATCATCCATATAGATATATTGCCAAATATCCATTTCTGTCCAGTTACTCAATGGAAAAACCCTGAAATGTTCACCCATTCTTTTTTGTCCGTTAAAGATGTTCCATAATTCAGGTCTCTGATTTTTCGGGTCCCACTGCCCGAATTCATCCCTGTGGGAGAAAAACCTTTCTTTGGCTCTTGCTTTTTCTTCATCTCTTCGTCCGCCACCCAGTGCAGCGTCAATTTTAAGCTCTTCCACGGCATCAAGCAATGTCACTGTCTGCAAAACATTCCTGCTGGCATTATAGCCTGTCTCTTCAACTACTTTACCCTGGTCAATCGTATCCTGTACCAGCCTGACAATACATTTTCCCCCTGTCTTTTTCATCAACTTATCCCTGAATTCAAGAGTCTCAGGAAAATTATGCCCGGTATCGATATGAAGTAAGGGGAAGGGCACTTTAGCCGGCCAGAAAGCTTTTCTGGCCAGATGGTACATGACTATTGAGTCTTTACCTCCCGAAAATAGAAGAACAGGACGCTCAAACTGCGAAGCTACCTCACGTATAACATAAATTGATTCTGATTCTAATTCTCGCAAGTGATTTATATTATATCCGTTCATATTTTATTTTTTATATTCGACACGTGGTAATATATAATTTAGTAATTTATCAATACTCTCCCTTATTGTTAACTCATCGGTTCTTATCTCAATATCAGCGTTCCGGGGAGGCTCAAAAGGAGAATCTATACCAGTGAAGTTCTTTATTAATCCCTGTCTTGCTTTCCTGTATAATCCCTTATTATCTCTTTTTTCACAGACTTCTATCGGGGCACTGATAAATACTTCAACATAATAGTCTTCTCCTACAATAGACTTTGCCATTCTGCGAACTTCATCAGTCGGACTGATAAAAGAATTTATGGCAATAACGCCGCAATTTATAAAAAGCTTCGAAATTTCCGCTATTCTTCTAAGGTTCTCTTTCCTGTCCTTATTTGAGAAGCCCAGGTTCTTATTTAAACCGGCACGCAGGTCATCACCATCTATTACCTGTGACAAATAACCTCTTTTTAATAATTCCTTTTCCAGCCCTCTGGCTACAGTCGTTTTGCCGGCTCCTGACAAGCCCGACATCCAGATCACTTTGGCATGTTGATTTAAAAGACTTTCCTTGTCCTTTCTCATTAAAAACCAGTTATATTCGGGTAAATACTCATGTTTTATCAACCCATTTACCATTCTGTTGTGAGTTATTAGGAGTTGCAAATATAATAATTTAGTGGTAAAAGGAGGATTATTATCAGGATCTGATAACAAATACTTAATATCCTGTGCAGCCGGCCTGGCGATTGATGTCTGAGCTGCCTGCCTGTCTATTTAATAATAATTATTTTTCTTGTCAATGTCTTGTTGCCCATAGCTGCATGGAGCATATAGGTGCCGGTTTTAACATTACCGGCTTTAAATGTGTACTTATAATGTTCAGTTGATTTGATGCTCTTAAAGTTAGCTACCTGGCGCCCATAGATATCAAACAATTCAAATTGCAGTTCACCTGAATAATCATTTTCGATATTGATGTAAAATGTGCCATCACAGGGATTGGGATAAACTTTAAGATTAAGATCGGTATCAACAGCCAATTTATCTTTAATATCGACCGTATTAAGGTCAAGTGACCATATACCCCTGCCATGTGTTGCAACTATAATGTTATTATCCTGGATAAACATCTGCCATATCGAGACAGCCGGCAGTCCGTTATCCGCATAATACCATGTTTCACCATTGTCGACAGATTCGAATAACCCGATTTCTGTTCCTGCCCATATTATATTTGTATTGTAAGGCATTACCAGCAGGGAATAAACCATAACATCGGGAAACCCATTGTCACTTGAGTCTTTATCCCCGAAACCGCTGATGTCTTCCCAGTCCTCACCCAGGTTGGTAGTCCTCAGTATTTTGGGTTTATCCTGGTATGAGAATAATATGTAGGCTGTCTGTGCATCAACAGGATGTGTAGCAATGCCGGAGATAAATCCCAGCTCTTTATCTTTATAGTTGGGAACGGAATCATAACTGTCACCCCCGTCTGTTGATACAAAGATATGAAGGTCAGGGTCAGCATACATACCGCATCCTGCCCAGACTATTGTATCGGCAGCAAGGGAGACTTTAACATTGTGCGCACTTGATACGGCATCATTTATAGTCCATCCCTTTTTTATCTTTACCAGTTCCCAGTCATACCTCCCCATTCCGAAATTGTTATGCCTGTATACCCCTTTGCTGCCAACAGCAAATAAAACGTCGGGCCTGGTTCCAGAGTTTGACAGCCTGGAAATGAAAGGGCCATCCTCATTGATGCCGTTATAGGCTCTTTTCCATGTTTCTCCACCGTCATTGCTGACATAAAATCTGTTGTAATATGAGCTCCCTATGATTCTATGGGGATACAGGGGGTGCCATAATGCTTCAAAACCGTCGCCTCCTATTTTATCATCATATTCTGAAGCTGATGTGGCGGTGATGCCTCGCGGGGACTGCCATGTCCCGTTGTCCTGCATGCCCCCGATGTATTCATGGGCGCCGGGCTTTTTTGCAACTCCATAAAACTGGGTGGTAATATATCCGTTTTTTATTTGTTCCCATGTCTTACCTTCATCGTATGATATACCTAATCCGCCGTCATTTGCCTCAAGTATTGTAAAATCTTCATTATCTTCATCAGTTATCATCATTATCATCTCATGATGGTCAACATGGAGATTGCTGTTTTTGCGGTCATCTGCCAGTACCGTTACTGTGCTTTCGTCATTAGCCAGGGAGAAAGTCCCGTACTGTATTCTTATTTCTGACTCAGGCAAGGCTCCCTGATTCCATGTTGAATCTGTCGGCAGATAAGGCCAGAAGAAATACAGCTGTTTATATGTATGTCCGCCATCCAGGGCAATTTTCGGGCTAGGGGTGGTTGCATTATAGTCGACTGCATTTACAAATATATATTCACGGCCCGATATATCATCATCAGCATCTCTTTCAATAAGATTGAACTCCCCGTCTCTTTCCTGGTCCCTGAATGATACCATAAGCTGCTTATTATTATCGGTATCCCAGACTTCAAAAGGTACCTCAATATAATCTTTGTATGAATAGTCTTCATAAGGGACTCCTGCTCCTTCACCTTCAGGAACGGTAAACCTGTGTGCTTTTTGTGATTTTCCCGGTCCGAACCTGATTTCTACTGATACCCAATCGCTTGAAAGGATCTCCTTTCCGTCTTCTTTATCACCGGTAGCCATACCACCGTCAAAATAGTCACCCCCGAAATGCGCAAAGCTCATATAACCGGCTGTTCCAAATGTGTCAACCCGTATAACCTGCGGTTCACTTGTGCTTAAACCGCTTTTAATCTGGATCTTACCCAGGTTGACACCACCAACATATACTATATTGTCATTAAAAGGATGGACTTTAATTATGTTATTAAACCATCCCTGTTCTCCCAGGAAATTATAAGGGCAGATATACCGGCTCCAGCTATGACCTTTGTCCACTGACATGTAAATATGAGTTTTGTAAATGCCTGTACCCACCTGTTCAGGATCAAAAGCTTCGACACAGGTATAAATCTTATTCGGATTTGCCCTTGATATTGCCAGCTGAAACCTGTCACCTTCACCTATGCCATCATAGGAGTGAAACCATGTATCACCTGCATCTTCTGATTTCAATATCCCCAGCGAGTTGGCGCCGGCATATAAAATGTTAAAGTCGGAAGGGTCAGCCACGAGGTCCTGCACGGAATAACCTTCTTTGTATACTTCGACCCACGTTTGCCCGCCGTCAGAGGATTTAAAAATTCCGGTATTGGTCCCTGCTATTACTATATTTTCATCACCGGGGTCGACCAGGATCTTATTAACATATTGAAAGTCTTTATTTGAGGTTGTTGAGCTAAGGTGCACCCATGAATTTCCGCGGTCGGTACTTTTGAATATTCCATTACCTGTAACCATGCCCCATCCAGCAAAACCCTCACCTGTCCCTGCATATATAACGTTATGATTTGATCCTGCCATTGTAATGGTAGATGTTGCCAGGTTGGGGAAATCCTCTGTGAGGTTAATCCATGTAGCTCCTGCATTAACGGTTTTCCATATACCTCCGCTTGCCGAACCGCCATACCATGTTTGATATGTGGCATCATCGGGATCAACAATTAATCCCCTCGTTCTTCCCCCGACATTTCCTGGTCCGCGCTGAACCCACGGATATTTGTCCTGTGTGCTTTTAGATTTTTTTGATCTTCTTTTAGCTTTATTGAATTCATCAAACCTGTAACTGGTTGAATAACCCGATTCATTTTTGCCAAAGGGCGTTGTTATATCCCTGTAATATTTAAAGAACTCTCCCGGCTTGTCAAACCCCAGTTCCTTGGTACTGATATATTTTCGTGAATTATATATGGCCAGTTTAATTGCCCCGCATATGATCCCTGCAGGTAATACTATGAATATCAATAATTTATATTTTAACTTTTTCATGTGGCACGAGTTTTATATTTTAGTAAGATAAGAGGCTTTCATAATCAACATCTTCAAATCCTGTTTTTCTGAATGCCACCACATACATAGTATCGAATAATGACGAATATTTATCATAGAGTCCGATATGCATAGCAAGATAATCCCCGTAATCTTCGTCGATTATATATTTGCCATTTACCGAAACATAATAAATATCATATTGTCCGCGATTTATAACTTCAAGCTGCCTCCCTTTTGTTACACCAAATGAATTATCTTCATAATAAACCTTGATCCTTATATTTGAGTCATAGATATTATTTATTACCAGGCTATCTTCACTGTTCGGGTCCAAAGCTGTAACAAGATCAAAATAATCTGAAACATCATCAGCATCAGTTATCCTGTCATTTACTACTGTTGCATTCTGAAACTCAATTGCTCTCCAGTTCCCGGCCAGTTTATCCGGATAGCCATCCTGGTATTCAATTGTATAACTGTCATCTTCACATGAGCTGAAACTTAATACCATAGTCATTACAAACAGGGAAGATAATAGCAGACCTTTGATATTTCTTGGTTTCATTTTATTTTGATGGCATTTAGTTGCACAATTTTTCATCTTACCAGTTTTATTCTATTTTTCTCCAGGTAACAGGTATTTCTATTCCTGTATTGGGTGGATCCAGGAAAATAATTGTCCATGAAAGATTACGTCCCGAATAGCTGCCTTCGGAAACATCATAATTTCCGAAATAGCCTTCGCCAGGCAGAAGGATGAGGGTGTTATCCCCGAGGTCAACAAATTTTCCGGGCATTGAGTAGCCGGGGAAGCCAAGCACCTCTTCACACTTGTAAAATCCCTTGTCATTTATTTTCCTGACTTTTGATGTAACGAGCGGCTCCCACAGTGTTCCTTCATAGGTACCGGACAAGTCATTATCACTTATGTCTTCATACGTGACAGCAACTATCCTTTCGGCCGTTCTGGAAAATCCTTCATTATTCTCAGCATAGTAAGAAATTATATACACCCCTGGTGTGCTAAGGTCTATATCGGGAATATACAAATAATAACAGTTTACTTTTTTACCCTGCACCATGACTTCAACTCCCGGATCTTTAAATTCGCCGCTATCGCTTTTAATAAAAGATATATATTCTCCGCCGGTCATATTAAATTCCGGCAGGAAAGATTCATGTGAAATGTCGGCTGTCTCGTCCCATTTGTCGCAACTGTAAAACAGGAATACTGCAGTAATAAGCAAACATATACAGATACTAAGTCTCATAAATATTCATCTTTTTAATCAGTTTTTTTATCCCACCATACTTTTTCATATACTTCCTTTTTTGGCGGGGTATTCGGATTTCCCGAATATTCAGATTCGGGGAAAATCAGTCTTTTTGGAAAGCGGCCGCTTGTTACATTGTTGACAGATACTGTAAATTCACCGGGTACATAGTCACCGTCGTCCGCAGGGACCGGACTATCTTTCGGATAGTGTGTCCTGTTATGTTCGAAAAAGGTTTCAAGGCTCTGGATGTTTGCCAGGGCGAGCCACTTCTGTACAATGATCGACTCAATAAATGTTTCCAGGGGGCTTCCTTCGGCAGGGAACTCATATTCGTCACCGGGGCTGTAGTACTCATCACCGTTCAATAAGCCCAGTCTTTGAAAAGAAGCATCTATTGCATTTTCGTACAATTCTTTTGCATCGGCATAAGGTTTAACATTATACCTTATTATAGCCTCAGCCTGCAGAAGATATGCTTCTGATGAAGACATCAGGTATACCGGGTCATAGGGAGAAAACCAGGGCTTGGAGTAGCTTGAGCTGTTAGTACCTGTCGGTTCATCAGGATCGTTGTAATTTCCCTGGACCAGGCCTTTATGTCCCCCTCCGTTTTCGGGGAAGTCGAACAGTGCATCAAGCCTCTCCAGGTCACCCTTTTCATTCATAAAACTCAGCAATGTTTCACTGAGTACCAGGTTCGGGTTATTTCCAAGAAACATTATTTCTGTTTCGTACAACGGATTTCTGCGGCCTGTTTCATTGGTAAACTGGGTCATTGCAGCGCCAGTGGTCAGAAATTTTACATCAGGATCGTCGTAAAGTGCTTCAATACCTGCCCTTGCTGTTTCAGGCCTTGCATATAGCTGCCTCAGATATATTTTAAGCTTAAGGGTATTGGCAAATTCTTCCCATTTGCCCATATCACCTTCGAACAGTATATCGTCGGCTCCTATTTCCTCCAGTTCATCGCTGTCAAAATCCCTGGCCAGGGCAAAGTCAATCCTGGCAATAAGGCTGTCGTAAATATCCTGTCCGTTTTCATAGTGGGGGGCCGTGAGCCCTTCATCTCCTTTCAGAGCTTCGGAGAATGGTACCTGATCGTACAGATCTACAAGAAGCTGGTAAGTGTATGCCTGAAGTACCGTAGCCACGAGGTAATAGTTCCAGTTGCCGTTTTGACGGGCCAGGTTTTTGACGTACTCGAGATTCATAAGTGCTCCCGAATAAAGTTCACCAAACTGCCTGTTATCAAAGGTGCTGCTGTTTATATCGTATGAATCCAGTCCCGAATATTGAGATGCACCCAGGGACTGGGTCCAGTGCTGTGACCATAGTGCTCCAAGAACCTGGTATTTGCCTCCATATACATAGGCGAGGGATGATATTCCTGCTGCCAGGGTCAGCTCTTCATTAGCTTCATCGGGATTATTGGGATCCTTGTTAATATCAAGCCAGTCCTCACACGACACTAAGAGGAGTAAAGCGACAAGTAAAAGGACTGTATTTTGTATTTTAGTATGAATTCTCATATTATTCTATTAACAATACCGGTAACAATTATAAAGTAAGAATGAGGCTGAAAGTTACGCTTCTTACCGATGGCTGTGCGCCATATTCTCCGAAGTCAGCCTCCAGATCATTTCCGAATGTTGTAAGTTCGGGATCAATATAATACTGGTCTTTTGGTGTCCACAATAACAGGTTTCTTCCTATTACGCTAAGCTGTATAGTCTCTATCGGCAGTTTGTCCAGCAGCTTTTCAGGAACGGAATATGACAGAATAACTTCCCTCAGTTTTATGTATGATTTATCAATTAAAGCATTACCATCCAGTTCGGTACCGCCGTTTCCCCAGTAATCGACTATATGAACCGCATCAATTGGTATATTGTTTTCAGCGTATACGGGCTCGTCATTCTCATCTCTTCCTGTTTCATATACTGAATTAGGTATAATAAAAGGTTCTCTCATATTATAAAGTGTTAATGGTACGGTACCGGCCCATACTGAAATTTCCTTTGTCCTTGAATACATGATTCCTCCCTGCCTTATGTCAACTGTGCCGGATATTGAAAGCCCCCTCCATGACAATTTTGTATTGATACCGGCAATAAAATTATACTCCCTGTCGCCGTATTCAACAAGGGAGTCGGCCGCAACTGGCAAACCCGTATTATCAACCACAATCCGTCCCTGGTCATCGCGTTTTACTTCACGTCCTTCAAATATGCCAACGGTCCTTCCCGGCTTGGCTACGAAATTAATTTGCTGGCCGCCCTCAACGCTTATTCCGGTAATTTCAATCCTGTCCAGTCCCTCTGTCAGTTCTACAAGCTTATTGTTATTCTTAGTATAATTAAATGATATATCCCACTGGAAGCGGTTTCTCTGAACAGGAGTGAGATTAAGCAGGGCTTCAACCCCTTTATTTGTCATCTTTCCGAGGTTAACGGTTTTGTATGTATATCCCGACGAAGATGGAAGCGGTGCCGGCCATATAAGATTCGTTGTGTTTTTATCATAATATGAAACATCAATGCCCAGGCGGTTATTAAAGAACCTGAGGTCAGTGCCGGCTTCAAATTCTGTTGTAAGCTCCGGCTTCAGCTCTTCATTTCCTATAAGGTTACTTACTTCATAGGAGTTTACGCCGTTAGGCAAAGGATATCTTAAATATCCATACCCGTCCGAATGACCGCCGGTAACAAATACAGAATGAATACTATATACCGGCGCATCGTTACCTACCCTTGTAAAAGCAGCTCTTAATTTACCATAAGGAAAGTGTTTCCTGATCGAAGGAAATAATTCCGTGAATATTAGTGAGGCACTAATCCCGGGATAGAAGAATGAATTATTTTTAAGGGGCAGGGTTGAGCTCCAGTCATTTCTGGCTGTCATAGTAACAAACAGGATGCTTTTATAAGATAAATCCAGGCTGCTGAAAACACCAACAAGCCTGCGTTTCACGTAACTCTCACTGGCAAAAGGAGTTTCGGATGAGTTTTTTAGCTGGAAGAAGTCCGGTATAGTAAGATCATTTACCGATGCTGATATGCTTTTAACAGTCCTATGGTTCAGGTTATGGCCAATTATGGCATCTATGCTGAAGTTCCCAAATTCCTTATTGTAGTTAAGTATAAGGTCACTGTTCAGCTGCATGACATAACTTGATCCCTCACTTACGCTGCCCGGTTCGAATACTGCAGAAAACTCATTATTACCTCCCGGTTCTATTATAGCACGCCATTGTTTTAACTGCTCATTGGAAACATCACCACCAAGGCGCAGTTTAAGTGACAGGGGCTCAGCAATGCGGTAATCAAGGTCAACACTTCCATATACCCTGTCTTCATTATTGGTATTCCCGTTTTTTTTCAGAATAAAATAGGGATTCACAGTATATAACGAGTAATAGTTGTCAAGATTATTCCATTTGCTGTCAATATCTTCAAGTTCCAGCAGGCTTATATCCCTGGGTGTCTGCATCACCTGGTTATATACCGAGTTTTCACCCTGTCCTGTTGGAACTGATTTATTGTTCTTTTTTATGTAGTTTATCGAAAATGAGCTGCTCAGCCTGGATGAGGTTATATGGGTACCCCTGGCTGACAGTGTATGCCTGTTATAGCTGTCGGAATTAGTCGGAAATATACCGTCGTGCATCACATTTGAATACGATATATAGTAAGTTGTCTGTTCATTACCTCCTGATATGGAAATAGAGTTATTATAATTTTCCCCGGTATCGAAAAATTCTCTCACGTTGTTGGGTAGACCGACATATGGCTTTACCCTCAGTGTGTTATCCACCTCGTAACCCCAGTAGTGCAATTTGTTATCAAATGCAGGGCCCCAGCTCATGTTCTCATAGTTAACAGCATCACCGTATATTCCCTGCCCGAATTCATTCTGGTACTTTATTGTCCGTAAAGGCTCTTCAAATCTTACTGAACCTGAAACAGTAATTTCGGATTTTTTCTTTCCTTTAAGCTGTTCGCCCTTTTTCGTTGTAATAATAATTACGCCGTTAGCTGCTCTTGAACCATAGAGTGCTGCACCCGAGGCGCCTTTAAGTATAGATATATTCTCAATATCATCGGGATTAAGATCGTTAATCTTATTGCCAAAGTCGGTGCCTCCGTTAATAGATGTACTGCCTGTATAGCTGTTATTTACAGGTACGCCGTCAATAACAAAAAGAGGCTGGTTGGAACCTCCCAGAGTTGATATGCCGCGAAGAAGTATCCTTGAGGATGCACCGGGAGCCCCCGAAGCAGAACTGACATTTACACCTGCTACCTTCCCCTGAAGGGAGTTAAGCATGCTCCTGTCCCTTCCCCCGGTTAAATCCTTGCTTGAAACACTTGTTGCGGAATATCCCAGGGCTTTGCTTGCCCTTTTTATTCCCAGCGCGGTGACAACCACTTCATTTACCTCGTATAACTTTGGCCTGAGCGTAACATTTATTATGTTCTTACCTTGTACATCCTTTACCAGTGACTGCATACCGATGAAACTGAATACAAGTGAATCACTTTCTGCCGGAATATCAAGAGAGTACATACCTTCAATGTTTGTAATAGTACCGATATCCGCACCCTTTACAATCACCGTAACACCGGGAAGGCCCAGGCTATCCTCCGAACTGATGACTCTTCCCGAAATATTGCGGGTCTGGGAGAATAAAATCTGAGCCGGCAGAAAAAGTAAGATGCATATGCAAACAAAGAGTTTATTCATGACATGGATAACATAATAAATGATTTATTATTATTCAAAACTATTAAAATTCAGGGAAAATTTTTTAAAAGAAGGATAAAATAGATGTATTTTTTAAAAATTGAACAAATGTTATTAATTTTATAAAATATTTTACAGGTCACTATTGAAGAGGCCGGAATATATACATATACAAATTTAAATCAATTAAAAAGCAATTAACATGATCGGGGGAAATTGTATTATGCAGGGTTTGTTACTTTTATCTCTTACTGGCTGTCTTTACTCCCAGTGGTCGCCCCACGATTATACAATACTGGGAACGCCGTATGAAATAATTATAGATTTTAATACCAAAGAGGCCGGAAGTAATGATTCCTATTACATCGATGATGAATGGCATATGGGTAAATTTACCCTTATTTCGAATCAGACAATTGAAAACTATCCTGTTAAATATGATCTGAAGAATAACAATCTCGAGATACAGCTTTCCGGAGAGATAAAAATTCTGGATTTATACAGAATAAAAGAATTTTCATGGGAAGATGAAGCAGGGGCAAGTCACAGGTTTATCAACCTTAATGTTAAAGCAACAGGTTCAAAATTATATGGAATAGCGCAGATATTATATGACGGGGAAGCAAAATTATTAAAGACCTATGTTTACAGGCCAAAGCCTGAAAGTGAAGTAAAATACGGGGCATATTCGTCAATTGATCATAATTATGTTCAGGAAGAGCTGTACATAATGGAAGGAGAAAAAGTTTTATTTGTGAACAGTAATAAAAAGAGATTTATGAAGTTTTTTGATAATTATTCCCCGGCGATAATGTCATTTATCAAGTCAAATAATCTTAAAATAAATAAGGTAGCTGACCTTAAAACGATTGTTGAATATTACAATTCCCTGATAAATACTGTGTTTATCTCTTAATAAATTTTGTGGAGTATTTTAAGCCCGATCCGTCAGTTAACTCCAGCATATATATTCCGGGATAGAAGCCTGAGCAGTCTATTTCAGTCAGTCTGTTATCACGGATTTCTTTTGAAAAAATCACGCTTCCGTGTATGTCTCTTACTGCCAGGTAGACTATGTTATCGGCATTGAATATTGACAGGCGGTCAGAGACAGGATTAGGGTATATCTGCAATTCCTTGTTCTGGCGGGACAGTAATCTTTTTACAGGGGTAGCATCCCAGGAAGAGGCGCCTTTAATGTTAAACTGGACTCCAATTCTTTGTGTCTCATTATTATCTGACAGTCCGTCCGAGTATATCGTCATTATATCATTAAACTCACCAATCTCTAAGGGAACGAATTTAATTTTCAGCACACGGCTGTCATTTTGCGGAATTATAACAGGAAAAGCGGTCGTTACATAGAAAGGATTATTACTCCTTGAATAGCCGTTAATTATTATATTTTCATCTGTCCTGTTGAATATCCTTATTTCCTTTGTGTCAGTACTATATGGTTTTACAGTATCAAATACAAGAATCTCCTTCTCCGGCTCAATAATTTTCGGATTCCAGTCAAATTTATACACCCGGTAACTTTTTACATTATCATCTGTATATATGTCATTTGTTATTGCACCATAAGAGTTAAATTCGGTACAAACGTAATCACCCAGGTTCTTACCCCAGCCTATAAGTGTATTGCCGTTGGGTAACCTTTGCATATTACCCATCAGGGGTGAGAAAACGCTTGAATCATGCTTATATTCATTGAGAAGGGTTACAGTATAATGTTGTTCATCGAGCTCATATTCAATGCCCCTGGAATATCCGGATTCTGCCAGTTTCCCGTTATCAAAAATTATCAGATTACCGTTTTCCAGTTTTTTTGCAGAGTGCTGCATTGAGAATCCCCGGTCATCGTTAATAAAGGTGAACTGGTTATGTTTGCCGCCCAGGCGCCAGATTATTTCACCTGTCAGCCTGTTAATTTTTGTTACCTCGTTCAGATTCTTTGAACATAGAAGCAGTGACGTGTCGGAATCAATATCAAGGGAATTGCCGTGAACATAATCAACATACTTTGAAGTGAGGTTAACAACAGATTCGTCAGTATCAAGGATGTTGAAATGATCCCAGCTTCTCCACTGAAAAATAACATTCTGCTCCTCATCCAGCTCCTGGATTACCAGTCCTACCACCGTGGCCTCAGGATCACCACCTTCTATTACCTTATCCATCGCAACCAGCTGATGATCATATGCCATCATTAATGAATGTCCGTTTTCCAGCAGGATGAAATCATGACTGTCAGCATCATAGCCGTTTTTCATACTGTAGGTAGCGGCAACATGATACAGACTGTCCAGAATCTCAAAACTTCTTTCACTTTCAATAAAATAGGAAAGATATCCGGTAGGCTGAAGGGTAAAGTTATGGGCATTATCCTCCAGGATCCTGTAAAATATCGGGGTACCGAAGTTGTCCATAATAATCAAATAGCAATAACCCGCATAATTTTTTTCAAGGAAATAGTACCCTCCTGAAGGATTATCGCTTCTTAAAGAATATATTGCGGGGAAGTCGTCATATGCTGATTTTAATCTGCCGTTATATGATTCAGCCGGCCATTCATATAAATCCGGAATTTCTGAAGTCTCACTATACGTGTTACCAATGTTCCCTGCATTCCTGCAGCTGTCATTATTATTTGTAACATGGAAAGAAAAATCAAAGCCGGGAATCATTTCCCTGCCTGTTGTATATAAACCATCAGGCACTGTCACATTTATTATTTCTGAAACTTTAAAAGGATCATGATGCTCAAAAATAAGAGTTTTTTCATCCTTACACAGGTGTGATTTGCCCTGGTACCGGCCTTTTACAGAGCCGGCAACTATTATGGCTGAGTCAGGTACAGATTCTTTAAGCACTTTTTTACTGAACCTTATTATTATGGAACTTTCCCTTGTCACATAAGCTGATCCGTTCCGGGGGCTGGTATACTGAAGCAGGGTATTAGCATAAGGTTGCTGTCCGGAACCTTTTAATATGAAAATAAAAAGAAGCAATAAAGCAAGAACCGGCAACCTGGGGACATAATAGTTATGCATATGCTGATCTGTAACTGAAATGATATAATACATAATAGCTAATATTTCAGTTAAGATACTCTATTTATTAATGACTTTTAACAAGGTCTTTCCCGGGATACCGGTCTGAATTATTTCAACAAAATATATGCCCGGGGGCAAACCGCGCAAATCAACCGTTTGTACCATACTGTCAGACATTTCACGAAAGATTACATCTCCTGAAAAGTTGTACACTTTTATTATCCTTGTTCCCCCGCTGCCAAAATCGATGACAAATTTTTCATTGCACGGATTAGGGTATATAATATACCGGGAATCTGACTTTAATGATATAACCGGTGTAAGTGTGGATGCACCTGTTGTAAAATATGACTTGGCAATATTGCCAGGCAGGGTATTATTACTGTAATCTTCAATATCTCTGACTATTATTACATAGTCCGTATAAGGTTTTAATTCTGAATCAGGAACAATAGTAATTTCAGTCTTCCCCGTATTTATCGTTGCATCGAAAGCAACGTGGCTCATATGGCCTGATGATTCTTTAAAGGTAATTAACGAGTCAACGTTTGTATCATCAATATCCCGGTTGTCAGTTAATCTTACCGGTTCATTAAAGCTAGCCGTGGCCTCCAGTATTGTTGGGACATCTGTGGATCCATCCCCGGGAAAAATTTGTATTTGCGGAGGCTGTATCTCTTTTGTTGTAAAGCTGGCACTGAATGCATCAGCCGCATTGTCGGAGTAATCTTCCAGTCCGGTTGCCACAGACACATAATATGCCTGTTCTTCTTCAAGGTATGATGTGGGCTTCAGGGTTATCAATCTTTTGTCGGTACTCACAGTAACAATAAAATCGACATCCTCACCCTGGGCATCGGTCTTTTTAAAAGTCAGCAGAGTTTTAATATTTGTATAGTCAATCCTGGAATTATCAACAAATCTGACCGGTTCGTCAAACTCAATATATACTTTTGTGTCCAGGAGTACAGCGCCTTCATCCGAAGGGGATATATTCGCCACCGGGGGATTGAAATCGTCGCTTGTACCTGAAAGGAATACCTGCTGTGCAATTCGCTGTATGAGTGTGTCGCTTACTATGTCGGAATTAATTGTCAGTACGTCTTCAACATAACCTTCAGTAACCGGATTGAATGCTACATTAATAATTGTATCACTATTTGGAGGAATAGTAAAGGGAAAATCTTCATCTATATAAAAAGATGATGTATGATTTGAATACCCCGTAATATTAATGGGATTATCCGATTTATTGAATAGCTTTAACTGGTAGTAATATGTCATATACTCATATTTCGGGAATATAACAGTATCGGTATTTGTAGTGAACAAATTTGTTTTCCACGGATGTTTGGTTATAAGGAGGGATGATGCATAATCTGAAAAGTCCATTATTAGCGCAACAGAATTATCGGGACGGAGCTCAATAAGGGAAGGAGCGGTCTCCCCGAGTCCGAGTAATATATTGCCCCCCTGCAGTTTTTGCGCGTTGCATCCAAAAAATGCATATATATCAAAATCGGGGCGGTACCTTTTAACAAGGGTTGCAGTCATTGAATCTTCATTAATCGTGTATTCAACAGCACTGGAAAGCTGCGGTGTATGATAATTGCCATTATCAAAAAGCAGTATATTGCCGTTATCAAGTTTAATAATGCTATGCTGTTGAGAAAAGCCTATGGTATCGTTTATAAAAGTAAACTGGTTTTTTTTCCCCCCGAGCCTCCATATAATATCACCGGTTCTCCTGTCAATTTTTGTTATCTCGTCAAGATGCCGTGATGAGAGAAGTATGCTTGTATCGGAATCAAATTCAATACCGTTGGGGTGAACATAGTCAATAATTGAAGAAGTAAAGTTAACGGAAGCAGCATTGGCATCAAGAATATCAAAATGCTCCCAGCTTCTCCACTCAAAAACGAGGTTCTGGAGGCTGTCAAACTCCTGGATAACCAGTTCTATGGCAGTGGCGTTCGGATTGCCACCCTCGACGACCTGGCTCATATCAACGCTTCTGTAGTAATTTCCAATAAACAGTGCATGTCCGTTTTGGGATATTTTAAAATCATGCTGGTTAGCATCATAGCCAGTCATGTACAGAGTATCGATACGGTTAAACGAACTGTCAAGAACAAAATAGCCGAAGCCCGTAAAATTGGGACGGTATGTAAGATATCCGTTTTTTTGCAGGCGAAAGCCGCCGTTCCCGAGGTAGATTCTCCTGTAATACACGGGAGTGCCGTAATTATCAACTATAGCGACAAAATGTTTTGCAGAAGCTGTATTAAGCACTCTTGAAGAGATAAAGAAATAACCGGGCTCAGGTCCGTTTGATTCAATAACCTTAACAGGCGGCAGGTATGATTCAATAGAACCGCTTCCCTGCCCGTTTAAATTCCGTATGCCGGTTAACAAAATCAGTAATATAAAAGTCACTACTGCCCGGTTCATTGCCAATAGTTGAATTATAGTGGTAAATAGATTATTCTTATATACTTAAAAAGCGAACCTCCCGGTTCGCTTTTTAAGTTATTGTTGAGTCAATTATTGTTTTACAAGAATTATCGGAAGTGTTCCAAAACACCCTGCATCAACACATATATAAGGAAACAGGTTTATTGTAAATGTACACGTGTTGAACGTACCTGCACCTTTTTCTGCACTGCTGGATGCAGTACCTGGGCCATTTCCCCACATATCCTGTCCTATTTGTTGTTCTTCATGGCTAACCGAGAAGTCGGCCGGATGAAGAACAATTTTGAAAGGAACAGCTCCGACGCTGAGTCCCCAGATACCATCAACTATCAGTCCGTTTTCAACTTCCGTATCCAGAGTTATTTCGCATGTCGTATTTTCCGACGGATAGAGAACATCAAAGAAGTCATATGTTCCCGGCCAGTCATCTATACTGAAAGGACATGGAACAGGAATGGATATATCAAACGTAGCACCTTTCAGACCGGTCAACGCATTAGCTAAAGTTGAACTAAAAGCTATATCACCGTTATCAGTGTAGCCGGGTAAAAGAGATCCGTCTTCAAGTGTTGTATTTACAAAGAAAACGAATTCATCACCTGCAACTATATCAGTGGCAGCATCCAATTCGTCAACAGCAGCGACAATATCATCAATCGAATATGATACTGTCTGGGGAACAGATGTAATGTTATCTGTCAGCACATACTGGCTAGCAAAATCCCCGTCAAATACAACAACCACAGCGAGTTTTTGAAAGGGATCGTCGAATAAAATATCGACTGTAGCCTCAAAAGTAAATCCGGCTAAATCGTACAGATCTATAGAGATCGAAGAGTTCTCTGTCGCTTTCAGATAAGCAGAAGTTGCATCCTGTACATCTGGCATTCTGAGGTCCGGCTCTTTATTACAGGTTGTAAGCAAGCCGATAATCAGTACAAATATTATATAAATAAGTTTCTTCATGTTTTTAAAATTTATTTTTTAACTAATAATATTAATTATCCCAGAATACAGGAGACTGAGAAACAATTTTCTGAGTGCAGTTATCATTAAGGATAACTTCATCCTTATCATATGGAAATGATATCGGATAGGCTCTTGTTTCCTGTGTCGGGACAGGAGCAGTGCCGTCAGGACCTTCATACTGGATGCCTCCGTTTGAATTAGCATCAAACATCACGGGATATCCTGTTCTTCTGTAATCGGTATACTGATCCACTGGATTACCCCAGGCAGAGATCCACTTCTGTGTCATGACAATCTCCATTTTCTTTTCAGCATCACCTGCATCATACTCTGCAAGCACCTGCGTAACATAAACCGTATCTGCTCCGGATCCCGAAAGAACGGGGACATCCTGGGCAGAGCCTACCATATCAACAACCATATCTACCTGGGCAAACGAAGCATATATTGCTTTTTCCAGCTTTGCCCTGGCATCGCCTGCTACTAATCCTGCCTGCATAAGTTCGGCCTCGATATATAACTCGTCGGCATAAGTAATAAATCTTTCGGGCGCAGCACCGGTTCCGTCAGTAGAACCAAGAGGGCCGCCGCCGCTGCCGTCATCATATTTACCGCCACAGAGGTATATTCCTATCATTGTGAAACTTGCACGTCCTGCATGGTCACGGTTCGGACCTGTAGATCCGAAATAGATCGTGTTGAAGTCGCCATCTTTGTATTCAGGCGGATTTTCAGGTGCGCCTCCGGCCAGCTGGTTACACCAGTAGTAAGGTATCCTGGGATCAACAATTCCCGTATGAATATTTGCATTTAAGCCGCTTAATATTTCAAAAAACCAGGGGCTTAAATAACTGCTTATCTGTGATCCCCCGTATTCTGAAACAAATGCAGGATGACGGTTTTCAGGTGCCACCGAAGTACCAAAAGGAAGCATGAAATCATCACCGGCGGGACCAATCAGGTCGCCTGCCAGCAAATTATCCACTGCTGCCTGGTTGTACATGGAAACGAGCCTTACCTGGTTGTACATTTTAAGTTTCAGCGTATTGGCCATTTTTATCCATTTTTCGGTGTCGCCGCCATAAATCAAATCGTCATCGCCGGGAACAAGTATATTTTCAGCATCAGTATTGTTAATGTCTGCAATACCTGCGTCGATTAAAGCAAACAATGCCGTATATATATCTTCGTCATTATCAAAAGCCGGTTCGGTAATACCCATGGTATTTGCTTCGGTATAAGGTATATCTCCCCACAGGTCAACCATCTGGCTGAACAAATATGCTTTCATTATCTTCCCAATACCGGCATATATGAGGTTATCACTTTCTTCTCCCATCTGTATTAATAATGCAAGATCTTCTGCCGGACCGGCATATAAGTCTTCCCAGTACTGGTCAACGGCATACGAAGACCCTGAAATGTTATAATCATCATATTCGGGTTGCCTTGTTGTCAGCTGATGTACATATACTGCACAGGCATAACCTATTCTGCCATATCCGATACATAAATCATCTGCAATGTCATACATTATTCCTGGGAGTAACTGATCTATTGCAGGTTCCGAGGGCCTGTTAGGATCATGATTTATATCGAGAAAATCTTCACACCCTGCTAATAATACTATTAATGTTGCTAGCAGAAAGATTTTTATTTTTTTCATAGCTATAATATTTATTGTTATTTAGTTAGAAAGTAAACTTAAGATTAACACCGTATCTTTTCACTGAGGGTGCAATAGTATATTCAACACCTTGAACATTAGTAGCTCCGTAGGCATTAACTTCAGGATCGAAATTGGTGTACTCGGGCATATTCGGAGCATAGAACCACAGATTCCTGCCTGTAAAGCTAATGTTAATCATACCGAAAGGTGTCTTGCTCAGAAGCTTCTTTGGCAGGTCATATCCAAATGCAATTTCCCTTAATCTTAATACTGTTGCATCATATACATTCCATTCACCTGCAGAGTTAATTGCAAAAGTCTCTCCAAAGTAAAGGTCGTTCATACTAACCTGGGTTATGTTCGGTATCTCGTTACCTTCGGCATCCAGCAGTGGTTCTTCGGTGTTCGGGTCACCATAATATCCGGGAATTACGAAGCTATGTTCTCTGTCCTCGGTATCCTTGGTAACACCTCTAGCCAGCAAGGTGGTAATAGAATAAGAATACACATCACCTCCCTTGGTGTAATCTATAAGGGCACGTAAAGAAAATCCCTTGAATGAGAAAGTACTTATAGCACTGAGTTTGTAATCGGGATTGGGATCTCCGTATATTTCCTGTGTTCTTGACCTGATGAGAAATCCGTTACCCGGATTTATAAGCAGGTTACCTGCATCGTCCCTTACGTTAACTTCACCAAGGAACACACCGTAAGGCTGTCCGACTTCTGCAACAATACTGGGATCACCAAACAATCCGTACAGTACTGCCCTTTCCACTTCACCTTCCTGAGGTTCTCCTTCAATTACATCCACAACTT
Organism: uncultured Bacteroidales bacterium; assembly: GCA_964461435.1. GTDB lineage: Bacteria > Bacteroidota > Bacteroidia > Bacteroidales > UBA10428. The sequence goes on along the minus strand of CAYWUI010000007.1, from coordinate 58,431 downwards.
CACTAATATTTTTTGTAAACGTCGAGTATATGTTCCATGTAAAGCCGCTGGCAGTCTTTATAGGTATTAATTCGAGTCCGATGTCAACACCTTTGTTTGTCATTTCCCCTACGTTTGTCCATTGTGAAGTGTAGCCTGATGATGCCGGCACATTAACCGGGAATATCATATCCTTGGAATTATTTGAATAATAGGTAAAGTCTATGTTAATCCTGTTATTAATGAAACCCAGGTTGGTCCCGGCTTCAAATTCTGTTTTGAACTCCGGTTTAAGTTCAGGGTCATTACCTTCATCAGGTGTGGTCATGCCAGCCTGTCCGAGAAACGGGAATGCAGCGTATTTATAGTTATATTTATCATTAGTAAATTCTGAAGCTTTACCAATGTATGTTGTATAAATACTGTAAGGATCGGCATCCATACCTACCTTACCCCAGCCAACCCTTATTTTTCCAATGCTCAATATACTTTCATCAACATTAAGCAGCTCTGAAAACATAAATGAGGCTGAAGCAGCAGGATAGAAATAAGATCTGTTATCAACAGGTAATGTTGATGACCAGTCATTTCTTCCTGTCAAGTTCAGGTAAAGGAAATTCTTATAACCTACTGTCACATCTGCAAAGGCTCCCACCAATCTTTGGCGCTGGTATAAACCGCCAAAGGGGATTACGCTGTTTGTATTGTCAAGGTCATAAATACCGGGAGTAACAATTTGTATACCCCTGAAGGCCTGCTCGTCAAGTGTCTGCTGGTTTACATTGTGACCCAGTATGGCTTTGAAATCTATGCCTGAACCAAACTGCTTGTTAAAGGTTAACAGGAAGTTCGATTCTATTTCCTGCTGCCATACATCGTCATCAATAATAGCACCCAGTCCCTGGTATCCTCTTGATTCTTTATCTATTATCTGTTGCCTTCTCTGAATAAAAGTGTTTACTCCAATCTCATAGCTGGCATTCAGCCAGTCTGTGAAGTTATATGACAGGTTTATTGTACCTACAATCCTGTCCATGTCAGTGATAACCTTGTTGTGTTCCCATGACCACATAGGGTTGTCAAACTGTCCCGGCCCGTTATGCTGTATGGGTCCTCCTGTGACAGGATCGGTATAGGGAAGGCTGTAGTCCCATGCCCTGCCCAGCCACAACGCGCGGGCAAATGAGGAAGCGGCATTGTCATCATCAGCCTGGTTATTACCAAATATACCTCCTGATTGCTGGCTGGTGGTATAGCTGAAAGTACCGCCGGCCCTTAACTTATTTGCCAGCAGCGTGCTACCGCCAAGGCTTATGCTATACCTGTCAAAGCTTGAGTGAGGAATATAACCGTCATTGTTTAATGCGGAAGCAGTCAGGTTAAACGCAGATTTTTCATCTCCTCCTGCAATATTAACCGAGTTTTCGTATACCAGTCCGGTTTTAAAAAGATTTTTAACGTTATCGGGATATGCTTTCCATGCCACACTGTCACCAAACATATCAGGGAAAGCATCTTTGTACATAGGCCATGTTTCTATCGAATCACGTGAATCGAACCTCGGGCCCCATGAACCATTGGCATTGGCATAAACGAAATCAGTGCCATTGCCGTATGTGTTCTGGTATTCCGGCAGGTTTGATATTTGCTCCCAGTTAACGGAGCTTGATACCGTAACCTCAAGTCCTTTTTTCGAAGGATTTATGCTTCTTGATTTTGTAGTAATAACAACTACCCCGTTTTTAGCCCTTGATCCGTACAGGGCGGCAGCAGGGGCTCCCTTTAATACCGATACCGAGGCAATGTCGTTCGGGTCAAGTGTTGAAAGACTGGTACCATAAGCTCCACCACCACTGCTCTGGCTTGTTGTAGTATACTGGTCATTGCTGTAAGGAATGCCATCTACAACAAACAGCGGCTGGTTATCACCCAGGAATGATGAATTACCCCTGATAGTGATACGGGTAGCAGAACCCGGTGCACCACTGGTACTTCTGATATCCACTCCGGGTATTTTACCCTCAAGTGATTTCAGCAAGTCAGGTTCTGATTTCTGGAGGGTTTCGTCAGATGATATCGTGGCTACCGAGTATCCCAGGGCTCTTTCTGCCCTCGAAATACCTATAGCCGTGACTATTACCTCTTCCAAACCAAGTACCTCTGTTTCCAAGCTAACATCAATAACAGTCTGTCCGGCGACTTGTATCTCCTGTGTTTTCATTCCAACTGAACTAAACACAAGAGTTGCGTCCGGAGGAACTGTTAAAGAATAATCACCATTTACGTCAGTAGCTGTTCCTATGGATGTACCTTTTACAAATACAGATACACCCGGCAGGGAACTGCCGTCATCCGCACCGGTGACTTTTCCAGATATTTGTATGTCCTGGGCGAATATGACACCAAAGCCAATAAATACCCAGCATACAAAAAAACTTGTAATTTTTTTCATAGATAATAATTTTAGGTTTTTAATAGGCTAATAATTAAAAAAAATTACTAGATACAACATTCTATTACTTCAATAGCTCAAATCTATAAAAAAATCTTAAAAAATAAAATATAGTGAAGTGTTTTTAACTGTTTAATAATTAAGTTAATACATTGAATAAATATGAAATCAATGTAAATAAATATACGGCTTATTTACTAATTGATTATTATAATGGGAGTTATGGAGGCATAAAAAACAAATTTAAGTTGTTTTACCACCAAAAAAGTTATATTCACCACCATTATTATTTATTTTGTCAAAAATCATATTTTATGCGGAAAGACTGAAAAATCATTATAGTTTGCTGAAGATTTATTAAAAATTCAACAATTTTATCCCGGGGATTGAAAATTTTTACATCATTTAATCCCATATTTTCTATGTCCGTATCAATAAGTTCATTATCTGATCCGGCTATGTCAGCCAGATATCTTCAAAGACAATATAAAGCGGTGATTTGCCGGTATCAAAATTATATCGGTAGAAACCTGCTTAATATATCGGCAGAAACCTGCGTACAATTATATTCGCTGATGTACCAGCCTGTAGCTTTTACCCCGGTCAGTTTTTAAGAAGCTCCCTGGCATTTTGCATAGCAGCTTCAGTAAGCTCCTCACCACTTAGCATCCTTGCAATTTCAATATGCCTTTCTTCATTATTGAGAAGTTTGATATGGGCAGTAGTGGATTCACCCTCATCAGACTTATATACAAGGTAATGGAAGTCACCCTTACAGGCGACCTGGGGAAGATGTGTAATATTGATTATCTGCATTCCTGAGGACATTCTTTTTATAATGTTACCGACTTTATCTGCAATTTCTCCCGAAACGCCCATATCTATTTCATCAAAAATTATTGTTGGCAGTCCGGCTGAATCAGACAGAAGCGATTTGATGCTCAGCATTAATCTCGATAACTCTCCTCCTGAAGCAATTCTTGAAATCTCCTGTAATTCAATATTCTTATTGGCTGAAAACAGTAACTGAACCCTGTCGATACCGTTTATTGTATAATCTGTGCCTGTATCATGCTGTATTTCGAACCTTCCGTTAGGAATACCCAAATCAATAAGCAATAAGGTAATTTCTTTTTCAATCTTTTTTAAAGACTCCTGCCTTCGCATTGACAGCCTGCGGGCCAGTATATTTAATTTGTTTTCACTGTCATCAGTTTTTTTCTTAAGTTCTTCAAGCCGCGACTCATAAGATGAAACTTCATCAATCTTTTGCTTTAGCGATACTTTTATATCCAGCAGGTCTTTTATAGTATTTACTTTATGCTTTTGCTGAAGTGAATATATCAAGTCAAGTCTTTCATTTATATATTCCAGTTTTCCGGGATCAAGCTCTATTTTTTCCTTTAGCGATTCAAGTTCGTTTCCAATATCCTTTAATTCAATATAGGCACTTTCGAGTCTCTTTCCGTAATCAGAGACCCCAGGCAGGAATTTAATAATTTTACTGATGAGCGAATATATATCTTTGAGCTGGCTCAGTACGGAATTATCATTACCGCCAAGCAGTCCGTACGAGTTATCCAGACTGTTTTTTATTTCTTCGGCATGATTCAGGGTTTCCAGTTCCTGTTCCAGTTCATCCTGCTCGTTATCTTTTAATTTGGCAACATCCAGCTGATCATGCTGAAACTGGTAGTAATCCATGTCAGCCTGCGATTGTCTGGATTTTTCCTGTAATTCGTGATATTCCTTTAATAGCTTCCTGTAAAAGTTATATACCTCCTGGTATTGTTTCAGCAATTCCCCTGATTGTGAGTAACAGTCTATAACTTTTAACTGGAACTGGCTGTTGCCAAGATTCAGGTTCTGATGCTGGGAGTGTATGTCAATGAATCTGATTCCTGTTTCACTTAGTACATTCAGATTTACGGGTGAGTCATTAATAAATGCCCTGGATTTACCGTTTGGTGAAATCTCTCTTCTGAGAATAGTAAAATCTTCATAATCAATATCATTTTCGATAAAGAAATTTTGAAAACCGTAATCTCTTATATCAAAAGTCCCTTCAACTATACATTTTCTTTTTTTGTCTTTAAGAATTGAAGTGTCTGCCCTCTTTCCGAGAATTAAAGAAAGGGCTCCCAGCAGAATAGATTTTCCTGCACCGGTTTCACCGGTGATTATTGACAGCCCCCTGTTAAAATTTATCTCCAGGCTGTTTATTATTGCATAGTTCTCTATTGATAAAGACTGAATCATTAAATACTACTTAAATAACAGGGCGGAATAAAATTACGCAAAAAGAATAATTTTAAATTAAAATAAGATTATTTAATATTAAAAGCTTTTCAACAGGATATTAAACAAACGGTCACGTGCTACTTTAGTATAGCCTCGTATTTGTTTGTATTTGCAGGGTCAATTTCGTTGAGAAGTGTGAAAACGCGGGTTTTTTCATCCTGGAATGATTCCTTGAAAATATTTACAAACTCGTCTGATTTAGCGTCGTATATAACCTGTAAAAAATGCATGAACGGATCAGGTTTATTTCTGTAAACCTGTTGCAGCAATTTTAAGCTTTCCGCTATTTCAGCCCTGGCTTCATTGAGCTTTTCATACATCTTATCAAGTCCGAGCCGGTGATACCTGTAAATAAATTCCCTGACCGGACTGAAATCTTCGTTTAATATATTATTAATAAGCCAGTACCTGTTTTTGCGGCTCTGGCTGTCAACTGATTTCCATCCTTTTTCTGAGGCATTCTGGGCATTGTTTACTATCTTTTCGGCTTTCTGGAAAAATTCCGTGCCTCCTTCATACGAAAACGAATCATAATCGAGTCCCAGTATTATATAGGCATAATATGCCAGAATTGATGTAAGGTTTAAAATATGTGTATTCTCACTAAATTGCAGGGGCTGGTATTCGACATAACTAAAATGCAGGTCATTATCCACGTAATTAAACAGTACGGTATTTAAAGAGCTGTTATATACAGGTCTGCGCACCTGGATTTGCAGGGTGCCCTTAAACTCATCATCTCCAATTTGTTCCTGCAGGTTAAATAACATGGTGCACTCTATCCTTTCTTCCAGCTCAAATACATTGGAAGTCCAGGCAGTATTATTCATAAACTCATATATTGCCTCCTGCATTGTTTGAAATACCTGTTTATTTGTCCCCTGGATCTGCTGGGTGACTATCTGAACATTGCAGTTCAGTTCCTGCGAATATATATTCAGACTGTAAAGGAATATCAAAACTGTCAGGATGGTCTTTGTCATAATTTAATTATATTATTTCTGCTATTTTATCAACGATATCTTTAGCAACGTCTTTTTTATACTTTAACTTAAAATTAGTTAGTTTATTGTTTTTATCTATTATTGAGATTTTGTTCGTATCATGCTGAAAGCCGGCTCCCCTGGTTTTAATGGAATTCAGGACGATAAAATCAAGGTTTTTATTCCTGAGTTTTATTCGTGCATTTTCAAGTTCATTATCCACTTCGAGGGCAAAGCCGGCAAGGAACTGGTTTTTGTTCTTCCGTTTTCCCAGCTCGCCGGCAATATCAACCGTAGGTTCAAGCTGTATAACCAGGTCTTTTTCAGAGCTTTTAATTTTTTTGAGTGATACATTTTTTGGCCTGTAATCGGCTACGGCAGCTGCAAGAATTGCCCCGTGCATGTCACTGAACCTGTTCAGGGCTTGTTTATACATGTCGTCAGCGTTAATTACATTAATAATTTCTATGTCAGGATGGTTTACTGAAAGGCTGACAGGACCACTGATCAATGTCACTTTTACACCCGAGTTTGCGAGCTCTTCAGCCAGGGCATAGCCCATTTTCCCTGATGAATAATTGCTGATATATCTTACGGGATCAATATTTTCGATGGTCGGACCCGCGGTTACAAGTATTCTTTTGTTAATCAGTTTGTCGCGGAGTTTTTTTTTAGCGCATTGTCTTTAAAATACTTTTTAAGCTCACTGACTATTGCGGCAGGGTCTTCCATCCTTCCTTTACCTTCCAGTCCGCTTGCCAGTTCACCCGCAGCAGCTTCAAAAACAATATTCCCGGCCGATTGCAGGGTTTGAATGTTTGTTTTCGTGGCCTTATGATTATACATATCCCTGTCCATAGCCGGAGCTATGAAAACCGGACATCTGGCAGCGAGGTACGTTGTAAGCAGCAGATTATCTGCAATCCCGTTAGCCATCTTTCCTATGGTATTTGCTGTTGCCGGTGCAATCACCATGGCATCTGCCCACAGGCTCAATTTGACATGATTATTCCATTCCCCGTTTTCAGGATTGAAGAAGTCAGCCATAACAGGATTCCCGGAAAGAGCAGCCAAAGTTAAGGGTGTGATAAACTCCCTTGCCAGTCCGGTCATTATCACTTTTACTTCCGCTCCTTCTTTAATAAGCAGCCTGATAAGTATGGCAGCTTTATATGCTGCTATGCTGCCGGTTACTCCAAGGATTATTTTTTTACCTTTTAACATCAGGCTTCTTCGTTTTCAACTCTTCTGATATATATTTTCTCATTCTCATATTCATCCAGTGCAATAAGTGTCTGCTTGGGCATACGCTCATAAAACTTGGAAATCTCTATTTGTTCACGATTCTCAAATACCTCTTCAAGATTATCTGTATAATAGGCAAATTCCTCAAGTTTGCGGTTCAGCTCTTCTTTAATTTCCATACCTATCTGGTTTGCTCTTTTGGCACAAATTATAACGGTTTCATATATGTTGCCCGTGTCCTTCTCCAGCTGGTCCAGGTTTCTGGTTACAGTTGTTGCAGATGCTTTTGTCTTTTTATAATCCATCTTCCGTTTGATTTAAATCATTATCTACTTTTAATATTTTTGAAGTATTTTCGTACATTTTGTCAGCTTCCTTCCTGTACTTGCTATCAGGAAACTCCGTAATAAATGAGTAGTATTCGTCTGCAGATGCCTGGTATCTTTCCTTTTTTTTCTTTTCAATGCTGTTGTAAGCCAATAAATAACTTGACTTAAGAATTAAAAACATGATATCTTCCCTGAATTTACTATCGGGAAATTCACCCAGACTTGTATTCAGGGCTACAATAGATGCTTTATAGTCTTCCAGGTCAAAATATAATCTGGCACTCATAAATGACTTCTCGACAAGCTTTTCTCTCAGTTCAGTTATTATATTTTTACATTCTTCAACTCTCGGACTGCCAGGGTATTTAATTATGAATAATTGAAGCGATTGAATAGCCAGAATTGTATTTGCCTGGTCAAGTTCTGGCCTTGGTGATGTTTTGTAATAACAAATTGCTTTATAGTAGCTTGCATCTTCTGCAAATCTGCTGTTGCCATAAGTTTTTACAAAAGTTTCAAAATAATGTGTGGCAAGAATAAAATCATTCTGGTTAAAATAACTCATTGCCTGGTAAAAATATACCGAGTCAGCCTTATTGGTACCCCTGAAAATTGAAGAAATCTGGTCGAACAGTGTTGAAGCCCGTACATATTCACCTTTGTCATAATATTCAAATGCTTTTTTATATTTAAGGTTATAATCACTACTCTTCAATAATCTTTCATATCTTGAACAGGAAAAAATCAGGAGAGCCAGTAATGATGTAATTACAAAGTTTTTACTCATATTTTAAAATATCGCCCAAAATTACAATTTTTATTTAAATAAAATACAAATTATTAAGTGATAAATATGTAACGTTATTCATTGAAAATTTATTTTCAGAATTATTATTTGAATAGCTCATTAAATTTGTCTTAATTTCAAAAAAAATTACATTTGTGCTGAAAATTAAAAACGACAGAGCATTAATAACATTAAAAACCAATAACTGTGGACATATTTGATAAGATTTACAGGAATAAGGGGCCTCTTGGACAGTATCAGCAAGTTGGCCACGGATATTTCATATTTCCAAAACTGGAAGGTGAGCTGGGAGCACGAATGAATTTCAGAGGCAAGGAAGTACTGGTATGGAGTTTAAATAACTACATTGGACTGGCAAATCATCCTGAAGTCAGGAAGGCCGATGCTGAAGCAGCAAAAGAGTGGGGGATGGCCTATCCTATGGGCTCCAGGTTGTTGACCGGGCAAACAAGTAAGCATGAGGAGCTGGAAAGGCAGCTTGCGGAATTTGTGAGCAAGGAAGATGCATTTCTTCTCAATTACGGATATCAGGGTATTATATCGATTATTGATTCCCTCCTGGGCAGGAATGATGTTGTGGTGTATGATTCTGAGGCTCATGCCTGTATTTTCGACGGTGTACGTCTTCACCTTGGAAAGAGATTCGTGTTTCCCCATAATAATATTGATAGTTGTGAAAAGCAGCTGGGTAGAGCTGCCAGGCTTGTTGATCAGACGGGTGGCGGAATCCTGGTTGTTACCGAGGGAGTGTATGGTATGGCGGGTGATTTGGCAAAGCTTGATAAAATAACTGCACTTAAGAAAAAATTTAATTTCAGGATCCTGGTTGACGACGCTCACGGTTTCGGAACCATGGGCAAAACAGGAGCCGGCACCGGTGAACACTTCGGCGTGCAGGACGAAATTGATCTTTATTTTTCAACCTTTGCAAAGTCAATGGCAGGTATAGGGGCTTTTGTTGCAGGTAATGAAGATATTATAAATTATCTGAGGTATAATATGCGTTCACAGGTATTTGCAAAAGCATTACCTATGCCGATGGTTGTTGGTGCCATAAAACGCCTGGAACTGCTTAAATCACAGCCCCAGTTAAGGGAAAATCTCTGGAAGATTGTAAAAGCCCTGCAAAGCGGACTAAAAGAAAAAGGATTTAACCTGGGAAATACTGAATCGCCGGTGACGCCCGTATTTCTTTCAGGTTCAGTTGTTGAAGCCAGTAATATGGTTATTGATCTGAGGGAGAATTACAGGATATTCTGCTCAATTGTACTATATCCGGTAGTACCCAGGGATGTTATAATGCTGAGGATTATTCCTACGGCTGTCCATACCCTTAAAGATGCAGAGGAGACTATCAGGGCATTCGGAGAGGTTTATGAAAAACTGGTAGCCGGAAGTTATAAATCTGATAAGGTAGGGTCATTCCTTAAGTAGAAGCTGACAAGTACCTTTCGGCGTCGATTGCTGCCCGGCATCCTGAGCCTGCAGCTGTCACTGCCTGCCTGTATACAGGATCCTGGATATCTCCACATGCAAAAATACCGGGGATATTTGTTTTTGACGAGCCCGGAAGAGTCTTAATATAACCCGTTTCATCGGTTTCAACATAGCCTTTAAACAATTGGGAGTTTGGTACATGGCCTATGGCAAGGAAAAATCCGTCAATCTTTATTACTTCTTCCTTTTCATCAGGCTGCCCCTTTCTTTTTATGAGCACCGCTTCCTCCAGAAGATCTTTGCCACGCAGCTCCCTTGTGTTCCTTTCAAACAGTATTTCAATATTAGGCGTGTTGAATACTCTTTCCTGCATAATTTTGCTGGCTCTCATATAATTCTTCCTGATGATCATGTACACCTTATTACATAAACCTGCCAGATATAATGCCTCTTCGCATGCCGAATCACCACCTCCGACGACTGCAACATCTTTACCTTTATAAAAAAAGCCATCGCAGGTTGCGCAAGCCGATACTCCTGAGCCCCTGAATTTTTTTTCCGATTCCAGTCCCAGGTAGCGGGCTGTTGCCCCCGTAGCAATAATCAGAGTGTCGGTTTGAAGAACATGGGTGCTGTCAATTGTGACCTTATAGGGAGCAGATGACAGATCAACCCCGGTAGCAATTCCCTGGCGGCAATCGGCACCAAATCTTTCTGCCTGCTTCTTAAAATCGTCCATCATCTTTGGTCCGCTCACGCCCTCAGGGTAGCCGGGATAATTTTCCACTTCGGTCGTTGTTGTCAACTGTCCCCCAGGCTCCAATCCTTCATATAAAACGGGTTTAAGGTTTGCCCTTGCTGCATAAATGGCAGCAGTGTAACCTGCAGGCCCCGAACCTATAATAAGACATCTTACTCTTTCTGCCTCTGTCACAGGATTTATTTCTTTATTATCATTGTCAAGATTTTCAATTGGTTTAAAAAGGCTCATATTATTTCTTTTTTTATGCTTATTAAGACAATAAATATAATTAATAATAGTAAACAAAAATAAATTATATTTGATTAAACAAACACCTAAAATAATAATGGAATTTAAGTACCTGATAATAAAGAACAGGAGCTACCGCAGATTCAAACAGGATTATAAGCTGGATATGGATACCATGAAAGAGCTTGTGGATTTTGCGAGGTTATCGGCATCAAGCGGTAATATTCAGGGATTAAAATTTCTCCTGTCAGTTGACGGGCAGAAGAATTCCAGGATATTTAAGCACCTTAAGTGGGCATATTATCTGAAAGACTGGGATGGGCCAGGGGAAGGGGAGAGGCCGGGGGGTTATATAATTATCCTGGGAGATACGGAAATACACTCTACTATTGAAGTAGATGTAGGCATTGCTGCTCAAAGCATACTTCTCGGAGCTGTTGAAAAGGGCCTTGGCGGTTGTATGATCGGTTCCCTGGACAGACCTGGTTTAAGAAAAGATCTGAAAATTCCGATGCAGTACCAGATACCCCTGGTAATAGCGCTGGGCAAACCAAATGAACAAATAATACTGGAAGAGGTTAATGATACAGGAAACATCCGGTACTGGAGGGATGAAAATAATGTCCATCATGTACCTAAAAGGAGTCTGGATGAGATAGTTATTTACTGATGGCAAATATTAGTCAATCACATTTCTTATAGTCACAAGCCTGTGTGTATAAGCATCCCGTTCTTCATTAAATATTCCTTTTTCGTCAATCATGTCTGTTCTTACCCTGCCCGAGGCATGAATAATCCTGTCTTGCTCAAGCAATATGCCAGTATGGGTGATTTCAACCGGACTGCCTTTTGTGAAGAATGCAAGATCACCTTTTTTTGAACGCTTAAGGTCTGCAACAGGTTTGCCACACTCAGCCTGCTGATATGAATTTCTGGGGAGCTTGATCCCGCATATCTTGAATGCTATCTGTGTTAATCCTGAACAGTCGATTCCCCATGGTGAACGGCCTCCCCACAGGTAGGGAGAATTATAATACAATAACGCAATATTCTCAATTTCCTGTCTGATATTTTTAATACCGGGGCAATGAAGCTTTTCAGATATCCTGAATTCCCTGCCTTCAATAGCAAATTTGCCTGAGTATTTATCAAAAAATGGTATCGTGCTGCCTGCAAAAACCGGTAGAACGGAGTTGTCTGCCAGTATTATATCAATTGTTTTCTGCCTGATAGTTAAAAAAGCTCCGGAAGCCAGCATGTTAAATGTATCCCTGCTGATCTCAGTGATCATTATTTCATCTGCCCATCCCTGGTGATTATCAAATAATGATTCAATTAAAACCCAGTTGTTTTTCATTTCCAGTATTCTGAAACACTCTCCGAATAGAAGCTGGCTCGTCATCTCACTCTTCTCGCTGCTTTCTTTTCTTACAGGTATGATACTTAAAAGGGCTATTCCGTATTCCATTGTCAGTAAATCAGGAATTTTATGATAGCGAAAAAATGAACTTATATAAATATTTACTGTTTATCAAATAAATAAGCCTAAATTTTTACTTATTTTGTAAAGTTTTAGGTTTTCTTTTCGATATTAAAAGATTGAAATTAGAACAATTTTATCAGATTATAAATTAAATATTCAAATATTCATTCAATGAATAAGTTTTTTAAATATATAAGAGAAAACATAAGATTAATAACTGTTATTTTTCTATTCATTATCAGTGCATTAATAATAGTCTATTTATTCCCGAGGCAGGGTAAATTCAAATATGAATTCAGGAAAATGGAGGTTTGGAAACATGATGACCTGAAAGCACCTTTTGACTTCCCTGTTTATAAATCAGAATCGAGGCTTGCCAAGGAAAGAGACTCGGTTATGAGGTTTTTTAAGCCTTATTTTACATTCGACGCATACATAGGTACCGATCAACTTGAAAAATTTGAAGAAACATTTGACAGAAGGTGGTCGGAATATACTATAAATGAGTTCGGAATTAGAAGTGAGAAAGAATACCTCAACAGTGGAAAGTTCAACAGCTTAATTGAAATGGGCGTGCAAATAAGGGATTATTTATCCGGGCAGCTGCAAAAAATCTATTTAAAAGGTATAATAGAAATAGGTGATTTGGAGGAAAAGCTCAACAGGGACATAACTTCTGTATATGTTATAAAAGGGAATATAAGTGAGGAAATAGAGCTTGAGGATATTTTTACAACCAGGTCGGCTTACGAATATATGAAAATGAGTCTGAACCAGTATCTGATTGATAATAATACATATTATACTAAAAGGTACCGTGGTTTTTTTAAGCAATTTGACCTTAATAGCTTTATAAAAGTAAATGTCAACTATGATGAAAGTAAGTCAATGCGGGCACAGAAGGAGATTATTGACAAAATATCACTGACCCGCGGTATGATACAGAAGGGGCAGCTCATAATTTCAAACGGGGAAGTTGTCACAAATGAAAAACTCAGAATTCTGGAGTCACTGAAAGTCGAATATGAACAGCAGCTGGGTTTTATGACAAATCAGCTGGTCAAGCTTGGCAAACTTATCCTGGTTTCTCTGTCAATGCTGGTCATATTCTTGTTCCTTTATAACTTCAGGAAAGAAGTATTAAGTGATAGTCTGAGGACCGGATTTATATTATTTCTTTTTATCTTAATCATTCTCATAGCAAGCTTAATAACAAGGCTTAATCTTATAAATATCTATGTTATTCCGTTTGTAATTTTGCCAATTATTTTGAAGACATTCTATGACGCACGCCTGGCTTTATTTATTCATTTTATAGCAATACTGTTAATAGGCTTTTTTGCCCCGAACAGCTTCGAGTTTGTCTTCCTTAATTCTATAGCGGGTATGGTAGCAATTTTCAGTCTGACAAATCTTTACAGGAGGTCAAAGCTGGTTATTACGGCACTGTTGGTCTTTATCACATATTGCGCACTCTATTTTGGTATCATGATTGTGAAGGAGGGGAATGTTGCAAATATGACCACCGAAGATCTTACAAGCTTTGCCTGGTTCGGCATAAATGGAATACTGATTCTTATAGCTTATCCTTTAATGTATGTTTTCGAAAAGACTTTCGGATTTCTTTCCGATGCCACCTTATTTGAATTATCCGACACCAACCAGCCCTTATTAAGAAAACTTGCAGAGACCGCGCCGGGTACTTTTCAGCATTCCCTGCAGGTCGCAAATTTAGCCGAGGAGGCAACAATCAAGATCGGCGGTAATCCTTTACTGGTACGGACAGCAGCTCTGTATCATGATATAGGGAAGATGACCAATCCTATATACTATATTGAAAATCAATCTTCTGATATTAATCCTCATGATAATCTGGAGTTTGAAGAGAGTGCTAAAATAATTATACGCCATGTTGAAAACGGATTGGAAATAGCGAGGAAGAACAAATTGCCGCAGGCTATTATCGATTTTATAAGGACTCATCACGGCACGACCACAGTACAGTATTTTTACCGATCATATATAAAAAAATATCCCGAGGAAGAAGTGGATGTCAGGAAATTTTCATATCCGGGGCCAAAGCCTTTTTCAAAAGAAACAGCAATAATGATGATGGCTGATGCAGTTGAAGCTGCATCCAGGAGTCTGAAAACAATTAATGAGAAAACACTTGAAAAGACTGTGGAAAATATTATCAGTTACCAGCAAAAGGAAGAACAATACAATAATGCGAATATTACATTCAGAGATATTACAACTATCAAAGAGGTATTCACAAAAAGACTCAAAAATATATATCACGCAAGAATTGTATATCCCGCTTAGCAGGCAAAGTTAATCTTGTTTTATCTGAGATCAATTATTTCTGCCTTTTTATGTTTGGAGACGTCGAAGATAAACACTGAATCATCAATGTTTTCATCCGTAATATAATTGCCAAGAGATATGCTATAATCAACGCCGTCTTTACCAACGAGCTTTATACCTGACAGAAGGTTTTTGTTTGCATCAACATATAATATAATTCTCGAATATGGCTGGTCCAGATTTTTTGGAAACAGGTGAATCTCATGTACCTTAACGTTGTCAGCCATTATTTCCCCGTCGTACCTGTATTTGAAATCCCTGTTATAAGAATCGAATATTTTTACCGGGTTGCTAAGGAAATTTTCATCAAGGGTGTCAGGCTCTGATATTACAACCTCCTGGGTTTCTTCCGTATAGGTCCACATTGTCTTGCCGTCATAAAATATTGTTGATTCAGTGGATTCCAGTTTATATTTGTCTTTCTTAATAATTATATGCCCCTTGCTTTCTGATTTCATATCTTCTTTACGGTCTTCAATTACCAGTTCATAGTCAGCCTGAACCGATTTATACGATTTCGATTTTTCTGCCACCCTGTCGAGTATATCGCGGGCTGCCGGATCCTGCTGGCACAGTGAATATTTAGTGAATAACAGTATAATTAGTACCAGGATATACTTTTGCATAAAGAATAATTATTTATTATCAAGAGAGTTCAAAAACTGTTCCAGGGAATATTCATCAGAGAACAGAACCTGCCGGGCTTTGCTACCCTCAAACGGTCCCACTATGCCCGCTGCCTCGAGCTGGTCGATGATACGCCCTGCGCGGTTATAACCTATAGAAAATTTTCTTTGTATCAACGACGTTGAACCCTGCTGATGAATGACTACAAGTCTTGCTGCCTCGTTAAACAGGCTGTCACGTTTTGA
This sequence comes from uncultured Bacteroidales bacterium, assembly GCA_964461435.1. Lineage (GTDB taxonomy): Bacteria > Bacteroidota > Bacteroidia > Bacteroidales > UBA10428. The sequence goes on along the minus strand of CAYWUI010000007.1, from coordinate 43,184 downwards.
TAAATCAACGTCAGCAGTTTCAAGTGTGCTTTCTTCAACATATTCAGGTAAGTACATAGCTGTTGTAAAACCTTGCTGGGAACCGATATATTCGGTAATTTTTTCAATCTCCGGTATGTCAATAAATGCACATTGGAGCCTTATCATATCATTTCCCTGGGCAAACAGCATATCGCCTCTTCCGACAAGCTGGTTGGCTCCCGGGGTGTCGAGTATTGTTCTTGAATCAATCATGGATGTTACCCTGAAGGCCATCCTTGCCGGGAAATTGGCTTTAATAATTCCTGTGATTATATTTGTTGTGGGCCTTTGTGTAGCTATAACCAGGTGAATTCCTATGGCTCTCGCCAGCTGGGCCAGCCGGGCCAGAGGCATTTCCACTTCCTTGCCCGCTATCATTATCAGATCGGCAAACTCATCTATTATTACCACAATATATGGCATATAGCGGTGTCCCTTTTCAGGATTCAGCATACGTTTGATAAACTTCTGATTATATTCTTTAATATTCCTTACCTGTGCCTTTTTCAGCAGATCATATCGCTGGTCCATTTCAACAGTCAGCGAGTTTAGTGTATAGATCACATTCTGTGTCCCGTTAATTATAGCATCTTCGATATCAGGAACTTTGGCAAGGTAATGCTTTTCAATTTTTGAATATAAAGTAAGCTCAACTTTCTTAGGGTCAATTAGAACAAGTTTTAGTTTTGCCGGGTGATTCTTGAACAGCAGGGAAGCAATTATTGTATTCAGCCCCACTGACTTGCCTTGTCCGGTTGCCCCGGCCACCAGCAAATGAGGCATCTTTGTCAGGTCAAAGACATAGGTTTCATTAGATATTGTCTTGCCGAGTGCAATAGTTAAATCAAAATCGGATTCCTGAAATTTTCTTGAACTTAAGATAGACCGTATAGATACTATCTCCGGATTTTGATTCGGAACCTCTATTCCAATAGTACCCCTGCCAGGTATTGGAGCAATAATTCTTATGCCAAGTGCGGCTAGATTCAACGCTATATCGTCTTCAAGACTCGTAATCCTTGAAATGCGGACACCCGGGGCAGGAACTATCTCGTATAAAGTTACTGCAGGCCCTATCGTTGCCTTAATTTTATTAATTTTTATTTTGTAGTGAGCCAGGGTTTCAACAATCTTATTTTTATTGTTTATAAGCTCTTCGTTTGTGACATTTGAGTCGCGGTTCTCATATTTTTCGAGCAGATCCAGTGAGGGGAGCCTGAAACTGCTGAGCTCCAGCGTAGGATCATAATCCTCCAGTTCTTCAATATTTATCAGATCGTCAGGTTCATCTTTGTAATTTTTACTTTCTCCGGTTATAGTCTTATTCTCTTCGTGTACACCGGTTATTTTATCTGTTGCATTATCATTATCAGCGGATTCTCTCAGGGGAAATTCCGTCTCGAAAACCAGGTCTTCGGATTTGTTGCCGGTATCGAGCTCTATTTCCACCGAACCTGTTTTATTATCTTCTACTTTTGCTGAAGAAATATTTACGGTTTTTTTAAGTAAATAGTTAAAAAAAGACTTTAACAGTCCGAATGAGTTTTTAAACGAGAAAATAATAAGTGCAAAAGTTGCTATAAGCAACAAAAATGCCGTACCTATTTTGCCTATGAATCCAATTAGCCATTCACTTACATAAGACCCGTGACCACCTCCCAGACCATACCTGAATAATATGAACTGACCTTCTGAAGTGTCATACTCTTTAAATATAAATGCAAACCATACTGAAAGAATAATTGTTCCTAAAAGTGTAATCCTGATTGTTTTGCCCAGGGGCAGCACTTTTATGTTCAATAGTGACAGGCCCAGGATAAGGATCATAAAAGGAATTGAGAATGAAACAATGCCGAACCATCTTTCAATAAGCAGGGTGGCAAGACATGCCCCGACCTTGCCTGCCCAGTTATAGACCTGTCCGCCTGAAAATACTTCACCGCACTTAAATTCAGAATCTTTTGTCCATGTAAAGAGATAGGAAATCAATGAAAGAAAAATCAGGATTGAAAAACAAGTGATTATTAATCCGACAGTAAATCCGAATCTTTCATCTTTCAAAAAAGAACCTATTGCCCCCTTTTTTGCATTATTGCTGTCCGGATTTTTTTTCCTGCCCATTGATGAATTTTAAAGCATCATAAATATGCCTTAAAATTAATAAGTGTTTGATTCAAATTAAAATAATAAAAGATTTTATTACTAAAGTTAATAACAGGCAGCGGTTAATAAGTTATCGGGCAGTTATTCCATGAGCCGCTTAATGATATAAGTCATCTGTTCTCTGGTAACTTCACGGTAATTATCAGGCACAGTGAATTCCTTGATTTTGTTATTCTGAATTGGCACAAATTTTTCTGCAGTAAACCGCATTTTTAAATAAGCAAGCTTAAGCTGGAATTCCATTAATACACCATCAATCTGGTAGTAAGGATTAACAGAATTCGGTTTTGCTATGGATATTTCATTGGTATAATAAACGTCAAATGTATCATTTTGTCCGGGCAATGTGACAATCACTTTTTTACATTTAAAACCTGCTATTTCTTTTATTTCATCTGTATATTCAATTTCCATATCAGGATTTTCATCGAAGCAGCACATTGACTCACCTTTCTTACCTTTAAACAGGTATTTTTTATTCAGGACTTCCAATAAGGTAACGCACTTTTTATGCCTGAAATTTGTGTGGTTACTAAGTTTAAAAAACCCCATAAAGCCTTCTATTGTATTTGTAGAATAATTGGGGCTAAATTCCAGCTTCATCTTTTTTGGCAGTAAGCTTGGCGATATCTCCGTCAGTTCATTTTCGAGGTAATTTATTTTATATTCAATAAGACCGTTACTGTACTTATCTTCATAATCGCCTCTTTTACATGTAGTCAGGAGTAATAGAAAAGGTACTGCCACCAGCAAATATTTCATTTCTTTATTTTAGGGAAGTTAAATAATTTTCGAAAATATACGTTTGATTAATCTGTTTGTTAGGTTCTTTCTTTGTTGTTTGATGATATTATAAAATCATAATACCAATCATATAATTAACTTGATTAAGAAAAATCTAATATAACATTTTTTTAAAAATTAGTCATAAAATAAAAATATGTATAAATATTCACAAAATCCATTCAATATCATTACAATAGTTAATAAATATTCCGTATATTTGAAGTTTATTTAAGTCTTGAATAACAGTGTATTTTGTTAATGCCAGCTTTATTATATTGCAGGTAATGGGTAATTAAAATATTATATTTATAAATTCAAAATAAATATTTATACAAATGGTAATTAATCTGGGAAAAAGAAATTTTGTAAAACTCCTTGATTTTTCGCAGGATGAAATTAAATTCTTACTGGAATTATCAGAAAAATTAAAGAAGGCAAAATATAAAGGTAAAGAGAAGCAATTTCTCAAAGGTAAAAACATTGCGTTAATTTTTGAGAAAACATCAACGAGAACAAGGTGTGCTTTTGAAGTGGCTGCCTTTGATCAGGGAGCAAATGTCACATATCTTGATAGCGGCGGATCCCAGATAGGACATAAGGAATCAATGAAAGATACGGCGAGGGTACTGGGAAGAATGTATGACGGCATTGAATACAGGGGATTCAGCCAGTATACAGTTGAAGAACTTGCAAGATATGCAGGGGTACCGGTATGGAACGGGCTTACTGATGAATTTCATCCTACACAGGTGCTGGCAGATTTTTTTACTATGATGGAGCATGCTGAAAAACCTCTGAATGAAATTAAATTTTGTTATCTCGGTGATTCAAGGAATAACATGGGAAATTCCCTAATGGCAGGAGCTGCAATAATGGGAATGGATTTCAGGGCGGCTGCACCTGTACAGTGTCATCCTAAAAAGGAACTGGTGGAAAAATGTAAGGATATAGCTGATAAATCAGGAGCATCAATATATATTACTGATAAAATTGAAAACGCTGTAAAGGATGTTGATTTCCTATATACGGATGTATGGGTTTCCATGGGAGAACCATCCTCGACCTGGGCAGAAAGAATAAAATTATTAAAGGCTTTTCAGGTTAATACGGATGTTATAAAAATGACGGGAAATCCGAAAGTAAAATTTCTGCATTGTCTCCCTGCCTTCCATAACAGGGAAACAAAAGTAGGAGAAGAGATATACCGGAAATACGGATTGGATTCAATGGAGGTCACAGAGGATGTATTTGAGTCTGATAAGTCTGTTGTATTTGATGAGGCCGAGAACCGCATTCATACCATTAAGGCTGTTATGGTAGCAACATTAAGTGAAATACAGGATTATTAACAGCATAATCGGTTAAAACAGATTCTATTAAGGTGAATACAGTCAGTTAAAAAAATATTTTTTTGTTGTTTTAAAATTGCTTTTTAAAAAAAATATTTGTTAACTTGTATATATTATTTTACTAATCTCAACAATTCGCATTATGACTATTTACGTTGGTAACATTAACTACTCACTGGGAGAAGCTGAAATTCAAAAAATATTCGAGGTTTTAGGTACAGTTGAAACTGTAAAGATAATAAGAGACAAAAGAACAGGAAGATCAAAGGGATTTGCATTCATTGAAATGCCTGACAAAAAGGAGGCTATGGAGGCGATTAAGACCCTTGATGGCAAAGAAGTTGCCGGCAGAAACCTCAGGGTTTTAAAAGCTCATTCTACAAAGAAAATCAAAGAAAAGGTCTGAAGATTATTAAATTAGAAGGTTATTATTCCGCTTATCGGGAGTATTTTTCAGTTATTAAATTATAACGAGGTATTATTTTGATTTAATTTTCACGTATAGCTGAAAATTTTGTGTTACCATAAACGAAGGCATGTTGTTAAAGTGCGCGTCACGATAAAAATCTGAACCACATCCCAGTTGCAGGGCAGTATCAAGCAGGATATTTTTCCTGTGTCCTTTTGAATTCATCCAGTTTTCTACTACCGATTCGGCGAGGGACAGATAAGTGTGAGGAGGTATTAACTCACCGTCCGTCTTGTAGCTGAACTGTCCGTCACCCCTTATAAATACATTGGTCCCCGATACATAAGTTAACCCGTGGCAGGTGGCAATATTCTCAGCAAGGTACGGATTTAATATTCCTGCCAGGACGGCCCTGTCATTGGGAGTTTTTTTCTTTTTATCAGCAGGATTAAAATGGCTGAAAAAAGAATCCCTGTTCATATCTCTTGAATGCATAATGGCAACTTTTTCCAGTTCCGGAGCATATTCAAGGAAAGTCAGATTTTTTTTGGCTCTTTCTTCATTTGTGACAAAGAAAATTGCCGCGTGCAGCCTCCGGTAATCAATATTTTCAAAATCTATCTTTTCGTGAAATAACTGTTCCTTTCTGAAATTCTTAAGACTTAAATCAGAGTAATAATTTTTTTCTTGTGATGCCTGAGGAAACAAATTTCCGGAAACAGAAAGTATAATTATAAGGGAAATAATTACTGGTTTCATAAAATGCCGCTAATTATAATATTATGCCGTTAGCATTAGAGCTATTAATAGTCATTCACGACAGAACAGTGTGCCAGATTCCCATAATGAAAAAAACAGTAATAATAACCGAAACGGCCAGCTTCATTAATGTTCCCGCGATAAATCCTATAAATGTCCCGAATGCCGCCTTAAATGCACTGTCTGTATCTTTTCCCGCAATTAATTCACCAACAAGTGCTCCGCAGAAGGGGCCTCCCAGTATTCCTATAATGCCAAATGGCCCTAAAGGGAGAAAAAATATTCCTATAATTAAACCTACTATACTTCCCCATACACCTGCCCTCGATCCTCCGAATTTCTTAGCTCCCCATGCAGGGACAATATAATCGAATAACTGGACAATTATTGCCAGGGCTCCCAAAATAAAAAGAGTGTTGACATTAAAATCAGCAAATTTTGTGAAATATACAATAACCATGCCCGCATAGGCAACGGGGGGTCCCGGAATAACAGGCAGAATGCAGCCAGCTATACCTACGATGATTAATAAAATTGAAAATATAAGTAAGATATAGTCCAGCATAAGTTCAGATATACTAACCCACGTTAAGAGAACCCCCGATTAAAAACGTTGCTGCAAAAGCAATAATGGCATATAGTTCAGGGAACACCGCTAATATCATAGTTCTTCCGAAAACATTATATCCCGCACCAATGGCTGCAATACCGTTGGCACATACTTGTCCCTGACGGATAGCAGAAAGCAAACCAACAAGACCCAGAGCAAATCCTGCCCCGAATACTGCCACACCATTAAATAATGTTATATCAGGAGTGATTACTCCATAAATATTGGCAAGCACAAAATAACCGGCAAATCCATAAAGGCCCTGGGTCCCGGGCAAAGCACTAAGCAACATATAACTTCCAAATGCTTCCTCGTTTTTCTTCAATGCACCAATTGTTGCATTTCCGGCTATGGTTACACCAATTGCACTTCCTGTACCTGCCAATCCAATCATTAGTCCCACTCCAATATAAGCCAAGATAATCGCTGTTGTCATAATTTTAATATTTTAGGTTTATTTATTAAATATTTACTGGTTTTTTTTAAAGGGTTTATATTCTTTGCCGCCTCCGGCAAAACCGGCATTCTTGTAAAATTCAACAAAAGTTAAACGGAGCGGGTGCACGAATGCACCCAGAACTGACATAAAGATATTTATCGAATGACCAACGACAAGTATTAACAGAAATATAATCTGGCTGAGTATTATAGTGTCTCCGCTCATTTCTATAGCCAGATAATTAAATACATATCCCAGAATTGAACTTGAAATACCCAGGGCGAAAAGCCTGATATATGAAAGGAGATCTCCAAATACGCCGGTGGCTGTAAAATATACATCTCCCATGCCTTTACCAATGTTTCCCAGCACTCCTTTTCCGGGATTATTAAGAAATATTATCATTATTAAACTGGCACATAATACCATTAAGTAACTGTATTTCAAAATATCCGATCCGGTTTCAGATATTTTATTAAGTGCAATAAACAATACACTGCTTATAATTAAAATAAGCCAGCCGAGTGTTGACAGTGCATATCTGAATCCCAGCTGTTTTGTTATATTCAGTATTTTTACAAACATTCCGAAAATTATCTGTATCCCTCCGAGGATAATTGCAAAATAGAACATCTCCCTGGGATCAAGGAATATTTTTTTCAGGTTTGCCATGAATGCTATATCGGCCTTTATTAAATCGATTCCAAAGATGGTTCCTGAGAGCAGCCCGAAAACAATTGTCGAACCTCCCAGGATTTGTACCAGGGTAAGCAGTGGTTTTAAATTACTCTTTGCCCGTAGCTTGATTATACTGGCAGCAACAACGAATAATAATCCGTACCCTGCATCACCAAGGCAGAATCCAAAAAACATCATGAAGAAAGGAGCAAAGAAAGGTGTCAGATCAAGCTCTTTATAGTCCGGCATGGAATAAAGCTTTGCAATAGGTTCGAATAACCTGGCAAATCTGCTGTTCCTTAACTTAATCGGAATTTTATCGTCGATACCAGGTTTTGAAGTAATGAAAAATATGCCTGATTTGTTAAGAAATAAGTTTATTTCTTCTACCTTATCTTCAGGCACCCATCCCTCAAGTAACATCAGCTTTTCATCCACCTGCTTTTCAGTGTTAAACACAACGCTTTCAAAATCAAAATGTTCCTGCAGCTTGTCCCTGTCGGAAATAAGCAGGGGTATGTACTTTTCAGCATACATATCGAATATCTCCTCTGACTTTGTCAGAATTTCTTCTATCTCCTTATGCTTTTTTAATAACCTGGAAAGTGATGTTTCAGGTAGTTTTATCTCTTCAGCATCAATATCGATATTTTCTTCGCCCTCCTGGACAATAACAAAATATATTTTCCCCCCGTATTGATTTATTTCTTCTAAGCTGTATTTTGCTTTCCACTCATTATCGAATTTTTTAGCTGTACATATGAAAAACCTGATATTAAAGTCATGTTCTTTTAATTTATTAATGCCTTCAAATGAGAAATCTCCCCATGGTTGAATCTGAATTATTTCTTTTTTTAGGGCAGATAGTTGCTGAGTATTAATTTCAACCTCAGACTGGATATTTTGAATTTCTTTCAAAATTTTCAGTCCGTCAGATGCTGATATTGAGCCTGATTTATTCTCGATTGCCCTTTTCTGCAGAAATTTTATAACTGAATTATATTGATTAATAAGGTCATACCGGTCCCTGAGTTTTTCATCTGCCAGTTCACCGGATTGTTTTTCAATAACATGCAATACTCCTGTTTTTTGAAGCTCGTTCAGAAATTCAGAATATTCCTTATGATAAACAAGGAATGAATATTTCTTCATAGGTATGATCATTGCACAAGTTCTATTTGCTGCTGCCTGTTTTTAACGATCTTCTGGGCAGATTTGGAGAGACATTCCTCATCCTCCATGAATCTTTTTATTTTTAATATTGCCTCTTCAAATCCGGGAATCTGCACTTTTTCATATAAGTTTACCTTTTGTGTTGTTTTTTTTCTGGCACGGTCAACAAGCTGCATTTTTCTGTTAAATACTTCTTTCTCAATAGCTATTGAAGCAATTTCCTTTATTAATGCCACACCGTCAAGATACCATTTGGGCTTATTAAAGATGCTGAACTTTTTAGTGTAGAAGTCAATTCCATCAAGGACAGGTGTCTTGACCCCTGCAATATTTTTAACCGATAATCTCACATTATCTATACCTACGAGGCTTGCATCAAATTCCACCCATAATTTGCTCATATAATCATATTGTCTGATCTTTTCTTTAAGTATTTGTTCCAGGCTGGTCATTTTATCCCTGGCTCTTTTTACCTCAACCCTGAGAGCCGACTCTTTGTTTTTGATAGTTGGCAGGGCCCTAACCCTCATGTTAAGCTGCTTATGAAGTTGCTGTAATGAAGTTTTATTATATTGGAATTTTATTGCCATAATTATTCTTTTGGCCAGTATTTATCTACCAGTTCCTTTTTTGCACCCACTTCTTCAGGCTTAAAATATTCTTTAAATAAATACCATCCTGTGTTTAGCATTTCATCAATATCAATGTTAACGTCAATAGCTAAAAGTTTTTCTGAATAGGCTTTTGCAAACTTGAGGCTTCGCTCATCATAGTCCGTCAGGTCAAATCCATTTTCAAGCTTGGTTTTTGCATTAGCCGCATCTGCATATAATCTTATTGCAGAGTTCATAACCTGGGGATGATCTTCTCTCGTTTTTTTGCCTATTACAAGTTGTTTCAACCGCGATAAACTTCTAAAGGGATCGACAATAACTTTTCCAATATCAGAGTCTCTTCTCAGAAACAGCTGTCCCTCGGTGATGTACCCTGTATTATCGGGGATAGCATGGGTAATGTCTCCTCCTGACAATGTTGTGACGGCAATAATGGTAATTGACCCTCCGTCAGGAAACTGAACCGCTTTTTCATAGATTTTCGCCAGGTCACTATAGAGTGAGCCGGGCATACTGTCTTTGGACGGTATCTGGTCCATGCGGTTTGATACTATACTTAATGCGTCGGCATAAAGTGTCATATCAGTAAGAAGCACAACGACGCTCTGGTTTTTGTCAACGGCAAAATACTCTGCGGCAGTAAGTGCCATTTCCGGGACCAGTAACCTCTCCACAGGTGGATTTTCGGTTGTATTTACAAAGCTTATTATATGATCAAGGACTCCTGCGTTATCAAAGACATTCTTATAAAAAAGGTAGTCATCGTTTGTAAGTCCCATTCCTCCCAGGATTATCTTGTCAGCCTTTGCCCTTAATGCTACCATCGCCATAACCTGGTTATAGGGCTGGTCAGGATCTGCAAAAAACGGTATTTTTTGTCCCGATACCAGGGTGTTATTCAGGTCTATACCTGCTATACCTGTTGCTATCAATTCTGAAGGCTGCTCTCTTCTTACCGGGTTCACTGAAGGTCCCCCTATTTCCCGTTCTTCACCTTCTATATCCGGGCCTCCGTCAATAGGCATGCCATAAGCATTAAAAAACCTTCCGGCAAGGTCATCACTGACTTTCAGGGTAGGTGGCTTGCCGAGGAATGTTACTTCTGCATTTGTAGGTATTCCTTCAGTGCCTCCATATACCTGCAAAGTAACAGTATCTTCAATGACCTTAACAACCTGGGCCAGTTTTCCGTTAACAATGGCCAGCTCTTCATACCCTATGCCATGGGCCTGTAATGAACATGTTGCCTTGGTGATCTGATTGATTTTAGTATATATTTTCTGAAAAGCTCTGGTCTCCATCATGATACCTTTCGTTCGTCAATAATTTTCAATAGTTCTTTTTCATAATTCAGAAATTTCTCTGATTTAAATTCAGAGTAATTCATCTGTTTGTACTGGTTTATGATCCGTTTAAAATAAATATCAATTTCTGTAAATAATTCGAAATTAAACTCTGTATTACATACATTAAGAACATGTTCCAGCATATATTTCTGCCTTTCCACAGGTGTGGACCGGTCGACTTTATCGAACGCATCCTGCTGCAATATTACAAAGTCTATAATCTCGGATTTCCAGTAGGTAACATGATAATTGACAGGTACACCATCGTCTCCAAGGATATTAATCTGCTCATAGGTCTCTTTGCCGCGCTGAAAAATGGTCTTGGCCTCGTTAACTTTATCAATCCAGTTATCTGATATTTTACTTTCAACATATTCTGCAAATTCGGGATATTCAAGGTATTTTGAATAACTGTCTATAGGGTCAACAGCAGGATAGCGTTTGCTGTCTGCCCTGTGTTGTGCCAGAGCATAAAAGCACCTGGCTACCTTTTTGGTTGATTCGGTTACAGGCTCTTTAAGATTTCCACCGGCAGGAGAAACGGTTCCTATAAAAGTAATTGAACCGGTTTCGTCATTATTTAAAATAGTGTAACCGGCGCGCGAGTAAAAATTTGAAATTACAGCCGGCAGGTCCATCGGGAAGGCATCCGGCCCCGGCAGTTCTTCAAGCCTGTTCGACATTTCTCTCAGAGCCTGTGCCCAGCGCGATGTTGAATCGGCAAGCATCAGCACGCGCAGTCCCATAGCACGGTAATATTCAGCGATAGTCATGGCTGTATAAACCGATGCTTCCCTTGCTGCCACGGGCATATTTGATGTATTAGCAACAATAATGGTCCTTTCCATAAGTTTCCTTCCTGTTCTGAAATCTTCAAGTTCAGGGAATTCTTTAAAAAGTTCCACAACTTCGTTCGCCCTTTCCCCGCATGCTGCGACGATTACAATATCTGCTTCAGCCTGTCTTGAGATGGCATGCTGAAGAACAGTTTTCCCGCATCCAAAAGGTCCGGGAATAAATCCTGTTCCTCCTTCAACAATAGGATTTAAAGTGTCGATAATTCTTACTCCTGTCTCAAGAAGCTTATAGGGCCGGGGTTTTTCTTTATAGGACTTGACGGCAACCTTGACCGGCCATTTCTGGACCATTGTTACAGAAATATCTTTATTATTGCTGTCAGTCAAAACAGCTACAGTATCATTTATTTTATAATCACCGGCTTTTACAATACTTTTTATCCTGAAGGTCCCTTTAAAACTAAAAGGCATCATAATTTTGTGAGGCATAGCGTTTTCTTCAACTTCACCCAGCCAGTCTCCTGCGATAACAATATCCCCAGTACTGGCAACAGGTTTGAAATGCCAGGTTTTATTTTCGTCCAAAGCATGCGTATACTGGCCTTTTTTGAGGAATATACCCTCCATCTTATCCAGGTCATTTTGCAGTCCGTCGTAATTTTTTGACAACAGGCCCGGGCCAAGAACAACTTCAAGCATATGCCCTGTAAATTCTACCTCATCACCTGTTAATAATCCTCTCGTGCTTTCAAATACCTGCACGTAAGCATTTTTGCCGTATACTTTTATTACTTCAGCCATTAACCGGACTTGCTTAAAAAGTATAAAACATATCTCATTTTGAGATACCGGGCCATCAACTTCAACAATTACAAGATTTGAAATAATACCTTTTACTGTTCCTTTTGTTGACATCTTTAATTACTTAATATAATGTATACTCCTTTGAGAACTCATAACTTTTTTCAAGGCCTGTCAATAAATCATTAAATAATTTATTTCCTGTGTCTTTGTCCAGTTTTAGCCATCTCTCAATAATATCGACCTGTATAGTATAAGCAAATATCTTTTCAATTGTAAAAAAATGAAAGAAATTCCGGTCATTCAACAGTTCCCATCTTACCATGTCAATTTTCCTTTCCTTTTCAATAATATTATCTTCTTCGGTTGCCCTTATTATTGCTTCCAGCATCGGGAATTCGTTACTTATGCCAAAATCACGCGCACTGCTTTTAACCAGTTTTTCAGTTATTTCATTGTTCCCTATAAGTTCATTTTCAATATCCACTTTATGTTTTCTGCAACCGGCAGCTGTTAATATGTTAGTCAGGTTCATCTCAAATTCAAACCAGCTGCGAATAAAATAATTATCTATATTAACTGCAAAATTATAGTAAAGTTGTGTAATTTGATTTTCCCATTCTTTACCTTTAAAAAGAGGGGCCTCGTTTTTGAATGCATCAATAAATATTCCCAAATATGGGGGGATCTTTCTTTTATAAGTATATAATGCATCATCTTTAGCAAGGTAAAAAATCTCTTCAATATCCTCCCTGGAAAGATTTCCCAGATTATTAATATCTGATTGCGGGTCCTTTAATAATTTAATAATGTTTGCATTATCATATTTCCAGAATAATGACTCAATTAACCTGTAGTCATCAGAATGCAGCACTTCCCCAAGTTGATCCCTGAAATTTAAAAGAATAAAGTCAATTTTTTTTGCATCTGGGAATAACTCAGGAAGTCCTGCAATAAAACAATGGTATTCACGCCTCATATCTTACTCTTCTGCAAATAGTAATTTAATTAGCCTTGGCCTTAAATATTGCTTGAAAAAGTTAACAAAATCCTCATCAGTAAAACTTATTTTATAACTGCCGTTTTTAGGTCCAATCTGAAAACCTGACTTAATGTTATCGTCATATCTGATTTCAATTCCCTTGCTTAACAAATCTTTGACAGACCTGGTAAAATATTGCTGTACTGCTTTTTCATCTTTTTCAGGCAAAAGTATGGAAATGTCAGCTACCTCATCTGACTGCGGTTTCCATTTTTTTATAATGCTTTCAATCAGCTTCTTGATGAAATCATTATCTTTAAAAGCTTTTTTAACAGACACATTCACAATCTCACCATTTATCAGGTCTGTAATCTGCTGTTTCAAAGCATTTATTGATTGTTTTGAAGACAGCCTGAATTCGGCTTCCGAGCTTTTTTTTATTTCATCAGATTTCTTTTTTGCATCCTTAAGGATTTTATCAGCTTCCTTTTTTGCCTTGCCAACAATATCTTCAGCTTCTTTTCTGGAGTTGTCTATAATTTTTTCAGCTTCGGCATTCCCTTTTGAAATACCTTCCTTAAATATTTTCTGCGTAAGTTCCTGTAGTTTATTTTGCATTTTAATTTTATTTCAGATATAAAAGAATATAAAAAAATGAAATTCAGCGAACTACTCTTATGGTTGCAATCTTTTAATAACCAGAGGATTTAGCTTTCTCAAAAGCTCAAATATAACGAAAAGTTTACTTATAGTTTTAGTTTCAACAGTGTTTTATAATTATTTTTAATGATTATAAATAACTATATAAAATCGGGAATTAAGTTACAATTTATGACTTTGCTTATTTGCATTTTAATATGTTATTTTGCTTCATTTTCTTAACTGATAAAACACTCATATAAATTAATATCAGGCAATGTTTTTTAATTGATTAATTATTAGTATATATTTATAACAGTATTTTTATGCAATTAACATACTATATTATACAGAGGCAGGTATGAATTACGGATTCCTGGATTTCCTGAAGTTGCTTGGGGCACTCGGACTTTTCCTTTTTGGCATGAAACTTATGAGCGAGTCCCTTCAAAAAGTGGCGGGCTCAAAATTAAGGAGTATCCTTTCAGCGATGACTTCAAACAGATTTATGGGCATTTTTACAGGTTTCATCATTACAGGAATTATTCAATCATCATCTGCGACAACTGTAATGGTGGTCAGTTTTGTAAATGCCGGACTGTTATCACTTGCCGAATCCATAGGCGTAATTATGGGGGCAAATATAGGTACAACGGTTACAGCCTGGCTGATTTCCATTCTTGGCTTTAAGTTCGATATATTCTCATTTACATTTATATTGATCGGATTAGGATTGCCCATATTATTCTCAAAAGACAAAAGAAGAAGTTCCTGGGGTGAAGTAATAATAGGATTCTCATTAATATTTTTCGGATTGCATTTCCTGAAGATATATACGCCCGATATAAACAGTAATCCCGGATTATTAAAGTTCTTATCCATTTATTCAGATTCCGGCTTTATATCAATATTGATCTTTATAATTATTGGCACTGTTATAACGATGATTATTCAGTCATCAAGTGCAGCTATGGCACTCACACTGGTCATGTGTTTTAATGGCTGGATATCTTTTGATTTGGCAGCAGCAATGGTTCTTGGACAAAACATAGGGACAACAATTACAGCAAATCTGGCAGCATTTGTTGCCAACACATCTGCCAAACGCGCTGCAAGGGCACATCTGGTTTTTAATTTAACAGGAGTTTTACTTATGCTCCTTGTATTTAATCCCTTTCTGAAATCCATAAACTGGTTTATCATAAAAATAGGATTAAATTCACCCTACATGATAGAGGGACAAACAGCTGTTGAAACCGCTCAGGCCATGCCTGTTGCTTTGTCAATTTTTCATTCTGCCTTTAATATTTTAAACACTGTGATTTTAATATGGTTTGCTTCGTTTATTATAAAAATTGTTAGTGTTATGGTGCCTGATCGTGATGAAGATGAGGAATTTAGCCTGAGATATATTAATACCGGATTGCTCTCGACGGGTGAGCTATCTATACTGCAAGCCAGGAAAGAAACGCAGCTTTATGCAGGGCGTGTTACAAAGATGTTTGAGCTGGTGAAAGAATCTTATTATACAAAGACAGGGAAGAAATACGATAAGTATCTGGCGAAAATCAGGAAATATGAGGATATCTCTGACAGGATGGAAGTGGAGATAGCTTCCTATTTAACAAGGATTACCGAAGAATCATTCAGCAGTTCAAGCTCCGAGAATATCACAAATATGCTTAATATGATTAGTAATATCGAAAGCATGGCTGATTCAAACAATAAGCTGGCAGATACTATTGAACGGAAGAATGATGCCAAGGCAGGTTTCACTAAAGAAATGGATAAAAACATAAGCAGACTTTTTATAATTATTGATCAGATATTAAAGGAAATAAATGAAGGATTTGCCAGCGAAGAAACTTTGGCATTTTCAGATAAAAACAGGGCTCATAGAAAAGAATTGCAGAAAATTGACAGGGCTTTAAAAGAAGAGCATTTTAAAAATCTGAGAAAGGGCAGGTATAAGTGCTCAACAGGAGTAATTTATTCGGATATGTACAGCGAGATTATTACTCTTGGATATTACGCTCTTAATGTATATGATTTATTAATCTGAGGCAGTCTTTGCCGGATTTTTTTTGATGTCCTGAATAGTGATGTTGCAGTGGAATTGGTTTAACAATACTTATCTCTGTCTGAAGGGAAGAAAATTACTATTGACTGATTAAAAATTTGAAAATATTAAAATTATTGTAACTTTATCTGGAAATCTGAAAACTTAAAAAATAAAGAATTTTTATGAAAAAGAGATTGTTGTTCGTTGTTATTATGATTGGTGGTTTTATACTTGCCGGTTTTATCCAGGAAATATCAATTGATGCTCTTCTAAGGGATTTCAAGTCGAATGACTGGCCGACGGTACTGGATGCTAAGGAAAAGCTGGAAAATATGGAGGAGAAATCTATTCCTGATCTGATAAATATGTTAGGCGTTAAATCATTTGTAAAACTTACCAATACCGGGGACCTTATATATCCGGGTGCTGAGAAGTTTTATGGACGGGGACAAATAATAGAATATGATATTGATGATATGATTGTTCGTGCAGGATGGCTTCTTGAGGAAATTACTTTTCAGAATTTCGGATTCAGTGGTGTACATATTCAGGAGGACAGGCTTATAAATTTTATTAAAATTAATTTTCCTGGTTATTATAATGATCCCGGCAACAGAAAAAAACTTGATAAATGTTCAGTTCCTGAAAAGCGCAGAATAATTAAGGACCTTAGTGTTATGGAAGCTAAAGAATGGTGGGATGAAGAGTCAGGTAGCTGGAACAGGCTTGATGCACTTGTTAATGCCCTTAAAAGTGATGATGAAAAAAGACAGGTTAAGGCATTATTTTATCTGCGCAACGGGAAAACAAAGTGCACGGGACTTACCGAAGAATATTATGAAGACAATATTCATAGTATAGTCCTTGAATTGTCAAAAGTGCAGACAAAAAGAGTGTCAGAGCATGCAAAGCTGATCTTGCTGGATGTAAATTATGAATGGTTAAAAATTAAACAGATTTAATTTTCTGTCCGGTTGATTTATTTTAAAAAGTGACTTTATGTAATCTTTTAGAAATAAATAAAAATGGTAAGGTTTAAAATCTTAATAATTTTGACGGCATTCTTATTCCTCTTTATTAAGAACACATATGCTCAAAAAGAAATTTTTATCAAAGTAATTGACTTCAGGCTGGATGAGATAAGCGAACAGGATTATGAGAACGAGTATTTTATGACAACTAAATTTAATAAAGGATCAACTTATAAGTTTATAGTCACAAATCATCTTGATGGCTATGCAGGGGAAGCTATTTTTGAATTGTTAGATGCAGACAAGCTTGTGCTGACTAATGTACTGGAAGATAAATATTATGAAGTCTTCAGCTTTGTTTGTAGTAAAACCGCATTCTATGATATACTTATACGGTTTAAGGATAACAAACCGGGTAATTCTGCAGTAGAAATAAAACTTCTTCAGTAAAGGGGTATTAATACTTCAGCTCCATATTCAACTCATCTCCTTCGATGATCCAGCAATCCTCATCACACTCGCTGCTTACATGTTTTATTTTAATCCTGGTACCATCTATAGCAATTATTTTATCAGTAGCTTTAATATACTCTGCTGCAACAGAGTATTCTTTATTTACAGGAACCAGCAGGTAATACGGACTCTCGTATGCTGTGTCAACATATTCGGTATCGTTTTTTTCCACCTCATTTCTGTATATAACCAGGGGAATTGTTTCATAAGTATCATTTATGGTTAGATCCACTCTCAGGTAGGCACTGTCAGGTTTTACACGGTAACACTCATCGCAATCCACACCGGCAGTAAATATCTTTTCACTGCATGAACAGGTCAAAAAACCAAGAAAAGCTATTATTACAAATCTATACATAATAACTGTCGAATTTTTAATTAAAATCCTTTATTTCCTTTGGAATGTAATTATTTTTATTTCTGTTAATTTTAAAGTTAACCGATATATTTATTCTGCCCGGTTTGATTTTGTACAGATCATATTTCAGGTATTCATAAATAAGATTTACTTCAAAAAAATTATTATTCCAGTATATGCCTGTCCCCGGAGCCAGTATCATTTTATTGCCGGGTTTTTCCAGGGAGCCCCTGTAACTCCCGAAAGTATATGCCTCTTTCGCTCCCAGCAGTATCCCCGTGTTAAACCGGTTATTAAGTTTTACCAGGTTGATTTTTTTATACAGGCCAAGAAAGAGGGTTGTTCTCCTTTCCCTGTATTGATAAGATAATTCCGGGGTTTCTTTTTCAAGAACCCTGATCGACCAGGGCCGCAATACCAGTCCGGAATTTACAGAAATATTGTATTTTTTATCCTGCAACCCTATTTCCAATCCTGTCATGAAGTCATTTAAGTTGCAGTTGACATTAAGGCCAAAGCTATACTGGTTAAAGGAAGGCCATGGATTTCTTCTTCCCTCATTCTGCAGCAGGAATTTTTTAATTGTTCTGTTTTTATAATAGCGGGCCAATGATACCGGATTTTCAGAGAATGATATTTTTTCATTTACATTTGCTCCCTTTTCTGTCAGGTGTTTTGATAATTCAAAATCATTATTTACCACTGCAATAGCTAATGGAGAATAACCTTTGTGAGTTTTACTGTCAATATCAGCGCCATTGTCTGTCAGCAAATCTACGATATCGGAATAATCATTTTGTGTAGCGCAGTGTATTGCTGAGTAACCGTTATTATCTTCTGAATTAACTGTTGCCCCCGCTTCAATCAAAATGGTTGCCAGGTCATAATCGCCATAAAATGATGCAATCATCAGGGCATCTGTTCCGGTGTTATTCTTTTTATTTACATCGGCTTCATAATAAATCAGCATATCTGCCATTACTAGGTGTCCGTAAGCCGTTGCATACATCAGGGGGGTATTGCCATAATTATCAGAAATGTTTATATCAGCCCCCTTTCTTATAAGATATTCAGCAATATCCAGGTTGTCAGCCATTACTGCATTTATTAAGCCCGGTATTCCATTATCGGGCTTTTTATCAACATCCGCGCCGTTCAATACCAGAATCTTGACCATGTTTGTATCCTGGTTCTGAATTGCATACATAAGAGGGGTTATACCTTCCCATGTTTTTGTATTAATATCAGCTCCCCTGTTTAAGAGACGCAGTACTTCATTTGTATAGCCTTTCTCGGTGGCAAGAATAAGGTTATAATCCATATTCCCTCTGACATAAAACGAGGTATCGGTGACAGTTGTGTCAACATTAGTCGAATCCTGGCTAAATCCGCTGATGGAAAGCATCAGTAGTAATATTTTTAAAAATTCCTTTTTAATATGCATAATTAATTGCTGCATTATTAACAGTTGTCAAATATATATTTTTAACTTTAAATATATAAATGAATTTTCTCAAAAATATACTTATCACGAATTAAAGATTTTTGTTTATTGAATCTGCAGGTGAGTTCAGACTTATCGCCGCTATTCATGTCCCGGTTTACGGTTTAAAATGCCGGGTAAATTCTTTCGAAGCCTTAAGCAGGTTTATTGTAAATAACATCAGGTTTTTGCTTTCTACCAGAAAGTCTAGGTACAGTAAGCCAATACGGGTGCTTATATTATTTGTTTTAAAAATATTAAGCTGATCCTTGCGCAGCTTTACCGTCCTGTCCGATAATTTTTCCGAATACGATACAACAGCTTTAATATCTTTATATGAATTATCGGTAATTATATTTATTGCCTGCCTGAAAAACTTACCGATACTTTTTTGAAAACCGGACAGATTTTTTATTTGACTGTTTTTCAGGGGAGCATGATTGTTGTCGACATGGTTAAAAACCGGTATGGTAATATTAAGCAAGCAATGAGTGATATCACCTAAATAATCCAGAACCTGCACATAATGATGTCCGCTTTCGGCTGTTTTATCTTCAAGTTTGTTGATAGTGATATGTATATTACTTTTTATGAATTTTATTTCTTTATTAAGCTTCTTAATTTCTTTCAACGCTTTTTTAAGTTTTTTTCTTTTTTCACCTATCAGTCCGTTTATTACCATGTCATATAATTCAGACACAGCAAGCAAAGTGGAAATAATATTCGAATTACATTTTTCAAAAATCGTTTCACCTTTAAGAGACAGGCTTTCACTAAATACGGTATCAGCTTTTTTTTCTGCTTTTTCTTTACTGGAGTGAAGAATATGTGTTTTATAAAGGAAGAATACTGTAAGGGCAATTAATATTAATATGGCATATATATTAAACCAGTTAATAAACAAAGCAATAAGGAAGGCCACTGAAAAGGCACTGAGGGCTGTAAAAAACCAGCCGCCAATTACTGTCATCACCCCGGTAACTCTATATACTGCACTTTCCCTGTTCCATGCGCCGTCTGCCAGCGATGTTCCCATTCCCACCATAAATGTTACATAAGTGGTTGACAGGGGGAGTTTTTGTGATGTTCCGAAAGCAATGAGAATACTTGCTATAACAAGGTTTACAGAAGCTCTTAATAAATCAAAGGATATGGATTTGTCTTTTTTTACTGATTTCTTAAAATACTTATCATTAAATCTCCGGTCAACAGCTTTTAAAAACGGTTCCGGCAATATTCCTTTAATGAATTTACCTAATTGCATTGACTGCCTTACAAGTGTTCGTGCAAGTAATGTGGAGCCAAATCTTTCATTTACCCTGTCCTGGTCGCTTAGCCGTAATTGTGTTTTAATGACCGATCGTGCTTTCCTTGATACCCAGAGGGTGATGACCATTATTAATCCTGCAATAAGAAGGAACATTGTAGGTGTAGCTATTTCACCTTTAAGGGCATTCATCAGAAAAGAACCGGGACCCTGGGCACCCTGGGCCGCAAAAATTTTAAAAGACTCAAAACCTGCCAGGGGCACTCCTATAAAGTTAACAAGGTCATTCCCTGCAAAGGCCATTGCCAGTGCAAAAGTTCCTACAAGCACAATTAATTTCAGTACATTAAGCTTAAAGAGCCATATCAGCAATTGCATAAGGACAGTAAATCCTGCAAAGCTTACCATTAGTATGGCCAGTGTATGTCCCTTAATCCAGTCTATGTTTTCACCTGAAATAAATGAAGAACCTTTTGCTCCCTTTATAATAATGAAATATATTATAGAAGTAACGGCAAAGCCTCCCCAGACCGATCCAAAAAACTTTAACGATTTTTTATAATTGAATGAAAATATTAATCTTGTAATATACTGTACAACAGCCCCTACAGTAAATGCTATGAATACTGATAATAATATACCCGATATAATTAACAGGGCCCTGCCCGAATTGATATAGGTTCCTATATTGGCGATCCCGTCAGGGGAACTGCTGATTTTTATCAGAGAAATGGCAACGGCGCCTCCCAGCAATTCAAAAACTATGGAAACCGTCGTTGAAGTTGGCAATCCGAATGTATTGAAAAAATCAAGCAGGATAACATCAGTAATCATTACAGCAAGAAAGATGATCATAATTTCTGAAAAGTAAAACTGATCAGGGTGAAAGATACCTTTTCTGGCAACTTCCATCATCCCGCTTGAGAAGGTGGCTCCTGCAAGGATACCCAGTGCGGCAATTATTATAATTATTTTAAAAGGGGCAGCTTTGGAGCCAATAGCTGAATTGAGAAAATTCACGGCATCATTGCTTACACCGACGATCAGATCTGACACGGCCAGTGTAAATAGCACAACTACAATGATTATGTATATGGTCACTATTACTTAATTAGGGTACACTCAGTTATGCAAATGTAATTTTTACATACTAAAGAGGGACTTATTTAATATTAAGTTTATGTTAACTTAACCGCAGATAAATCATATGGAGATTCTGCAATTATTTTTGGTTAATTTCGCGGTTATATTTATTAGTAAATGTCTTGATGATTATTTAATATATTTTAAATAGAGATGAAAGGTAAATTATATTTAATCCCGTCAACGCTTGGGATAGATTCAATCAGCAACGTTATACCGCCGGGAATAATTGATATAGTGCATTCCATTAAATATTTTATCGTTGAGAACGTCAGAACGGCAAGGAGATTCCTTATTCAGCTCGGAATAAAAACTCCTTTTGATGATATAGTATTTTTCACCCTTGATAAACATACCAGGCAGGATGAGCTTTCCGGATTTCTTGATCCGGTTTCAGTAGCGAATATTGGTCTCCTGTCCGAAGCAGGGGCACCCTGTGTTGCCGATCCGGGTTCAGCAATAGTCAGACTGGCACATATGAAAAACATCAGTGTTATACCGCTGGTGGGACCTTCATCCCTGTTGCTTGCGTTGATGGCCTCGGGGCTCAACGGGCAGAATTTTGCATTTATCGGATATCTTCCGATAAAGAGAAACGAGAGGATTAAAAAAATTAAACAAGTTGAGAAGCGATCATTTGAGGAGGGCCAGTCACAAATATTCATTGAAACGCCTTATCGTAATAACCAGGTATTTAATGATCTTATTAATTATTGTGATCCCATGACATATCTTTGTATTGCCACTAATCTGACAATGACCGGTGAATCGGTAAGAACTCGTACTATTAGTGAATGGGAAAAACAGCAGGCAGATATCAATAAAAAACCTGCAGTATTTATTATACAGAAAACAAAATCAGGGATCAGAAAGTAATAATATAGTAACAGGCATACTATTTTATCACATCTTCAATTTCTATATCATAAACCAGTGAAGTATATGCAGGAACAATTATATAACCGAAATAAGGATGCTTGTAGCCGGCTTCTTCATATCCGTAATCATAAGGTACTATAACCCTTGCCTTTGTTCCCATACTCATAGTATCGAGTGCCGCAAGAAAACCATCAGTGAAAGGAAGATATCCTTCGGGGGCAGTTGCGGATTTGGAATATTTGAATTTAAGATGGCTGTTATCCGTCCGGTTAGATTCGAATAATATCAGGGAATTTTCCATAATATAATAACTGTCAAACAGAACGTATACCGAATCGTTTGTTTCAATTGTCCCTGAATGGTCTAGTATAGGAGCCCCTGTTTCGTTATAGTACACATTATCAATAATATTTGTAGTGTCCATGTTTTGTTCTGCAAGCAAGGTATTCAGCTGAATTGAATCATAGGCAGCAGGATCGTGAATTACTTTTAGAAGTTCAACATCATATATTAATGTTACATAGTCTTGCGGGTAAGCTAATTCCGAGGGAATAATTATTATAAATCTTCCACCTTCATGCATTTTTGTAACACCCCTGTAAAATCCCTCGATACTGTTTCCCAAATATATTTTCTTTGGGCCGAAAATATAATGATCGAGATACTGGTAGTTAGTCCATTCATCTATAAGATTGCTGTCAGTTGTTTCAATAATTGTGTTATCGGTTTTTCGTCCCGTAAAGTCTATTGCAACGTAATCGGTTATTATTGGCGAAATGCCTGAACCCTCAGTTATCTTTACATAGTAGATGCCATCCTCTTCAATTACTGTATAGCCCTGATCTCTCAATGACTGCAAATAGGCATCCCTCTCGGATTTTTCCTGTTTTTCGTATTCATCCCATTTGTCTTTAAAACAACCGTTAAGGACAATATTCATAAATATTACCAGGATAATTACCAGGCCGTTAAATATTTTTTTCATTTTTGTTTATTAATTAGTAATTGTAATATTAATAGATGATTCATAATAAAAAAGGTTGCTTTTATATTTTCTGCTAATTTACTTTTAAAATTTCAACTTCAAAAATTAAAGATGTAAAAGGCGGAATAATGCCTGTAGATGATCCTTCTTTGCCAAAAGCCAGGTCAGATGATAAAATTACTATTGCCTTTTCACCTTCATGCATAAATCCTAATGCCTTTTCAAGTCCCTTAATTACTTGCCATTCAGTTCCGTATATAAACTGGAAGGGTTGATTGCGTTTTATTGTCGAGTCAAAGAATTTACCATTTAAAAATTTACCTTCATAATTAATTGTAATAGTGTCGCCGATTTCAATCTTTTTGCCTTTGCCTTTCCGCAAATTAATATAATAAATTCCCGGTAATATAGGTTTGACGGGCAATTCCTTTTCTTCAAGAAATTGTTTTAAGATAACTTTTTCGTAATCACCGAAATCCTGGATCCATCTGAAAAATGCTTCCTTTTCTTTCTGATACTGTTCTTCGGTTTGAATTTCAATTACATCAATAGTTACTTTCATACTGCTATTTTCATTAAAGAACCAGGGCAGCCTCGTTTGAAGTGTTTTATTGAAAAAGTCATATGCTGAAATTATGAATGTAGCACTTTCTTTTTCAGCAAGCATCATAAAGCATTCGTCAATGGACCCTTTATAGGCAGGTTTTGTAATCTGGAACTTTCTCCTTCCTGTAAAAAAAACAGAATCACCGAGAGTTTTATAAGACAGGTCCACTGTAACAAAATCCCCGGCCTTTGGTTTTTGAGTGTCTTCACCTATTTTATGTAACTGGTAATATATACCATGCCTTGCAAGCTTATAACCGGGATATTTTGATTTATCATAACATGACGTCAGAAATAAAAAAAGCACCCCGAGCAGGATAAGATATTGTTTCATATCAGTAATATATTTGATTATATCAATTTTTAAGCGATAACAGTTCCACGTCATATACAATTATTGAACGGGCAGGTATTCTATTATCATCACCTACCAATCCGTGTGCCAGGTGAGGTGGTAAAATAAACCTTGCCTTATCACCTTCCCTTAGCATTAGAATACCTTCTTCGAGCCCTGATTCTACCGATCCCCTTCCAATTTTAAATGTTTTCGGTCCAGGGCTGTCAGAGTTGTAGCATTCGGTTCCGTCAAGAAGGCTGACCCTGTAATTAATTGTAGCGTTAAGTCCCTCTTTTGATTTTTTACCCGATCCATTCTCATATATCATGTACCATAAACCTGTTTTGGTTTCAGTCATATCCCAGTTTCTTCTTTTAATATAACCGGCTATCTTTTCGGAGTCTTTTTTAACAAGGATCTTATTTACCTCTATAAGAGTTTTTTTTGTATCGTTATGTTCTTCTTCTGCCGGTCTCCTGCGTTTCCCCATACATGAAACCAGGAAGACGCAAAGTAATATTACATGTATTTTAAATTTCATATTTTTTTAGCTTTTCTTTATATGCAGGCAACAGTTTTTTGAATTTCTCCAGAGTCTCTTTCATTGTTGTGTAAGATTCCCCGCCGGCAGCATTTAAATGTCCGCCTCCATTAAAATGTTTTTTTGAAAATTCGTTAACGGCAAAATCTCCTTTTGAGCGGAATGATACTTTAATATGGTCTTCCCTTTCAATAAAAAAGGCAGAAAAGCATATATTTTTTATTGAAAGAGGATAATTTACAAAACTTTCCGAATCACCGGTCCGGAATTTATACTTTTCCAGCTCTTTTTTGTTTAAACTTATAATAGCAGTATTATAGTCAGGGAGTATTTCCATTTTTTCATTCAGGGCATAACCAAGCAGCCGCATCCTGTTTGCTGTAAAATTATCATAAAGCCTGTAGTATATCTCATTCTTACTGAATTTATAATCCAACAGGTCAGCAATTATAAGGTAAGTATTTTTATTTGATGAATTGTAACTAAAGCAACCTGTATCAGCCATAATTCCGGTAAACAGACATACAGCAGCTTCTTTATTAATATATTTTTTAAATCCAAGATTTATAATAAAATCAAACACCAACTCGGCTGTTGAGCTCACATTAACGTCATTTATCAGGCATTCGGCAAAATATTCCGGATCAGGGTGATGGTCTATCATAACTTTATAAGCACCCGAATTTTCTACCGGTTTATAGAATTGTTTTATTCTCTTTAAATCATTAAAATCAATGCTAAAGATGATTTCAGCTTCCAGGATTTTTTTAAGGGCAGCTTCCTTATTTCCAGAATAAACAAGTACACTATTATTTCCGGGCAACCACTGTAAAAACCCGGGATAATCATTAGGAGTTATAACATCAGTTATATGACCGGCGTTAACTAATATGTTTAAGAGCCCCAATGATGAACCTATTGCATCACCATCGGGATTTATATGAGTAATTATAACAATTCTCTTTGATGGTTTCTGAAGCAGCCTTTTTATCTTTTTTAAATCACTCTTGTTATTTTTTCCGGAATCCATAGGAATATTAGTATTACTGGAATATTAAGGGATTATATACTGACAGCTAATGCACCCCCATAAACATTCTTCCAAACCGTATCTTACTTATAAACTTTTTATTTTTGTCGAGTGATAACCAGATAAATTTTGGTTTTCCAACAATATGATCTTCAGGAACAAATCCCCAGAAACGGGAATCCAGGCTGCTGTGCCTGTTATCACCCATCATCCAGTAGTAATCCATTTTAAATGTGTACGTATCTGTTTCAATTCCGTTTATATAGATTTTCCCGTTTTCTACTTTAAGATCGTTCTTCTCATAGCAGTTAATAATGCGTTTGTATACAGGCAGGTTTGCAGTATCTATCTTCATTGATTTCCCCTTCTCCGGGATATATAATGGTCCGAAATTATCCAGGTTCCAGGGATATTTATTGCTATGGGGAAATATTGAAAAATCATAATATCCTTTTGGAAGGATTATCTTATTAACAGCTACGACGTTTCTCATGTTGCTGATACTTTTTACATTATCACCGGTTAAGGGTATTTCCCATGCATTATTTGAATTTATTACTCTCTTTATATCGGCCCTGTAAATGCCCATCTTTTCGAGCTTTCGCCTGTTCATGGTTGATCCGTCAGTAATAACTTCAAAATTATATTGAATACCCTTATAGTCTTTCTGCGGTATGTTATTGACATATACTTTCCCGTCTATTATTTTCAGAGTATCTCCCGGAATGGCAACACATCTTTTAATGTAGTTATCCTTTCTGTCTACGGGGTGCACAACAATATCCATACTTCTCCAAATGTTGCTGCGTGCTTTATTATAATAGAATTTATCGCTTTTAATGTTTTGTTTATAATAAAAATCCATTTGTTTTAATTTTTCTGCTTCCTGCAGAATCAGGAGGTAATAGCTGGTGTTTCTTTGCTGTATGGCAACTGTATCACCTTCGGGAAAATTAAATACAACAACGTCATCTCTTTTTACTTTACCGAATCCTTTTAGCCTCTTGTAGGGCAGTTTTATCCATTCAACATAGGATTTAGTGTTTGTCGTCAGGGGGAGAGTATTCTGGGCAAACGGAAAAGACAAAGGTGTGTTGGGTATCTTTGGCCCATAGGCAACTTTGCTAACATACAAATGATCGCCCACGAGTAACGATTTCTCCATTGAACCTGTCGGGATTTTATAGTTCTGGAACAGAAAAATATTTATTATAGTAACAGCAATTACTGCAAATATTAAGGCATCAAGCCATTCAATAAATTTACTGTTCTTGCCTTCTCTCTTTTTCCAGAAACTCCACTGTACCTTTTTTGATATATAGATATCAAAAATTATTAACAACCCGAATAAAAACCAGTAGCTTCCAAGCCAGATTACCCATAAGATATAAATAACCGATGCAATAACGAACTTTACATAATCTTTCTTAAAGAATTTCATGTCTAATATTTTAAATTATTATTAATTCACTATTTAATTGATTTGAACATTCTTTTCCATCTTATTCTTCCAAAAGCTTTTTTATTTTTATCCAAAGATAACCAAACAAACATAGCTTTTCCAATAATATGATCTTCCGGAACAAAACCCCAGAATCTGGAATCGTTTGAATTATGCCTGTTATCCCCCATCATGAAATAATAATCCATTTTAAATTTATAATTATTTGCAAATTTTCCATTAATAAAGACCGAGTCATTAATAACTTTCAAATCATTTTTTTCATAGACCGCAATTATCCTCCTGTATAACGGAAGATTGTCCGTATTTATATCCACCGTCTCATTTTTTTTTGGGACAACCAGGGCACCAAAATTATCCTCAGTCCATAAATAATTATCGCTGAAAGGGAAGATCTGACGATTAGATGCGAGCGGATCAACACTTTCATGTTTTCGTATCGCTTTAACACAATCATATTTTCTTATTCTTGTGTAGCACTCTCTTGTTAGAGGAATTTCGTAAATTGAGTTTAAGGAGTTATAATTAATATCGTATATAGATATATTTAGTTCTTCAAAAATGGAATTGTCAATTTCCTTATTTTCAGATTTTACGAAGTAATTATACTGAAGCATTTCAGGTTCAATTTCCTTTTTCCCGTTAATATAAGCTTTTCCGTGAATAATACGTATTGTATCACCAGGTATCCCCGTACATCTTTTAATATAGTATTCACGCTTATCTACAGGATGGGCATTAATCTTATAGTTGTTTAAAATCTGCGCCCGTCCGTGCTTTCTTATTAATGTATAATATGTTTCATCTGTTTTCGGAAAATTCATTACAACAGAGTCACCTTCGGGAAAGTTAAAAACAACAATGTCGCAGTTTTTAATTTTTCTTATGCCTGGTAATCTTTTATAAGGTAATTTTATCCATGTCAGGTATGAGCGTGTTTCTTTTGCAAAAGGCAAAGTGTTATGCGAGAATGGCATGGATAGTAACGTCTGGGGCAGCCTTGGCCCGTATTCAAGCTTATTTACAAATATGTAATCCCCCGCAAGTATTGTCCTTTCCATTGACGATGTCAGAACCGTGAATGGTTCAATGAATAGTATTCTTAAGAAAAGTACCAGGAGAAGGGCTATAATAAAAGCATCAAGTAATTCGGTTTTAAATTTGGGTTTCCCGTTTTCTTTTTTTCTTTTTTTCCAGAATGTCCAGTTTACCCACCTGGTTATGTAAACATCAATTAATATAATAATTCCGAGGAATAACCAGTAATTACCAAACCATGATACAAGGATGGTATATATCATTGAAGAGATGAGGAGCTTGAAATATGGATTTCTGGTTAATTCCTTGACAGTCAATTTTACGGGTATTGATTAGCTAATTTTAAGAAGATCATTCATGGTAAAGAATCCCTTTTTGTCCTTTATAAATTCAGCTGCCAGTATGGCGCCCAGGGCAAATCCCTTTCTGCTCTTTGCAGAATGCTTTATTTCAATAAGATCCATGGGGGAGTCATAGTCTATTGTATGGATTCCGGCGATATTGCCTTTTCTTACAGAAATGATTTTTATTGAATCACTTTCTGTGCTTATGCCCTGTTCCCATTTATTTTTTCTGTCAAGTAAGGAAATAATATCATCAGCCAGTTTAATGGCCGTTCCGCTCGGCGCATCAAGTTTCCGTGTATGATGTGTCTCCTCGATACTTATTTCGTAATCTTTGAATGAATTCATTATTCCGGCAAGATATTTATTCAGATGAAAAAATATATTCATTCCGGGGGAAAAATTTGATGCATAGAAAAAAGTACCTTCTTTTTCCTTGCATATTGATAATACCTCATCAAACCTGTCAAGCCATCCGGTTGTACCTGAAACAACAGGTAAACGGGCATCGAAGCATTTTACTATATTTGAAAATGCACTGGCTGGCTGAGAAAAGTCAAGTGCAACATCTGCAGATTGCAAATTATCTGCTGTAAAATCGCCCAGGTTTTCTATATCAATAATCACGCCTACCTTATGATTTCTCTCCAGGGCCATCTTTTCAATTTCCTTACCCATTTTGCCGTATCCTATAATAGCAAGGTTCATAATAATTATATTATTTAGAATTTACAAAGAGATATTTTTTACTAAATATAAAAAAATTATACTGTTCGGCTTAAAAAAAAGGGAAGCATTATGTGCTTCCCTGCGGGTTGAATTTCTTTGTCCTATTTAACAGATTTAACAATAGATTCAAATGCTTTTGAGTCGTTCATTGCCAGATCTGCCAATACCTTCCTGTTAATTTCAATTCCTTTCTTTTTCAGCTTTCCAACGAATTCCGAATATGACATTCCATATTGTCGGGCTCCTGCATTAATACGCTGGATCCATAAAGCCCTGAAATCAGCTTTCTTCTTTCTTCTATCCCTGTAAGCATATTGAAGAGCTTTCTCATATGCATTTTTTGCAACCGTAAATACATTCCTGCGGGACAGGAAGTAGCCTTTAGTCTGTTTTAGAATTTTTTTTCTTCTTTTTTTCGACGCTACTGCATTTGTTGATCTTGGCATGGTGTTTTTATTTTAAGGCCAGTAAATGCCTTACACTATCAGAATTATCTTTATTTATTATTGAAAAGTACCCGAGATTTCTTTTTCTTTTTTTAGATTTCTTTGTAAGCAGGTGACTTTTATAAGCATGTTTCCTCTTAATCTTCCCTGTCCCGGTGAGTGTAAATCTTTTTTTTGCCCCGGGATTTGTTTTCATTTTCGGCATTCTTAATTTATTTTAGATTATTAGTTTTTCTTCTTTATTGATTTTGGTGTAATTATCATATTCATCCTTTTTCCTTCGAGCTTGGGCATTTGTTCTACTTTACCCAGTTCTTCAAGATCCTGTGCAAAACGCAACAGAAGAATTTCACCATCTTCACTATATACTATTGTACGCCCTTTAAAAAACACATAAGCTTTGACTTTTGCCCCATCCTCCAGGAATTTCATGGCATGCCTGAGCTTAAAATTATAATCATGACTATCAGTATGAGGACCAAACCTTATCTCCTTAACAACAACTTTTACAGTTTTCGCTTTTAGCTCCTTATGCTTTTTCTTCTGCTGATAAAGAAATTTTTGATAATCAATGATTTTACAAACTGGCGGACTTGCTCCCGGAGAAATTTCAACCAGGTCAAGATCCATATCGTCAGCTAATTCCAATGCTTCCCCGATAGAATAAATACCAGGATTATCAATATTGTCACCTACTATTCTTACTTTCGCTGCTTTAATTTCTTCGTTTATTGCAAATTGCGGAAGATCTGAATATTTACCGCTTTTTTTGAAATTCTGTACAGCTATCTTTAAGTCCTCCTATATTTTATTAAATTGTTAATAAAATTAAAATGTTTTTTCCAATTCTTTATTTAAAGATATTGCAAAATCTTCTAATTTCATAGCTCCTTTATCACCTTCGCCTTGTTTACGCACTGATACTGTATTGTTAGTAGCTTCTTTTTCTCCAACGATCAAGAGATAAGGTATCTTTTTTATCTCATTATCTCTTATTTTTTTCCCAATTTTTTCATTTCTGTAATCAATCAGGGTGCGAATATCGCAATTATTTAGAAAATTTAAAACTTTTTCTGCATAATCGTTAAATTTTTCGCTGATGGGAAGAATCACTACCTGATCAGGAGCCAGCCAGAGCGGAAATTTTCCTGCAGTATGCTCGATTAAGACTGCAACAAATCTCTCCATTGATCCGAAGGGGGCCCTGTGAATCATAACGGGACGATGTTTCCGGTCATCACTGCCAATATATTCAAGTTCAAACCTGTCCGGAAGGTTATAATCGACCTGGATAGTACCAAGTTGCCATTTACGTCCTATAGCATCCTTAACTATGAAGTCTAATTTTGGCCCGTAAAAAGCAGCTTCTCCGTACTCAATTACCTTTTCAAGCCCCTTTTCTTCAGTAGCTTCAATTATCGCTTTTTCGGCCTTTTCCCAGTTTTCATCAGTTCCGATGTACTTTTCTCTGTCATCGGGATCCCTGAGAGATACCTGTGTTGTAAAATCTTTGAAATCAAGGGTCCGAAAAATATATAAAATAATATCAATGACCTTCACGAATTCCTCTTTTACCTGGTCAGGCCTGCAGAAAATATGGGAATCGTCAATTGTGAATCCTCTTACCCTTGTAAGTCCGTGAAGTTCGCCACTCTGTTCATAACGATAGACGGCGCCGAATTCGGCAATGCGGACAGGTAAATCTTTATATGATCTGGGTTTGCTTTTGTATATCTCGCAGTGATGGGGACAATTCATAGGTCTCAAAAGAAATTCCTCACCCTCAGCAGGAGTAGTTATGGGCCTGAATGAATTTTTCCCGTATTTTTCGTAATGCCCCGATGTTACATACAGCTCTTTTTGTCCGATATGAGGTGTTATAACAGGAAGATACCCGTGCTTTTTCTGGACTTTTTTCAGGAAATTTTCCAGGGTTTCCCTGAGAACCGTTCCTTTTGGCAACCATAAGGGCAGTCCCTGTCCGACTTTGGATGAGAATGTAAAGAGCTCAAGTTCCTTGCCCAGCCTTCTGTGATCCCTTTCTTTTGCCTGCTCCAGCATTTCAAGATATTCGTCAAGCATGTTTTTCTTCGGGAAAGTTATTCCATAGATCCTTGTAAGCTGTTTTCTTTTTTCATCTCCCCTCCAGTAGGCACCGGCAATATTTAATAATTTTATGGCTTTAATTGGACTGGTATCAGGCAAATGAGGGCCCCTGCACAAGTCAGTAAACTTACCATGTGTATAAAGAGATATCGATCCATCCTCAAGCTCATTAATTAATTCGAGTTTGTATTCATCTCCTTTTGCTTTATAATACTTCTCAGCTTCGCTTTTGCTGATTTCTTTGCGCATATACTTATTGTTTTGCCGCGCAAGTTCGTACATCTTTTTTTCTATTTTCGGCAGCGCGGCTTCCGTTATAATAACTCCATCCCCGGGATCTACATCATAATAAAAACCATTCTCTATCGAAGGCCCGATGCCAAACTTAATACCGGGGTAAAGGGCTTCAAGGGCCTCAGCCATAAGATGGGCAGATGAATGCCAGAATGCATGCTTGCCTTCCTGATCATCAAATTTATGCAGCCTGACGAAAGCATCTGTATTTATAGGCCTGGTAATATCCCATATTTCATCATTTACACTTATTGCCATAACTTCACTGGCAAGACTGCTGCTTACATCTTTGGCCAGATCCAGACCGCTTATTCCTTCTTTATATTCCCTGACAGAATTATCCGGAAATGTAATTTTTATCATTAGATTTGAAAATTTAAATAAATTTTGAAGTGCAAAGATATAAATTTATTCAATTAAAATTTAATGGATTTCTCATACTGGCGTTAGTATTTTTTATTAAAAATGCCGGTATTTCCGCACAGGCAGATAATAAAATTACACTGGAGCAGGTATTTCTCGAGGCTTCATTTGATCAGAAGACATTTGACAAATTAAAGCCGGTTAATGATGGTGAACATTATACTGTGCTGGATGCTTGCGGGTCACTGATCAGGTACGATTATAATACCGGTAAGCAGGTGGATACAGTTTTTTCAGCAACCAAATGCAGTAAGTCGGTTCCCAGCGGGATATCAGATTACGAATTCAGTTATAGCAGCTCGAAATTATTGTTGGCAACGAACATCGATAAAATATACAGGCATTCGTTTTCAGCTGATTACTTTATTTATGATTTGTCAGATCAAAGCATTGTGTCTTTATTTTCGGGTGGTAAACAACAGCTTGCCACATTCTCACCGGCGGGTGATAATATAGCTTTTACAAGAAACAACAACCTCTATTATAAAGATCTGCCCGATGACAAAATAGTGCAGATAACACATGACGGCAAAAAGAATGAAATAATTAACGGGAGTCCGGACTGGGTTTACGAGGAAGAATTTGAATTTACGAAAGCTTTCGCATGGTCTCCTGACGGAAATAAAATAGCCTACTACAGGTTTGATGAATCAGGAGTCAGGGAATTCAACATGATAATATATGATTCACTGTATCCTGATGTATATTCCTACAAATACCCGAAGGCAGGACAAGAAAATTCAAAGGTGAGCATTCGTGTTTATGATATTGGTAAAGGAATAACAGGGATCATGGATACAGGTGCAAATGACGATAATTATATACCACGGATAAAATGGACAAACGATCCCGATGTGCTTTGCATAGTGAGGCTTAACAGGTTGCAGAACAGGGTAGATGTGCTGCTGGCTGATGCACGGACAGGCGAGTCAGAATTGATTTTTACGGAAGAAAACAAGTACTATATTTCGGATATTACCGATGATTATATAACATTTATCGATGACAATGAAAAGTTTATAATTAAAAGTGAGCGTGACGGTTTTATGCATTTATATTTATATGACATCAGGGGTAGCCTGATAAACCAGGTAACCAGCGGAGAGTGGGATGTTGACAGATTCCTGGGATTTGATCCCGGCAAAAGACTTTTATATTACACTTCATCAGAAATTTCTCCGCTGCAACGCCACGTTTATTCCATAAATCCGGATGGTACGGGCAGGAAAAAGCTTACTGAAGATCCCGGGACGAACACACCTGAATTTAATAATGACCTTAAGTATTTTGTAAACTATAATTCAACAGCCAATACTCCCTGCAGGATAACTGTTCGTGATTCATCAGGCGCACTGCTGAGGATTCTTGAGGATAATGAGGACTTAAAAGCTAAGATTGTATCATACGGATTTGCAAAAAAAGAATTTATAAAAGTGCCTGTTGACGGAGGGCTGGAATTGAATGGATATATTATAAAGCCTGCAGATTTTGATGAATCAGGGCAATATCCTTTACTGATGGCCATATATGGAGGTCCGGGTTCACAGAAGGTCACAGATTCGTGGGAATCAGCTTTAGCATGGTACCAGTTGCTGGCTCAGCACGGATATATTGTGGCCTGTGTCGATAACAGGGGAACGGGTGCACGCGGTGAAGAATTCAGGAAGTGTATATACATGAACCTTGGCAGGCTCGAAACTGAAGACTTAATTGAATCTGCTTTGTACCTGGCAGGCCTGCCTTATGTTGACAGTTCGCGGATAGGAATATTCGGGTGGAGCTATGGCGGCTATCTTGCCCTGTCATGTTTAACAAGGGGCGCCGGTATTTTTTCTGCGGGCGTCGCTGTAGCACCTGTAACTGACTGGCGGTTTTATGATAATATTTATACTGAAAAATATATGCGTACACCACAGGAAAATATAAAAGGCTATGAAGAAAGCTCAATACTTAATTATGCTGACCTGCTTAAAGGTGATTTATTGTTAATACATGGTACCGCAGATGATAATGTCCATTTGCAGAATTCTACCGAACTTATAAAAATGTTAATACAAAATAATAAACAGTTTGAGATGCAGTTTTATCCCGACAGGGACCATAGTATTCGCGGGGGCTCTACCCGCTATCACCTGTACAAAAGAATCACGGATTTTATTTTAAGGAAATTGTAGTTTTGGATTTTTTGGCATGGTATTTGAGTTTTATGTTTTATATAATCTTAAAACTCGGAAATCATGAAAAAATATATACTGATAATAGCTATAATACCACTGTTTTTGTCAGGCTGTGAGAAAGATCCCTATGCTGATTTTTCTGCTTCGGCAACAGTTGTGGATATTGATGAAATAATATATTTCACTAATCTATCCCAGAATGCAGAATATTATGAATGGGATTTTGGGGACGGCACAATTTCATCGCAAAGGAATCCCAGTCATAACTACAGTGCCGAGGGTATATATACAGTGTCGCTTACTGCTTTCAGGGATGAGAGGCTGTATGACAGGGCATATATGAATATAGAGGTACTGATGCCCACCATGCTTGAAATTACGGTTCTTGAGTATTATGATGAGTATCCCGTGAGTGATGCAAGTGTTATTCTGTACCCCAGCCTTTATAACTGGCAAAATGAGACAAATGCGCTTGTAGAAGGATTTACGGATAACAATGGAGTAGTTACTTTTACGGGACTGAGTCCTGTTTCCTACTGGATAGATGTATGGCATACCAATTATAACAATTATAAGCTGGCCGAGGAAGATGAGTACTGGATAAAAACTCTGCCCCTTGTGGCAAACAGTCTGAATACATTTATTGCATATGTTGATGAAGTGGAGCCCCCTGCAAAAATAAAAAGCACGGAAATAAAACGTGACAGAAATATGAACAATTACAAAATAACTAGGGAGGAAAGAACGTTTAAAAATAAACCTTTACAGGATTCGTCGACACATAAGTAGTGGGTTTGTAGCGATTATTATGTATGTTGAAAAGCCGGAATAATATTTTTTTCCGGCTTTTTTTTATGAGCATAAATTATTTGACTAAATAAGTTATAAATTTTTATATTTGCATTCCGATCATGATCGATTGGGTAAACTTACTCCGTAAAAAACTGCCGAAGTGGCGAAACTGGTAGACGCGCATGTTTCAGGGACATGTGCCTGCAAGGGCATGAGGGTTCGAGTCCCTCCTTCGGCACTCATTCAGCCCAGGTGACGGAAATGGTAGACGTGCATGGTTGAGGGCCATGTGTCCGTTTAAGGACGTGCAGGTTCAAGTCCTGTCCTGGGCACTAATTTTGTATATTTGTATTGATAATAGCTTATTGGTTTGATAGTCAAGTTGTAATGATATTATCGTTAATTATTATCACCAATGGAAAAGCCTCCGTCAATGGGAGATCAATTTCTCAGAACTGTCAACCAGATTATAGAAGATAACCTGGATAATGAGAATTTCTCAGTTGAAGATCTGGCAAAAAATGCAGGATTAAGCAGATCGATGTTGCACAGGAAACTTATAAAACTGACCGGTAAATCAGCCAGCGATTTCATTACAGAAAAAAGATTAATACGGGCAAAGGAGCTATTGGAAAACGATGTGGCCACTGCATCTGAGATCGCTTACCGTGTAGGTTTTAACAGTCCCAGTTATTTCAACAGACTATTTAAAAAACACTTCAAGGTATCGCCTGGAGATGTTAGAAAAGGTGCTATTGTTCATTCCAACCAGCCTTATACTTACCAGAAAATTCAAAGTTCACCGGGACAAAAAGTTTTTAGTTTACGTAGTGTGGTTTTGATCACTATCTTTGCAGTCATTATTGCAGGAGTAGGAATATACTATATATCCCGGGAGAAAAAACCTTCTGAAAAGTCAATTGCCATATTACCCTTTGAAAATCTTAGCACCAACGCTGAAAACCAATTTTTTGCCGATGGCATAGTGGAGGATTTACTCTACAGGCTTTCTGCCATCAGCGATTTAAAAGTAATATCGCGAACCTCATCTGAAGTGTTCCGCAATAAGGGCAACAAAACAGTACCCGAGATCGCAAAGTTACTTGACGTTAACTATATCCTTGAAGGATCGGTTCAACGAATGGCTGATCATGTAAGGATCAATATCCAGTTAATCGATGCACCCAGGGATAATCATATTTTATTAAAGCAGTATGACAGGGATCTGAGCGAAGTCTTTATGATCCAAAGTGAAATTGCCGATCAGATTGCCTCAGAATTATCACTTGCTTTAACAAAACGGCAGGCGGACGCATTGAAACAGAAACAAACAAACAGCCTGAAAGCATTTGAATACATGCAATTGGGAAGATACCATCTGACTAAGAGAACCCCGGATGATCTGTATGCCTCTGTAAAATACTTGCGCAGGGCCATAGCCGAGGATCCGGATTATGCCCTGGCTTATGCTTTACTGGCGGAGGCCTATTTTATTTCAGGCTGGCATGATTACATCGACCGGCAAACAGGCAGGGACAGTGCGGAATACCTGGCATCAAAAGCCCTGTCACTGGATGAAAACGTTGGCGAAGCCCATAATGTCTTAGGTGAAATATATTATGATTATGATTATGACTGGAATTATACCCTGGCTGAAAACGAGTTGAAACGGGCATTGTCGATCAGTCCTAATAATGCCACCACTTACAAGCTTTATGGAGAGCTAATGACCGTCCTGGGAAACATGGGTAAGGCACGGGAATTTTATGATAAGGCCATACAACTTGATCCCTATTCCTATGTTATTCGTTTTAGCAGTTCATATGCATACTTTAGAGAGAAAAAGTATGAACAGGCCCTCATTGAGAATAAAATATGCCAGGGACTTGGGAAGGATAGTCCCGGTCCGATAGAAAAAGAATTTTTTATCCATGTAATAACCGGTAATCGCAAGGCTGCCCTTGAAAGTTATAAGAAACTCGGAATGATGACCGGTGAGTGGACTCCCGAAATAGCCGACAGTTTATTTCATGCTGAAGGAATCAATGGTCTCCTTAAATGGAAGCTAAAGATTGGAAACTGGCCATATAAAATCGAAGAAGCCCATTATTATGCCTTGCTTGGTGAGAAAGACAAAGCTTTAGACTTAATGGAACAGGCCATGGAAGAAGGTTACCTGGTTCCTTTCAATACCGCTGATCCTGAATTTGAAAATCTCCATTCCGAACCCAGGTTTATTGCCATCAGGGGAAAAATGGGATTACCGCCTTTGCAATAAACTTCATTTTATTTAACTGACGCACATTTTCAAACACGTGCCTCACACCAATACCAGCCTCCTGTCTGTGGTAATAGCACTATTACCGGTGTATGCTTTGTCCGTTAAAGTTTTTGTTGTGTTTGGCCGGCCGGAAGAGCTTATTGTTATGCCATTGAATTTAATCTGGGAGCATTTTCCGTGGTAAAAACCTGATTGATATAAAATGCAACCCGATTAAAAATGCAACCAGAATGCAATAATGCAACCAGAATGCAATAATGCAACAATTGTACACTCAATTTTATAAAAGTTTGCAACCATCCTGCTAAGCATCAGGGGTTTATTTGCCGTTACTTTACACTACAGTATTATTAGTTATTGAAGGCCTTCAATATTTTGCAATAACTGATAAAAACAATTAATAAACATAAATCATGAAAACAATTATTCTTTCATTAGCAATCGCCGCAATATGTTTTACTGCACATGCAGAAAAAAACAGATGGCAATATGTTATTACAGACAATGATACATTGATTTGTAAAAACATAAGATCTGGATATTTAAATACCAGATGTATTTTACTCTCCGGAGAAAAAAAGAAAATTTCCAATGATGACATCAATATTATAATTGAAACTACTAAAGGGAAAATGGTCTGCCTGATGGAGAGAAAACCTGTGTATTTGAATAATAAATTTACCGGAAAGAATGCACTAATGGAACTTGTTGATGTAGAAAACAGTGTAAGGATTTATAAATATGAGTATTTCAACATTGCAACAGAATCAACGAATCTTGTTATCAGTTTTTATAAAGGAGATAAACTTATAAACACACAAACAAATCCAAACGTTTGGCAGATATATGATTTTGTAAATCAATACACTTGTAAAGGTGAAAACAAAGAGTTCTTAACATCAAAATACGACTAGTCTTTTTAAAGCAGATTGAATTGTAGGTAATTTTCGGATGCGTTTGAAAATTAGTCTTTTCCTATGGAATATATCTTCTGAAGATAACAATTGTACCATTGGTACGGATTTGCAATCCGTGGCAGCTATAAAAGGGACGAATACTATTACAAAAGTGTCTGTCCCTTTTTTATTGTCTCTTTTATATTAATTTTATTTTGCTCCGGGTTGTAAAAACATATCTGAATAATTTCGTATATTTACCCTGATAATAAGCTTATTGGTTTGATAGTCAAACTATAATAATATTATCGTTAATTACTGGCAGAAATGGAAAAGCCTCAGTCAATGGGTGATCAATTCCTCAGTACTATCAATCAGATTATTGAAGATAACCTGGATAATGAGAATTTTTCTGTAGAGGATCTGGCGAAAAATGCGGGATTAAGCAGATCGATGTTGCATAGAAAACTTATAAGACTAATTGGTAAATCTGCTACCGACTACATTGCAGAAATACGGATAATCCGTGCCAAAGAGTTATTGGAAAATGATGTGGCCACTGCCTCAGAAATTGCATACCGGGTTGGTTTTAAGAGTCCCAGTTATTTCAACAAAGTGTTCAAAAAATACTTCAATGTATCACCGGGAGATGTTAGAAAAGGTGTTGTTGTAGAAATGGAGCGATTATTTATTGGACAGAAGCGGGAAAAACATGTTTACTCAAGCCCCAAATTCTATAAATTAAACCCTAAATTCCTAATTATTTTGGTAGCAATTGTTGTTGCAGGTATAGTTGTATATTTTTTTTTAACAAGGTATAGGCCTGCGGAAAAGTCAATTGCCGTTCTGCCAATACAAAATTTAACCGGACAGCCAGATAATAGTTATTTCGTAGACGGTATGCAGGACGCACTTATTGGTGAATTGGGACAGATTGGTTCACTTCGTGTAATTTCTAGGACTTCAACACTACGATATCGCGATAGTGACATGTTACTGAAAGATATTGCGCATGAACTGGGAGTAAATAACATTGTGGAGGGATCGGTTTATTGTGCAGGTGATAGCATTTGTTTTTCAATTCAGCTGATTGATGTGTTTCCAAAAGAGCGTCACATATTGGCAAACGAGTATTATGATGAAATGCAAAATATACTGGCTGTTCATACTTCAGCTGTAAAGGATATTGCGCAAAAAATTAATATTAAACTTTCAAAAAATATAGAGCAGCATTTAGCGGAGTCACGTACGGTAGATCCAGAAACATATAAGGCTTATTTGCGCGGCATGTATTACTTAAATCAGGGAACAAAAGAGGCTTTTGAAAAAGGAATCAATTACCTGCAAGAGGCAATAGATAGAGACCCGGGAGATCCTTTTGCTTATGCGGCTCTGGCCCTGGGATACGCTACTATGGGTCATGGTCAGCTCACCCCGAAGGCAGCATTTCTTTGCGCTACATCGGCAGCCAATAAAGCCATTAAATTAGATCCAAACATTGATGAAGCTTACACCGCATTAGCCATGCTTTATTTATACGATGCCTGGGACTGGCCTTTGGCAAAAGAAGCCTTTGAAAATGCCATTGCCAGGAATCCCAGCAATGCAATTGCACACGCTCATTTTGCCTGGTACCATATTCTTTTCAATGATATGGAAAAATCAATATATCACGCTAAACAAGCTGTTTTGATTGAACCCTTTTTACCCTCATACAACGCATGGCTTTCATTATTATGTTATCATAACAAAGATTATGCAGAAGCTGAATACTGGGCTAAAAAGGCCCTGGCCTTATATGAGAATGCTGCATACGGAAACATTACTCTGGGCTGGATATGTCTTCATAAAAAGCAATATCAGCAAGCAATTGAGTATTGTGAAAAACTTCCTGATTACGATTACTATTGGAAAATGATGCGTGGTTATATTTATGTAAAGGCGGGTCAAAGGGAGAAAGCATTAGATTACTATAATGAAATGGTAGAGTATTCAAAAAATCATTGGGTAAACAAGGGTGAAATGGGCATGATGGCTGCTTACCTTGGATTCACTGATAAAGCCTTTGAGATGTTAAATGATGCCCTTGAACAAAAATTATATCCTCTCATTTTTATTAATTTTTACCCAACTACTGAAGACATTCGTAATGATCCCCGTTATGATGAACTGCTGCAAAAAATGAACCTTCCACCCAGAAAGGCCTTATTAACATCAAGTCAATAACCCTGTTTCCCTTTAAAATTAATATTTACCATTCATGACAACCTTTTATTGTTCCGTCCTTAATGCGGTTGATTTCAACAAAGTATCAAGAGTGATTTGAGGATTATCAAGAAAATTATTGAACATCCTGTATGAATCCAATATCTTGTTAAAATTTGTGTCGTTTAACTTAACCATTTCATCAGGTATAGGAAAATAAGGAATTTTCAGTATAGTAGGGCTATCGAATCCTAAAGAAATCTCCCTGAATAATTCAAGAAGTGTAGTATTTTGTTCATCTCCGGGAATAACACCGTTATCATCCTTTGAACAGGAATGCTCTCACCAAATGATTTTAATACTCACTTTTGCAACCAGAATACAAAAATGAAACCAGAAGACTAAAATGCAACATTTGTAATGCAAATTGTATAAAAGTTTGCAACCATCCTGCTAAGCATCAGGGGTTTATTTGCCGTTACTTTACACTACAGTATTATTAGTTATTGAAGGCCTTCAATATTTTGCAATAACTGATAAAAACAATTAATAAACATAAATCATGAAAACAATTATTCTTTCATTAGCAATCGCCGCAATATGTTTTACTGCACATGCAGAAAAAAACAGATGGCAATATTTTAATACAGTTATGACAGACAATGATACATTGATTTGTAAAAACATTAGATCTGGATATTTAAATACCAGATGTATTTTACCATCCGGAGAAAAAAAAAAATTTCCATTAATTTTGCCTCAAATTTGCTTATAAACAGATATAAAATTTTCAACAGATGAAGCCAATTGAACCTATGTTTTTAATATTATTCTTAGCTTTATTTTGTTATAAAGGCTTTCCACAAGACATTAATATTAAAAACCGATTAAGTTTAAAGTCCATTTATGTCCCATATCGGACGAATTTATATATAGGTACAGGGGACGGATTTGAGAAAAAAAAAAGTAGGCAATTATCAGATAGGTGTAGATTACAAAATCCTAAAATATATTGATGTTGGTAGCTACATTGGTTACTCTGTCTACAAAAGTCATATGTACAATCATTTTATTCCATATGGGCTAAACCTTAATATTCATATTCTACCTATTATTTTCAAGGTAGATAATTTAAAGTTTAGTTTTTATATAACGGGTAAGTTAGGTGCAAATTATCATATTAATTCAATTATGAATTATAATGAATTTGAATATGGAATTGGTGGTGGCCTATCATACATTCCAGTTAGCCGTTTGGGTATTTTTATCGAATATCTGTGGGGGCAGTATTTTTATGAAGATGATAAAAAGTTATTTATTGGTTTGAATTATAAGCTTTAAAAATGAGGTTACTTAAAATTATTTTCATAATTAATAATATTGTCTTATTGGTTTCCTGCCGTAAACTGGTGCAGGATGAATTTAACACACCTCCCCCAATACCAGTGCTAAACTCCGTACTAATACCCGGAAAACCCGTTGTGGTGCAGGCTACATTTACGGCAAATATAAATGCTACTAATATCAAGGCCATTGAAGATGCCGACATTTCCCTTTTTATTGATGGCGTGTATACCGAAAAGTTATCTCATGAAGGAAATGGAATCTATACATCAGCTACCACTATTGACGAGGGTAAAATATACAAATGTGAAGTTGATGTTCCGGATCACGGAACCATAACCTGCTTCGATTCGATTCCGAAAAAACCTAAAGTTTATGAGGTAGTACACATAAATGAGGCCGGCAAAAATGAAGAAGGGACAACTTATCCGGCAATAAAAATTACTTTTTTCAACGATACATCTAAAACCCGGTACTTTGAGATGGCTATAAGACTTTTTGTTTACGGAGAGGAAACGCCTGCCTATTTTGAAGTAGTTACTGATCCTCTCATAATTAACGAGGGGTTGCCAATAGCTCTTTTCAGCAATCAACTTATAAACGATACCGTTTACCAACTAACAATAAATTATACTACAGGTTCGAAGAGTGCTACTAGTGCTACTAATGGCGTATGGCACACCAATTTGTATCCTCTGATAGTAGAGTTTCGCAGCGTTAGTCAAAACTATTACCAATTTGCCAAGAGTGCATACTTATATGAGGAAGGCAGGTATCCCGATGGTTTGGCCGCACAAACAAGTGTTTTTAACACATATTTGAACATAGAAAACGCTTTTGGTATTTTTGCAATTGGAGATCATATGTGTACAAATAAGTTTTTTCTCTCTTGTATAGATATGGATA
>CAYWUI010000006.1:0-99954 GCA_964461435.1 uncultured Bacteroidales bacterium | reverse complement strand
TAGCATGGGTTACTAATTTATCTTTTTGTGAGATGGTTAAAACAAAATCAGGATCTTTACTTATAATATTCCATCCGTCATATGTGAAATTGCCGTTTTCTTTAAGCTCAAACATAAGGTGTTTTCCAACAGGCATTAAATATTTATCATCGTTGTTTTCAGACTTGACCTTAAGGTTAACAAACTCACCATTCGTATATGTGGCAGTTATTGTTATTATTGTTCCGTCATCATAGTGTTTCGTTGTTGTTGCTTTACCATTATAAAGACCAGGTATAATATAATAGTTATCTTGGCTGGAAGGTGATATTTTTTTAAGCTTATGATAGCATGATACATCTATGTTTGCTTTCTGAGCTTTGTTATTTATAAGAGGATATACACTAATCCAATCTTCAAATTTAACAACGACTGAAGCAAAACTGTCTCCTTTAAATACACCGCATTCAATAAATGGAGTGGGTGTATCATCGGATATATACTCTCCCTTTAAACCATGATCAATAAAAATTTTTATTACATCATTGATATTTTTTTTTCGAAGCGATATCTCTCTAATTTTTAACTTAGCTTCTTTAACATATTCACTTTCAGGATGTTTGATAATAAATTCATTATAGGATTCAATTGTATTTTTAGTTTTGGCAGTTTCAAAATCTTTTTTCGACGCTTCTAATTCTTCAATTCGTTTCTTTGCCTCATTTGCTAACTTGCTGTCAGGATATTTTTGGATGAATTCTTCATAAGCTTCAATAGTATCAAGCTCTCTCGCCTTATTGTATAGATATGATACGCTTGCGCAACCCACTATAAAAGGAATTAAGCAAAAGATAATTAATAACCTAGCAAAAAAAATTCTTTGAGTTTTCATTTTGATTTCTCCTTAAGATTATATTTTATTTCACTTAAATAATTAAATTCATTTGTATAACGGGCAAACTCAGCGGCCCTGAAGTGTTACAACTTCAGGGTCCGCTGAAGTAAATTGTTATGCATTTATAAATCCCCTACTATACTTAAACATCATAAACATCAAAATTCTCTAGTGGATAATCTGCTCTTTTATTGATTAAAAATTTAACAATTTATTAGATTCTTTTATAATTGCTGCATCAAACAGTATGATTGCTTTTACCTTTACTATTCAAATCGATATTATTTTCTGCAGCAAAATGTTAAGGAGTCTGAACTTTATCGTTATTATCATTAACATCTACACTTTTTTCAATACCAAACATTGCAGCTTTACTTAATGGAAGAAAATAAGAATTAAGGTATATTTCTTCCAAAGAAAAAGTAGTTTCTGCTTCATCTACACCGAAATTCCCTTCAATTTCAGTCGATGATCTCATTTTTGTAGGTTCAAAAGATAACACCCTTTCTAATTCAATTTTATTAAACTTTATTTTAATATAGATTCCTGGAAAATTCTCTCTTTTCTGTTTAGGAAGCCATTC
Organism: uncultured Bacteroidales bacterium; assembly: GCA_964461435.1. GTDB lineage: Bacteria > Bacteroidota > Bacteroidia > Bacteroidales > UBA10428. The sequence continues at coordinate 98,497 of CAYWUI010000006.1, read as the reverse complement.
AGCAAAAGTAGAGTCAGTGAAGGAACCTTTAGATATAGCAATTTTACTATATGATTCATCCATTTTATTTGGTTGCCCAAGTAATTCTTCCAATGTTTCAGAAATTTTAGTCAAACGTTTTTGTACTTTTTTTGTATCACTGTCTTTACAATCCCTTTTTGTTGATAATTTAATAATAACGCCAAATAACTTATCATCATAAAATAAATATTCAAATTCTTCAGTTAAGGTTGGAACATAAAACATTGTACCACTCTTTTTTGCAAGGTCAACATTATAAATTACTTTGTCTTCTGTTTGCTCCGCTTCTCTTAAATATTTACCTGGTAATTTCTTTAAAAAATCATCTTTTGAAATTCCCCATGGAATTTTTTTTAAAGATCCTGATGATACATGTTGGGCATTAACTAAGCAAGATGTTGCTAATAATATTAAAGAAATAAATATTGTTTTCATAGTTTTTAATTTTTTTTCATATGCTTATAGGTAAATAAATATTATATTTTAAAATAATTCTATAATGGATGCACTTTATAAATATCAATTTAGAGGTATAAAATTATTACTATTTTATCACTTTTAACATATAACATTATATTTTATGTAGCTGCAACAAAAAATATCTTTTTCTTTTAAAAATTCAAATAAACCGGTTATTTAAAATAGTATAATATTTTTATTACCAGCTTCAAATTTAATAATGTTAGTATAAATTAAATAATTATACCTTAAATATAATAAAAAATAAATAATACAAAAGATTCTTGTTTTTTTAAATTGCTATATTATATTTATATTTTTATTATTATACTGCATCCATATAATTATTAACTATTATTATTTTGTAAAATGAACTTTACTGATTTTCTTAAGAATAAGCAAAATATTCCTGATAATAAAATACCCTTTTATCAATTATGGGTGACTGATTATCATCAGTTTTGTAAGCAAAATAACTTAAATAATCAAAACAAGGAGGCTTTGAATAATTTCATTAATCTGTTGGGGAAAAAACATGAAAACTGGCAGGTTCAACAAGCCAAAGAAGCTATAAGATTATATAATTATTATACTTCCCGAAGTAATAATAAGTATACCAATAAAAAAACTAAAAATGAATATAAGAATTGGCAGGTTATTGAAAATAATACTATTAAAGCAATGCGGTTAAAACATCTTTCCTATCACACTGAAAAAAGTTATCTGCAATGGTTAAGGCAATTCTATTCATTCCTTCAATTTAAAACGCCGGAAGAAGTGAACCAGGAAGACTTCAGAAATTTTCTCAGTTATTTGGCCGTTGAGAGAAAAGTATCAAAAGCTACTCAGTTGCAAGCATTTAACGCTATCATTTTTGTATTCCGAAATGTGTTTGAAAAACCTGTTGAAGGATTAGACGATGCTATTCGTTCAAAAATACCTCGTCGTTTACCCATAGTATTGACTAGAAGTGAAGTTTATAAAATATTTGATTATTTAGAAAATACACACCTTCTAATGGCTAAAATTATTTATGGCAGTGGATTAAGATTACAAGAATGTTTAACGCTAAGAGTTAAAGATATAGATTTTGAACGCAGTTGTATTACAGTCCGGTACGGAAAGGGTAATAAGGACAGGCAAACGCTTCTTGCAGAAAGTATCAAGTACGACCTTCAAAAACATATCGATTCGGTTCGGATAATATATGAAGACGACAGAAAAAACGATATAGAAGGAGTATGGCTCCCGGATGCATTGGATAAAAAGTTTCCCTCTGCGGGTAAAGAATGGGGCTGGTTCTGGATTTTCCCCTCATATAAACTATCAGTTGATCCATTTGCAAAAATAATACGACGGCATCATGTTTTTCCTTCCACTCTTCAAAGAGCTTTTAATACTGCTGTTAAAAAGACTGATATTGCAAAAAATGCTAGTGTTCACACGTTAAGGCACAGTTTTGCCACTCATTTGCTGGAAAACGGTTACGATATCAGAGCTGTTCAACAATTATTAGGACATTCTAGCCTGCAAACAACAATGATTTATACTCATATTGCAAATAAAAATCTTTTGGGTGTAAAAAGCCCGCTTGATAAATAGTAATGTAAGTTCGTTAAATAATATCATATCAATATTTGCAATTGTTAATAAATATTTAATATTTTCTTTGCGTCAAATTTTATTATTATCATTCATTTTTTCTTTCTTTCATGATTAAATTTCCATTACCAAATAAATTATTATAATAAAATCCCTAATTATAATCCATATGAAATCTGATGAAACAGTTGACACTTCAACTATTACCAATAAAAAGAAAAAAAAGGTTTCATATTATAAAAAACCTGACAACATGAGCATTGATCAATGGCAAATCGAATTGCGGAAGCAGTTTGCCCTGGATCAGAATTTTGAAATTAATAATATTGGTAACCATCCGGTCTTTTCAGATTTTAAGGTGTATAATACGGAATCACGGAAAATCTATAAGGTCTCCATACGAAACAAGGAATATGGCATGAATTTTTGTTCATGCCCTGATTTCAAAATTAACGGACTAAGAACATGTAAACATATTGAATATGTTTTATACAAATTAAAAAATATACAGCAGAATGAAAAATATTGGGGAAAGGAAGCAGATTTGGATTATTCATCGGTAAGTCTGCGATATGAGAAACAGCGTAAAATATATTTGCGGATCGGGAGTAACCGAAGCGATCAAATAAAAAAGCTGGCCAGAAATTACTTTGATGCAGATGGGTATCTTCTGCCTTCTGCTTTATATAGTATAGATGAGTTTGTTTATGAAGCTTATAAAATCGATCAGGATTTCAGGATTTACCCTGATGCTTTAGAATATATTAAAAATAAAAGGAATGCTGACAATAGGGAAAAGTTAATGAAGAAATATTCACTTAATGGTAATAATAATAATTTTAAAGACTTATTAAAGGTAAACCTGTACCCATTTCAAAAAGAGGGCGTTATTAAAGCAGTTAAAGCCGGAAGGGTACTTATTGCCGATGAGATGGGATTGGGCAAAACAATTCAGGCTATTGCATCTGCTGAAATCCTGGCAAATGAATTAGGTATTGAAAAGGTTCTGATAATATGTCCTACTTCCTTAAAATACCAATGGCAAATGGAAATTAATAAGTTTACTAACCGTGAAGTAAATGTAATTGAAGGATTGATTCATAAACGAAGAAAGCAATATGAGGACAATCAATTTTATAAAATAATTAGTTATGGCGTGGTTAGAAGCGATTTGGAATTTATAAATAAATTTGCACCTGATCTGGTAATTCTTGATGAAGCGCAAAGAATAAAAAACTGGAAAACAAAAATCGCTCAAAGTATAAAACAAATTTCATCTGAATACGCTATTGTGCTCACAGGTACGCCTTTGGAAAACCGATTGGAAGAACTGCATTCTATTGTTGAATTTATCGACCGGTATAAGCTTGGTCCCTTATTTAGGTTTCTTTATACACATCAAATTATTGATGAATTTGGCAAAATTATAGGATATACAAAATTACATGATATAAATGAAACACTTGATCCAATTTTAGTAAGACGGACAAAGAAAGAAATTGAAGATCAACTGCCTGATCGTCTCGATAAAAATTTCTTTGTTAAAATGACAAAGGAACAATTAAGGTATCATTCTGATTATTACGAAATTGTTTCCAGGCTGGTTAATAAATGGAGGAGGCAAGGCTTTTTGTCTGAAGAAGACAGGGATAAACTGCTTATTGCCCTTAGCTGTATGCGAATGGTATGCGACAGCACATATATACTCGATCAAAAAACAAGACATGACACAAAAATCGATGAGCTTGTAATTATTTTAGAGGAAGTACTTGAGAATAAAGACGAAAAGATTGTTATTTTCAGCCAGTGGAAAAGAATGACAGAACTGGTTGCTGACGAATTGGGAAAAATGAATATTGGATATGAATATTTGCATGGAGACATACCAAGTGCTAAAAGGAAAGAGATTATTGATAATTTTCATCACAATCGGGATTCAAGAGTATTTTTATCTACAGATGTTGGGGGAGTTGGGTTAAATCTTCAATGTGCAAACATTGTGATTAATATTGATATTCCATGGAACCCCGCAGTGCTTGAGCAACGTGTGGCAAGAGTTTATAGGCTGGGGCAGAAGAAGCATGTTAGGGTTATAAATATGGTGTCTAAATTTTCTATTGAACATAAGATTTTACATCTGCTTAAATTTAAAAAGTCTGTATTTAAAGGTGTTTTAGACAAAGAGAAAGACACTGTTCTTATGGACAGCGGCAGGTTCGGTGAATTTATGGAACAACTCGAAAATATGATGGACAATAATACTGAGGGAAGATACTTTAGCCCTTTTACTTCAACTAGTTCAGCAGATGAGAAAGATAATGATAAAATAAAAAATATACCCGACCCTGACAATTCTAATCATGTTGCGCTTAAATTGACGTGGTTTAGGATAAAACTTTTTTCAAGATATACAAAAAATAGAAAAATACATAAAAAAACAGATCCGTTTATCAATGTACAAACCGGTACCAAAAACAAATTCAGAATAAACATTCGATCGTTTATCAGAAGGTTAACCTCACTTTTTATAAGAATAAGAAATAAAAAATTAATATAAATTGATAAAATCACTTAAATCATTATTAGGGCAGAAGGATAAAAAAATACTCTTTGTCGGGATAGGTAATGTACTTCGGAGTGATGATGGTGTTGGTGTATACATTTGCAGAAACATAGTATCAACGAATAATGTAAAAACATTGATAGTAGAGGTAAGCATTGAAAATTATATAAAAAAGATAAATGATCTGAATCCGGATATATTAGTCCTTGTGGACTGTGCCGATTTAAACCGGGTACCCGGATATGCAGAACTGCTACCGGTCGAACAAATTAAGGATTTTACTACAAATACACATAATATTTCTCTTAAAAGGGTGTCTGAGTTCTTTAATATGAAAGTGCTTGTCCTGGGAATTCAGCCTGATTCTGTCTCCATAGGTGAAAATATGACAAAGCAGGTAAAAGAATCGGCTGACAGGATAATTAAAAACATAAATGAAATCGCCAGATATTAAACCTGCCTGTGATATTGCCTGTCCGTCCTAAAAAATACTCCGCAAGGCTGGTTTCGGCGGGTTAAATCATCAATCCTAAATTCTGTGTTTAAAACTTGCAAATAGAAGACTATTGTTGTATATTAACAATAATTATTGGACATTACCTGTGGCAATTTAAACTATAAAAAGTGAATTATGAGTAAGAATCTTATATCATTAAAAGTCAAGTGCCCGCATTGCAAAAGATCACTTATGGATTATACCCAGTATCTTAATGGAAAGCCGAGTATAAAGCTGCACATTGAACTGGGTGACAATAAAGGGGTAATAAACTTATGCTCAACTTATGGATGTTATGAGAAACTTAGCAATGTGGAACTTGTTGAAGGAGAGATAGCTAAACTTTCATGCCCGCATTGCAAAAATGAGTTGCCGGGCACCGATATTTGTGATGATTGTGAAGCCCCCATTATTGAATTCAACCTCGATAAAGGTGGGAAAGTCCATGTTTGCTCACGCATTGGCTGCAAGAAACATTATGTTTCATTTGAAGATATTTATGATACATTGTCAAATTTTTATAACAATTTTAATTACGGCGCAAGAGATGCTGATTTTTAGCAGCCAGTAATCATTTATGATAATATTATCTTAGTTACCCCTTAATTCCCACATATATAATATGTTATTAAGAAAATCCGGCGGGGAAATTAAATTAATTCTAAATTTCAAAAAGGTTTGTAAAACTGATTTTCCTGATATAATTTAGTTGTGAATTAATTAACAACTAATTTAATTTTTAATTAATTTATTATCAATGTATTATCAAAGAATAAACTTATGAGTAAAAGTGTAAAAAGCATTGTCGAAAAGTATAATAAGGATAAATGCAGGTTGCTGGATATATTATTGGACATACATGAGGGCCATGGTTATTTATCAAAGGAATCAATAGCTGAGGTTTCAAATGAACTCGGTATTTCAGAGGTTGATGTTATACAGACAGCCTCATTTTATCATTTTTTTTCGCTGAAGCCGGTTGGCAAATATACCATATATCTGAATAATAGTGCTGTTTCCATAATGATGGGCAGGGCAGAAGTTGCTGCTGCATTTGAGAAAGAAACAGGTATAAAATTCGGACAGGTAACACCTGACGGATTGATAGGATTATACAATACATCCTGCATAGGGATGAGCGACCAGGAGCCAGCGGCAATTATTAACAACCGCATTTTTACAAAGCTTACTCCATTCAGGGTAAAAGAAATTATTAGAGACATTAGGCAGGAAAAGAATGTTGATGATATGTTTTCAGCAAGTTATGGTGACGGGCGGAACAGTTCGGAACTTATCAGAGCGGTTATTAATAATAATATAATGAAGAAAGGGCCCTTGCTGGATGGGAATTATAAAATAGGAGAGGCACTAAAAAAAGTACTGAATATGTCTCCTGAAGAAGCAATTGGGGAGATCAAAACTTCAAATCTCAGGGGAAGGGGAGGAGCAGGATTTCCAACCGGACTTAAGTGGGAGTTTTGCAGAAATTCTTCAGGTGACAGCAAGTATATCTTTTGCAATGCCGATGAAGGTGAGCCGGGAACATTCAAAGACAGGGTCATACTTACTGAGATGCCTATGCTGCTTCTTGAGGGTATGGTTATAGCAGGATATGCAGTAGGCGCCGGTGAAGGTATTATTTATGTTCGCTATGAATATAAGTACCTGCAGAAATATCTTGAAGATACTCTTCTCAGGTTCAGGGAACAGAATTACGTGGGCAAAGATATATGTGGTAAAAAAGGGTTTAATTTCGATTTGAGAATCCAGTACGGGGCAGGAGCCTATGTATGCGGACAGGAAACTGCGTTGCTGGAGTCTGCGGAAGGTAACAGGGGAGAACCCAGGGATGCCCCTCCGTTCCCGGTTGAAAAAGGGTATTTCAGTATGCCGACAGCAGTAAATAATGTAGAGACACTTTGTGCCGTTGTTAAGATAATATTAAATGGCAGTGAATGGTACAGGGAATTCGGGACCAATGAATCATCGGGAACCAAATTAATCAGCGTATCCGGTGACTGCCGCTATCCTGGCGTTTATGAGATTGAATGGGGCATCAGCCTTAATGATATTCTTGATATGGCAGGTGCATCAGACGTGCAGGCTGTCCACGTCGGAGGTCCTTCAGGAGTATTGATTGCGCCCAATGAGTTCAACAGAAAACTCGGGTATGAAGATCTGGCAACAGGAGGAGCAATTATAATAATAAGTAACAAAAGAGATCTGCTATCTGACATCGTACTTAATTCAATGGAGTTTTTTATTGAAGAATCATGCGGCAGTTGTTCCACCTGCAGGATAGTACCCAGGCTTCTGGAAACCAAACTTAGAAAAGTGATCAGGGGAAGAGCCATTATGCAGGATATTGACGATATGGCAGACTGGGGTAAAATATTAAAGGCAAGTCGCTGCGGATTGGGACAAACAGCTGCCAATCCGATTTTGTCAAGCATTAAAAACTTCAGAAACCTGTACGAAGAGAAAGTGCAGAAGAATAAAGATTTTGACAGTAATTTTGACTTAAATGCTGCTATTAAAGAGTCATGTGAAGCGGTCAACAGAATACCTAATGTTTAAAAAAAAGGAAATGGAAAAAATAATAAAGTTTACAATTGATGGTATCGAGTGCACGTCTGAAAAAGGACAATATATACTTAAAGCAGCAGCGGAAAATGGAATATATATTCCTACCCTATGTAATTACCCGGGAGTAAAGCCCAAGGGTGGTTGCAGAATTTGTACAGTAAGGGTTAATGGCCGGTTTATGACTGCATGCACCACTCCGGTTGCTAACGGGATGATTATTGAGAACGACATTGAGAAGATAAATGAACTTAGAAAATCAATAGTTGAGCTATTATTTGTAGAGGGGAATCATTTTTGCCCCTCGTGTGAGAAAAGCGGAAATTGTGAGCTTCAGGCACTGGCCTACCGTTTCAAAATGATGGCCCCGAGATTCCCGTATCAGTTTCCCAGCAGGGAGATACATGCATCTCTTCCCAAAATAATCAAGGAACAAAACAGATGCATCTTATGTAAGCGTTGTATCCGGACTATCAAAGATGAAAAGGGTAGAAGCGTATTCGCATACCGCAGGAGAGGGACCAAAGCAGAAGTTATTGTGGATAACAAACTTGGGAGACAGCTTTCTGACGAACTTGCCCGGAAAGCCATGGATGTTTGTCCCGTTGGTTCTATTATATATAAAGAAAAAGGATTTAGTATACCCATAGGTAAACGTAAATATGACGGCAAACCTATTGGAAGCGAAATCGAAAATGTTAACATGTCTAAATAGGAAGGATAGTAAATAATGAGCAAACCAATTATAGCAACAACATCATTGGCAGGATGTTTTGGATGTCATATGTCACTGCTTGACATAGATGACAGGATTTTGGAACTTATTGAGCTGGTGGAATTTAATAAATCACCTATTAATGATATTAAGAAATTCACCAAGGTCTGTGACATTGGTCTTATAGAGGGGGGATGCTGCAACAGTGAAAATATACATGTTCTAAGGGATTTTCGGGCAAATTGTAAAATACTTGTGGCTGTTGGAGAATGCGCCCTGATGGGAGGATTACCTGCATTGAGGAACAATATTCCTATAAAGGAGTGTCTTGAAGAAGCATATATAAATAGCGTTACAGTGGTTGGGAATGAAGATAAGATTATTCCTAATGATCCTGAGATCCCGATATTGCTGGACAGGATCTATCCCTGTCACGAGATAGTGAAAATTGACTATTTTCTTCCCGGCTGTCCGCCTGGCGCAGATCTTATATGGGAAGCACTTATTGCCATAATCAATGGTGAAGAAATAAAACTGGATTATGATGATATAAAATTTGATTAAAGAAGGAAAAGCTATGGGACAAAAAATTACAATTGATCCGGTTACCAGAGTTGAAGGACATGGAAAAGTAACAATCCATCTGGACAATGATGGTAATATTGAGCAAACAAGATTGCATATAGTTGAATTCAGGGGTTTTGAAAGATTTATCCAGGGCAGGCCATACTGGGAAGCTCCCGTCCTTGTGCAGAGATTATGCGGCATTTGCCCGGTAAGCCACCATTTAGCTGCCGCAAAGGCTATGGATGTTATTATCGGAGCAGGCACAGGTGAAGGACTTACACCAACTGGTGAAAAGATGAGAAGATTAATGCACTATGGCCAGATCTTTCAGTCCCACTCATTACATTTTTTTCATCTTGCATCACCTGACCTTTTATTTGGAGTTTATGGAGATCCCTTAAAAAGAAACATTATTGGGATTGCCTTCGAAAATAAAGACCTCGCAGTTCAGGGAGTTATGATGAGAAAATACGGACAGGAAGTTATAAAGGCAACAGCAGGGAAAAAAATACACGGAACAGGTGCTATACCGGGAGGGATAAACAAACACCTGTCAATAGAGGATAAGGAGTATTTATTAAACGGACTTGATCCCTCAATGAATATTCATAAGATGATAGACTGGTCCCTGGCTGCACTCGATTTTTTCCATGATTATCATGCAAAGAATAAGGATTTAATAGATAATTTTTCTGTATTTCCTTCAAGTTCAATGAGCATAGTCCGAAAGGACGGTGCCCTGGACTTATACCATGGAGTGCTTCGTGCTGTAAGTTCAGAAGGAAAAAAGATTCTTCACGATGTTGACTATCAGGATTACGACAGGTATATTGATGAGGAGGTACGGACATGGAGCTATATGAAATTTCCATATCTTAAGGAGATAGGCAAAAAAAACGGCTGGTATACTGTCGGCCCCCTGGCGAGGATGAATACAGCAGAATTTATTGATACACCCCTTGCCCAGAAGGAGTTTTTAAAATTTAAAGCTTATACAAAAGGTAAACCAAACAATATGTCAATGCACATGCACTGGGCAAGATTAATAGAAATACTGCATTCTGCAGAAATGATAAAAATACTTCTGAATGATCCCGATGTTCTTCAGGGAGAACTGGTTACCAGGGGACAAAAACAACTGGAGGGTGTGGGAATAGTGGAAGCTCCAAGGGGCACTTTATTTCACCATTACAGGATAAATGAGAATGACCAGATAGTAATGGCAAATCTGATTGTCTCCACTACTAATAATAACCAGCCTATGAATGAGGCGGTTAATTATGTGGCAAACAAAGTAATGAAAGGTAAGTCACAGATAACAGAAGGAATGATGAATGCTGTTGAAGTTGCTATCAGGGCCTATGACCCGTGCCTCAGCTGTGCAACACATGCGCTCGGACAAATGCCACTGGAAATATCATTGTATGATGCAAATAATAAACTGATAGACCTGAAACGCAGTTTTTAGTTGGCTATATCACCAAAGATATTGATTTACGGATGTGGAAATCCCGGGAGACAGGATGACGGCCTCGGCGTTTTTGTTGCTGAAAGAATAGAAAAATGGATTAAAAAAGAAAATATTGAATATGTGAAAACTGACTGCAATTATCAATTGAATATTGAAGATGCCGCTGAAATGGCAGACAAAGATATAATAGTATTTGTCGATGCTTCAAAAGAAGATCTGAGTGATTATTTGCTAACCAGGGTAAAACCATCAAATAAACTCGAATTTACTACGCATTCGATATCCCCGTCTTATTTGCTGAATCTTTGTAATGTTATATATAACAGATCACCTGAAGTATATCTTCTTCATATTAAAGGCTATAAATGGGACTTTATGGGAGAGATAACCGAAAAGGCAAAAAGAAACCTTGGAAAAGCTTATAACTTTCTTAAAAAGTTTATTATAAGCAATAAAAATGGCATTAAAGACAGATATTTTGAAAGAATATAAATCCCGGGTTATTTTTTTAAACATAAAGAATAGTTAAAAAGAAATATAAAATAGTCTTTAAAAAATATAAAAAGACTATTTTTGAGAAAAATAATATAAAACAGACCTTTACCAGAGAACCGCAATAATAAAACTATAAAGATGAATATTATGTCATGGGCAAATAAAAAAATTCTTATAGTTGAAGATGATGAGATAAGTAAAGAGTTTTTTTATGAAGTATTAAAGCCGACAAAAGCGACGTTGCTCTTTGCAAAAGAAGGTAAAACAGCCATACAGGCATGCAAAGAAAATCCTGATATTGATATTATCCTTATGGATATTCAACTGCCTGTAATGGATGGCCAGCAGGCAGCAGATGAAATAAGGAAGATTAATAAGAATATTATAATTATTGCCCAGACAGCATATGCGATGTCTGAAGACAGACAAAAATATCTTTCTTCGGGTTTTGATGATTATATTTCCAAACCAATAAACCCTGACGGATTATTGGAAATGATAGGGAAATACATGTTGTGAAAATTTCGGGCATCGCTAAACAAAATTTTATTTTTGATCAGACAACAATCAGTTTTATAAATTGCATATTTTTGAAATTATTAATAGTTTTAACGGCTAATACTTAGGAATTATAAAGTAAATATTATGAAACACAGACGATTTATTTTCATGCCTTTGGTTGTTTTAATGACTCTTCTTATTAGTTGCAAATCAGGAGGTAAGTCCGGAACAGATGAACTTGATTTTGGTGACGTTGACCTTGATGAAGACACCAGGATATTGACAAGTGCTGATACAGTCGGTCAGGGATTACCCATATTTTATAATATGTACCTGTCGGTGGAGATGTCTTCACTTTTTGAATCAATAGGAGCTGTTTTCGATGCGGATTTGCTTAATAGCACATCAAGAATTCCTGAATACATAACAAGCTCAAAAAAAGCATTTAACATTGGAGTATATGCAGTTGATTTGAGCTATTCACGGATATTTGAACAGATAGAATACACAAGCAGGTATTTCAATGCTATGCAAAAACTATCGGAAGAACTGGGTATACCGGGCGATTATTTTCTCTCTACAGCCAAAAGATTTGATAGAAATATTAATGATAAGGATTCATTAATTATAATAGCCAACGAGGTATATACTGCAACAGACAACTATCTGAAAGAAAATGAACGCTATTCAGCAGCTGCACAGATTATTCTCGGAGGATGGACTGAAGCATTACATATTGCTGCGGATATTGCTAATGATAGCAAAGAAATTGAAGTATTTGAAAGAGTTGCAGAACAGAAATATTCGCTGGAGAATCTTATTGACATGCTTGAGAACTATAAAGATGATGAAGAAATTGCAGATTATTTAACCAGGCTTAAAGGTTTGAGGCGGCCTTTTAATGCACTGTATGAAAATGTTAATAAAGATTTTGATCCTGCCACGGTGGAAGGAAAGAAACATTTGGAGGCAATTTCAACACAAATAACTGAGCTGGGGAAAAATATTAATAGAATCAGGAATGAAATTGTTGGTTAGCCGGCAGGCAGATTATTGACCCGGCTATTTATATTCTTACACCAATAACAAGAACATCATCGATCTGCTCCTGGTCACCCTGCCAGTCAATAAATATTTTATCAAGGATTTGCTTTTGCTCGTCCATGGGCTTTTTATAATTCTCAAGTATAATCTCCTGAAAACGCTTTAGTTTTATTTTTTTTCCTTCAGGTCCACCGAACTGGTCAACATAACCATCTGAGAAGATATAAAATGTATCACCCTTCTTAATATCAATAACATGTCTTGTGAAGGGTGCTTCCTTTGTCTGATGTATACCTATCGGCATCCTGTCACCTTTAACCAGTAAGAGTTCTTTATCCTTAACGTAAAACAAAGGATTAAAAGCCCCTGAAAACTGAAGGGTATTGCTTCCATAATCAACAGTGCATATAGCAATATCCATTCCATCTTTTGTCTCACCCTCCTGACCTGTCTGCCGCAGTGCGGACTTCACATTTTTTCGCAGTTCGTTTAAAATTATGTCTGTTGACAGGTTATCTGTATTATTGACAATTTCATTCAGGAATGCCATGCCCAGCATGCTCATGAATGCTCCAGGTACTCCATGTCCGGTACAATCTGCTGCAGTAATAATTGATATTCCATCCTTTTTCATACCCCAGTAAAAGTCACCACTGACAATATCTCTTGGCTTGAGAAGAATAAAATAGTCGTCAAAAGAATCTTTCATAAAATCAGGGGGAGGAAGAACCGCAGACTGAATTTTTTCAGCGTAAATTATACTATCTGTAATAGCTGCATTTTTTTCTTCTATTTCCTTTTTCTGGCTGGCAAGAATAGTATTTTTTTTCCGTGTAACAAGAAAACCTGTAAATAAAAGTATTGCTATTATTGATATAAGTACTTCCATCCATACCGCTCTCTTGCGCGCTTCCTTTGCCCTTTCATTTTCTGTTTCCAGCAGCCTGATCTCATTTATACGCTCTTTTTCTTCTGCTTCTTTTCTTTTTAATTCTGATGCCTGTAAAGCTTTTTGCTGCTCCAGGTCTTTTATTTTGACTTTCTGTATTTCTTCCTCATGCTTTTTTATTGTAAGCTCATATGCCTGCTTTAATCTTTCCTTCTCAGAAAGCTCCAGCTCTTTTTCCCTTCTTAGCAATACGAGTTCCTGTGCCTGTTTTTCCTGCTCCAGTCTCAGTCTCTTTAATTCCAGGTCTTTTAAATTTTCATCAGCCAGCTTCAGTTTCAGCTCTTTCTCTGTTTTTTCAATTGCTATCCTTTTATTTGACAGCTCGTGATCTTTCATTCGCTGTTCTAATAATAATGAGTCATTAATTTTTAAATATAACTCGTAGTAATTAAGTGCATTAATATGATCATTCCCGGCTTTAAGGATTTTTGAATAAGTATTATAACAGTCTCTTAGTAATGTTTTATTGGTGCATAATCTGGCAGATGAAATGGAATTCTGGCTGAAAACTCCGGCATTATACAGATCGCCTTTATAATAATACAATAATGAGATGATGTTTCTTAGTTCTGCAGCTTCACATTCCCTTTTTTCTGATTCCCTTATTTTTAAAGCTCTGTTCAAATAATAAATTGAATTCTGATAATCTTCTGTATTCTGGTAGCATATGCCGAGGTTAATGAATAAATCAGCAATATCTGAATCTTTTAATCCTGCTTTTTCTGCAAAATAGATAGATCTTCTGAATGAATCCACAGCTTTGTTATAGTCTTTAATATGTAAGTAATCATTACCGATATTATTCAATATGTCAGACATTGCTGCGGTATCTTTCTGTTCTTCGTATAATGAGAGTATTTCATTATTAAGGGAAATACTCCTCTCAAACTGATTTAATTTATTATGTATGGCTGCTATGTTGAATAATATTCTGATAGTATTATTCACGTCATCCATAGTTTTATATATTAACATTAATTCGACATAGTACTTCTCCGATAGATCATATTCATTCATTTTAAGATAAGTAACACTTAGATATTCAAGTATCCTTATTTTGGCACTGACATCAGAATTATCTTTTTCAAGCTGGTAGATTTCCAGGTAATATTCGGCTGCTTTATCATATGCCTCTATTACATAATAACTTCCGGCGATACTGTAATATGCTTTCTTCAGATTTTTTTCGTCTTTTATTTGAGTAAATATATTGGCTGCACGCAAATAATATTCGATACCTGACTCGATTTCATTTTTTTCAAACTCCTCATCCCCAAGCTGCAATAATTCTATGGCCCGCAGAGAATCTTTTTCCCAGCGCCCGGCTTCATTTTGCGGATTTCCTGTGTTCTGGCATAAAATGTTAAAAAAGGGAAATAAAATTGTAAAAGCATATAAGAGACAGGCATTGATTAACTTTATCAGGCTCATAAGCTGGTTTGTTATCTTAATTTAATGAATAGGTTAATCCCAGTCGTATGTTCCTTCCCAGTTGCGGATTATATGGAATATCTTCTATAAGGCTACTGGAATTAAGACCACTGTACTCTTCATTAAATAAATTAATTACTTTAATGTAGGCACAAAGGCTATTACTAATTTTGTAACTTGCCAAAGCATCAACAGTATAGTAGCCATCCACATTCCTGAAAAGATCTTTATATAAATCTTCAATAGGTATTAATAGCCTCAACCATTTGGTTTCCCATGTATTTTCCAAATGAATATACAGGTTTTTTAAGGGATAGAAGGAAATATTCAAATGGCCGATATGGTTAGGCATAAGTTTAAAACTTTCAATCAGGGTCTCCAGTTCGGGTAAGTTTTCTCCCTTTTTTGAGAAGGCAACATTTATTTCAGCATCGAGCCTGATTGATTTAACAATGTTTTTTTTCTTTAATGACAGTTGTATGCCATATAAACGGGAAACCTTATTTTTTGCATTTTCTTTTGTCAGAATCGAATCATTCACAGCCAGGGGAAGGTTAAATGCCCTTGCAGGCAGCTTAACAATGCTAAAATGGTTTTTTATAGCATTATAAAATATTGCTATATCTGCATCAATATCCCAGAAAATTTTGCTGGTTATACCCAATTCATATGATTCAAATCTTTCCGGTTTTAGTTTATTTATCGGAATATCAGTTCTTAATGACGGAGGTACCATAACATAATGAATGCTATCGGCATTCGCTCCTGCAGCATATGCGAATGATTCAAAAACCATCGATGTGGGTGGTGCTTTATATGCATAACCTATAAAACATCTTGCTGAGGTGCGGTTACTTATTTTATAAAGTGATGCGAAACGGGGACTGAAATTTATGCCGTAGCGCGAGTTGTCATCAAAACGAAGTCCACCCATAATTCTGAATTTGTCCTTTACAAAATATCCCTGCATAAAAATAGACCTGGTATTAAAATTCACCGGATTCCATCCGAATTTTCCCGGCAAGCTATCTCCTGGCGGAGCATCGGGATCATATATTTTATATTTTCCGGGATTAAAAGGGGAGCTTAAATAATTCGTCAGTGGCAGGTTCTGGGATGCCTGATAAGAAATACCTGTCACAATTTCAAGGCTTTTAACCGGATAAATTGTTAATAATTGTTCGGCAAAGAAATCATCAGAGGCTGAATACAGATATGTCATATCCTGATCTTTAAAAAAAGTAAGACCCAGGCTGGTGTTATTATCAAGCCTGTAAGTGAGGCTTGACAGATTTGTGGAGAACAATATTCTTTTCCATTCTCTTTTATAGCTGAGGGTTGCCCTTTGAATATTCTCTCCCCAGTAATTCTGCGGATTATTATATTTGTATAAATAGGTGTTTTTCCCTATTGAGCTGTGGGTACGCCTGTACATATTATTATATGATATTTCTATGCCCCTGTATTTCAAGTTTAATCCAATCATATGGCTCCCTGATGCAAGTTCTTCCATCTCAGGCTCGAATATATCGCCTTCGTAGCCACTATAATATATAAGTTCTTTAAATTCGCTATCTGTTATGTTTATATTTTCAATTCCGTTTTGTATAATAGCCGAAGGTTCATAACTGTTACCATTGATTATAATCTGTTTCTTTAGCTGAATGAAATAATTCAGGGGGTTGTAAAATTTTTTAATATCGTATTTGATATTCATGTTATTAAACTCGGATTTGCTTCCATAAAAGCTGTACTGGAGTATATTTTCATTTTTGCCTGCCTTGCCTCCTATCATAAAATTTATATAGTTATATTCATTTTGTCCCAGGCTGATATCCCCCTGGGCGAATGTGCCTTTGTCAGCTTCCCTGGTAATTATATTTATTACACCCGACACAGCGTCTGCACCATAAACGGCGGCTGAAGGGCCATAAATAATTTCTATTCTCTCTGCCTGTCTTATGGGAAGCTGTGCCCCAACGGGCATCCCCATGACGACTGACGGCTTAATTGGCATTCCGTTGATAAGTATTTTTGTGTAAAAATTTCCTGTAAGACCTCTTATTTGAAATGTTTCTCCTGTCTCTCCAGAGCCAGGTTGTGATACTTTTACACCTGGTAAGGATTTTAAGACATCTGCCAATGATGTGTACTGGTTATTGATAATATCTTCATGTGTTACAAGATGAATCGTTACAGGCAGATCACTGATATATTTTGAGCTGCGGCTTACTGTAAATATTTTTACTTCTGAGGTATCTTCATGTTCGATAATATTCTGTGCTCCCAGCAAATATCTCTCTGTTCTGAAGAACTGTATGCTATCACTTTGTCCCGTTATCATAGTAAAAGGGACTATGACAAGCAAAAAGGAAAGATTGTAAAAAAGTTTATTTTGCATATTGCAAAATATTAATTAGTCAGTATATTTTGAAAATGCTTCGATAACACTGGCTACATAAGTTTTTGATACAGGGAGACTAATCTTCTGGTCAATATCAAGTTCAAGATATAAGCCGCTTTTATCCTTTCGCATTATCTTAACCTTTTCGAAGTTTACCATATATGACCTGTGGCTTCTCATAATATTTTTAGACTGCAGCTTTGGTTCAAGGTTTTTTAAAGAATTGCGTATAAGGTATTTCATTATTTTTCCGCTGTCAACATAATAGATTGTTACATAATTGTCAGTTGCTTCAAGATATAACAAATCTTCAAGCAGTATTGAGAAGCGCAGAGTTCCCTTTTCATCATGAAAAGGAATCATCTTTTTTAAAGAATCTGAAAATTGTTCTTTATTTGCAAGTTCCTCAAGTTGTTTTGACTTAAAGCGCCACGAAAAGTACAATGATAATATGGAATAGGGCAACAGTAATACCAGTAAAGTGTTTCTGATTGAAATTTTAAATATTACAGTAAAAATTCTTTTATCATGTAAAAAGAGCTTCATAAATACAGCATAGAAAGCTGCCATACTTAAAATTTCCAGTATTATCCATACTATATATTGTAAGTAGTTTATTTGCCTTTTTCTGCCGTAATGGAACATTATTATCCTGCTTATTACTATCACCAGAACTCCCGTAAGAATTATAAGGCTGGAGTATAACAATAATTGGATTTGGCTTATATCCCATTTATTCATGCCAAAAGGAGAATAAATATTGATAAAAGCAAGTGCGAAAGCAGAAGTAAAAAATACTGTTTTTATTATATTCTGTTTTTTTGTTAAATATTCAGGTATAGAATTTTCCCAGATAAGCATGTTCCTTTATATTAAGTATAATGACTAAACTTAACAAAATTAGGGAATAAGCTGAGAAATCCACTTTAATACATTATAAAAATATTAACTGTTAAAAAAAGAATTCACCCCTGTATAACGAATTTCATCCCAAATATTGAAATTTTAAACCTAACAATCCCTGAAAACACCAATAATTTGACTATTCTGGCATTTATAATATTATTTTGTATTCAAAATTGAGTTAAAATAATTTAGATACCAGAACATTTATCAAAAGAGATTGTTAGTACATTTTAAATATAATAACAGGATATTTATTTTTTTTATCCTTGATTTGTTAATAGATTAACAATAATATTTTATTATTAATTTTTATTTTCTGATAATGGCTAAAGTAAGAGGTGCGATTGTTGTTGATATTGAACGATGCAAGGGATGTGAGATATGTATTGAGTCATGTCCTGCAAAAATTATAAGAATGGAAAAAAAGGTCAATAGCAAAGGCTATCACTATGCCTATATGGAATATCCTGAATTGTGCACAGGTTGTGAAAATTGCGCTATTGTTTGTCCGGATACCGTAATTACTGTTTACAGGATAAAAGTCAAAGAATAAAATAATTCCAGATTATGGGTGAAATAAGATTAATGAAAGGAAATGAGGCAATTGCTGAAGCGGCAATTAGAGCCGGATGTGATGCCTATTTTGGATACCCTATAACCCCGCAGTCAGAAATCATTGAGTACCTGGCTTTTCAGGAACCTCATAAACGGACAGGCATGGTACTTTTGCAGGCCGAGAGTGAGATAGCTGCAATAAATATGGTTTATGGTGCAGCCGGCACGGGGAAAAAGGCAATGACTTCATCTTCAAGTCCGGGTATTAGCCTTATGCAGGAAGGTATCTCCTATATGGCCGGTTCGGAGTTGCCTTGCCTCGTTGTAAATATCGTGAGGGGTGGGCCCGGATTAGGTACAATTCAGCCTTCCCAGGCAGACTATTTTCAGGCTACCAAAGGCGGCGGACACGGGGATTATAAACTTATTGTGCTGGCTCCTTCATCGGTCCAGGAAATGGCTGACTTTGTGCCCCTTGCTTTTAAGCTGGCATTTAAATATAGAAATCCGGCGATGATTTTGTCTGATGGCGTAATCGGACAAATGATGGAAAAGGTGGAATTGTTTGATCAGGTACCTAGAAGTACAGAATTTGATCAATCATGGGTAACAACAGGTAAAACCCGTGACAGGGAGCGAAATATACTTACATCGCTTGACCTTGATCCTGCCCGCTTTGAAAAACATAACCGCCATATCCAGGAGAAATACAGAAAAATGCAGGAAAATGAAGTGAGATATGAAAAAATTGATTGTGATGATGCAGAATACATTCTGGTTGCCTACGGTTCTGCTGCAAGAATTTGCCAGAAAACTATCAGGTTGGCAAGGGGGGAAGGAATAAAGCTGGGATTAATAAGGCCGATTACACTATATCCGTTTCCAACGGATGAAGTTGCAAAACTGGCTGAATTTGTTAAAGGATTTATGGCAGTAGAATTAAGTGCTGGCCAAATGGTTGAAGATGTGAAACTGGCTGTCGGTAAGAAAGTGAATGTTGAATTTTATGGTAGAATGGGAGGAATGATACCTACTCCTGTTGAAATTCTGGATGTATTCAAAGAAAAATTTTCAGGAGGATAAAAAATGGATGTAAAGGATATAATCAAAGAAGAAAACCTGGTCTTTAAAAAGACCAGGCTGCTGACCGATAATATTCTGTCATATTGTCCGGGATGCGGACATGGTGTTGCACACAGGATAATTATGGAAGTTATTGATGAGATGGGTATAGTCGAAGATACTATAGGAATAGCGCCGGTAGGTTGTTCCGTATTTGCCTATGAATTTATGAATGTTGATATGCAGCAAGTACCTCATGGCAGGGCTCCGGCCACTGCCACAGGAATTAAAAGATGCTGGCCCGACAAATATGTGTTCACATACCAGGGAGATGGTGACCTCGCTGCCATTGGAACATCAGAAACCATTCATGCATGTAACAGGGGTGAAAATATTACTATCATATTTATTAATAATGGAATATATGGGATGACCGGCGGACAGATGGCTCCCACAACACTAGCCGGAATGAAATCTTCTACTACACCCTACGGAAGGGATACCAAACTTATGGGCAATCCCATAAAAATAACCGAATTAATAGCACACCTGCCCGGGACATATTATATATCAAGACAGGCAGTTCATACACCTCTTAATGTGCGTAAAGCAAAAAAGGCTATACGTAAAGCATTTGAAAATCAAAAACTAAATAAAGGTTTGTCATTTGTCGAGATAGTATCAAACTGCAACTCGGGCTGGAAAATGACACCGGTAGAAGCAAATAAATGGATGGAACAGAATATGTTCCCCTTTTATCCGCTCGGAGATATTAAGGTGGACGGGGAAATAGTAATGAAATGAAATATTTTATACTTAAATTTTAATTAAATAAAGTTTAGTAAATAAAGCAATAAATATGAACGAAGAAATTATAATGGCTGGCTTTGGCGGACAGGGCATCTTATCCATGGGCAGTATCTTAGCCTATTCGGGAATACTGGAAAACAGGGAGGTAAGCTGGATGCCTTCCTATGGACCAGAGATGAGGGGAGGAACAGCAAATGTTATAGTAATACTAAGCAGTGAAAGAATCAGCTCTCCTATCATAAATACTTTTGATTCGGCCATACTTTTAAATCAGCAGTCACTCGACAAATTCGAAAAAACAGTAAAACAGGGCGGATTGTTACTATACGATACCAATGGCATAACAAGACACCCTGAACGCACCGATATAAATATATACCAGGTCGAAGCTGCTGCTGAAGCCGGCAAGATGACGTCATCCAAAACATTTAACATGATTGTCCTGGGGGCATTCTTAAAAATAAAACCTCTGGTTAAATTTGAGAATGTTATTACCGGACTTAAAAAAGCACTGCCCGAAAGACATCACCATTTGATTCCTTTAAATGAACAGGCACTTAAAAGAGGTATGGAGATTGTTAAATTATTTGCAGCCGCCTGACCTTTAAAACATAATCCGGACTGATTTAAGCTTTTAAGCTTATATATATAAGATAATAATTCCTCATTACCTTCCCGGTTACAGTTATAAAGATGTTTTAGTGGTTATCATGTTATATACTGATGATCAGATGAATATGAATTTATTGATGATCGATATCATTATAACCAAGATACATTTATCATCCTTATTAATTAATACTGTCACCATCTGTTTATAATAAATATCATCAGCAGGTGGTAATGCTTCTCATGCCCTAATCCTTATCCTTACTGCTATTTTAACGTAAATTTAAGTGAGGTTAATCGAAATTAAAAAACCATGAAAAAATTAGCTATATTAATTATGGCCATAGCTTTAACTCTTACAGTTAAATCACAATATAACGAAGAAAAAGAATACGATTCACATTACGGAATTAATTTGTCTTCAATTAATTCCGGCAGTGGACACGGTTACGGAATATCGATGAATACAAATATTCAAAAAGGCAGAAAATCCCTGGAAGTTGGGGCAATATATCAGAGCCGCGAAAATAAAATATCAGGAGCCGACTTAAGATATAAAATCTTTATAGGTCACTTTAACGATTTTCTTGATGGGAAAAAAATAATAAGTCCTTATATCCAGTATAATTTAATTTATCAGAAAGCTACTGTTGATGCTCCAACAGTAATTACAAGAGACAAATCAACAATTGAAATACCTAATTACGAACCCGGTACTATAGGAACCATGGAACATTATGCCTCATTCGGCATGCAGTTTAAAATGCATAGTGACTTCTATATCGATAGTTGTGTTGGATTGGGAGTGTATATAGGATCTTTAGATAAAGATAATACAACGAATAGTTTCGGAATACATAAGGAAAATCACGGATATACAGCTTCTTTTAAAATAGGAATAGGATACAGATTTAATTGATATCAGGCTATTTATACGGATTTTAAAGATATCCGGGGTCATGTTGGCTCCGGATATTTTTTTGCATAATTTGAATTCTTTAATAGAATTCATATATTTGAATTATTATTATTTAATAATTATTCTAATTTAATAATAATGGATATACTGAATATAAGAGACAGGATTATTAATGGCGGATTAAGGGTTACACCCCAGAGATTGGCCGTATTGGAAGCTATAATTACATTAAACAATCACCCGACTGCTGACAATATTATTGAATATATTAAAGCATCCTATCCGAATATTGCTGTCGGAACTGTATACAGTATACTCGACAAGTTTGTCAAAAATAAGGTGATTCACAGAATTGAAACCGATAGGGATGTGATGAGATATGATGCAAGAAATGAAAAACACTGTCACTTATATTGCACTGCAACAGAAAGGATTGAAGATTATTTTGACGATGACCTTTGTTCTGTCCTTGACAATTATTTCAGGAAAAAAAATATTCCGGATTTTAATATCGAAGATATTAAGATTCAAATCAGTGGAAAATTTATTTAGAACACAATAAAATGGCGAATGATAATCTTATAAATATTGAAGCATTTTTTAAAGTTACTTACGGTCTTTATATAGTTAGTTCCGGACTGAATAATAAGTTAAACGGATTTGTTTCTAATTCGGTATTTCAGGTAACAGCTGAGCCTAACAAATTTGCTGTTTGTTGCCATAAAAATAATTTTACTGCAACACAAATAAAAGAAAGCGGTGCATTTTCTGTTTCAGTATTGCAAAAAGATACTAAGCAGGGACTAATCGGACTTTTTGGCTACAAAAGCGGGAGAGATGTGAACAAATATGAAAATGTTAACTATATTGTTGGTAAGACGGGCGTGCCGGTTCTCACGGATGATTCGATAGCATGGTTCGAATGTGAAGTGACACAGTCATTTGATGTGGGAACTCATCTGCTGTTCATTGGTAAAGTTATTAGCAGTGATATTATTAATCCCGCGGAAGACCCTTTAACATATACATACTACCGTGAAGTAAAGAAAGGATTTGCTCCTGAGAATGCACCCACATTTATTGACAGGAGCAAGATAGTGAAGAAAACGACAGTAACAGGGCAAGTCCGGAAATATAAATGTTGAATAATATAAAATTAATAAAATGAGTAAAACAAAGGATAATTTAAAAGCTGCATTTGCCGGAGAGAGCCAGGCAAGAAACAAGTATGCATATTTTGCCAAGGTAGCAAGAAAAGAAGGTTATCACTATATAGCAAAAATATTTGAAGAAACTGCCTTAAATGAAGAACAGCATGCAAAAGACGAGTTCAAGCTGCTTGAGGGAATAGGTGACACAGCTACCAATCTTAAGGAAGCAATTGCAGGCGAAAATTATGAGGCTACGACCATGTATCCCGAATTTGCAAAAGTAGCAAGAGAAGAAGGGAATAATAAGGCTGCAGTACTTTTTGAACAAATTGCGAAAGTTGAAGTCCAACATCGCGAAAAATATAAGAAACTTCTTGAGATGGTTGAAAATGGTACGGTTTATAAAAGAGAGAAGCCGACAAAATGGAGATGCCTGAAATGCGGATATGTATACGAAGGTACGGAGCCTCCTCAAAAATGTCCATGCTGTCAGCACCCCAGAGAATATTTTGAACCTGAATCAATTTAGTGTTTATATTACAGTGTATTATTTATAAATATTTATCAAATGATAGATACAATTATTTTTGATAATGAAGGAGTAATTGCAGATACTGAGTCTGTTTGGGACAAGGAGCAGGAGGAGTTTCTTGGAAGAAGGGGGATAAAATATAAAAGGAGCAGGACTAAACACTTGCTGAGTGGAAGCAGTCTGGTTGAGGGGGTGAAGATCTTAAAAAGGGAATATAATATTGAAGGTGACGATGAACTGTTGACATTTGAAAGACTGTCAATAGTTAAAGGCCTGCTGGAAGCAGATGTGAATTATATCAATGGGTTTATGGATTTTTATAATATTGTCAGAAACAAATTTAAGATTTGTGTTGCAACATCAATGCACGAAGAACTTCTAAATATTATTGATAAGAAACTTTCTTTAAACGAATTATTTGGCGGGCATATCTACTCATTAAAGCATGTCGGCTATAAATCAAAGCCTTGTCCTGATTTATTCCTTTATGCAGCAAAAAAACTAAAATCAAAACCCGGGAATTGCCTGGTGATTGAAGATTCACCGAAAGGGATAGATGCGGCCCTCGGGGCAGGCATGAAATGTATAGGACTGGCAACTACTTACCCGCGTAAAAGACTTGGAAATGCCAGCCTCACGGTAAAATCCTTTAATGAGATTAATATAAACAGAATACAACTGATTTAATTCAACTAACTGCCGTAAAGACCCTTCTTTAATATGTATTTGTAAACTTCTCCCGGCAAAAAATATTGCACATTTTTACCTTGTTTTAATGCTCTTCTTATGAAGCTTGAAGAAATTTCAATTAAAGGCGCATTTATTACTTTTATGTTTTGATGCACCTCCAGATTAATATTTTCATATCCCTTGCGGGGATATATATAGCGCTGGTAATTTTTTATTATTTCTTTATAATTTTTCCATTTATGGAATGTGGGTAAAACATCGGAACCCATTATAAGAACGAACTTATAAAGGGGATTTCTTTCTTTCAGGTATGTCAGCGTATCAATAGTATACGAAGGCTCAGGAAGATGCAATTCGATATCGCAAATTTCAAAATGTTCATTTTCACCAATTGCTTTCTTTAATAACTCATAGCGGTCAAAATCTTCAAGCAATATAGCTTTCTTTTTAAGAGGATTATGAGGGCTAAGAACAAACCAAAGCTGGTCGATATCAGTAAATTCAGTAATATAGTTTGCAATAGCCAGGTGACCGATATGAACCGGATTAAAAGAGCCGAAGTAAAGGCCGACTTTCATTATAGTAATTTAATTATTGATAAATTTTCTCACTATTTCCTCAGCTTCCTTCAATGCATTATCCAGATTTTTATTAATAATTATTTTATCAAACTTATTTGCAAATCTCATTTCATAATCTGCTTTTTTAAGCCTCTTTTGAATTCTTTCTTCCGAATCAGTTCCGCGGCTCTTCAACCTCTCACGCAGCTCCTCAATTGACGGAGGCATCACGAAAACAGCCAGTGAATTGTCCTTAAACTGGTCTTTTATATTTATTCCTCCCCGTACATCAATGTCAAAGATTATATTCCTGTTATTTGTTTTAATCCGGTCTATTTCACTTCGCAGTGTACCATAGTATTGATTTTTATATACTTCTTCCCACTCTATGAATGCATTATCTTCAATTTTAGCCTGGAATTCATCGACTGAAATAAAATAGTAGTCTTTATTATCGACTTCATTATCTCTTCTCTTACGTGTACAGGCAGAGATTGAAAATTCAAGTTGTAAATCTTCAATGTTCAGAAGATGTTTAACAATTGTTGTCTTTCCTGCACCTGAAGGTGCAGAAAATATCAGGAGTTTGCCAGCCATATGGATAAATTTATAAAATGTTACTTAATTGTTCTTTTATTTTCTCCAGTTCGTTCTTCATATTTACAACAAGCTTTTGAATATCAAAGTCATTGGCTTTTGAACCAATAGTGTTAATTTCCCTTCCCATCTCCTGGATTAAAAAGCCGAGCTTTTTACCTACAGGCTCTTCCTTATTTTCTTTCATCACCTTCAGAAAATATTTGCAGTGATTTCTTAACCTTGTTTTTTCTTCGGTGATGTCGAGTTTTTCAAGATAGAACATTAACTCCTGCTCAAACCTGGCAGGATCAACATTTTCTTTACCAGGCAATTCATTTAAACTGTCCTTAAGCCTTTTTCTGATATTCTCAATCCTTTGTTCTTCAAAATTATTGATTTGTTTAAGATAATCCTGTATAATAGCCACCCTGTCAGCAAAATCTTTACCAAGCACCATTCCTTCCTGCTTTCTGAATTTGTCAAGCTCTTTAACTGTAATATAAAACGATTTTAAAATGGATTCCCACTCCTCTGATTCAAGTCTTTCACTAACCGGACTAAGAACCTCCGGTAATCGCATAATTGTCTGCAATAACGGTTCAGGATCCTTAATATTGAGATCCTCATTTATGGCTTTAAGCTGTTTATAATAGCTTTTTACTGTATCCGTATTAATTAATGATGCACGTTTCTCATCGGAATATTCAACTGTCATTGACAGTTCGACTTTTCCCCGTTTAATAAGATTTGCTATCAGATTCCTCAGTTCCAGGTCCTTTTCCTTATAAATATTTGATAATTTGGTATGTATTTCCAGTTGTCTGCTGTTTAATGATTTTAATTCAATTGATACAGTCTTGTCCTTTAATTTACATTCGGCCTTACCGTAACCGGTCATAGATTTTATCATCTTTTAAAAATATCTTAATTAAATGAAAACATATTTTGATTTGATCAAAGTTAAAATTTTGTTCTGAAATGAGCATATAAATTTCTTTATTATATTTCTGCCTGGGCGACATAAGGTTTGGGTCCATCACTTTTTCAATCACAACCTTTGATTTCCATTTACCTGTTAAATAAGAGAGAAAAGAAAATAACATCCCTGTAAGCCACGACGCCGGGGCAGACCACCAAATCCCATCTGTATCAATAATCCCGGATAAGAAAACAGCCAGGGGTATTCGTATTATCCATAATGATATTAATGTCATGAACATTGGAATTAATGTATCTCCGTAAGTAACCTCAGTCCCGAATTCATTTACTACTCTGAATAAAGCAATCATTCCGATTGCTACGAAAGTTTGCTGAAATCCTGCAGGAATACATAGTCTGACACTCTGAAAAAATATTTTCCTGTCGAATTTAAGTCTGAGGAAATTAATATTTATCAGCTTGTGGATTCTGTTCAAATAAATTATAGCCGTTATGAAGGCTCCCATATGAGAAATTATCGTTGCATAGGCAGCACCGGCAACACCCCATTTAAATACAATAACAAATAACAAATCGAGTAATATATTGAAGAATGAAGAAATTACCAGAAAGTACAGGGGTGTTTTTGAATCGCCAAGCCCCCTTAGTATGGCACTGGTGCCATTGAAGCCAAAGAATACAACTATTCCCGGGCAAATTATGTTAAAGTACACCTTTGCATGAGGCATAACGTCTTCGGGAAGTTTTGTCAACCGAAAAATCCTTTCACTGAAAATTATGCCTGTGGCCGACAGGACGATTGATGCCAGGAAAAAGAAAATGTAGAGTGTATTAATAGCTTTTTTAACATTATCATAATCTTTAGCTCCAAAATACTGCGAAATAACGATAGTACCTCCCGAGGCAATACCAATACTGAATGATATTAAAGCAAACAGGATTGGAAATGATGCCCCGACAGCAGCCAGGGCTTTTTCACTTATTACCTGGCCCACAATTATCCTGTCTGTTACATTATATAATTGCTGAAATAAATTCCCGAGAAGCATTGGTGTAGCAAAACTGATACTCAGTTTTGCTTCCTTACCCGTTGTTAAATCTTTCATTTAGGCCTGTAATGCTGAAAAAAATCCAAAGTTCATTATTTAATTTTAAACAACAAAATAATACTTATATTGTTCTTTTTCTGTTACCGGTTGAATTATTATTTTTAGGATATATGTTTAAATTTTGTATTTGAAAAACAAAGTATTAAACTAATTCATTTTAAATTTGACTTTAAATGAAGTATTATTTGTCAAAATCTGAACCTTTTAGTTATGGAAAGACATGACCGTTCAAAAACAAAAATTATAGCAACCATAGGCCCGGGATCTTCTTCAAAAGATATTCTCAGAAAATTGTTTGTTGAAGGTATAGATGTATGCAGGTTAAATTTTTCTCATGGCGCGCATGCAGAGCATTTAAAAGTTATTAATACTATCCTTGAGCTGAACAATGAATTTAAAAGTAATGTTGCAATATTAGCAGATCTGCAGGGGCCCAAGATAAGGATAAGGGAGGTATTAAATGGCTCGGTTGAACTGTCAGAAGATAAAGAGATTACCTTAATATCAGGAGACGGAACAGGAGATAAGGATACATTATATATCAGCTACAAGGAGTTTGCAAAGGATGTTAAAAAGGGAGAAGTAATTCTTATAGATGATGGCAAAATAAAATTGGAAGTTGTTGAAACTAATAATAGGGATAAGGTCAAAGCAAGAATTATTCACGGGGGTATCTTATTATCAAAAAAGGGAGTGAACCTGCCTGATACCAAAATCTCACTTCCCAGTCTTACAGAAAAAGATATTGATGATGTAAATTTTATTTTAAACCATGAAATAGACTGGATCGGACTTTCTTTTGTGAGATCAGCTGCCGATATTGTTGATTTAAAAGCTCTGATAAAGAAAAAGAAGAAGCATGTTAAGGTAATAGCTAAAATTGAGAAGCCTGAAGCGTTGAAAGAAATTGATAATATTATTGATATTTCAGACGGCATAATGGTTGCCAGGGGAGACCTGGGTGTTGAAGTGCCGTTTGACCGTGTTCCTTACATCCAGAAACAAATTGTAAATAAGTGTATCAATAAGTCAAAACCGGTCATTATTGCAACACAGATGCTTGAAAGCATGATATCAAACTTCAGTCCTACCCGTGCTGAAGCTAATGATGTGGCAAATGCTGTTTTTGATGGGGCAGATACCCTTATGCTTAGCGGGGAAACTTCAATAGGCAAATATCCTGTAGCCTCTATCAGGGCCATGCAAAGAGTTATAGATTATGCTGAAGGAACTGAATTTGTCTTAAATCATGAACATATACCTGAGTGTAATACCCTATCATACCTGCCTGATTCTATTTGCTACAATGCATGTAAGATGGCTGATTTAACAGATGCCCGGGCAATTATTACTTTTACTCACTCAGGTGCCACTGCATTTAAAATATCAAGCCACAGACCAAAATCCAGTATTTTTGTTTTTACATCAAATAATGAACTGGTTAAAAAATTGTCGCTGCTATGGGGCGTAAGGGCATTTTATCTTAAGCATGAACGACACATTAATGACGGTATTAATCATACTATTACAATATTGAAACAGAAAGGATTTATTAAGGATGATGATGTTGTTGTACATGTTGGAAGTATACCTGTCAGTAAGCGGGGTCAGACAAATATGATGAAGATTAGTCATGTCAAATAATTAAATACGAAACCTGACCATGAAAGCAATGCTTTTAAACAGAGTATGTGATTTGACAGTAAACAATAAGCCTCTGGATCTGTCAGATATTCCTAAACCAAAGGCTGCCAGTGATGAAGTTTTAATAAAGATAAATGTTTGTGGAGTCTGTCATACAGAACTGGATGAGATTGAAGGCAGGACATCTCCCTGCAAATTCCCGGTTGTGCCCGGCCACCAGGTTGTCGGAATTGTTGAGGATATGTACGATAAGAGTAATGTAATTAAAACCGGAGACAGGGTTGGCGTGGCGTGGATCTATTCATCGTGTGGAAAATGTAAATACTGCCTGTCAGGACAAGAAAATCTTTGTCCCTTTTTTATGGCAACAGGCAGGGATGTACATGGAGGTTATGCCGAGTACATGGTGGCTAAAAAGGACTTTATATTCAAAATTCCTGAAGTGTTTTCTGATTCTGAAGCCGCTCCCCTGTTATGTGCAGGAGCAATAGGTTATCGTTCCTTAAAGCTTACAGGCCTAAAGAACGGGCAAACCCTGGGATTAACAGGTTTTGGGGCATCTGCTCATCTGGTACTTAAAATGGTCAGGTACAAATACCCCGATACAGAGGTTTATGTTTTTGCAAGAAGTGAAGAGGAAAGGAATTTTGCACGTCAATTAGGAGCTGTGTGGACAGGTGATACTACAGATATATCACCTGTCAATCTTGATAGTATAATTGATACAACACCGGTATGGAAACCCGTTGTTGAAGCCCTTAATAATCTTGCCCCGGGAGGAAGACTGGTAATAAATGCCATAAGGAAAGAAAGTATTGATATAGACTATCTTATGAAAATGGATTATTCAAAGCATCTGTGGATGGAAAAAGAAATAAAAAGTGTTGCTAACGTTGAACGTAATGATGTAAGTGAATTTTTAAAAATAGCTTCTGAAATACCTATAAAACCTGAAATTCAGAAATATTCTCTTAAAGGAGCAAATAAAGCCCTGCTGGAAATAAAACAAAGAAAAATTAAAGGAGCAAAAGTTCTGGTTATGTAAATTCTGAATTCCGAAAGCTTCTGGGTATAAATGCCGATAATATAACGGGAAGGAATTGCCGGCAAAGTTAAATAGTTACTTCAAAAATATTCCTCGCTCTGTTGACCGGTTTAAATGCTTTATCTGATAAAGAAATCCAAAAGTACTATTCCCTCAACAGAGGCAGAAAGATGATCACCTATCTTTACAGTGCCTACTCCGGCAGGGGTGCCTGTAAAAATAAGATCCCCTATTTTAAGAGTGACAAATCCGGATATGTAAGCAATGAGTTTGTCAAAAGAAAAAATTAAATCTTTGGTGTTCCCTTTCTGAATAGTATTACCGTTAATATCCAGCTGGAAAGTAATTGAACTTATATCCGGCAATTTGCTTTTTTTAAGGAACCTGCCCAGTGGGGCAGATCCGTCAAATGCTTTTGATATCTCCCATGGATAACCTTTTTCAATACATTTTCGCTGCAGGTCACGTGCAGTAAAATCAATACCGATGCCTATATCTTCGTAATAACGATGGGCATACTTTTCATCAATATTTTTCCCCAGCCGGCAAATTTTAATGA
Organism: uncultured Bacteroidales bacterium; assembly: GCA_964461435.1. GTDB lineage: Bacteria > Bacteroidota > Bacteroidia > Bacteroidales > UBA10428. The sequence continues at coordinate 67,527 of CAYWUI010000006.1, read as the reverse complement.
CAATCTCGACCTCATGATGTATTTCTCCCGAAAAATCAGGCAGGAAGAAGGGCTTATTATTATTTATAATTGACGAATCAGGCTTCATGAAAAATATCGGTTCTGCAGGAACAGGCTGGTTTAGTTCTTTTGCATGTTCCCTGTAATTTCTTCCTATACAGATTATTTTCATGCCGTAAATCTATTTAAATGCTCCTTTTAATTTGATAGAGGTCAATACTTTTTTAGTATAAAGGGGGAAATCGTTATTTATTATCCATCCATAATATGCAGGATCTTTTTTAAATATGTCTTCAACCTTTTGCCCTTTATATTTGCCGAAGTTAAATATTTCTTCTCCCTTGTCATTATATACGATTCTTCCGGCAAAATCAACGTTTCTGTTATGGCTCGAGAAGGCTGCAAGTTTGTCTATGTCATTAGGCAAATCATCATATTTTTCAAGCTGGGCTTTAAGAATTTCATAGGTAGCCCTGGTATCGGCCTCAGCACTGTGGGCTTCATCCAGTTCCTTATTGCAGTAAAATTTATATGCTGCACCAAGTGTTCTTTGTTCCTTCTTGTGAAAAATCACCTGCACATCAACAAACTTTCTTTTCTTAAGGTCTATATCAATGTCTGCCCTTAAATACTCCTCTGCCAGGAGAGGAATATCAAATTTATTGGAATTATACCCTGCCAGATCGCATCCTTCTATTATTTTTGTGAGTGTTTTGGCTACCTCAGCAAATACGGGAGCATCCTTAACATCTTCATCAGTTATTCCATGAATAAGTGTTGATTTTTCAGGAATGGGTATTGTTGGATTTACTTTAATTGTCTTTGACTCTTCATCGCCATTAGGATATATTTTTAAGTATGATATTTCTACAATCCTGTCACTTGAAATATTTATTCCGGTAGTCTCCAGATCAAAAAATATTAGGGGATTTCTTAATTCAAGTTTCATTTAATAGTGTTAAAAGAGGCAAAAAATGTTATAAAAAAGAAGCTTTTTTATGATTAACAATTAAGCATTTATCATCATCGGCATAAGAAGCATTAGCACATCTTCATCATCATTATCTTTCTGCAATGGGAGGAACAACCCTGCTCTGGAAGGATCGGAGAGTTCCATTACAATGTCAGAGGATTTAAGATTGGATAATATTTCGATTAAAAATATCGATTTGAAGCCTATTTCCATATCATCTCCTTCATACTGGCATGAAAGCCTTTCATAAGCTGAAATTGAGAAGTCAATATCCTGTGCTGAAACAGTTAATTGATTTCCCTTTAATTTTAATTTAACTAAATTACTTGCCTGATTGGAAAATATTGATACGCGCTTAAGGGTATTTAAAAAATTAAGCCTGTCAATAATTAATTTATTTGTATTATCTGTAGGAATTACTGAATTATAACTCGGGTAATTACCTTCTACAAGTCTGCATACCAATTTATACTTTGCCAGAGTAAAAAATGCATTTTTATCGTCGAACTCTATTGCAACCTGCTTTTCTTTGTCTTTGGAAATAATATTTCTGAGCAGGCTGGCCGGCTTTTTTGGCAATATAAATGATGAGTTTATATCAGTTTTGGCATCTTCCCTCTTATACCTTACAAGTTTATGTGCATCTGAAGCAACAAATGTTAAACTGTCAGGGGCCAGTTCAAAAAATATCCCATTCATAACAGGCCTTAACTCATCGTCGGCAGTGGCAAAAAATGTATTATTCAGTCCGTTTGCAAGTATTTCATAACTAATATGGTAACTCGATTTTTTGTCTTCCTTTATTGGAGGGATCTGGGGGAAATCCGAACCTTTCTGGCCTACTATGGTAAATTGTCCGTTTTCTGTATTAATTACAACAGAAAGGGTTTCAAGGTTAATATCAAATGTTAGCGGCTGTTCGGGAAACTCTTTGAGCGAATCTGTCAGCAGTCGGGCAGGTACAGCTATGCTCCCTGATTCATTGGCATTCTCAAGCTCCATAGAGGTTATCATCGTTGTTTCCAAATCCGAGGCAGTAATTTTCAGCTCTTTTCCCTTAAGATCAAAAAGAAAATTGTCAAGTATAGGTAATGTGTTTTTGGGATTTATTACCCTGTTTACTGATTGCAAATGATTTAAAAGATCAACACTTGATACTACAAATTTCATTTGTTAAAAGTTTAAGTATTATTCCAGGAATATTTGAATTGTTACCTTGTTTTAATAGTGTATCAATATTACAAAAAAATTATTATTTCCAGTCCTGTAGATAATTATTTTTTCAGAAAATAGTCAACATCCTGAAGTATAGGATCAAAATCAATGTATTTACACTCTGTGAGCCTCATTTTAATCTTTCAGGACTACCGGTGAAGTATACTTTCTTTTTCTTGTATAATTATAAAATATGCCGAAGAGAATTATTATAAAAACAGGGAACACAGTATTTATTAATTGCCATTTTAAACGTTTTTTTCTGCTGCCGGTCTTCTCACTGTCGAGAAGTCTTAATTTGTATTCCCTGTTTTTTAATTCAGTGATTCCCATGGTATTTGTCAGGTAATTAACAGCATCGACAATAAAATCTTTATTATCAAAAAAAGCAGCCAGCACTTCTTTATTATAAAAATTATTGATATGTTCTATATACTTATCAGTTTTAAGCGGCAGTATAAGGATTCTGTCGGGCAGTACCATGAAATCATTCCTTATTACATCGCCATCAGCAACAATTATCATTTTGGTATTTACGCTTTTATCCTTAAACGGTATTTCTTTCTCACCCGGTGTTAGATTATCAGGAACAGGCCTGTTTTTAAAGTCACTTTCAAATGTCCCTTCGAGCAGAACAGCAACAGGTTTTGCAACTGTATCAAATTCACTGACTGGCATATTATAGTTGATCTCATCTAGCCTGATGACGGCAGGTGCCTTAACCAGCTTATTTCTTTTTGAGGTTTTTAATAATATTGTTTTTTTAACTGACTTGCGGGATCCTAATGTGTCAATAGTATTAACAAACTGTGATCTCAAATAACCTGTGTTTTTTGTTACAGGATGGTCACCTGAAGGATTTAATAAAGGAAAGTACAGCCAGTCAAAAGGTTCCCATACTGCAGTCTGACCTGTTGGTGCAACATTTATCGGAAGAATGCTGCACATCTTATCTTTCACCAGCACAGGATTTATTCTGATACCATAACGGAATAACTGGTCTTCAATATTCAGCTGGTTTATAAGAGCCAGAGCCGCACCTTTTGCCAGACTGTCGGCATTTACAGATACAGCATCAATCAGCCATAATACCTTTCCCCCGTTCATAATATATTGATCTATTACAAACTTGTCAGCTTCAGAAAATCTGTATCTTGGTTTTGCAATGATTATTGACTTATACTTATCAAGGATTCCCGCCCGTCCGCTTATTTTCATACTGTCATTAACTTCATAGCTGTTTTTAAGTTCCTGGTAAATATCATCAAGCTCATAGCCGTATAATTCACCATGTCCTATTATGAAAGCAATAGTATCGGGATTATCATCTGATATTTTACGGATCATGTTTATGAATTTATATTCAAGTAATTCAAGTGAGCTGTTTATCTTTTCCTCGTCTGACATGGGACCGTCTTTGAGCAGGTTTAGAGGCACTTCATTACCCCTGTATGATATCAGTGCACCGGGGACAATTGCAGTAAACGTAAGATCACCTTCCCTGTTTTTGTACCTGCAATTAATAATATTAAGCCTTTTCTTTTTTAGTTCAAAAAGTACTTTATTTTGTATGGCAGGATCTGCATCTTTTAAAGGATCAATGAAGGTATATACCAGGTTGCCCTTCGCGTAAACCTTAAATTCTTCGAGTTTATCTTCAATACTTCTTTTAAACTTTTTATAGGGTATACTCAGCTTACCATCCAGATAAATTTTTATGTAAACGATATCGTCCAGGTTTTTCAGTATCTCTTTTGATACAGGGGACAATGAATATTTTTTTTCTTTTGTAAGGTCTATTTTAATATTTGTAAAGCCTGCAATGAAATTAATAAATAAAATGATCGCAAGTAAGAGGGTAAGCTTAATAATATCTTTTTTCCTTGTATTCGTAAATTTCATTATTTTATTGTCATAAAAAATTACCAGCGCCTTTTATTGAGGACTGTCTTCGCAAATAGCAGGAATATTGAGACCACCGAGATAAAGTATATGATATCCTTAAGGTAAATTACCCCTCTGCTGATTGACTTGTAATGTTCATTGATACTAAGGCTTAAAATAAATGTGCCGGCCCTGCCAAAGACATCTATATAGCTTATATAATCAAAGCCAATAAAAAAAAGGAAAGAAACAGATACGGAAATAAGGAAGGAGACAATCATATTATCTGTAAGTGAGGAAGAGAAAATGCCTATTCCCGTATAGGCTGCAGCCAGAAAGACCAGTCCGATGAAAGAGCCCCATGTAGCAGCAGCATCGATGTTGCCCGGGGGATTACCTAACATTGAAACACTTAGAAAATAGACTAAACAGGGTACTAATGAGAAGACTACCAGTACTATCGCAGCAAGGTACTTTGCCAGGACAATCTGCAGATCACTCAGTGGCCGCGTTAATAAAAGATCCATGGTCCCTGCTTTTTTTTCATCGGCAAACATTTTCATGGTTATTGCAGGAATGAGGAACAGGAAAACCCAGGGAGAGATTATAAATAACGTATCTATGTTAGCATAGCCGGCATCGAGAATATTAAATTCACCGGGGAAAACCCACATATAAAGACTGTTAATAAGAAGAAAACCCACTATAACTATATAACCGGTAAGAGTACTGAAAAACCTGTTTATTTCTATCTTAAATAATGAAAACATATCCCTTGACTGAATTTTAAATATTAAATCCGTGTTTTATACCAAAGGTTTATGAAATAAATACTTCTTAATTCTAAATCAATAATCCAAATATAAGTATTATTGATGTAGAATATATGGTGTGATTATTTATTATGTTTACACGGAATGAAAAAATCCATTTATATTTGTTTTTTACATTGCCTGTTTTTTAATGAAGTTAAAACCTGTAATATTATATTCAATACTTACCGTTATACTTTCAGAAACTTATGCAACTGATAAAGAGAATATATTTAAGAACGTCTATATTGATTCAAAATTTCATTACGGCTTTATTATTCCTCATCACAAATCAATATTGTACCTGCTTGAAAGACATGTCTATGGATTTGAGATAAATGTCAGCAGGCCCACATTCGGCAGACATATATGGGAACAGCTATACAGAAATCCAAGGACCGGCATTGGCTATGTTTTTTTTGACTACGGCAATCCCGAAGTACTTGGAAAAGTACATGCCCTTTACGGATTCATGAACATACCTGTGATCAGAAATGATAACAATAAGAACTTATTGAATTACCGTATTTCATTCGGCATGTCATATCTGACCAGAAGATTTGATGTTCATGAAAATTACCTGAACACAGCTATAGGATCCAATTTGAATATATATTTCAGACTGGGGTTTGATACTAAAATACAGGTTTCAGAAAATCTTGAGATTTTAGGAGAGTTTGGCTTTACACATTGTTCCAACGGAAAGGTAAAATCTCCCAATTACGGGTTAAATGTGCTGTCAGGTTCAATCGGATTATGTTATTTTATAAATAATACAGACAAGGAAAGAACAGTACTGGAATTGCCAGGGGATTACAAAAAGAATTATTATGGTGTTATTTATTCAGCCGGAGTCAAGGTGTACGACAATCTGTATAATAAACACTATTTCATTTCGTCATTGTCATTTGAGTATGAGAGACATCTGAACCTTAAGAGAAGAATCGGGCTTGGAGCGGATTTGTTTTACGACCAGTCTTTAAGCGAAGCACTGGCTGTTGATGGAGTATTGAATAAGGATTTGTCAAATCTGTTCAAATTCGGATTGCACGGTTCACATACGTTAATTTATAACAGGGTTTTGATGACTATAAATATAGGCCGCTACCTTTATTCAAAGTATACCGATTTATCTCTTTTTTACAGCCGCCTTGCACTCAAATATAAGCTAACCAGTCATGTCCTGTTAAACATTTCCCTTAAGGCTCATAAAGCCAAAGCCGACTTTGTGGAATGGGGAATAGGTTATTATTGGTAGTAAACATTTTAGTTGGTTTCATTTTTAAAAAGTAAAGGAACTGCTGAAGAAATTTCCCTTCCCCTCCCTATAATTGCGAATTAACGGTTCATCTATTATCTTAACTGGTTTTTTTATTATTACATTAATAACAAAATTGCCGTTCAATGTCAAATATTAACCGTTCATTTTTTATTAACTTGTTCATAATTAAAATATTTATTAAATTTATTATCAGAGTTCAATGTAAGCAATAATTTGAGTTTAGTATTCATATATCATAAATAAAACCTGCCTGAATGAAAAAAGTATTAATTCTTATAAGTTTATTTATAACGTATTCAATTAATGGGCAGGAAAACAATAAATACCTTAGTCATAAGCTTAATATATTTTCAGGCGTATCTTATCAATTCCATAATATTTCTTACTGTCATGAATCAGATAATTATGAGATAGATATAAGAAACAGTAATTTTTTAGGAATTAATTTTGGCTTCTCACTTAAACCAAAAACAGAAAAAGGAATTTTTATTAATTATGAAAATTACCTGCTTGGAGAAGCGTTAATAAGTGAAATATATAATGGATTAAAATTATCTGATAAAGCTGAAGTTATTGTCAATCATACAGTTTCAAGCGGACTTTTTGGACGATTGGATTTTGGGAAAAAAGTAAAAACAAATAATAATAAAGAATATTTGCATGTTGGGTTAATAATTGGCGATAAATTTGTTTCAGTTGAGAATTCTATTAATTCTCAGAGTAATAGTTCAAGTAATGTAAGAGCTATTGATGGTTTTCATATAACTTCGGGACTATATTTAAATTTTGGGAAACTAATAATACTTAATAACTTATTAAATATAAACTTATGTTTATCCCAATCAATTTTCAATGTAGGGGAAACTAACGGTGATATAAAATATATAAATCCTCTTTTTGGAGAAATCAATTTAAAACTTATTAATAACACCGGTATATATATTAAATCAGGAACAATAATAATGATTCCATATAAAGATTACAATACCAAATATAGATTTTCATTTTCTTTAGGTTATAACATTTATTTGTAAAATATAAAGGATAGAATATTTTAAAAATTCATATTAAATTGTACTAATTAATATAACACCAAGATTATGAAATTAATACGATTATCTTTTATGTTAATTATTGCTATATCATGCACTAAAGATGATCTTAGCAAAGATTCATTCAATAGTAATAAAACACTATATCATATCAGAGATATAATAATTAATACCAATGATAGTTTTCAAAAGGAAGTAAACATTAATCTTTATGATAACGCAATAAATATGGTTAATCTAATTAAATCAGGAGAAATTCAATTATCAGATATATACCATGTATTAGAAGACATTAATGAAAATCAAATCAAGCTTATAGAACTGTATAAAAAATATTCTAATATTAATAAAAGCACAAATTATTCAGAGTATATTAATCTATCTGAAAAGGAATTCACACATAAAGAAATCAGGTATAGTTCAGGTATTGTATTTTATAATAAAGATAGTTGCGATTTTAAATTAAATCCTGTTATCGCTATTGGTTCTGAGATTGAGACAGATAAGACAGACACGGCAGATAATGATGATTATATTCCTGCTTTTGAAATAAGAAATAATTCATATAATGAATTAATTATAAATAAAAAGTTTGCAGATAGTATAATGAATCCGTTAATAATTATTACACTGGTAACAAATGATGTATATAAAGCTGACATAACTAATGCAGTAGAAATGATAAGCAGTACGAAAAAAAGCACTACTGATAAAACAAGTATAAATCTTGCTGACGATGAAATGAGAAAAATTGTTAGAGCTCAGATAAATTATAGATATGATGCATCAGGAAAATCTGAGTATCATATTAAATATTGGTGTTGGCCTACATCTTCCAATATGGATGCTTATCAAAATCCATATGATGATAGGTTAACTCAAGTGAAAAAAAGTAACATTGGAAAGCCGTTTTCACTTAATGAACCATTATTAGTTACGCCTAAATGGTATATGGACCCTCCTATTCCTTATGCATTAGAAAAAGGTAAAGAATATAATTTATGGGGATTAACTTATGAATATGATTGGTTCGCATCCTGGAAATATATTGAAATAGTACCTGGATATACATTTCGTTTTCTATCCTCTAAATCAAATGAATATTACCAAATTATAATAGCTGAGCCAGTAATAATGTATAATATATTTGTTTATGTACCCTTGCAAACATTCTATGGTAAAGGTTTTATATCTTTTAGAGGCTCAGTAGTACCTTAGAAAAAAATGGAAATTAATATACCCGAATCTCGCTGTGTATATCCTGCCAATAATAATTCAATAGTTATATTTTAAGAATTAAGTTTAAGTCTATATCTTTGAAATATCAGCTATTTAAGTATTAAAGTATTAGTTTGTACTATATTTTCTGCTTATTAAATAAGGATGAACAAATTAAGCTTAATTATAATTGTTCTTTTTATTCTAATACTTGTTTCCTGCGAAAATAATTCATCAAGATGTATTATTGGTAAAGGTGAAACAGTTGAGCAAGAAATAATGCTTGAGGATTTTAGTAATATTCGGATTAAAGATATCTTTAATATAATATTGATTCAGGATACAATTCATAAGATAATTATGGAAGGCGGGGAAAATCTTTTACCACATATTAATACATATATAAAAAATGATACCCTGATAATTGAAAATTCATTAAGATGTAATTGGTTCAGAGATTATGAGAAGGTTAAAATATATGTTTATTTTTCAGAGTTAAAGCATTTTGTCACTCATGCACCTGTTAATGTAGTCTCTGATGATACAATAAGATGCGATACTTTGCAGTATTTTGCCATTGGCGAAATAGGTGAGTCTGATCTGATATTAAACTGCAACTACTTCAGGTTTGATGATTCATATTCCACGCTCGGACTGTTTAAATTCAGGGGTAAGGCCGGCAAAAGCAGATTTTATGTCAACTATGGCTCCTCGGTAGATGCAGCGGAGCTGGTATCAGAAAGGGCAGACATATACCTGAAAACGACAGGCGATGTATATATCAATGTGACGGAGCATCTGCGTGTCTGGATATGGGGACCCGGCAATATCTATTATTCAGGGAATCCCGCACTTGTGGAAATAATGGAGGAGAGGTCTTCAGGCAAATTAATTAAGGCCGGTTAACGGCTCTTCATATCATCATAATAAACAATACGTACATTACGGAAATAAAAATGTAAAATATCAGTGTATGTATAACCGACCCTGGCCATCTCCATAGCTCCTTCCTGGCATAGGCCGACACCATGACCAAATCCCTTGCCTTCAAAAATCAGAGTGTCGCCATCCCGCTTAATTGAAAAATAAGTCGACTTCAGACTCCAGTCATCCCTTATTCTGGTTAATAGTATTTGCTGGCTGTCAAAATGATAATACTTTTTTCTTGCTTGCTGGTTGAATGTATAATCATAGGAATATGGATTTTCTATATTGATCCCAATCCTCCTTAAATACTGTTCCCAGTCCGGTACCGTAATTTTCCTGATCCACCTGGCATTATTGCCTTGTAAGCAGAAAGGATCCTTAACCGTAACGAGGTATGGCAGATTTTTTTGCCACACACCGGATGCGCTGCTGGTCATTCCTCCGCAATTGGAATGATAAGGTGTTGTTATAAGGTTATTATTTTTATCTGTCAGAACCATCCCTTTTGTTTTTTCCGCTGCCAGGTATATCAGGTTATTATGACTGCTTTTTCCTTTATATGCCTGGCAATGTGTGGCATCACAGAGACTGTAACCGCTACCCGAATGCCTGTAGATATTTTTGATGGCATATGTTCTTATAAGTATAGCCTGGGCTTTATAAAATTCTATCGGCGCAGATGAACCGCCCTCTGTTTCAATAACACCTGTGATATATTTTTCAATATTTATTTTATTTATCAGTTGCAGATACCCGTTTTGGGTAACTACTGCCAGGTCGTCGTCATATTCCCTTGGATTAATAGGTGGATCTTCAGGTTTAAGTTTAAAGATACCCGAAGTATCCATAGCAGTGAACTCAATTTTTTCATACTGTCCGAATGATTTTTCGCTGTTTCTTATTGATAGCAAATCATTTTCTGAAGAGATTAAATAAATTTCAGGGGATGCAGACCTCTTAATCCGTTTTCCATCACCCGTGATATCATACGCACCAGAGATGACTGAAAAAATAGCGGTTTTTATCTTATTTTCGTAGAAAAGGGCGACGTTTAATTTCTGCGTAAAACTGCTTTTAACATTTATAGTAATCAGGAAAAGAATAATAATGACTTTTTGCAACACAGCACAAGTTTTAAAGAAAATTTTCAGACAAGTGAACTTACTATTCTTGCCGCAATATGTCGCGATGCTTCAGGCTTTCCAATGATATTCCTTAGTTCTGCATAGTTTTTCACCATTTCATCCCTGTAATCCTTATCGAAGAGAATTTTATCGAGCTCGGTTTTAATTTTGCCGGCAAGCCTGAATTGCAGCAACTCCTTCACTGCTTCCTTATTCAGAATAATATTAACCAGCGAGAAAAACTTAACATTGATGATTTTAAGCAGCACCAGTATCTGGCCAAAATAATAATTAAAGCCGCTAGTCTTATATATTACTACCTGGGGGACATTAAACAATGCTGTTTCAAGCGTGGCAGTACCTGACGTAACTACTGCTGCAGCCGATTGTGTTAACAGCTGGTAAGTCCGGTTATGAACAAGCTTAATGCCTGTTTTATTTAAGAATTTGTTATAATATTCTTCCTTTATGGATAGTGCACCGGCAACTACAAATTGATATCCGGGATAGTATTTTGTTATGGCGATCATTTCAGGAAGGCACCTGTCTATTTCCTGCTCCCTGCTTCCTGCCAGCAATGCAATAACTGGCTTATCCGAAAGCCTGTTAATATTTCTGAAATCTTCCAATGAGGCCATACGTGTTTTAAAGTCTTCTATTTCGTCAACAAGCGGGTTGCCGTAAAACTCAACATTAATGCCCAGATGATCATAAAAGCTCACTTCAAACGGAAATATAACAAAACGCTTATCAACATACTTTCTGATTTTTTTTGCTCTTGACTTGCCCCATGCCCATAATTTGGGCAAAATATAATAATACACTCTTAAATTATTGGCTTTGGCAAATTTTGCTATGCGAAGATTAAATCCGGCATAGTCAATTAATATTATAACATCGGGATTAAAATTTTTAATATCTCTCTTACAAAAAAGCACATTCCCTGAAATTTTGCCAATATTCTTCAGTACTTCCCATATTCCCATATAGGATAAATCGCTGTAATGCCTGACAAGTGTATCCCCCGCACTTTTCATCATTTCACCGCCAAAGAACCTGAAATCTGCTTCAGCATCATGTTTTATAATGTTTTTCATCAGGTTTGCGCCATGCATATCTCCTGATGCTTCACCTGCAATAATATAATACTTCATCGGTACCGGTTAGTAAAAAATAAGCTTTAAAGCAAACAATATGATTGTGAGTCCAAGAGTGGCTATAAATATTCCCTTGGATGCTTTTTCCCAGTTAAACCAGTTAAATATAAAAAATAATAAGAGATTTGGCAAAACACAACGGCTTATTAGCAGCGGCAGTAAAGTGCCCAGATATATATCTTTATAATAACTGATAAAATTCAGGTTTTTAAATTTTGCATAATAAAATATCATGTAAAACAAAATGGGTATAATTAGTCCGATTAATACACCGGAAGTTAAGGAGTTTATTCTTTTATTCATTTTCGAAATTCCAGTTTTTTATTTTTTTGAGGGTATCATAGCAGGTAAGATCAATATGTACTGGCACGATAGATACATAGTTGTTTTTTAATGCCCATTCATCGGTATCTGATGCTTCAGGCTCAGTATTAAAGAACCTGCCTGTAAGCCAGTAATATTTTTTACCCTGCGGATCAGTTCTTGCATCAAATTCTTCCTGCCAGTAACCTTTATTTTGCCTGCATACTTTAATACCCTTTATTTGCCCAAGGTCAGTTTTGGGTACATTTACATTCAGGCAAATCGATTCGGGCAGGCCATTAGCTATTACCTTTTCTATTATCTGTTTACTGCAGAATTCAGTTGCGCTCAGGTCAGCATCAGGATCGTGACTAACAAGGGAAATGCCTATGGATGGTATTCTATTGATACAACCTTCCAGAGCTGCTCCCATTGTTCCTGAATAAAATATGCTTGATGAAGTGTTTGATCCATGATTAATACCGGCTACCAGCAAATCGGGCTTTCTGTCCAGTATCAGATTAAAAGCTATCTTGACGCAATCAACAGGTGTGCCATCACAACCATAGACCGTTATGCCTCGTTCTTCCCTGACTTTTTTCACCCTCAGTGGCACTTTAACAGTTATTGCATGTGACATTCCTGAATTGCTGTCCAGCGGTGATACTACAACAATTTTCCCGAACCGGGATACAACATTTATTAAAGATTTTAATCCTTTTGCTTCAACGCCGTCATCATTTGTTAAAAGTATTAACAGTTCTTTTTTCTTTGGCACGCTATTTACTCATTTAAAAGAGTACAAAGATATTTAATAAATATTTGGACACAACAGTCTTATAGGATTTAATAATTCATTTATGTTGATTAAAAGTAATTCTACACACATCAGAGATGTTAAATTTTTTTATTTTTGTTATATTATCATCACTTACAATTAATTTAAAATGAAGATTTCCTATAGCTGGCTGAAAGAATATATTAAGATAGATTTGGATCCTAAGGAAGTTGCTACAATACTTACTGATATCGGACTTGAGGTTGAAGGTACCGAAACCTTTGAAAAGGTAAAGGGGGGACTTGAAGGACTGGTCATTGGTGAAGTAAAATCCTGTGATAAGCACCCTGAAGCGGACAGACTTTATGTAACAACAGTCGATGTCGGGACAAATACGATACTGAATATTGTCTGTGGAGCACCAAATGTTAAAAAGGGACAGAAGGTTATTGTAGCAAAGCCGGGAACCACTTTGCATAAGGATGATGAAAGTTACAGGATAAAAGAAACAAAAATTAAAGGTATTATTTCGGAAGGTATGATTTGTGCAGAAGATGAGATAGGAATGGGTACCAGTCATGATGGCATAATGATACTGGATAATGATGCGCCAGCAGGCATGCCTTTAAATGAATATTTTAGCCTGGAAAAGGATACGGTTTTTGAAATAGGACTTACACCAAACAGAATTGACGCGGCATCACATTTTGGTGTGGCCCGTGATCTGGCGGCTTACCTCAAGCAAAACAAAGAGGTTAAGCTCAATTTACCTGATGTGGGAAGATTTAAAACTGATAATAACAATTACCAGGTAGACATAAAAATTGAAAATAAAGATGCCTGCAAGAGGTATGCAGGAGTAACTGTTACAGATGTCAGAATTGCTCCCTCACCTGACTGGCTGCAGACGCGGCTGGCTTCGATCGGACTTAAACCCATAAATAATATCGTTGATATAACGAATTTTATTCTGCATGAACTTGGCCAGCCACTCCATGCTTTTGATGCAGATAAGCTGGCTGACAGAAAAATCATTGTAAAAAACCTGCCTGAGGGAACAGTTTTTACTACTCTCGATGGTATTGAACATAAACTGTCAGGTGAAGATCTGATGATTTGTGATGGTAAGGAGGCAGTAGCCATAGGTGGAGTATTTGGCGGGTTATATTCAGGTGTGACTGATGAAACCGGAAATATTTTTATCGAAAGTGCATATTTTAATCCTGTTTTTGTCCGCAGGACATCAAAGCGACACGGAATTAACACGGATTCCTCCTTTCATTTTGAAAGGGGAGTAGATCCTGATATGACAATTATAGCACTTAAGCGTGCAGCTTTATTAATGAAAGATTTGGCCGGGGGATCAGTCTCATCAGAAGTTATTGATATATATCCCGAGCCTATAAAACCTTTCAAAGTGGTACTGGATCATAAAAATATTGACAGATTAACAGGTAAACATCTGGAAAGAAACAAAATCAGAAAAATACTTGCTTCATTGGAAATTAATATTATCGATGAACATCAGGACCTGATAACAGTAAACGTTCCGCCATACAGGGTTGATGTGACACGTGAAGCTGATGTCATTGAAGATATATTGAGGATATATGGATATAATAATATTGAATTTTCTGAAAACCTGAATTCCAGTATATCATATACCACAAAACCTGACAGGGAGAGAATACTTGATATAGTTTCTGATTTTCTTAGCAGCAACGGCTTTTACGAGATTATGTCAAATTCGCTGACAAAATCAGTATACTATGAGAAACTTGATTCATACAAATCAGATGCCCTGGTCAGGCTCTATAATCCTTTAAGTAATGATTTGAATGTGTTAAGACAGACTTTGCTTTTAGGGGGACTGGAAGCCATAGCATATAATGCTAACCGCAGGATGAATGATTTAAGATTTTATGAGTCAGGTAATTGTTATTTCTTTAATAAGAAAAAGACCATGAACAATCCCCTGAACAATTATTCAGAAGAACAACATTTTGCACTTTTTATTACAGGGAACAAATATGAACCTAACTGGATAAGCAAAGAGGAGAAAAGCTCTTACTTTCTGTTAAAATCATATGTGGAGAACATACTCGCCAGGCTTGGATTTAATATTAATGAGCTTGATATTGACAATCCTGTTAAAAAATCAGATATTTTTCTGGATGGATTGAGCTACTGGCAGAATAGTGATATACTGGCTGAATTTGGAATTGTCAACAGTGCATTAACAGAAGATTTTGATATTAAAGAGAATGTTTTTTATTGTGATATTTTCTGGGACAATGTTATTAAAAATCTTGGGACTCATGATATTGAATATAAAGAATTGCCAAAATATCCCGAAGTTAGAAGGGACTTAGCATTGCTTCTGGACATGAAGGTTACATTTGAACAAATTAGAGAACTGGCATTTAAAACTGAAAAGTACTTTCTTAAAAGAATAAATCTGTTTGATGTTTATACAGGAGATAAAATAGATAAAAGCAAGAAGTCATATGCAATAAGTTTTATATTGCAGGATGAGAAAAAGACGCTGACAGATCCGCAGATTGATAAAATAATGAAAGGACTGGCAAGCGTCATTATTAAAGAACTTGATGCTGAAATTCGATAGTATTATAAATAGGTCATCAATGGTAACAATTGAATTAATTAAAGGAGATATAACAAAGCTCAAAGTTGATGCAATTGTTAATGCAGCAAATAATTCGCTGCTTGGAGGAGGAGGAGTTGACGGCGCTATTCATAAAGCGGCCGGTCCAGGATTACTGAAAGAATGTAAGAAATTAAACGGGTGTTTAACAGGGGAAGCGAAAATAACAAGCGGATATAATTTGCTGGCAAAATTTGTTATTCATACGGTCGGACCGGTATGGAGCGGCGGCAATAACCATGAAGAGGAACTGCTGGCAAGTTGTTATTATAATAGTCTATGGATTGCTGAAAACACAAAATTGAAAACCATTGCCTTTCCTAACATAAGCACAGGTGTATACAGATATCCCAAAAATCTTGCTGCCAGGGTTGCTGTTAGAGAGGTAAGAGACTTCATTAAGAACAGTATGGAAATTGAGAAGGTTATATTTGTTTGCTTTGATGATGAGAACTATAAGATTTATAAGGAGTTATTGACCTGATTAATTTAGTGGATAAGTGATCAGATATATTATTAAATGCTACTTAACGGTGCTGGTTGTATTCTTTAGCTTTAATTCTTTAGTAAAAGGCCAGTGCTTCGATACGAATTTTACTTTCCAGGTAGGTGAAAAAATAACTTATCAAGTAGTATATAATTGGCACTTCATATGGTTAAATGCCGGCAGGGTGGAATTTGAAGTAAAGAGAACCAGGTTTCTGGACAGGGATGTATATTACTTCGATGCTTACGGTACTACTTTTAAAGCATATGACTTTTTTTTCAAAGTACGGGATAGATTTGAATCGTATGTCGATATGAAAACCCTCCGGCCTCTGTGGTTTGAACGTAACACCTATGAAGGAGGTTATGCGGTGCATAACAGGTATATTTTTGACCACAGGAATAAAAATATATTCTCATTCACCGAGAATTCCAATAAGCCTTTTTTGATTGATACGCTGCCCTTGCCTGATTGCACTTTTGATGTTTTAAGCCTTGCCTATTATTGCAGAAACCTGGACTTTTCCGGTCTCAAAGTCAAGGACACTATCCCCGTATCAGTAATTATTGATAATGAATTATTTAACCTTTATGTACGCTATCTTGGTAAAGAAGTAATAGAAACAAGGGAAGGGGATAAGTATAAATGCATAAAATTCTCGGCACTACTTGTTGAAGGAACAATATTTAAAGGCGGAGAAGATCTTTATGTCTGGGTCACTGATGATAAAAACAGAATTCCTGTGCTTGTAGAAGCTAAAATACTGGTTGGCTCTGTTAAGGCTTTATTAGATGGTGCTAATGGATTACGGTATAAGATTGCAGCAAAGATAAACTAATTATTATCCGAAGATTTCTTAGTGCGGTTTTAAAAAGTTAGTTATAAAAATTATTTATCCTTTATCAGATGAAACTAAAAGCAAATTTGTTATATATCTTGTCAGCATGCTGTTGTTTCACCGTATCTGCACAGCAGGATGAAAACGTAGTTTATGTGTTTAAGAAGCATAGCCAGCCTGTATATGCCCTGGCATTCAGCAATGATGAAAAATACCTGGCAACTGCAGGAGAAGATAAGACAATATACATATGGGACGTTAATTCAGGTGAGCTGGCATATTCTCTTGAAGACAATTATTTTCCCATAAGAGCACTTAAATTTGCACAGGATGATGAGATACTGGCAGCATGTGGACCGGACATCAAGTTAATGAATTTTAACGGGAACCTTTTAAGAACTTTCACTGGTAACACTACGCATATATGGTCTTTTGATTTTAATGCCGAAACAAATAAAATTGTCAGTGGTTCCTATGCCAGGAATATCAGGGTATGGGATTATACTTCGGGAGAGACGGTTTATATCCTGGAAGGGCACGAGAAGAGTACGCTACCCGTTGCTATTAGTCCGGATGGTAAATACATTGTAAGCGGGTCCCTCGATAAATCGGTAAGAATATGGAATGCAGCCACAGGCAAAGAACTTAAAAAACTTGACAGACATACCGACAATATTTATTCGGTAAAGTTTCACCCGGGGGGAAAATATATAGCAAGTGCGTCAGGGGACAATACCATCAGGTTATGGGACTTTGAAAAAGGTGATGTTATAAAGACCTATGTCGGCCATGATAAGAGTGTCATGGATATAGATTTTAGTCCTGACGGAAAATATTTGATTAGCTGTTCTTTGGACAACACAATTATACTCTGGGAGACATTTACCGGGAATAAAATATATTCCTTTATTGATCATGAAGGACCTGTAAACTCCGTTAGATTCAGTCCGGACGCCAGGTATTTTGCCAGTGCCTCAAGTGATAAAACAGTAATATTGTGGAAGCTTAACAAAAGAATATTCGTCGACTTTTATTTTTCGGAAGATCTTGATAAGGAGATTGAAGCAGCCGGATTATTTTTACCCAGGGAAAAGTCAGAAAACCAGGCGGCATATAAAATCAGGCTCGAAAAGGATAAAGCCTCATTAGAAGAGTTGATTGACAGGTATTATCAAAAATACCTTGATATCCTCGACAGCCGGGAGTTCTAATTAAACACAAGGTAAACTTAAATTATAATAATTATGTATACAACAAAAAGAATTGCGCTGGTCGCACATGATAACAGGAAAAAAGACCTTATTGAATGGGTTGAATGGAACAGAGAGTTACTATTGAAGCATGAATTAACCTGTACGGGAACAACAGGCGGCCTGGTTGAAAGAGCATTGAAAAAGGGATTACCTAAATCAAAAGCAGCAGAACTGGAGATAAATATTCTGAAATCCGGCCCTTTGGGTGGTGATCAGCAACTGGGAGCCCTAATTACAGAGGGTAAAATTGATATCCTTGTTTTTCTGTGGGATCCAATGCAGCCCCAGCCCCACGACGTGGATGTTAAAGCTCTCCTGAGAATAACAGTTCTCTATAATATACCAACTGCATGTAACAGGTCGACAGCGGACTTCCTTATATCATCCGAGCTATTGAATACGGATTATAAACCAATAATAAAAGACTATTCTGCTTACATCCACAGAAATCTTAATTTTTAAAAACAAGTATATTGATGACCTATCTCATCAAAGGCTGATAACCAATATCATTTATCATTTATATTAATATTTAAAGAATAATGGTAAATTGAGGTCGCAAATTTAGATTCTAAGCTTAATTAACGGTTAGTGAATTTAACATAATTTGATTTCAATTTATTTCAGCCTATGTTTGTCCTCGCATCATTGGTATTAGCAATTTTAGTTATTCTTATCTCGTACAAAATTCTTGCTGATAAGGATACGGAAAAAGAAAACACCCGCAAAAAAAGCCATGACCGGCAGTCGCTTTATAAAGATTTGAAAAATGATTATTATAAGCTTTTGAGTATTAACAGGAACCTGGAAAAAAGCCTGCAGGAACTTAAGAAAGCTAAAGAAAAGGCAATAGAAAACGACAGGCTTAAGTCTGTTTTTCTAGCTGAAATGAGTCATGAAATAAGGACCCCAATGAATGCTATACTGGGATTTTCCAACTTGCTGCTTAAAAACAATATATCAGCTAAGAATAAGAATGAATACGTGAGATTAATTATTGAAAATGGGAACAGCCTGCTGAACCTTATAAATGATTTAATTGATATTTCCAAGATCGAAGCTGAGCAGCTGAAGATCAACTTTACAAAATGCAATTTAACGGAATTATTAGAAGATTTGTACCTGTATTATAATGATTTGATTGTACGCAGTAAAAGATTTAAGCTTAGCATAGAGCTAAAACTTCCTTCGGGCCATGGAGACGGAAATATTTATATTTTCTCCGATCCCCAGAGGCTTAGACAGATTCTGGTGAACTTGATCAATAATGCAATTAAGTTCACTTATGAAGGTAAGATAGAGTTCGGATTTAAAATAAATAATGACAGTATAACTGAATTCTTCGTTAAGGATACGGGTTCCGGAATAGCCAATGATAAGATAAATTCTATTTTTGACCTTTTTGAACAGGCCGAGGATCCGTATACCAGGAATAGCAGCGGATCCGGACTGGGATTGTCAATATCAAAACAGCTTGTAGAACTGCTGGGAGGTAATATCTGGGTTAAATCCACTGAAGGTAAAGGCTCAACATTTTATTTTAATATTCCTTCGGGAAGGGCCGGTATTGAAAAATTCAGGAATATTACAAAAATCAGCAGATTCAGTGAGAACTATGACTGGAGTAACAAATCCATACTTGTTGCTGAAGATGAGAAAGCAAACTTTATTTATATTAAGACTGTTTTAGGCAAAACAAGGGCAAAAATATACTGGGCCGAAAATGGACTGGAAGCCGTTAATCTATGTAAGAAAAAGAATATTGATCTTGTTCTTATGGATATTAAGATGCCGCAAATGAACGGGTATGAGGCTACAAGGGAAATTAAATTAATGTATCCCGATATGCCCGTCATTGCCCAAACTGCATGCACCATGCCTGATGATATTGAAAGGTTCATTAAAGCAGGCTGCACTGACTATATTATTAAACCTATAAGAAGCAGTGAATTACTTGTGCTTGTGGATAAAAACCTGCAGAAAGTCGAAAGTGAAGTCCGGTAATATCAGTTCGTATTACTTCCTGATTAATGCATCCCTGGAATATATCGATTAAAGATTTGAATCAAACTTAAGCAATCTCCTATGGAAAATCAGAGGATTTACATATATTTATATTTATTAATATGACTCAAATCCTATGCGGGCAGTTACCATACTTAATATATCATTTAATTTCGACTTTCTCCCCTTGCTGGTAGTAGCTACTCTTGCCTGGGCAATACCAATGTTAAAATCTCTGGCAAGACTTACAAAAATACCCAATCCCGTCCTTGAACTGGTATTAGGCTATATCATTGTAAGTCCTTTAGTAAGTAACTTTTCTGGTGAGAGTGTGCGAATACTTGAGTTTCTTGCTTTGACAGGCTTTATATTCCTGATGTTTTTTACCGGACTCGAGATAGATGTTAATAAAATTCTATATTCAATATCATTAAGAAAAATATCGTTTTCCCGTTTTCAAAAAAATCCTTTCCTTATCGGGATGCTGATATATCTTATAACATTGTCAGTTTCCCTCTTGTTTACCGTTGGCATGTCAAAGCTGATTAAGATTGGTAATATATGGTATTTTTCATTAATAATGGTCACTTCTTCTGTAGGCATAATACTGACAGTACTTAAAAACAGGGAAGAACTAAATACTGAATTCGGACAGATGATCATTTCGGCTGCTGCAATAGCAGATATTCTCAGTATAATACTATTTACTCTTTCTGCATTTATAATTAAAAAAGGGTTAAAAGCAGAAGTATTTTTAATTATAGCCCTGTTCATTTTATTTTATGCTTTTTACAGGATTGGCCTCAGGCTGAAAGATTTTAAGTTTTTCAAGAAAGTATCATACCAGCTGGCACATGCAGATTTACAAATAAGAATAAGAGGTACAATCTTTCTTATCTTGATATTCATTGTGAGTTCACAGTTTATCGATAAAGAAGCAATATTATTAGGTGCATTTCTGGCAGGATTGCTGCTTTCTGTTTTTCTGTACAAGACAAGGTCCCTTCTTATAATTAAGCTTGATGGAATGGGATATGGATTTTTTATACCCATATTCTTTATAATGATAGGTGCCCAGTTTAACGCTTCAGATTTAAAAGAGCTGGATAAATCTTTATTACCCTTCCTGGGTCTTTTAATAGCGGCACTTTATCTTGTAAAGATTATACCCTCTTTGCTCTGGTCAAAGAATGTCAGACTAAAGAAGGCGTTTGCAGGAGGCATTCTTTTAACATCGAGATTAAGTGTAATGATTGCTGCAGCACAGATCGGGCTCGACCTGAAAATTATAACCCCCGGGGTGAATGCTTGTTTTATATGTATGGCTGTTTTTACATGTCTTTTTTCTCCGACGCTCTATAACCTGATAAATCCGCGGAGTATCTATGATATAGGTAAAACAATTGTTGTAGGCGGAAGCAGCACGGGTGTTCTTCTGTTGAGGAGACTTAAAATGCATGGCAGGGCCGCATTAATTATTGAAAAAAATAAAAAGCGATATACTGAGATCCTGTCAAAGGGTCTTGATGTAATTCATGGTGACGGACTGAACCCGCTGGTTTATAAACAGGTTAAATTATCACCGGATAACCATGTCGTTATTCTGACAGGTTCTGATCAGGATAATATTAGAATATCATGCCTGCTTCGCGAGGAGTTCGGACATGAGAAGATCATTTCAAGGTCAGGGACTTCAAAAATTGAACTTGAGCTGTTGCGTCTGGGTGTTGACATCATTGACGCTCCCCGTGTAATTGCCACAACAATTGAAAACCTTATATTAAGACCTGTAACCTACCAGGCACTTGTTGAAACGTTTGAAAGCTTTACGGTTGAAGAAATACCTATAGCAAACAAAAGTATTAACGGGCTGCAGGTAAAAGAAATACCATTTCATGCCGATGGTTTCCTGATGTTAATAAGAAGAGGCAAAGAAATGCATGTGCCTCATGGCGATACTAATCTAAGACTGGGCGATAATGTTATAGTTTTTGGCACAACCAGGGCGGTTCAGGATTTCAGGGAAAGACTAACCTAATCTATTATAAAGAGATTATGAAATATGCTGTAACAGGTAAGGGCGGTGTTGGAAAATCAACCATAGCAGGTATTATATCACATTATTTTGCCGGTGACGGATATAAAGTAATAGCTATTGATGCTGATCCGGATACAAACCTTGGCTTTTCAATCGGACTAACATCCGGACAGGCAGAATCCATAATTCCCATTTCCGAGCAACGAAGATTGATAAAGGAAAGAACAGGTGCCAATCCTAAGGAATTTGGACAGCTTTTTAAATTAAATCCTGAAGTAAAGGATATTCCCGGGAAGTTTTGTATTGACTTCAGGGGGATAAAATTACTTGTACTGGGATCTGTAAGGAAAGGTGGGGGAGGATGTGCCTGTCCTGAAAACGTCCTGCTCAGAAGCCTGCTGTCTGAGATTATACTCAATCGTGATGAAGCGGTAATTATTGATATGGAAGCGGGGATCGAACATTTAGGCCGTGCTACGGCAAGCAATGTTGATCAAATGATAATAATAGTTGAACCAGGTTCCCAGAGCATAAATACCGCCCGGAAAATAATGAAATATGGAAACGAAATAGGAATAAAAAAATTTGGGATTGTTGGTAATAAAATACAAAATAAAGATCAGGAGATATGGATTAGAAATAAATTTGATGAAAATGATCTTCTTGGATTTATTTCATATCATAATATTATCAGAGATTCAGATATTCAGCAAAAACCCCTTGTTGACCTCTTAAATGAGAATCTGAAAAAGGAGTTCCTGACAATCTACAAATCATTGTTTCATGGTTCACAGGTGTCAGGGCATATGTGAATATTCTGACTTAATTAACTAATATTTTGTTTTGTATATGTTCAAAAGATCTTATTTTCGAATTGTTATTTTTAAGATAAATTTTGTTCACTTTTAAAATTTAAATTGATTATGCAATTTAATCCGGAAGGAAGAGCAACTGCAATAGGCAGTTATCCTCATCACAATGCAGCAAAAGCTGTAGATGATATAATAAATACTATTCCTGAAATTCCCGTGTGGCCACAATTACCTAACATTAATTATAAAGAACAGATGGAAATACAGTTTAGCGAGGGATTGCCCTGTGTCAGGCTGGATGAAACAAAAAGAAGCATGCATTTTGAAATTGGTGATGATCCTTCGGAAAAACTTGGGGAGTTTTATGAAAATGTCGTTGCGAATAACACGGAATATTTCAAGATATCACAGCAATTCAGCAGTGGTATTTATGAGATGGAGAAGAAGCTGTGTAACATCGATATAAATACTGTAAAATATTTCAAAAGCCAGGTAACCGGACCTGTAACTTACGGGCTGAGCCGGACTGATGAAAATAAAAGGGCAGTATATTATAATGAGATATTCAGGGACGTAATTGTCAAGGGATTAATTATGAAGGCAAGGTGGATTCTGAACAAATTCAGGCAATTCGGGATTAAACAAATCTGTTTTGTGGATGAACCTATACTATCTGCATTTGGCTCCTCTACTTATGTAAGTGTAAAAAGAAATGAAGTTATAGAAAGTCTGAAAGAGGTATACGATGCAATTCATGAAGAGAATGCCATTGCGGGAACCCATTGTTGCGGAAATACGGAGTGGCCCATATTAATCGATGCCGGTGCGGATATTATCAGCTTTGACGCTTATGAATATGGTGAAACAATTACATATTATCATGAAAAGATAAAATCATTTCTTGAAAGTGGCGGTGTTTTGGCCTGGGGTATAGTACCAACATCCGGTAAAATAAACCAGGAAACCCCGGAGTCGCTTATTAAAAAACTATCCCAGCTTATCGATAAACTGGTTGACAAAGGAATTGACAGAAATTTGCTGTGGCAGAAATGCCTGCTGACACCAAGTTGTGGGACAGGTTCTATGTCAGATGAATTGTCATCCAGGGTGTTTGATTATTTAAAAAATATAAGTAGTATTATCAAACAAAAGCCTTTCTAGTTTTCGAGATTTTGCCCCGCAGCATATTGAGGTTTGATAAAATATTGATAGTCTCTTAATTAAAATGAATTTATTGTGAAAAAGATTTATTGTCAGATAAATAAGTGCCTTTCCTGTCATTCATGTGAGATTGCCTGTGCAATTGCCCATTCCAAATCAAAAAAATTATCGACTGCCATAAATGAAGATCCCTTGCCTAAACAATTGATTAGGGTTGAATACATTGATGAGTCAGGAGAAATCTGCAATAAACGTTCGATAGCCGTACAATGCAGGCAGTGCGAAGATCCACGTTGTCTTGAGGCATGCATAACCGGCGGTATTTATATGGATAAGGAATCGGGAAGGATTATGATCGAGCATGAAAGATGCGTTGGTTGCTGGTCATGTATCATGGTTTGTCCGTTCGGAGTTATTGTACAATATGAGGGGAGCAGTAAAGCGACAAAATGTGATTTATGTCCCGGCGAAGAAATACCGCCATGTGTAAGGGCATGCCCGACAAAAGCACTTATTTATTGTGAGAAAGAGGAAATTAAAACAGGACATCTGGAATATTGAGCATATGAAAATATTAATAATAGGTAATAGCGCAGCAAGCACAGCAGCTATAGAAGCAATAAGAAAATATGATAAAAAAAGCTCAATAGTACAATTCTCTGATGAAACTTATCCCCTTTATTCGAGATGTCTTGCATCGTATCATATCTCAGGGAAGGTTAACGACAGGACTATCCTTTACAGGCACGCCGGTTTTCATAAAGAAATGAATGTGGATTTGCATGCCGGCATTCGGGTTGCGGAAGTAGATCCTAAAAATCAACAAATTATGTGCGAAAACCGGGAAACCTATGATTACGAAAAATTGCTTATATCCACCGGAAGTTCACCAAAAATTCCTGATAATATAAAGAAAGACATAAAAGGAATCTTTCAGTTAAGAACAATTGAAAATGCCCTGGCCATTAAGAGCTATTTGTCCAATGTGAAGAATGCAGTTATTGTCGGAGGAGGACTTATAGGGATGAGAATTGCTGAAGCTTTAAGTATATGCGGATTGAAAGTAACTGTTATAATACGTTCAAACAGGGTATTATCACAAATGATAGATCTTCAGGCAGCACGGATTATCCAGAAGGCATTGGAAGCAAATAATATTGAAGTCCTGACACAAACGGATATTACGGAAATAGTCTCAAAGAACAAAAGGATTGCAGCTGTAAAAACTGATCAGGGACAGATTATTAATTGTGAGTTATTGGTTGTGGCTAAAGGTGTTTCAGCTAATACCGGATTAATTGCCAGTACAGATATTAAAAAACAGTGGGGAATAATTACTGATGAAAATATGCGGACAAATTATAAAAATGTATTTGCCGCCGGGGATGTTGCTGAAACTTACGATATAGTAACAGAACAGCATACAGTAAATGCTTTATGGACCTGTGCGGTACAGCAAGGCTTCATTACAGGTTACAATATAGCCGGACGGCCAAAAGCATATAACGGTTCTTTAGGTATGAACTCCCTCAACTTTTTTAAAACTTCACTCATTTCTTACGGGATAAATTCGCCAAAGGATGAATCCGAATACAAAATACTGGTCGACATGAAGCCTGATCAAAACATTTATAAAAAAATTGTTATTAAGGATAACCGTATTAAAGGGATTATACTTGTCGGGAAAATAGGCAATGCCGGGCTCCTGTTGTCATTGCTTCAGAACCAGTCAGATATCTCGTCTTTTAAAGATGAGTTGCTGAGTGATTTCTTTAATTATGGGACTTTATTAAAATATATGGGCAGGTCAGAATTAAAAAAGTATTATGATGCATAAAGTAATCCATTATAAAGAATTAGATGATTAAATTTTGAAATATATATCAGTTAATATATTTAACTAAAACTTAATATATTGTATATGGCCAGAAAAAGTATAGACAGATCTGTAGAATATGTGCTTGAAAGTATCAAAGATAAAGGTATTGAAACTATATGGGACAGGCTGGAGCAACAACAACCTAATTGTGGTTTCGGTGAGTTGGGTATTTGCTGCCGAAATTGTTTTATTGGTCCCTGCCGTATTGATCCTTTCGGAACAGGACCTCAGAAAGGTGTATGCGGGGCAAGTGCAGAAACTATCGTATCACGTAATTTCGGACGAATGATAGCTGCCGGAGCGGCCGCTCACTCTGATCACGGACGCGATGTCGCAAATGCATTACTTGTCGCTGCAAAAAATCCAGAATCAGGGTACTCTATAAAAGATGTTAATAAACTGAATAAAATTGCTTTGTTTTTAGGTATATCTATCGAGGGTAAGACAAAAAATGAAGTGGCAACAGAGGTTGCACAATCAGCCCTGGAAAATTTTGGCAGGCAGGAGGGTGAAATAAGTTTTATTTCGCTGGCCCCCCCGGAAAGGCAAAATTTATGGAAGAACTTAAATATTGTTCCAAGAGGAGTTGATCGTGAAATTGTGGAAATGATGCACCGTACACATATGGGAGTGGATCAGGACCACCGGAATATAATGATGCAGGGCGCAAGGACGGCGCTTGCTGATGGATGGGGCGGCTCAATGATTGCAACCGAGTTACAGGATGTACTGTTTGGTACCCCGTCTCCTGTCCGGGGCCAGGTAAATCTGGGTGTCCTGTCAGAAACTGATGTGAATGTTATTATACACGGACATGAACCGGTACTCGCTGAAATGCTGGTTCTGGCATCGCAGGACAAAGAACTTCTGGAACTGGCCAGGTCCAAAGGCGCTTCCGGAATCAACCTCTCCGGCATTTGTTGTACTGCAAATGAAATACTTCTGAGACACGGACTTCCTGTTGCAGGTAATATTTTACAGCAGGAGCTGGCTGTTTGTACAGGTGCAGTAGAAAGTATGGTTGTGGATGTCCAGTGTATAATGCCTTCTTTACAGGAAATAAGTAGCAATTACCATACAAATCTTGTGACAACTTCTTCAAAAGCAAAGATTGAAGGTGCTAAACATTTTGACTTTTCGGAAGAAAAAGCCCTTGCAATTGCCAGGGAGATTATCCGGGATGCGGTAATGAATTTTCCTAACAGGGGGAAGGTAGATATACCCCGGGAAAAAATGGATCTCGTTGCAGGTTTTAGTCATGAAGCAATTGTTTATATGCTGGGGGGTAAATTCAGGGGTTCTTACGTGCCACTTAATGATAATATTATTAATGGGCGAATTAAAGGCGTCGCAGGCGTTGTAGGATGCTGTAATCCGAAAGTAACACATGATCAGGGTCATGTCAGCCTTGTTGAAGAATTAATAGCTAATGATATACTGGTTGTACAAACGGGATGCTCAGCCATAGCATGTGCAAAGGCCGGCTTTCTTATTCCCGAAGCGGCACGCAAGTATGCGGGTAAAGGATTGGCCGAGGTATGTGAGGCTACAGGGATGCCCCCTGTACTGCATTCAGGTTCCTGTGTTGATAATTCGAGGATACTGGTGGCATTGACTGAAATGGTAAAAACCGGGGGACTGGGAAAAGATATTAGTAACCTTCCTGTTGCAGGTGCAGCACCTGAATGGATGAGTGAAAAAGCCATATCCATAGGCCAGTATTTTGTTGCATCGGGTGTTTATACTGTTTTCGGTGTAGGTCTTCCGGTTATGGGAAGCAGAATCTTTGCAAAACATATTTTTGAAGATTATGAAAACATTTATGGCGGTATGTGGGCTGTAGAAACTGATATTAGTAAGATGGCCGGACTGATAATTGGCCATATAAACAAGAAGAGAGAAAAACTCGGTATATCAAAAGGAAAAGAAAGAGTCCTTTTTGATATGCAGATGAGAAGAGAGATAGACAAGAATGCCTGAAATGCCAAAATTAAAAATACCTAAAATTAAAAATGACCAGGAATAAAATAAGATAATGATACTAACTTACTAATAAGAGTTGATATGTCAAAAAGCATAGCAATACAAGCAATCCGGGGGGCACATAAAATTGTAGCCCGGGCGGAAAAGGAACTTGCACAGGCGCTAAAGGATAAGGGCGCTGGCATAAAAGTTGAGTTTCCTGACACAGCTTATTATTTACCTGTATCTTACGGCATGCTGGGAATGAAAATAGAGACCCTGGGAGGCTTAAAGGAACTCCTGGAGGAAGCTAAAAGTCTGTTACCCCCCGTACCTGATGAGAATATAAACTTACCATACCTGGGGCACACTTTGGATGCAGGAATGTCTGCCCTGTTCGCTGATGAAATAATAGAAGTAATTAAATATACTCAGCATCCCTTGCCATACTTGCCGGAACCGGATCCTAAAAACGGTCATCTCTGGCTTGGTGCTGCAAATGATGTTATTCTCAGGGAAAGAGGAATAGAGTTTGTTGATGGTACTGCTCCGGGATTTGCAGCATGTGTCGGTGCCTGTCCGACTAATGAGATCGCTGTTAAAATTGCCCGTGAATTACAGGAGAAAAACCTCTATGTTTTCCTGGCTGCAGGAACTGACGGAAAATCTATGGCCCGGCAACTATATGAAGAAGGAATAGAACTGGGATGGACAACACGGCTGGTGCCTTTCGGAGATGATGTTACAGCTTGTATCCATGCTTTAGGTTTTGCAACAAAAGCGGCATTGTCATTCGGCGGAGCAAAACCGGGTGATTATAAAAAAATCCTTGAGTATAATAAAGAGAGGATATTTGCTTTTATACTTGCTTTTGGACATGTTGATGACGAAAAATTTGCACAGGCTGCGGGAGCAATAAACTTTGGCTTTCCAACTATTGCAGATACTGATATCGGCCGGATATTACCAACCGGCATTTGTACATACGAACATGTTGTAAGTCCTGTTGAACACAAGAATATTGTATCAAGATCAATAGAAGTCAGGGGACTTAAGATTTCAGTCTCTGAAGTACCTGTACCTGTCCCTTATGGTCCTGCCTTCCAGGGTGAAAGGGTTCGCAAAGAGGATATGTATGTTGAAATGGCAGGCCAGGCAAGCCCCGGTTTTGAGTTTCTGACATCAAAGGGACTTGATGAAGTCGAAGACGGTAAGATTGAAATTTTTGGTCCTGAGATAGATGATATACAGGAAGGTACGCAGCTGCCGCTGGCAATATGGGCCGAAGTGGCCGGCAGAAATATGCAACCTGATTTTGAACCTATCCTTGAACGGCAGTTCCACGATTTTATTAATGCAGCACATGGATTATTTCATGTCGGACAACGTGATATTAACTGGCTGCGTATTAGTAAAGAAGCAAAAAATGCAGGTTTTAAATTCAAACATCTGGGAGTTATTCTTCATGCTGCCCTTCATAATGAATACGGAAAGATCTTTGATAAGATACAGATAAGGATTTATACCAATGAAAAAGATGTTCTTAACCTTATTGAAAAGGCGCGGAAAACATACAGGGAAAGAGACGCACGCCTGGCAGATATGACGGACGAATCAGTTGATACCTTTTATTCATGTGCTCTATGCCAGTCATTTGCTCCAAATCATATTTGTATTATTACACCGGAACGTTCGGGATTATGTGGAGCCTATAACTGGCTTGACGGGAAAGCGGCCTATGAGATGAATGCTGCAGGTCCGAATCAGCCCGTAAAGAAAGGAACCGAAATAGATATAGTTAAAGGGCAATGGCAAAATGTTAATGAATTTGTATATCACAATTCGCATAAGACACTTGAAGTCTTTAATGCCTACAGCATAATTGAATACCCCATGACTTCATGCGGTTGCTTTGAATGTATCTCATGTGTTTTACCTTCCACTAACGGTATCATGACTGTCTATCGTGAATATAACGGAATGACACCTGTAGGTATGAAATTTTCGACTCTTGCAGGAACAGTAGGAGGGGGACTGCAGACACCCGGATTTATAGGGCATAGCAAACATTATATAGGAAGCAGAAAATTTGTAAGCGCCGAGGGAGGAGCTAAAAGAATTGTCTGGATGAACAGAAACCTTAAAGAAGAAATAAGGGAAATCTTAGAAAAAGTCGGTAAACAGGAAGGTATAGAAAGCTTTTTTGATATGATAGCCGACGAGTCAGTGGCAACAACGGAGGAGGAGGTGCTGGATTATATCTCAAAAATTAATCATCCGGCGATATCAATGCCCCCGCTGTTCTAAAATATTATTTATGCCCGGATTTCTTAAATTATATTCTTTTAAGCCGTGAAAACAATTGCAATATCAGGTAAAGGAGGTACAGGTAAATCAACTATTGCAGCTTTAATAATTCGCTGGATTAGTGATCACGTATCAAAGTCTATTCTGGCCGTAGATGCCGATTGTAACGTAAACCTGAATGATTTGCTCGGTTTAACGCTTGATAATACTATTGGTGCTATACGTGAGGAGATGAAGGATAAAGCAAATAATCTGCCGGGAGGAATGACAAAGCAGCAATATCTTGAATATAAGTTTCAAACAAGCCTGGTAGAAACACCGGATTTCGATCTCGTGGCAATGGGCTGCCCTGAAGGCCCCGGATGTTATTGTTATGCCAATAGCCTGCTGCGGGATGTTATTACGGAAACCGCCGGCAATTATGAGTTTATTATTATCGATAACGGTGCAGGCATGGAACACCTTAGCAGGAGAACAACCCAGAATATTAATTATATGTTAATAGTGTCTGATCCCACAATAAGAGGCATAAAAGCAGCAGGGAAAATTAGCAGGCTTGTCAGAGACCTGGAAACAAGGGTTAAGGAAAAATATTTAATTCTGAACAGGGTGAAAAACTCAATACACCCCTCTGTTTTGGATATTATAAAATCAGAGGACTTGAAACTTATCGGTACTGTGGCTGAAGATAATGAAATTATGGATATGGATAGCAGAGGGGAATCAATATGGCAAAGTGTTAAAGACACGAAAGCGTACAGATCCATAGGAGAGATATTGACAAAATTTAGTTTTTAATGCACAGCAGTAAATTAGATAATATTTGTATTTTGGTATTTTGGTTTTTTTTATTGTTAAAATAAATTTCTATGGATTTTAAAATTCCTGTCGAAACTAATATTGGAAAAATAACTGAAGTTACAATTGGAGCAACTCCCGAGCAGGGGGGAACACGTTCCGGTTCTGTCACTATAGGAGGGAGTTCAGCTTTGCCTTTTCATTTTTTTGAAGGGGAATTTCCCCATCCCCCGGTTGTGGCAATGGAGGTATTTGACAAAGTACCTGCCAAATACCCGGAATCACTTGCGAATTTTTACAGGGATGTCATGGATAAGCCTGCCGAAATGGCCAAAAAATGTGTTGAAGAGTGCGGGGCCGATTTAATAAGTGTTCGTCTTGAAGGCACTCACCCTGAAAAAGGCAACAGGAGCGCTGATGAGGCTGTTGAAGTCGTAAAGCAGGTTCTGGAAAGCGTGAAGGTTCCCCTTATAATAACAGGCCATGGTCATTACGAAAAAATAAACGAAGTAATGAAGAAAGTGTGTGATGTAACTGCAGGTGAGAATTGCCTCATAAATTTTGTTGAAACTGATAATTACAAAACTATTGCAGCAGCAGCCCTTGCATATAACCACACAATAGTTGCACAATCACCAATTGATGTCAATATTGCGAAACAATTGAATATACTGCTGACAGATATGAATTTCCCGGCAGGAAGGATAGTTATTGATCCCCTAACCGGGGCCCTGGGATATGGTCTTGAATACTCATATTCTATTATGGAACGAATTCGCATTGACGGTTTATCAGGAGATAAAATGCTGGCATTTCCAATGCTGGTAAATCCGGGAAATGAAGCCTCACGGGTAAAGGAAGCTAAAATACAACCGGGAACATACCCTGAATGGGGCGATCCTGTATTGCTTAATGCATATTGGGAATTATCCACTGCCATGAGCTTGTTATGCGCAGGAGCAGATTTATTGATAATGTATAATCCTAAGGCTGTAGAGATCATAAAAACGCAAATAAATAATATGTTCAACTCAAAATATAAAAAATAGAATGGCACTTTCAGGATTAGAGATATTTAAATTATTGCCGAAAACTAATTGTGGGGACTGCGGAATACCAACGTGCATGGCCTTTGCAATGAAACTGGCCCAGAAAAAAGCTGAATTAAGCGAATGCCCGCATGCATCTGAAGAAGCTAAAGCTGCTCTGGGAGCTGCAAGTGAGCCGCCAATAAAACTAATAAAGATTGGCGGACCGCATCATATTGAGATAGGAAATGAAACAGTAATGTTTCGACATGAAAAGACTTTTTTTCATCAAACCGGAATAGCAATCCAGGTTAAATCTTCAGAGAACGGGAAAATAGCAGATGCGAAAATTAAGGAAATTGCAGGTTATAAAGTTGAAAGAGTGGGCGAGGAGCTAATGCCGGATTTATTCTTTATAACATATGATAATTCCGATACAGATAATTTTCTTAAAATTGTTGCAGCAATAAAGCGCTCGTCATCAAAAGGAATAATTCTTGATTGCGCAGATGAAGAAGTTCTGGCAAAAGGACTTGAACTCATTAAAGACGACCGCCCTGCAATATTCATTAAAGAAAAGGTCTCTGACAAATATATTGATTTGGCAAAATCATATAACGCCGGTATTATTCTTACTGACAATACACCGGAAGGTTTATCCGGACAGGCTGAAAAGGTTAAAAACGCCGGAGTAAACAATATTCTCCTGAATTATACATCCGGCAATATTGGAGATATTCTGCAGATTAATACGATACTTCGCCGCAGCGCATTGAAGAAAAACTATAAGCCATTCGGGTATCCTCTTTTTACATGTATTAATGCTGAAAATAATTATGAACTTCTGGCAAAAGCATCATTATATATTTGTAAATACAGTTCAATAATTGTTTTGCCTGTTTATGACAAGGCAATGTTATATACTTTGTTAACTCTAAGACAGAATATCTTTACTGATCCCCAGAAGCCTATACAGGTTGAACCTAAAATTTACCCAATAGGCGAACCGGTTGAAGAATCACCGGTTTTCGTTACTACCAACTTTTCACTAACTTATTTTATAGTTTCGGGGGAGATTGAAAATTCAGGAATTTCTGCTTACCTGATAGTATGTGACTGTGAGGGACAATCTGTGCTCACTGCCTGGGCTGCCGGAAAATTTACAGGAAAAGAAATTGCCAGGTTTATTAATGAAATTAAGCTCGAAGAAAAAATAAAGACGCGAAGAATAATAATACCGGGATTTGTTTCACAGATAAGCGGCGAACTTGAAGAGAATATGCCAGGCTGGGAAGTAATAGTTGGCTGCCAGGAGGCATCAGACATTCCCTCATTTGTAAAAAATGTAAATATTGCATGATCATTTTTGCCCTTTACAAAATAATAGAAATTGTCAAACACACCCAAAGCCAAGGATGAATTAAAAAACGTAACATTTATTCCATTTAATGTTAGTTTAAGTATTCCTGTCGGATCCACTATACTTGATGCAATTAAAAATGCAAATCTGCCTGTTACAACATCTTGTGGCGGCAAAGGGACCTGTGGTGATTGTATTGTCCAGGTTTTAAAAGGTAAATATACAATGGGAACTTCTGCTGCCTTACCTGAAAATCTTCGTAAACAGGGGTATACATTAGCATGCAAAACAGAAGTTAATGATGATCTTGTTGTTCAGTTACCCAAATTCAAACAGCTTTCAGTAAAGGCCATAACAGATATTGGAATATCTGAATCAAATAGAAAATTTGTTTCAGGAACTTTTGAGTTTGAACCGCTTGTAAAGAAGTTGGAAATTAAGGTACCTGAGCCAACACTTGAAAATAATTACAGCGATTTGAAAAGGTTGCAACTAACATTAATAAATAAATTCGGGATAAAGAAGTCAGACTGCGAGTATAATATACTGAAATCATTACCTCATATTTTACGTGAGAACGATGGTCACATTACACTTATATTATTCAGGTCAGAGGAATCATGGAAAATAATAGATGCTATTTCAGGGATAAATAGAAAGAACATTTATGGGATAACCTGTGATATAGGTACAACGACATTGGTTGTCGGACTCGTAGATCTAAAGGATGGCAAATTAATTAATACAGTATCGGGATTTAACCAGCAGATAAAGTGTGGTGAGGACGTTATCTCAAGAATTAACTATGCTGAAAGACCCGGCGGACTTCATGAATTAAATGAACTTATAATTAAGGAAATTAACAATCTTATTCAAAAAGCTATAGAATCTTTGGATATTTCATGCAATGACATTTATTACGCCACATTTTCAGGAAATACAACAATGATACATTTGTTCATGAATATTGATCCTCGTCATATAAGGAAAGAACCATATGTCCCGGCCATGAATAAGATACCTCTTATTTCACCGTGGCATTTGGGATTAAAAATAAATAATGAAGGAATAATACATATATCCCCCCTGGTAGGTAGCTATGTTGGTGGAGATATAACTGCCGGTCTCTTGTGTACACCTGTTTTAAAGAGCAAGGGAAAAATATTCATGTTTATTGATATAGGCACAAATGGAGAGCTTGTAATTGGAAATAAAAACTGGTTGGTAACCTGTGCCTGCTCTGCCGGCCCTGCTTTTGAAGGTGGCCTGATAAAGTTTGGTATGCCTGCATCAGCAGGTGCAATTGAGAGCTTTAAATTTACAAATGGTCTGAAAGCTCAATATAAAGTAATTGACGGACTTAAACCAAAGGGAGTGTGTGGTTCGGGATTAGTAGATCTTTTGGCTGAATTATTTATTAACGGATATATAGAACGTAATGGATCTATTAATAAGGATAAAGTAAAAGATAAATACACCCGGGATGACACAGGTAAGGGAATTATCATTGTTGATGCCGCAGAATGTTTCTGGGGAAGGGATATGATAATTTACGAAAATGATATTGCCAACCTTATCCGATCCAAGGCAGCTATTTATTCTGCATGTTCTCTTCTGCTGAAAAATCTGGGAATTACTTTTGACAGTCTTGATTCGTTTTATATATCAGGTGGATTTGGGAAAAATATTAGTATTGAAAATGCAATTACTATAGGCCTTTTTCCGGATATTAACCGGAGGAAATACTTTTATCTGGGGAATACATCTTTTTATGGTTCTTATCTTATGCTCCTGTCTGATAAAAATAAAAATATGGTTGACATGGCTTCAGAGAAAATGACGTATATCGAGCTTAATACTGAACCGGATTATATGAATGAATATTCTGCTTCATTATTCCTGCCTCATACAAATATGGGATTGTTCCCTTCAATAAATGTTCTTCTTAAGCGGGGATAAGATATTCAGGGATGATATAAGCGTTATTTAGCCAAACTCGCCTGTTTCCTTCCTCGATACGGGCAACTCAAAAATATGGCAACAAAAACTTATAACGGACATCAGGTTGAAGTAAATGATGAGGGCTATATGCTCGATTCTGATCAATGGACCAGGAACATAGCAATAGCTATTGCTAAGGAAGAAGGTCTTGAACTTTCGGATAAACATTTTAAGGTTATTGACTATATACGGGAAAAATACCGTGATGGTGAAGCCCTGTCTCTTCGGAGGATAGGCAAATCAGGTATAGTGGATATCAAGGAACTTTACCAGCTGTTTCCCGGCGTACCCCTTAAAAAAGCCACCAGGATAGCAGGAGTGCCTAAACCTGCAAGCTGCGTTTGAATGTATTAATCATTAAAACTTAATAAAAATGAATTCAAAAAATAATCATCCCCTGAAAAAAGTGCTAATTATTTGTGCCAAGGGATCAATAGAAGATGTATATGCAGCCCTGGTCCTTGCAAACGGGGCTGTTATGGAGGGTATAGAAACGAAACTTTTTTTTACATTTTTCGGTCTTGATGCTAGGACTAAAAACAGGATGAATAAACTTCATACAGCCACTGTTGGCAATCCGTCTTTAAGAATGCCGGGCGGACTCCCTTTTCCGACATTAATGGGACTGCTCCCCGGTGTTGAAAACGGAGTGTCTGCAATGATGAAGAAGCAAATGGAGAATCTTGATATACCGCCGGTTGATGAGTTTTTTGATATGATCACTGCAGGCGGAGGGGAGGTTTATGCCTGTAAACTGGGAACCGGCATGTTCAAGCTTAAGAAAGAAGATTTGACTGAGCATGTGAAGGATATTATAACTGTCGGTGATTTTTACGGGCTGGCGGATGGAGAAGGGACACAGATAATCTTTACTTGATCTGTAAGGCAATTTTTGCAGACAGATAATTGCCCCATGCAAATGCTCTGGCAAAATTAAACTCTCAACGCCAGAGCGTATTTCTTACTGATTATTGAGTCCTTCCCTGTGAATGGCCGGGCCCTTTATCTCTTTTATCATGCCTGCCTGGAGGGGAAATAAAAGAATCCTCATCATAAAGCATAGATTTAAATATCCTTGTCAGCTTTTCTTCCTGCTCTTTTGTGCATATATTCTTCATTTCAAGATAGTGCTTGTAAGTTTGATACTTAAGCTTTGAATGCAGCATTCCAATTTCATTCGCTAATTCCTGTAATTTTATAGTGTCAGGTTTAACAGATGACAGTTCATCTATGAATTCCACCCTTTTATTATGCAACTGACCTGCAATTTTTTTTGCCTCAGTGAAAAATTTATGTCTGGATGCTTTGAATTGCAAATGTTGCTCTTCACTGAGATTAAGACTTTTCTCAAAAAATCTTCCGTCATGATGCATGCGCATTTCAGTTCGCCGATGAAAAAGCCTTGCATCTTTTTTATCCCTTAAACCAGGACCCAAAAAAATGGTCGTTATGGCCGAAATATTCACAACTAAAAGAATTATTATCAGCCAAATCAAAATTCTGTATTTTGTAAAATAGGTTTTCATATCAATAAATATTTTAATTTTCTAATTCTTCATATAATAGTATTGTTTCAACTGATTCATGCTGTAAATCATTCAGGTAATAAGTTATTGTTTGTAATTCAGAATCACTGTAGGAGTATTTATCGCTTAAATAGCTCCCGAGTTTAAATCCCGAGAAAATGCCTGACAAGATCAGCAATGTAATAAATACCGGTCTCAAAACCTTCACTGCGGAGGTTACTAATACATTTGCCGGTTGCTCATTACTAATTATTTTATTGTATATTTTTGAATAAAGAAAAGGATTAGCTTCTGCTTTCTTTTCTTTTTCAATAATTTCCAGGTTATAAGTTAATTCTCTGACAAAATCCCGGCATATCTTACATTCTGATAAATGTCTATTGATTTCTTCATTTCTTGACCCGGTAATGCTACCTTCAGCAAAAAAAATAAGATCCCTATTTATTTTTTTACAATTCATTTTTAATTCCTGTTATTCATTTGACACATTTCCTTTTTAAAACTGGCGAGATATTACAATTTTTTTTTATAATGCACAAACAATTTTTTCTGGAGATTTATTTTGGCTCTGTGAATAAGTGATTCAACAGCTGGCAATGATGTATTCATTATCTCGGCAATTTCTTTATAGGACAAATCTTCGTATTTATTAAGAATAAAAGCAATACGCTGGTTTGTTGAAAGTGAGTTAACAGCACGGAACAATATTCCGGATCTTTCATTTTGCTCTATATTCTCATCAGGTCTCAAATTATTATCTTCAATTTCATCTAACCTGTTTTTATTACCGGCAAATAAAGATTCTATACTTTTTAAATTTTTCTTTATTTTATTTTTACGTAAATAGTTTAAAGATTTGTTTACTGCTATTCTGTAAAGCCAGGTAGACAGCTTTGCTTCTCCGCGAAAGTTGTGAATAGACTGATATACTTCAACAAAAACTTCCTGTACAATATCTTCCGAGTCCTCCTTATTATGAATAAATCCGTTACAAACTTTAAAGACAGGCAATTGATGCTTTTCAACAAACATCCTGAATACATATTGATTGCCATTACTTATTTCGTTTACCAGTTCCTTGTCAGTCATCACTGTAAATTACCAGGTCTAAGGTAGCGCATATTTTTAATATGACACGGAATGGATTTAAAACTTGTGGTAGTCTGAATTATATTCTAATTAACCGGTATCAGAATTTATTCTGCACGTCAGATTGGACAAAGCTTTATCGATAGAAAAGTTAAAAACTGACCATTCGACATACCTGATTTTTTTGGGCGTGGAGGTTTTATGAGTGCGGGATCTTTTTTGTGTAAGCATAGCACGTGTAAATGCCTGTCTTGACAATATTCTTGCCTGCTGAAATGCTGTTTTATTTCCTATTCTTTTCGGAAAACTTAAGCCGTTTGAGGATAATATCGTCATAATAATCTTTATTCTTTATGCAGTCAAAAAAAAATATTCCTGAAATTATTCCTTTATAAAGGTAGTCAAGGATTTGAGGTAATTCAACTACAAATAGATGAGATAGCTTATCTGGACCCGATGATTTTGATCATTGCTTATAATCTGAAGCTATGCACATATATTATTGCACGGGAGAAATATCAGAACAGGTATGAACTGGCAGTTTTGGAAGTATAATTTTATGAGTTGATGCGAAATAACTTTAGTGCAGCTTCCCCAGCCAGTTTTTCATTCTCTCAATAGCCTTAACGATATTTTCGTCTGATGTGGCAAACGACAGCCTGATGCACGAAGGTTCACCAAATGCTTCACCGGGTACAGTGGCTATATGAGCTTTTTCAAGCAGGAACATACACAGATCGGTCGAGTTTTCGATTTTTCTTTCGCCATCAGATTTTCCATAATATGAACTAACCCGGGGAAAGACATAAAAAGCCCCGTCAGGTATGCTTGTTTGTATTCCCTCAATATTTTTTAACAGGCTGATAATAAGGTCCCTTCTTCTTTTAAATGCTTTATTCATTTCCGAAACACAGGATTGATCTGAATTAAGTGCCGCTACAGCAGCTTTTTGTGCTATAGTCGTCGGTCCCGTTAATAATTGTCCCTGCAGCTTTATGCAGGCTTTTGCCAGCCATAAGGGTGCCCCGACATATCCGATTCTCCAGCCGGTCATCGCATAAGCTTTTGATACCCCGTTTATTATAACAACGCGTTCCTTAATGGAATTAAATTGCGCAATACTTTCGTGATTCCCGACAAAATTTATATGTTCATATATTTCATCAGCAACGACAAATATATTGCTATGTTTCTCAACTACCTTTGCAATTGATTCAAGTTCATTTTTACTATAAACAGCACCTGTCGGGTTTGACGGTGAACATAATAATACTGCCTTGGTTTTTGATGTGACGGCCTTTTCGATCTGACTGGCAGTAACTTTGAAATTATTCTCAATTTGTCCGTTAATAACAACATTTATGCCTTCTGCCACTTTAACAAGCTCAACGTATGTTACCCAGTAGGGGGCGGGCACAATAACCTCATCACCTTTGTTCACCAGGGAGAGCATGACATGCGCAAGTGCGTTTTTTGCTCCTGCAGAGACAACAATCTGTTCAGGTGAATAATCAAGATTGTTTTCCCTTTTAAACTTGTTTGATATAGCTTCCCTGAGATCAGGAAAGCCCGGGGCTGGCGGGTAAAATGAAAAGTTATCATCAATGGCTTTTTTTGCAGCTGATTTTATGTGATCCGGGGTAAAAAAATCAGGCTCTCCAACACTCAGATTTATAACATCTATCCCCTGGGCTTTTAAATCTTTGCCTTTTTGATTCATAGCCATCGTAGCCGATGGTGAAAGATTTGCAATTCTTGAAGATACACTTTCCATTTTTATTGAGTTAAGACATAGTTAATTCACAAATACATTAAATTTTTAAGCAAATAAAAATAATCTTTTTATCATAAATTACTTAATATTGTAGGCTATTAATTTTACTAACTTTTTTAATAATGAAAGATATGTTGGAGATATTGAAATATATATTGCCTTCATTAATTGTTTTTCTTACAGTTTTTTATTTTTTAAAGAAATATTTTGAAAATGAGGATAAAAAGAGAAAACATCAGGCGTTACTGAAAAATCAGGATATGCTGACACCTTTGCGCTTGCAGGCTTATGAGAGAATAATATTATTCCTTGAACGGATATCACCGGAAAGTCTTATTATACGTGTTAATAAACCTGGTTATACCAGCAAAGAATTGCAGAATGAGCTAATAAGTGCAATAAGAATTGAATGGGAACATAATCTTTCCCAGCAATTATATATTTCGCGCAGATCCTGGGAAGTAGTAAAAAACGCCAGGGCAAATGTAATTCAGCTAATTAACATTGCGGCTGATAAAGTTAAGGGAGATTCAAAATCAATTACCCTTAGCAGGGAGATTCTTTCATCTTTAATGACCCAGGAAAAAACCCATACGGGAGATGCAATAAGATTTATTAAGGAGGAAATGAACGGTACATTTTAGTCAGAATGGGCCGAAGGTAAAGTAATTTAAGCAGGTTAAATACTATTTGTTTAAATATGTTCCGGTAAGTACTGTTGAACTGAAGATTAAGGCGAAAGTTACTAATAATAAAATTGAATTTAAATGGCTAAAAGAGAAAGGGATATAGATTTAGATCTGGTTAATCTGGATAAGGTTTTTCCTGAAGGATTTACCCAGGAGCAAATAGCCAGGGCCAAGACATTATTCTTAAAGAAGCTGGCTGAAAAAGCACATAAGTTTTATGGCGGCAAGATCCAGACTGTACCGAAAGCCCCGGTTCCGGGATTTAACTGGTTTAATGTATGGTATACACCAGGAGTATCGAGAGTATCGACTAACATCAGGGACAACAATGATGATTCGTACGAACTTTCAAACAGGGGGAACCTGGTTGCTGTTATCAGTGACTCAACACGTGTTTTGGGAGACGGTGATTGTACACCTCCGGGCGGACTGGGAGTGATGGAAGGAAAAGCTTTTCTGATGAAGTATCTGGGAGGTATTGATGCCATGGCTTTATGTATTGACAGTAAAAATGAGAAGGGCGAAAATGATCCTGACAGGATTATCCAGTTTGTGAAAATGGCCCAGCATAGTTTCGGGGCAGTTAATCTTGAAGATATATCCCAGCCTAATTGTTATAAAGTTCTTGACACACTGCGTGAGGAGTGTATAATCCCTGTATGGCACGATGATGCCCAGGGCACGGCATGTGTCACATTGGCCGGACTTATTAATGCGCTGAAACTGGCAAATAAGAACATTGCAGATGTGAAGATTACCATGCTGGGAGCAGGTGCTTCCAATACTACTATTGCCAGATTGCTGATAACCGAAGGTGCTGACCCTGAAAAAATTGTTCTGTTTGATACAAGAGGCGCTCTGCATTCAGGAAGAGAAGATATTAGATCAGACCAGCGCTTCTACAGGAAATGGGAGCTTTGTCAAAGCACTAATATAAGGAAGATCTTAAATTTTGAGGATGCGATGAAGGATTCTGATGTTTTAATTGCACTTTCAAAACCCGGTCCCGATGTGATAAAACCGCAATGCATAAGTAGTATGGCAGATAAGGCAATAGTATTTGTATGTGCAAATCCTGTACCTGAGATCTATCCCTATGCTGCTATTGAGGCAGGTGCATTTATTGTAGCCACGGGACGGGGAGATTTCGCTAACCAGGTAAATAATTCACTGGGATTCCCCGGCATTCTTAAAGGAGCCCTGATGGTCAGGGCAAAGAAGATTACTGACAATATGGCTAT
The DNA here is from genome assembly GCA_964461435.1 of uncultured Bacteroidales bacterium. Classification (GTDB taxonomy): domain Bacteria; phylum Bacteroidota; class Bacteroidia; order Bacteroidales; family UBA10428. Next base: position 25,890 of record CAYWUI010000006.1, on the reverse strand, counting down.
AACTGCCGCTCATTCACTAGCTGATTTTGCCGAAAAGAGAGGGATTAATCCTCAGGATATAATTCCTAAAATGGATGAAACTGAAGTATTTGTCCAGGAAGCAGCTGACGTAGCAATGCAGGCAATTAAGGAGGGTGTGGCCAGGATCTCCATATCAAGGGAGCAGGCATACAATAAGGCCAGAAATGATATTGACTATTCAAGAAAAATGACGCATGAACTTGTGAATTGTGGGCTTATCAAGCCGCCTCCGCAGGAGATGCTTCAGGAAGTAATGGCCAGCGTTATCAGTGAAATATAAGCCGGAGAACAAATTATCTTTTCCTTATAAATATTCTTTTGGCATCATCCACTTCCGTATTATCGAGTATCAATGTATCATTTTTTATTTCGAATTTGACAGATTTGGTAAAATCATCTTTTTGAGTGAGCAATCTTAATTCCGATTCTATCCCATTGGGATATACTACTTTATCAAACCAGTAACTGCAGGATGTTTCAAGAATATCATTTTTGTAAATTTTTAATGTGCCGTCAGGCAGGTATACATTTTTTAAAGAATAACCGACCGTATCAGGATTAAGAATATATGGTATTCCCGATATTGTATAATAGTATACGGATTCTATCCATTCCCACTCCCCGATAATCTGTCTCTCAGGTCCCTCGCAGGAGCTTTCTTCTTTATTTTCACATGTAAATGAAAGCAATAATATTGATAAGAAGGCAGATATTAACTTAATACTTCTCATTTATGATATTAATTTAATTCTCCTGTTGTTTTAATAGATGGAATTCTTACATTAAGGTTGCATGAACAGTATAAAAATTTGCATTTTAAATATGTAATACCCATTTTTATTCAATAAATTTATTAAAGTATCACGAATACCTAAACTAAAATGTAATATTTTTTTATGACATTCGTCATAAAGGATAGTCCCGGATCGATTATACCTAAAATATAAAATTATGAATAGAATATTAATATTGTTTTATTTTATAGTGATTCCCTTAATTGTGCTATCACAAAGCAAAAGTATTGAAAGGTTCAGAAAAGAATATAAGGAAGATCAGAATCTGTTTTTTTATAGCAGTACGGTAAAAATGCTAAATACGGAAAATGAGCCTGCATTTAGTGATTTGATAAAGGACATAGAAAAGATTATGGTACTTTATTACGACAAAGAAAAACAGCATTTTAAAAAGCAGGAAATCATACAGCTTAAACATGATTTGGAAAATGAAAATTATGTCCCCTTACTGATGATCAATGAAAAAGGATGTACAATTGATCTTTATAAAAGGGACAGGAAAAATAAAACAGTCGGATTTACGGCCCTTGTTGATAATGAGCAGAATTTAGTAATTATAGATGCAAAAGGGAGCATAGATTTTAAGAAATTTATGGAAATTAAAAACAAAATTGACTTAAAGCTCTGATTAATATCTTATAAATTTTTTAATTATAAAAAGATCTGTAATCAACAGAAATTAGTGTATAAGCAATTGTCTGTTAAATTATGTATTTTTAACCAGCGATAATCATTATTAAAATCCGGTTACCTTGGTACATGTCCTCAGAATTATTGATATATCAAAAAACTACGGCAGGATAAGGGCGGTAAGGAATTTATCGCTTGATATTCCGGAAGGAAGTGTCTTCGGAATTTTAGGCCCGAATGGCAGTGGTAAAACTACCACCCTGGGAATAATTTTGGATGTAATAAATGCCACCAGCGGCACTTATGAGTGGTTTGGCAACTACACAAAAAAGGAAAACCGCCAGAAAATTGGGTCAACGCTCGAAACCCCTGCTTTTTATCCTTATATGACAGCTGTGCAGAATTTAAAGATAGTAGCTGACACGAAAAATATAGGTTATGATAACATTAATAACGTGCTGAAAGAAGTGGGACTATATGATCGAAAGGATTATAAATACATGACCTGTTCCCTGGGGATGAAACAACGTCTTGCAGTAGCTTCAGCCTTGCTGTGCGATCCACAGGTAATGGTGCTTGATGAGCCGACGAACGGGCTTGATCCCCAGGGTATAGCAGAAATCCGGGATGTAATAAGGAATGCTTCCGGAAAAGGTAAAACAGTTATTTTGGCCAGTCACCTGCTGGACGAAGTTCAGAAAGTATGCACACATTTTGCTGTATTGAATTTTGGCCAGCTTATTTACAGTGGCAAAGTTGATGATGTGAGCAAAGAACAACAGGTCATTGAAGTGGGTTCACCGGATACCGGCAAGCTTGAAGAAATTTTGAATAAGTATCCCTATATTATCAAATATAATAAGGAAGATGATAAGATTATTGTAACTCTTGATACGAACAAGTCAGTTGCTGATCTCAGTAAATATTTGATTAGCAATAAAATAATATTAACCCACCTGGTTGTTCAAAAGAAAAGCCTTGAGCAACAGTTCCTTGATATTTTAAAAGAATCAAAATGAAGAGGATAATAAGAATTGAACTTCTGAAAATAAGGTCCTATGGTACATTTTGGGTTCTTACAGCTATTTATTTTTTAATTCTTATAACAATTTTTTTCAGCGGTAAGTTTTTTCTTGAGTTCCTTGCAAAAAAAGGGGATTCCCTGGGGGCAATAGTTGATCCGTCTAAAGTACCCATATACGATTTTCCTGATGTATGGCATAATCTTACTTACGTTGCCGGATTTTTAAAATTTATGCTTGCTATCTATATAATAATTTCAATAACAAATGAAATCAGCTTTGGCACTTTGAGGCAGAATATCATGAACGGATTAAGCCGGTGGGATTTCCTTCTTTCAAAGTTGATCCTTGTTTGTTTGTTAAGCCTTGTTTCCACTATATTCATTTTATTGGCAGGATTTACACTGGGATTTTTATATTCGGGCAGTAAGGAATTTCATGATATTATTACTTATATGGAATTTGTTCCTGCATACTTTCTCCAGGTAACCGCGTATCTTCTTTTTGCATTATTTGTGGGGATGCTGATAAAAAGAACGGGTCTGTCAATGGGCCTTCTCTTTCTTTATACATTGATTATTGAACCAATTGTAGCATTAAGAATAAAGGCAGACTGGGCAAAGGGATTGTTACCTCTAAAAGCCATTAATAACCTGATAAGACTACCCTTTAAGAAATATATTTTCCGTGAAGTACAGGATTTTATTGCATGGGATGATGTATTAATTGTATGTATATATATAATAATATTTATTTCGCTAATTTACCTGATACTTAAAAAAAGAGATTTATAAAATACTTATTAATGAATAAGAACATCAATTTCCTTGAATTGGTAAAATCAAGGCAAAGCGTAAGGGAATATAGAAATAAGCCTGTGGAACCTGAAAAAATTAAAAGGTGTCTTGAGGCGGCAAGGCTTGCCCCTTCGGCATGTAATTCACAGCCATGGAAGTTTATAATTGTTGATAATCAAGAAATTAAAAATGCTATTGCAGACTTAACAAATAATCGTGTTTTGCCCATAAATCATTTTACGAAGCAGGCTCCAGTTCATATAGTTGTTGTACGTGAGAACCCAAATATAACATCCAAAATCGGACAGATGATTCATGATAAGCCTTATACTTTAATTGATATAGGAATAGCAACAGAGCATTTTTGTCTCCAGGCAGTTGCTGAAGGACTTGGCACATGCATTTTAGGGTGGTTTAATGAAAAAAAGGTTAAACAACTGCTTAATATTCCTAAAAATAAAAGAGCTGAATTAATTATAACCGTTGGTTATCCGGCATCATATCAGCTGCGGGAAAAGAAGAGGAAGGATCTGGAAGAAATACATTCGTATAACTCATACACGTCTGCCTGCGAATAAATTTTATTATTCAGGATTTGCCTTTTCTGGCATAAGAGTAGATAATTTTACCGTGTCAGCAATAAGATTTTTTTCTTTTCTGTACTGATAGTTTTCCAATATAGCCTTCAGGTTTTTTTCGAGGAATTCTGAAATTTCCGGTTTTTCGCTTATTATATTTGTTTGTAGAAGGCTGTCAGTTTTATAGTTATATAGTTCAATGCCCTCAAAACCATCAAATATTAAAAAATATGCCGAATCAGCAATATAATAAATGCCGCTGTTATGACAAAACCAGAATTTTGGCTGTTCTTCACTAAAAACGGAGTATCCGAATGCAATGAATTTTTTATTATAATGCAGGTAGTCCAGTACTGAAGGAAATATATCAATTTGTTGAGTGACTTCATGACTTATTCCCCTGATGCTTGTGTCACCGGGGTGATAATAAATAACAGGAATTTTATACTTGCCAATCTGGGTTCCGTATTGTTTTTCAATTGGGCAGGAAGTATGGTCAGCACAGATAACAAATAAAGTATTAGTGAACCAGTCAGACCTGGAAGCTGTTTCAAAAAATTGTTTTAATGAGTAATCGGTATACGCAATGCTATTAAGTATTTTTTCTTTGCTCCTGTTAAATTTATTTTTATATTTCTCGGGAATAGGATAAGGTTCGTGGGATGAAAGAGTAAATACAACTGACATGAAAGGCTTCTCAAAATGATTTAATTTGTCAGCAAAAAACTGCAGGAATTCTTCATCATATATTCCCCATGTCCCGTCACGATCTTCCCTGGAAGGATATTCGTTTTCTCCGTAATATTCTTCTATACCTGCACTTTTGCAAAAATAGTCGAATCCCATGGTTCCATTCTGTCCGCCGTGGAAAAATGAAGTATGGTAGCCTTCACTTCTCAGGATACCGGCTAATCCTTCCAGTTTATTTGTTGAATATAATGAAGTAATGAATGTGCGGCTGTCAAGCGGGGGTAATGAAGTTACTATTGCAGGCAATGCATCGAGAGATCTGTTGGCATTTGCAAAAGCGTTGTCAAAAACCAGACTAACATTAATCAAAGAATCCAGAAAGGGGGTGTATCCTTTTTGTGCCGGATTAAGAGCGCCAATAAATTCCTTTGAAAAACTCTCAAGAATAATAATTATTACGTTTTGAGCATTAAAGTCTTTGTTACAGCCATAAGATCTTAATGGTGAATATATTTTCTCTGAATATTTAAGATCGAAATAATCTGCTTTGATCAGGTCTTTTTGACTAATTGTATTTAGCATTACAAATGGAGTATTGAAAAGCAAGGGTATATATTTCGGGCTTGCATATTTGTGGGCAGTGTTTATTCTTACAGGCTTGGTCTCCGTACCTCTTGCTATTATAAAAGATATACCCAGAATTGATATTGTAGTTGCTAACTGTAAAAAGGCTGCATAAACGGGTCTTAGCTTTATGTCCCTGGTTACAGGCTGCAATTTCGGAAAAAATTTCCATAATACCCATATTGTGACTATCCATAAAATTGTATAATGCCAATAACCTGTAATATAGTGTGGCAACAGTGAGATTGTATCTGAACTCTTGACGAGCATTTTTATTAATTCCATGCCGCTGCGCCGGTTTAAAAATCTGAAATATTCGGTATCGATAAGGTTTGCCGATAACAGGATAATGTTAACAACAACAAATAAATACCGCAGAATTCGTTGGTACGTAATACTATTTTTAAAATGGCCCGGAATAAAATGCAACACGATGAGTGGCAGGTTGAGATAGAAAATAACAATAAAATCAAACCTTATTCCAAACACGAATGCTTTAAAAATACTATAAAAAGGACCTGGCACAAAGGAGCCGAAGTTAAACAGGAAAAAAATCAGACGATAAACACTAAAAACAAGCAGCAGGAAGAATAGTCTTTTAATTAAGGCAATTAAGTGGCTAAGATATTGATTCATTTACATACTTTTAATTTCAGGTTATAATGACTATTCTTCAAAGAATAATAATTTTCTTTTTTCGGTAATCTGTGCCCTTGGTTTCTTCTTGTTCAGCTTTTCTCCGTTCAATACTTTTTCATAAAGCTTTAAATAGTTATCTGTCATATGCTTTGAAGTAAAATTATCACATACATATTCATAGCATGTTTTTGGGCTGTATTCATCTATATTTTTTAATTTTTCAACAAGCTCTGATTTTTTATTTGAGAGAAAGCCTACACCGGGAGTTATTATTTCCGGAAGAACACCATATTTTGTGCCCAGTACCGGGCATCCGAAGTATAAGCTCTCTATCATTGCATTTCCAAAAGGTTCATGCCAGAGTACCGGAAAAAGGAGAGCTTTTGAACCGTTAATAATACGGTTTTTTCTTTCGCCTCCAAGCATGCCGTTAAAATGTGCATTTAAATCCAAAGTTATCCTGAAGCCCATTTTAAAGTTTAACCTGTATCCGCCAATTATTTCTATTTTATAACCTCCTTTTTTTGCAATATCAATCGCACCCCTTACATTTTTTACACTCCATGCAGCTTTACCCAGAAAGTGAACATGGTCCCTTTTATTATCGAGAATCGGTTTGCCATACTCATCCGGGTCCAGTCCGTTATAAACGTACACTTCTCCATTGTGCCTTTCTGCATGATCTTTTGAGCCGAATACGGTATTTATATCAAATTCCTGTTCCCTGGTTGAATTGCCTCCAATAGTAAATATGCAGGGTTTTTTTGTTATTGCTTCGTTCATATAGCAGTGTACATGCACCAGATCAATACCTTCGGGTATCTGGTCATCGATGCTTGTATCCGGATTATATGTGAGCACATCTGCAAAATAGCAATGGGAATTTTTATCAACCAGGTAAGTAACCTTATGTCCTCGCTTTACCAGTTCCTTCCCAAGCCACCAGATAACTCTTTCCCTTCCTCCGTACTTTAATGCAGGGATGCTGTTGTTAAATACTATAAGAATATTCATACAATCATGCTGCCTTATATAATGAGATGATTTAATAACTGCCTCGTAATATAAAGAATGCTAAAATAATACACCTTACTAATTTTTCATAATTCTTTTATAATATTTAGTTAATGGCGATAATATAAAATTTATTCTAAATTTGGCTTCTGTATTTTTATTTGGAAGGATTATGAAAAACAGGACAAAGTTTTTTATTGCATATATCTTATTCTGGTATGCTTTTTTTATAGCAAGCAAACTTATTTTTTTATTCTATCATAATTCTCAATCATTTAAATTAAGCTTTGCTGACTGGGTTGGAGTTTTCATTCACGGGCTGAAACTTGACTTTTCAACAATTGGTTATATACTTATATTCCCTGTAATAGTGCTTATTTTTTCTTCAATCCTCAACAGTAAAATCGTTTACTATATCTTAAATGTTTATACAATAGTAATACTGGTATTATCTGCAATTTTTACAGCAACAGACCTTGAATTGTATAAATACTGGGGATTCAGACTCGACAGTACACCAATGCTATATATAAATAAGCCAAAGGAGATGCTGGCATCTGTCAGATGGTACACTATTGTCTTAGCCCTTTTATTTATTACGGCATTCTCGCTTGTTTTAATCCACTTATATCTGAGATATATAGCGGTTTTTATAAGAAACGCAGGCAAGGGAAAAATTTTGGTGTCAATCTTATTTATTATTATTCTGCCATTGTTGATTATTCCTGTAAGAGGGGGATTTGGCACTTCACCTGTAAATCTCAGCACTGCATATTTCCATGAGAATTCATTTGCCAACCATGCGGCTGTAAATTTACTGTGGAATATTGGAGATTCATTCACACACAGGGAAACAAAAAGCAATCCGTTTATTTTTTGTGAAAATAAAACTGCGGGGAATATTGTTGATGAAGTATATCATCGTGAAGGGGGAACCCATATCTTGCTAAAAACAGATAAGCCAAATATTGTACTGGTAATACTGGAGTCCTTTACATCCAAACTGACCGCACAAGCAGGAGGAAGGAAAGATATTACACCGAATTTTAACAAACTTGTAAATGAAGGTATTTTTTTCTCAAACTTTTATGCCAGCGGTTCCCGTTCAGATAAGGGATTGGCGGCAATTATAAGCGGCTACCCTGCACACGGCATCACTTCAATAATGAAGTTTCCAAAAAAAACGCAGAAATTACCCTTTGTTTCCAGGGTGCTGGCAGAAAATGACTATTCCACAGCTTTCTATTACGGCGGTGATATAGATTTTTTTAATCTCCGTTCTTATCTTATTAATGGAGACTTCAGAAAGATTATTTCTGAAAAAGATTTTCCATCATCCCAGGATATTACAAGTTGGGGTATCCCTGATCATATAATGTTTGAAAGGCTTTTTGCAGATATTGATAAAGATACAAATATGCCTTTCTTCAGGGTTTTCTTTACATTAAGTAATCATGAACCATTTGATATCCCTGTAAAATCTCATTTTGAAGGTAATGATATTAATACAAAATTGTTTAATTCTGCATTTTATACTGACAGCTGTATAGGCAGTTTTGTTGCCAAAGCGAAGCTGCGTAGCTGGTGGAATAATACACTGATAATATTTGTCTCAGATCACGGAAGCATTTACCCGGGGAATACACCTGTAAACAGTACTCTGACACATTCCATACCCATGCTCTGGATTGGCGGGGTGGTAAAGAATGATACACTTATAACAAGGTATGCCTCACAAACCGACATTCCAAAAACCCTGCTTAATCAGCTTGGATTATCATCTGAGGGATTTATATTCAGCAGGGACATATTCTCCGATTCTTACATCAATTTTGCATTATACACTTATAATAACGGATTCGGATATGTGTCGGACAGTGTAAAATTTGCACATGATAATGTTAGCGGCGAGGTCAAGGTTTATGAAGGGACAATCAGGGATAAATATGTAATGCAGGGCAGGGCTGTTATTCAGGTTAGTTATGATGACTTCCTGGGTCGATGATGCTTATCCTTTGCTGAAAGTGAATTATCGAAAAAGGGATACTTCAAATGATTTTATAATTCCTGTGCTCCCCGATACGAAATCCCGTAATTTTTTCAAAGAGACGTTTTAGCTTATCCTTAAATTTAAAATTGTTGCGGGATATATCATAATCAAATCGCCAGTTTTTCCTTTTTATTCTTTCTTCCATAACTTTTGGATGTGTGCCTTTGAATAGAGACAAGGCATCAATCTTTGAGTAATCAAATTCATCTGCTTTGGCGACATGTTGTTCCATCCATTCATCATTATGCCAGTATTTGTGAAAGGTTTCCTGCTTACCTTGCATTGCCTTGGGTTCTTTCACCCATCCGTAATGATAAATACAGGCATCTATCAGTTTAACATTCAGTTTTTTATTGTTATCCTTTCTGAAGCCCTGTGCATCCCTGTAGGAATAGATATTTCCGGAAGGACGGATAACCCTTATTTCTCTCCTGTACCACCTGTATGATTCTCCGATATAATCGTAAGAGCCGTAAAAATGCAAATATTTAAATAATAAGCCGTCCACATCCCTGTTATGCTTCCATCTTGTCATTTCTTTTTCAATATTTTTCAGATATTTTTCGTGCACTACTTCATCACCCTGGATATAGAACGCCCAGTCAGAGTTTTCAGGTACTTCTTTAAATGCCTTGTCTGTCTCTACAGCCAGCACTCTCCCGCCTTCTCTCAGTGAATCATCCCATACAGTTTCTATTACCTTTATTTTATTTTTATCTATACTCTTTATTACATCCAGCGTGCCATCACTGGATTTGCCAACGGCAACAACAAAGTCGCTGCAAACGGGGAGGACAGAGATAATTGATTCAACGACGGGATAATCGTATTTAATAGCGTTTCTGATAAATGTGAAACCTGTAACCTTCATAATTGTAATTAATATCTGTAAGTAAAATTTCAGGCGTTGCCGATTACTGCTATTTTAAAAAAGTGCTTTTTCTTCAGATTTTGTTTAACGGTTATCTAATTGAAACTCTGCAATTCATAAAACTTTTTATATTCGCCGTCTGAGAGAAGTAATTCATCGTGCTTTCCTCTTTCAACTATCTCACCCTCCTTTAAGACACATATCTCATCTGCGTGCACAATCGTGGATAATCTGTGAGCTATAACTATTGAAGTCCTGTTCTCCATTAACCTGATAATGGCATCCTGAACCAGTTTTTCAGACTCTGAATCCAGGGCGGAGGTGGCTTCATCCAGAATAAGTATAGGAGGATTTTTCAATATAGCCCTTGCAATACTAATTCTCTGGCGTTGTCCACCGGAAAGCTTTGTCCCTCTGTCACCGATATTTGTATTGTACCGGTCTTTTGTGCTTACAATGAACTCATGGGCATTTGCTATTTTGGCGGCCTTTATTATTTTTTCTTCACTTGCATGTTCGACGCCGAAAGCTATGTTGTTCAAAAAGCTATCGTTAAAAAGAATAGGCTCCTGGGTAACAATTCCCATAAGATTACGAAGATCGTTCAGGCTCAGGTTGCGAACATTAGAACCGTCTATTAATATTTCTCCTTCAGTAGCATCATAAAATCGCGGAAGAAGATCCACCATAGTGGATTTTCCTGCTCCGGATTGCCCTACAAGAGCTATAGTCTTTCCTTTATTTATAGTAAGATTTATATTTTTTAGTACATATTCTTTCTGGTATTTGAAGGAAACATTTTTATATTCTATCTTGTCCGAGAATTTTTTTATCTGAACGGGATTCTTTATCTCAATTATGTCCGACCGGGATTCCATTATTTTGTCTATCCTCGTTATGGCGGCCAGACCTTTTTGAATATTATAAAATGCCGTTGAGAATGCCTTGGCAGGATTAATAATATTATAGAAGACCACCAGGTAAACCAGGAATTCCTCGGGATCAAGACCAAGACTATTATTTGTTTTCAAAATAAGATAGCCTCCATACCACATTACTATGACTATTACAACCGTACCCAAAAATTCACTTACAGGATGTGCCAGATGGTGCCTTCTCATTAGCTTATTCATAATACCCTTATAAGACTCATTTTGCCGGTAAAACTTATTCTCTATTTTTTTCTCTGCAGTAAAAGCTTTAATAATCCTTAATCCGGATAGCGTTTCTTCTATTGTCGAGAGCAGCTCACCCATTTTATTCTGGCCGGCAAGAGATCTTCTTTTCAGGCTCTTTCCTATTCTGCCAATAACATAACCTGACAGTGGAAAAAGGATAAGAACAAATAAAGTCAGCTTCCAGCTCATAATCACCATCGTTAGTATTGAAAGAAGAATAATTATTGGATTCTTAAAGAACATATCAAGAGAATTCATGATAGATACCTCTAATTCCTGCACATCGCCTGTCATTCGCGCAATTATATCCCCCTTTCTCTCTTCGGTAAAAAAACCTATCGGCAGACCCAATATTTTGCTGTTGATCTGGTTCCTTATGTCCCTTACGACGCCATTTCTTACATATACAACATAGAAGCTGGCAAGGTATGAAAACCCGACTTTCAGAAATACCATGCAAATAAGAAAGATGCCGATGTAAATTAATACAAGTACGGCGCTATGTTCTTCAGATATCCGGGTAATATAGGCATACAAATTATGTTCAAGTATTTCTTTGGTTTTCCTCAGATTTTGCAGTGAGAACTCAACATCGAGAAAACCATATACCTTTTTGCTTGAATTGAATAGTATTTTAAGGGCGGGAATCATAGTAATAAAAGAGAATATACCAAAGAGGGCTCCCACAAAGTTGAAGATGATATTTAAGTAGATATATTGTTTATAGGGAGGTAAATATCTTTCTAATATCTTAATAAAATCTCTCATGTCAATAGACTCCAGTATAATTACCAGGTGATATTTTCTTAAGCTCCTTTTTTACTTTATCTCCAATTTCTAATTTGTCAATAAAGCTATGGATACTCTCTTTTGTTATCTTCCTGTGTGTTCTTGTCAAATCCTTTAATGCTTCGTATGGCTTAGGATAACCTTCTCTCCTCAGGATTGTCTGAATAGCTTCGGCAATGATACTCCAGTTATTATCCAGGTCATGTTTTATGGTTTCTTCATTAAGAAATAATTTACTTAATCCTTTATTTAACGATTTTAAAGCAATTATCGTATGTGATACAGGAACTCCAATATTTCTGAGGACTGTCGAATCAGTCAGGTCTCTTTGCAATCTTGATACGGGCAGTTTTGCCGACAGGTGTTCAAAAACTGCATTCGCGATGCCAAGGTTTCCTTCGGCATTTTCAAAATCAATAGGATTGATTTTGTGGGGCATGGTTGAAGAACTTACTTCAGTTTCCTTTATCTTTTGTTTAAAATAATCCATTGATATATAGGTCCATATATCACGGGTCAGGTCCAGCATTATTGTGTTTATCCTCTTAAGGCAGTCAAATATTGCACCAAGATTATCATAGTGTTCAATTTGTGTAGTGGTTTGTGTTCGCGATAGACCCAGAATATCATTTACCAGGTGATTGCCGAATTTTATCCAGTCAACCTGCGGATAGGCAACATGGTGTGCGTTAAAGTTGCCAACGGTACCCCCGAATTTGGCAGGGAAAGGCATAGATCTTAATTGATTTAACTGAATGGACAGCCTTTCTGTAAAGACCTTAATTTCTTTTCCCAGTAATGTAGGAGTGGCGGGCTGGCCATGCGTTCTCGATAACATGGCCACTGACTTCCATTGCTCCGACAATTTATTCAGGATATTGACAGTTTCAGCTATCAGCGGATGATAAACATTATTAAGGGCATCTTTGAGTGACAGTGGGACAGCAGTATTATTTATATCCTGCGATGTAAGTCCGAAATGTATGAATTCTTTATACTGCGAAAGTCCCAGTTTATCAAAACACTCTTTTAAAAAATATTCTACCGCTTTAACATCATGGTTTGTTATTTTCTCGATATTTTTTATTTGCCCGGCATCCTCAATTGTGAAATCACTGTATATTTTCCGGAGTTTTGTAAAATACTTATTGTCAAATTTCTTTAACTGGCTTAGCGGCAATAAACACAGTTCAATAAAGTATTCTATTTCAATATGAACCCTGTATTTTATTAATGCATATTCAGAGAAGTAATTGGCCAGTTCTTCCGTTTTGTTTCTGTATCTGCCGTCAATGGGAGATATTGATGTCAATGCAGTTATATTCATTTAATTAAGTTTTTAAAAACTACAAAGTTAGGAAAAAAAGAATATCAGTTCCCAGACTTTTTTTGTTCCCTGCTCCAGGTATGGTGCAAAGTCCTCTGCTGTAATTCCTTTCTTTTCATGTTCTATTGCCAGGAATTTCATGTTTTTATATTTTAATTTTACATATGTATCAAATGTAACAAAAAAAGCCCTGAGACTAAAATTCTCCGTAATTAAAAGAGTTATTATTGATGTTTGTAAAAACAGTTTTATTTAGTTTCCGGCTTTAACTAAATTAGATTATATTTGATTTAATATATGATAGAAACTATATATTAACAGGAAATGGCTTTATCTGAATAAATATGAAATATATGCAAGCATGAGAAAGAAAGTTAAAATCCTGGTAAATATTTCAGTTTTATTTGTTCTGGCTGTTTTTACATCAGCAGATACTCTTATGGTAAATGATGGAGATTCTGTAAAAGATAAAGTACTGGTGTACAAATTTGATATCAAGGATAATATTATGAAACCTGCCTGGAGAATTACTCAAAAGGCTATTGATGAGGCGACTGGTTTGAAGGCTGACTATATAATTTTGCATCTGAACACCTATGGAGGGGCTTTAAACATCGCTGATTCCATATGTACCAAAATATTGAACACCAGGATTCCTGTGTTTGTATTCATTGATAACCGGGCGATATCTGCGGGGGCGTTAATATCAATAGCCTGTGATAGCATTTATATGCGGGCAGGGGGAAGTATAGGTGCATCTACAGTTGTCAGCCAGTCAGGTGAAGCGGTCCCCGATAAGTACCAGTCATTTATGAGGGCAACCATGCGGGCCACAGCAGAATTTCACGGGAAAGATACGATAATATCAGGTAATGATACTGTTATAAAATGGCACCGTGATCCAAGGATTGCAGAAGCAATGGTAGATCCGCAACTGGAAGTCGAGGGCATTAGTCCGTCCGGACAAGTACTGACATTAACAGCCGAAGAAGCGATAAAAGTCGGATATTGCGAAGGGCTTGCCGAGAATATTAATGACGTATTGAGACTGGCAGGCATAAGGGATTACGAACTTAAGGTATATAAACCTTCAACAATTGAGGCCATGGTTGTATTTTTATTAAATCCAATAGTCAGGGCTTTATTGATTATATTAATAGTAGGCGGGATATATATAGAAATGCAGACACCGGGAGTCGGATTTCCCCTGGCAGTTGCAATTACTGCAGCTTTAATATTTTTTGCTCCTTCATATCTGCATGGCCTCGCAGAAAACTGGGAAATCATAATTTTTATAGTTGGTTTAATTCTGATAGCGCTGGAGATTTTTGTTATTCCGGGATTTGGAATAACAGGAATTTCGGGAATCATCCTGGTGATTGTCGGGCTGACAATGAGCCTTGTCGATAATATTGTATTTAAATATGAGGGGATGGGTGCATGGGATAAGGTGTTAAAAGCATTTTTCCTGGTGGTATTCTCCATTATTATATCCTTTATTATGTCTATAATTATAAGCAAGAAGCTTTTAACTTCAAGATCATTGAGTCTGGCTTTAAACACTGTTCAGGATAAAAAAGACGGATATATTGGTATTGACACTCATCAGAAAGAAATGATTGGTAAAGAAGGTGTTGCTTATACGGTTTTAAGGCCTTCGGGCATAGTGGAGATAGAAGGAGAATTATTTGACGCCAAAGCAGAAATCGGATTTATCAGCAAGGGAGAAAAAGTGAAAGTACTGAGAGATGAAGCAGGGCAGTTGTATGTAATAAAAATATAAAATTTAAGTTTTATAGTTATTAATTCCCCAAAACCAGAAAATGGGTTCACACCGACTAATAAAACGAATATTATATGTCATTCTTATAATATTCATAATTGCCGGCATAAAAGGAATAGATATTTATAGTAAGGTTCTGAAACCTAATGTTTTCACAAAAAATAAAAAGGCTCAGTATTTATATATTCCAACGGGCTCAACTTATGATGATGTTTTAAATTTGTTGTATAGCAAGAATCTTGTAAAAAACAAGTCAACATTTGAATGGGCTGCAGAAAGAATGAATTATAAAAGACATGTTAATCCCGGGAAGTATAAGATCAGGAACAGGATGACAAACCATAAACTAGTATTGATGCTCCGTTCAGGTGACCAGGAAAAAGTCATGCTTACAATTAATAATATCAGGACCAAGGAAAAAATTGCAAGGGTAGTATCAGAAAAGATTGAGGCTGAATATTCAGATATTATTGACCTTTTAAATAATAAAGAATACATTGATGAGCTGGGATTCAATGAATATTCAATAATCGGATTATTTGTTCCAAATACTTATGAGTTTTACTGGAATACTTCGGCTGAGCAATTTATCAGCAGGATGTCGGATGAATATAATAAATTCTGGAACAGGACCAGGAGGGTAAAAGCCGAGCAAATGGACCTTACTCAAAATGAGGTTATAGCCTTAGCGTCAATTGTTGAAGAGGAATCCGTTAAAGAAGAGGAAAGATCCAGTATTGCCGGAGTATATATTAACAGATTAAAAAAAGGCATAAAACTTCAGGCTGATCCGACAGTCAGGTTTGCCCATGGAGACTTTTCGATGAGAAGAGTACTTACAAAACATCTTTCAATAGAGTCACCATATAATACTTATAAATATTACGGACTGCCACCGGGTCCGATTAGAATACCTTCAAGGTCTTCTGTTGATGCGGTTTTAAATTATAAAAAGCATGATTATCTTTATTTTTGTGCCAAAGAAGACTTTTCAGGATATCATTATTTTACTAAAACCCTGGAAGAGCATAATAAATATGCAAGTTTATATCAGAAAGCACTTAATAAACGCAGAATAATGAACTAAGATTATGGAAAAAATTAAATTCGGAACCGACGGATGGCAGGCAGTTATAGCGAAAGATTTTACTATTACAAATATTATAAAGATAGCCTATGCTACATCACAATGGTTAACCAGGAAGTATAAAGATCCATCAGCAGTTATCGGATACGATTGCAGATTTGCAGGCGAGATGTTCATGGAAGCCGTTGCAAAAATTCTCGCTTCAAGGGGGGTACGTGTCTATATACCGGAGCATTTCGTTTCTACGCCAATGGTTTCACTTGGTGTTATGAAACTTAAAGCACAGTGCGGTATTATTATTACAGCCAGTCATAATCCGCCCGAGTATAACGGATTTAAACTGAAAGGCGAATATGGCGGTCCGATGCTGGAAAAAGATATGAAAGATGTTGAAAATCTTATAACAGATGATTATGATATAGATCTTGAGCTATTGAACTGGAATTACCTTCTTGAACAGGGGATGATTAATTATATTGATCTTGAAAATATCTATATTAAACAGGTCAGGGACAATTTTGATATCGAAAGAATCTCTAATACAAAATTAAAATTTGCATTTGACGCGATGTACGGCAGCGGGCAGAATGTAATTAAAAAATTGCTGCAGGGAGTAAAACTATTTCACTGCGAACTAAATCCTACATTTAAAGGTATTCCTCCCGACCCTCTTCATAAGAACCTTCATGAACTTGCTGAATATATCTGGAAAAGTAAGAAAATTGACTGTGCCATGGCCGTGGATGGGGATGCCGACAGACTGGCGTTGTATGACAAACAAGGTAATTATGTTGATGCCAATCATATTATTCTCTTGTTGATTCATTACCTGGCAGGTTATAAGAAGCTTAAAGGAAAGGTCATAGCGGGATTCTCATGTACAAACAGGATTGAAAAGCTTTGTGATAAATACAAACTTAATGTTGAAAGGGTAAAAGTGGGATTTAATGATATAGCACAGATTATGCTGACAGATGAAGTATTGCTTGGTGGTGAGGAGTCCGGTGAAATAGCCATTGGTTCTCATATACCTGAAAAAGATGGGATATGGGCAGGTTTATTAATGTGGCAGTGGATGATTGAAACAGGCATGTCTTTGAAGCAGTTGATAAATGAAGTCTACGCGATAATAGGAAATTTTGCTTTTGAAAAGACGGACTTAAGTATAAACAAGAATGACAGGAACAAGATAATGGAGAAGTGCCAGGCAGGATATTTCACTTCATTCGGCAAGTATGAAGTTATAAAGACCGAAAAATTAGACGGGTACAAGTTTTTTTTTAGTGATGATGAGTGGCTTATGATTAGATCATCCGGTACGGAACCGGTGTTAAGGATATATGCTGAGGCAGCGACGCAGGAGGTGGCGACAGACATTATATCGGCAGGTTGCGGAACGATAACCTGATAGTTACCTTAACATATATTTACTTCCATCTCAAGGTTAATGGCAAAATTATTCTTAACAGATTTCTGTATCTTTTTTGCCACGTTATAGATTTCAGTACCGCTTGCATCACCAAAGTTTACCAGTACCAGTGGTTGTTTTTTATATGTCCCCACGTTTCCAATTCGTTTGCCTTTCCAGCTAGATTGTTCTATAAGCCATGCAGCTGAAAGCTTTACTTCATCTTTTGAGACTTTAAAAAAAGGCATCTTAGGATAATATTGCCTTATAGAATTTGCCTGTTCAAGAGTCACAACAGGATTTGTGAAAAAACTCCCTGCATTTCCCAACTCTTCCGGATCGGGCAGTTTGCTTTTTCTTATATTTATTACCGCATGTCTTATGTTTTGTATGTTGGTCTCAGGAAATTTATCAAGTTCCTTTTCAATACTTCCGTAACTTACTATGAATTCGTGTATTTTATTAAGCTTAAAAACAACATAAGTAATAATGTACTTGTTTTTATATTTGTTTTTGAAAACACTGCTGCGATAAGAAAAATCACATTCTTTATTGGAAAAGATTCTAACATTTGAAGAATCTATATCGACAGCTTCCACACATTCAATTACTCTGTTTACTTCTGCTCCATAAGCCCCTATATTCTGAATCGGACAGGCACCGACGCTACCGGGAATAAATGAAAGATTTTCTATGCCTCCATAATTGTTTTCAACGCAAAAATTCACAAAGGAATCCCAGTTTTCACCTGCCCCAACACGTAATATAACATGCTGCGGAGTTTCTTTCATGAGCTCGATACCGTGAATTTTAGGATTAACTATCAGTCCGTTATAGTCTCTACAGAATAAAATATTTGTTCCTTCACCAATTATAAGCAGGGGCCTGATATTGGCCAGGTCAGATTTAATAAAATCAATAACCTGCTCCTGATCTGTGAGTTTAATAAAATATTTCGTATGGATATCAAGTCCGAATGAATTATGCTTTTTTAATGAGTAATTTTTTTGTATTATGCACATTTTCTAAATCTATTGTAGCAAAAATAACTATCTAATTTAATTTTTAGATTTCGTTTACGTAAAGAATCTTTATTTTAGTAAAAAAATACTCAAAAATTTGATAAAGGTATATATTTCTGTTACTAACGACGTTATAACAGACCGGCGTGTGGACAAAACTGCCCGTTCCTTATTAAAATTGGGGACTGATATTGTTGTTATAGGGAGACGAACTGATAAGACGATACAAATACCTGTCAAACCTTATAAACAAAAGAGATTCAGATTACTTTTCAATAAGGGCCCTCTTTTTTATGCAGGGTATAATATCAGGTTATTTTTTTTCCTTTTATTCAGAAAGATAGATCTTTTAATTGCCAATGATCTTGATACGCTGCTGGCAAATTACCTCGTTGGAAAAATAAGAAGGAAGAAGCTGGTATATGACAGCCACGAGTATTTTACTGAAGTGCCCGAACTGGTGGGCAGAAACTTTGCCAGGAAGGTATGGACAATAATAGAAAGATTGATCCTGCCCGGAGTAAAATATTCATATACTGTTTGTGAGTCTATTGCAAAAACATACTCCGAAAAATACAAAATAACAATGCATGTAATCAGAAATCTGCCTGAATATATTGAAGTATTACCTGTAATAAATGTAAATATCAGGCAGCAGAAAGAGAAAATAATTATATATCAGGGATCCTTAAATATGGCAAGGGGCCTTGAGCTTGCTATTGAGGCTATGAATTTTATTGATAACGCGAAACTGGTTATTATTGGTGATGGAGATATAACTCATGAATTACGGAAACTGGCAGACAGGCCTTCCCTGCATAATAAAGTACAGTTTATTCCCAGGATGCCTTATGAGGAACTTGTCTCATACACCATTCAGGCAGACTTAGGTATTTCACTGGAGGAGAAGACCGGACTTAATTATTATTATGCTCTGCCGAATAAATTATTTGATTATATCCAGGCCAGGATTCCAGTTTTGGTGTCTGATTTTCCGGAAATGGCGCACATAGTAAAAGAATATGATGTTGGATTAACTGTAAGTGCATCTGATCCCAGGCAGCTGGCATCGGTTATCAGAGAAATGCTTGACAAAGAAAGTCAGAACATGGCATGGAAGCAGAACCTTGAAAGGGCAGCTAAAATATTATGCTGGGAGCAGGAAGAAATAAAGCTCCTGTCAATATATTCTGATATTATATGACTGAGCTCAAAAGAAAAGAAATGGTATGACTACCCTTGATGATGATAATAATAGCGGGCATCGCAAATCTGTCTTCCGGGATAAGAACCTTCAGATAATTTTTTTAATAACTCTTATGGCAGTACTGGGTGTCGCCAGTATTACACCGGCTTTTCCTCAGATAGCCCGTGAATTTCACAAATCAAAACAATCTGTGGGATTACTAATAATTTTTTTTACTCTTCCTGCCATAGTGCTCACTCCTGTACTGGGTGTGATGGCAGACAGATATGGAAGAAAGCATGTTCTTATTCCTTCGTTATTGCTTTTTGGCATTGCCGGAGGCATGTGTGCCATGGTAAAAAAATTTGAAGTGTTGCTTATTTTGCGCTTCTTTCAGGGTGCAGGGGCAGCCTCACTCGGATCTATAAATATTACCCTAATTGGTGATATATTTTCAAACTCAAAGCGCACCGAGGCCATGGGTTATAATGCCAGCGTTTTAAGTATTGCCACGGCGAGTTATCCATCCCTGGGCGGATTATTGGCATCTGCAGGATGGCATTATCCTTTTATACTGCCCATTGCTGCAATACCCATCGCATTCGTTGTTCTTATAAAATTAAATAATCCGGAACCCCGTGTAAAGCAAAACCTGAAACAATACTTATTATCGGCACTGGCAGTGATTAAAATCCACCGGGTAATTATCTATTTTACCACAAGTTTTATTACTTTCATAATTCTTTACGGCTCTTATTTAACCTATTTCCCTTTTTTGCTGGAAAAGCTACATAATGCTTCACCCCTGTTTATCGGGGCAATGATGTCGTGTATGTCGGCTTCAACAGCTGTTACTGCGTCACAACTGGGTAAATTATCGAAATTATTTGATATAAAGAATCTTCTGAAAACTTCCTTTTTCATGTATACCATAGCCCTTGTAATGATTCCACTGGTACCTGGTATCTGGATGCTACCCGTTCCTTTAGTGATTTTTGGAATCGCTCATGGAATAAATATTCCATCCATACAAATATTGCTGACCGGTTTTTCTTCAATTGAAAACAGGGCAGCTTTCATGTCTTTTAACGGGATGGTTCTGCGCATGGGACAGACACTCGGCCCTTTACTGATGGGAACCGTATTTTTAATGGGGGATCTGAGTTATACTTTTTTTGCAGGAGCAGTTTTATCTGCTTTAGTATTTTCCGCGTTAATTGTACTAATCCGGTAACCTATCTAATATCTCATAGTGGTCCGGTATTCCTTCAGATCAAATTTTGGTTTTTTGCAAATGTAGATCGGTTTGTTGTTTTCATAAGGCATGCAGTAAGGATTCGAAAAAAGTCCGGTCCCCAATTACCTGTAACCAGGCCTGTATTGTTTTTTCCCCTGTTCCGGCATATTGTGATAAACACTGGCTATTTCGCGAACCATTTCTTCCCACCCGAACCGGTTGGCAAAATGCTGTGGCAGTCGGGTTGTCTCTAAATTTTCAGTCCTTACACCGGCATCATGCCCCATTCCAATCATTTCAGTATATTTTATGAAGCTTTCAACCGGCAGAGTGGGCATCATCATAGGAATCACGGGAATGCTCAGGATAACAGCATATTTCCTGCCACCGCTTTCCCCTACGATATGTCTTATCCGTTATATCACAGGCTATCTCACGGGGTGACAGCTCAGGTCTGTCCAGCGCATGTTCAATTACCTTCTGACGCTCCTTTTCCGGAATCTTGTTCCGGAAATGCTTTCGTTCCGTTTTTTTTAAAAGCTCTGTTTTTACCTCAAGCTCCAAGGCCTGTTTGGCAATGATCTTTTTTAAACATTCGTTTTCCTTCTCCAGCTCACGAACTTGCGGGTCTACACGATAATATTGCACCTGAAGCCCGTCAATGCCATACTGGTCAAAACGATTTTTCCACCGGTAAAAAAGACTCTGGACAATGTCATACTTGCGACAGGTGGCAAGCATGCCGTGCTCTTCTGCTTCCCGCAAAATCTGCACCTTTTCTTCTACTGTAAAATTGCGTTTCTTTTTCATGATGTTTAGCTCCCCTAATTTAGCTGTTTTCTTCTAATCTGTTTTTATTTTTTTGTCCAGCTATTTCGGGGGCTAATACACATTGACCACCAAAAACCGGAACTACTGAGCAGGTTAATTTACTATCTTTGGTAAAAATGAAATTCATGGAAAAAGAGGCATTAAAAAGGGCATTGCTAGAATTATCATACATTGAGAGGGCTTCATTACTTAAAGAGGTTGAGCAATCGTCAACCAAGGAAGACATCTCAATAAGTACCCGAAGGGTCAAGCTTGATAATAAGCAAGGTCAATGTCCCCATTGTGGTAGCTTTAAATACCAGAAGTTTGGGACAGACAAGGGAAGCAAAAGATACCGTTGTAAAGAATGTAAACGCACCTTTACCGAGTATACCGGCACGTGGTTATCCAAGATACACAAGAAATCACTGACAGGAGCTTACTTGAAGCTAATGGGCGAGGAAAAAAGTCTTGACAAGATCAAGATTGAATTAGGGATAAACAAGAAAACAGCCTTTGACTGGCGGCATAAAATACTATCCGGTATTGAAAGTACGGGGAAATGGACTTTTCAAGGGATAACAGAAAGCGATGAAACGTTTTTCCTGGAATCAGGAAAAGGTAAAAAGCAAAACTCTCGTGATCCAAGAAAACGAGGAGGTAATGCCCAACAAAGGGGCATAAGCAATGAACAAGTATCCGTCATTGTTACGGCAGACCGGGTTTCAAAGATAGATATGAGCGTTGCCCGCCTGGGTCGTATCAAGAAGATGGACATTGAAAAAGCGATAGGGGAAAGGATTTCTCCACGAACTATCCTGTGTAGTGATAGCCATGTAAGTTACAAAGGATTTGCCAAGGATAAAAAAATTGAACACCATGCCATTCGATCCGACCTAAAACAACATGTAAAAAAGAAGATATACCACGTGCAATATGTTAATTCCATTGACAGCAGGTTGAAAAAATGGATTGAAAACAGGTTCATGGGGGTATCGACCAAGTACTTGCAAAAGTATCTGAATTGGTTTAGATTAAAAGAAATGTTGAAAGCATCGGGCAACTTCATTGAAGAGTTCACTGATAGATCATTAGATAATCTGGCAGCTTGGAACTCTTTTAAAGCTATTCCTGAAGAGTTTGAAAAATTAATGCAGTTATCAACGCCTAATTAAACTAAAGCCTTTATATTATGTTAAGTATTGTATATCAAGCATTTATTAAATACAAAATCATGGAATAGGGTGGTCAATTTGTCCGGTATATGCAACTGTCTTTTTAACTAAAAATCCTCCCTCAAATAATTATCGGCTTCCAGATGCCCAATAAATAAGTTTAACCCCCTTTTTTTTAGTGTATAATAATGGGACGTTTTTCGCAGATTTATTTTCTATATCCTGGGTAGGGATATCATTACACGTATAAAGATCATTCAATATGGGCCTTCTAATAATGTTAAATTTTTAATACACCTTTCCTTGCAGAAGATTTTTTTAGGAATTAAAAAATTGAAATTTTCATACCATTTAAAAACAATTCTAATTATTTGCGAATTGTAATTGGAAAGTGTAATTTTATGTAAGGTTTTATCATTAAAAGGAAATAACCAAATATATACAATTTGTATATATCTTAGTTAGGGCAATCAATTGCAAGTGAAAAACAAGTAAATTATAATAGTGATATATACAATTGGTTATATAGACTTGTTTGTGCGCAAAAATATTGAGACAACCGATTCTCTTCTGAAATTGGCAAATATTGGTTTAGAGAAGTATCTGAACTTAATGAAAAAGGACAATGTTGAGAATTATGGCTTTAGTACAATAGATGACCTTAATAATATTGAATTAGGCAATCCAATCCAAACATTTCTATTTAGCCGATCATTTTATGAAGATTCAGTCTTGAAGAATGATGATTATATTACTTCAAAAGAGGAATTTAGGATACCTCTGATTGTAAATGATACAATTCGTTCATTTATAATAATTGCAAAATTAAATAACCAATGGTCGATAGTTGGTATTGGAGGAAATATTCTAGCAGATAATCTCATGCGATGTTTTCAAAAAAACAAGATAGATAGCAAAAAAGAAATAATTCTATTACGTGAACCATTATCTCAATCAGATTACTTAATTTCTGATTATTATAATAAAACTAAAGAGCCTGCTTATTTCCCTGTTATGTCATCCATGAGTTGCTTGAATAAAGAACTTCCTGATAAGAAAATGACAAAAAAGGAAATTTTACCATTAATTCATCAAAAATATTTGTCTAATAAAAAAATATATAAATTCAATAGCCATGAAAAAAATAATTAAAACATTTCTTATCTTAATTTTTGCTTTCTCTGTTTCAGCCCAAGATGCAAGAATTTTCAATGTGCCATACATTTATCAAGTTCATTTGTGTTGCTGGTGTTGGGCTGCAACATGTAATTCTGTAATTGAGTATTATGGCACTGATATAAATTGATGTGAAGTTGTCGAATATGCGAGAAGTCAAAATCCTGCTTGGTTTGGAAACCAAAATTGCTGCAATACCCCAACTCCAGATTCTTGTATTGCAACTAATGGAAGAACTGGCCCGGGTGGATCATGTGACGTTTTAAATCACTGGGGGATTACTAACAATCATCTTAATAATGAATTATCATTTAATACAGTTCAAACAGAAATCAATGATGGCAGACCTGTTGTATTTCGTTGGGGTTGGACAGCAGGTGGAGGACACTTGCTAACGTGTAGAGGGTATGATGACCCAACAACCAGTTTGTATTACATTGATCCCTCCGATGGATACCATATTGCCACTTATGATTGGGTTGTTGATAATGGAACACATGAATGGACAAACACTGTTCAATTAACCGCAACACCAGCATGTTCTGATGCAAATTCTGAATTTACAGAACCAATTAATTCAGATGTTGATTATGAAGAAACAAATACAATTGAAATAAATTCAACAATTGATAATAATTCTGATGTACATTTTAGATATGGTAATGAATTCATTATAAATCCGGGTTTTGAAATAAAACTGGGAAGTACAATTATTATTGAACCGGATGAATCATTGCCTTGTGAATAAATCTATAACATAAAATATAAACTTATGAAAAAAAAGTCTGTCTCAATTATTTTATTATTTATTGTCTCTCTATCATGGAGTTGCAGTAAAGATGCAGAAAATACTAATAGTAATGATTTTATTTTTATTAGTAAAAACAAAATATGGTCAAATGGCTTGTTGGGATATGATCATATTTCAAGCCATGAGTATTATCCTGTCAGGAGTAATTATATTAAAATTGGGGAAGATACCTTATTAAATGGTCAGAAGTGGTCTAAGCTTTTTGTGTCTTATGATGAAAATCATGTAGATTGGGAGTTTCAGGGAGGTTATATAAGGGAAGATTCAAAACAAGTTTTTTATAAATGGAATAATAACGATGAAGAAATTTTGTATGATTTTAGTTTAAAAATAGGTGATAAAATAAAACTAAGATTTGATTCATCTTTTACTGTTGATTCAATTAAGAATTTACCAATATTAAATAATGAGTATAGAAAGCATTATTATCTTTCAACACCTGAATCATCTTTAGGATATGTGGTTTGGATTGAGGGTATTGGTTCAATTAGTGGCTTTTTTGAAAATACAGGAAATATTCTTGTAGACGGCGGCCCTTCTGTACTTTTATGTTATGAAGAAAATAATGTTCAAATATATAAAGATACAATTTATGGATTTGATACATGCTTCTTTCAAAATACTCTTAAGGTTAACAATTATAAGTATCAGAATGACTTTGATATTTATCCTAATCCTGCAGATGAGAACATAAAAGTAAATTTTAAAAATATAGACAGTAAAGGATTGTTATTGAGTTTATTTTCAGTTAACGGTAAATTAATATATCAAAAAAAATTAAATGGAGATAAAGTATTTAACATAGATATTGATGAATATTTTGATGATTTAGTGATAATAAACATAAAGAAAGAAGCAATAAATTTATCAAAAAAAATAATGATAAATAAATAGCACTGGCTACACACACGGTATATAAAACATTGGGGCACAGATAGTTGAGCAATCATGCCGCAACGCATTAACTTTTCTGTCGGTGGACAGGTACACCGACCGCACTCCTCAACGTTTCATATACCCAACCGTTTAGCAAACATGGCACAGAAATATTCGATATATAAAAAAAAGAAAATGTATGATAGAACCATTCTATCCGACATACATTTGTATTATAGATTTCACATACAACTTTATATTAATTTCAAATATTTTATTATTAACCTTAAAAATT